>NZ_JAWXRD010000027.1:0-299995 GCF_033843265.1 Scandinavium lactucae
TCGTGCCCTGCACCGTGCTGGAGGCAATGGAGTGGTAATAAGCCTCTTCCTGAGCTGGCGTCGGGGCCCCGGTGCTGACGTTGATTACATCGTTATCCATGACCATTATTTCCCGTTCATCCAGAATGTATCACCATGGCGCAGGACCGCCCGCTTCCCTGCCTTAACGCTGGTACTGTGCTCCAGCGGATAACACTTCCCTCCGACCGTGCCGCTCTTTACGCCTTTCGCCACGCCGGGCTGGTCCCCGATCGTGGCAGGAATAAAGCTCTGATTCATCACCACAACCGGACAGCCATTGGCTTTTACGGAGGGGACTTCCTGAGCAGCACTCCCCAGACGGGCAATGACCGGATAAGGAATGGGTGGGGTGGCGGGCCCGACTGGCGTTTTACAGACATCGGGGGTCAGACTGACAACAATCCATTCGCTATTTTTACGAGCCATGTAATTTTCAGCCATGTCAGATAGCCTTTTCTGTCGGGGATGTTGGGGGGAATAGCATCGGATAAATGCAAGCGGGAATCTTCTCAGGATCGGTTTCAAAGCGCGCTTCCATCACCCGAATCGGGGTACTGGCAGAGATGAGATAACGCCAGCAAACCGTCACTTCCAGCCTGTCTGAATCAATATGCAATGTGTCTATTTGCATGCGTTGCGGGAACCAAAGGCCATTGTTCATTCGCAGCAAAATGAACGCGACATGCTCCGGGATCGAAAAGTGCAATGCCCCATCGGGCGAGACCCCCTCCAGGTTTACCGACAGCGGCAGTGCAGGGTAGGGAATTTGCTGTTCAGAAGGCGCACAATTCCAGTAACTGAAATCGAAATCAGCGGGCAGATACGGTTGGCGTGCTGCCAGCCACTCTTCGTCATAGGTGCCAGCCAGTGCCAAACGGGGTTGCCACGCCCGCCCAAACGTTCCCAACCCAATGGGGTGAAAACAAGGTGAGTTGGGATTGGCATTACCCGCGATTTGTGCAGAAAACTCGTCTGCCATAAGTGGGTGTTGCGGATCAAAAATTCGGGGGGCCGGATACCGTTTTGGCTGTTTTGCCCGGGCATACCATGGCGCGATAAAGCCCCGTCCTAATGGATTTCGCGCGCAGGCCTCATGCGCCAGTGGCGCATTCGGGGCCTGTGGATGCTGGGCCTGTTGTTCCGCCGTGAGGAGCGCAGCCCCGTCTATTTCACCCGTTATTTTTTCGTGTTTATCCAGACGACTCTCACCCCCAAACGCCCCTTCCCAGCGCAGAGGATAAGAAACAAAGGGTTCAGGTGGGCTTAGCGACCATTTATCGGTTAACACATGTTGCTCAAAATAGCGCTCACCCGTGACCATCAGTTTTCGGGTCAGCAAAGATACGCCTTCTGCGTTTTTTATTTCTATGCCTACCGGTAGGTCGATACAAGGCTGACGCTGTGCAGACCACGCGGTGGCATTAATAATGACATCGCAGGCCGGTTTAAAAGGCGCGAGATCGCTTTCCTGCAACACAGATGAGGCGTTCACTTTTTCACTAAACTCATCCTCAAGGCAAAGCGGGACTGCATCCTCATCCCGCACCCTAAGCTGATAACCTCCCTGCGCTGCGGGTTGAAGCTGGTAGCCAACTTTCATGACTACAACGTGATTTTCCTCGTCACTGGCATCCAGCATGGCGTACTGCATAGCTGCAAAAGGCGTCAGATTGCGAAATTCCATTTTCCGACTCCTCAGTTCAGGTCGACATCTTTGCCGATGATGTTGACCTGCCCGCTGGCCGAAAAAACAAACTCTGTGCCAGTGATGGTCACTTTGCCATCTTTGTTCATCTTGATTGAGCTCTGGCCACAGGTCAGTTCGATAACATCCCCGGCACTCACCTTCAGTGAGTTCACGACGTCCACACTTTTGCTCATGCCAACGAATTCTGTCTGGTCGAAAGCCACAGCTGTCAGCATTTCAGCCCCAACGGTGATGTCATACATGCCTGCCACAGCCAGAGAACGAATGCCGCCCACAGTTTCAGTGCTCGTCAGCAAAACGGATTCAATTTTGTGCTTTTCTACCGTGTGCGTATGATTTTTTTCGATGGTGGTATTCTGATTTTTTGCCACCGTCACTGACTGATTACCGCCCACCCGTTCGGTGTGATTGTTATCAACGTTGGTGCAACGGTCGTGAAGGACTTTGGTGTTCATATCCTTCTGCGCGTGTAGAAAAAGTTCCTCGCTGCCTTTGGCATCCTCAAAACGCAGCTCGTTAAATCCCTCGCCCTTGTGCGTTTTCGAACGGAATGCCATCTGCGTTTTTGTCCCCGGCAGGCTCCCAGGCGGGATGTTGCTCGCGTGATAGGTTCTCCCCGTCACAATCGGCTGGTCCGGGTCACCGTGCAGAAAATCCACCACCACTTCCTGTCCGATACGCGGGATGGCCAGCACGCCCCAGCCCTGACCTGCCCATGGCTGCGTCACTCGTATCCAGCACGAGCTGGTGTCGTTACTCTTCCCGTACCTGTCCCACAAAAACTGCAGCCGGATACGGCCGAACGCGTCGCAGTAGATTTCTTCCCCGGCCGGGCCCACCACCATCGCGATTTGCGGCCCGTCCATCGCCGGTTTAGCCAGTGGGCCCGGCCGCCAGGTCTGGGTGTGTGGAATGAAGATGAAACTGTTACTCAGGTGCGTGCCCTGCTCGCCCGCTTCCTGCTCCAGCGCCTGCGGCTGTTTGCCCGTATGTTCGATACTGCGTATCTGCCAGGCATGGTTCAGGTCGGGACGCGGATGGCGGCTCAGGCTGAACAGCTGGCCCGGTTGTAGGCTGGCATCGTTGCTCTGGCCCCTGCCCAGGCTGGCGTCGTTGCGCAGGGCCTCCAGCCGGTAACGAGTGAAATCCTTGCCGTGCTGCTCGTCCTTAAAACGTCCCGGGAAATCAAAGTGTTCATAGCTCGCACGCTGGTTGCTCAGGTCGCTTGCTTTGCGATTGAACTGGGCAGCCCAACGGGGATTTTTAAAGGTGTAGTCCTTCAACTGCACCGTGGCGGGCCGTACCTGCGCGCTGCGGGTGAAGGTGGTGACGCACAGCTCCTGCGCCTGCGCCGCCACGTTCGGGTTATAGGGCAGCGTGGCTCCCACCGGAAGTGAACCCACATCGTCCGCGTAGACCACGGTGTTCTGACCTTTGCTGAATTCGAAGTAGTAGAAAATGCCCTCTTCTGCCGTCAGACGCTGGATGAAATCGAAGTCAGACTCCTGATACTGCACACAGAATTCCCGGGCCGGATGTGGATTGCGGAAGCCAAACGCAAAGTCGTTGATGCCGTTTTCTTTCAGCAGCGTGGAGATGATGCTCTCCACCGTCTCCAGCTGGAAAATGCGTGAGTTGCGCCGCAGGCTGGTACGCCACAGCCCCGGACGAATGACCATGCTGTAGCGCGTCTGATGAAAGCCGGTGTCCCCCTGCTCAAAACTCGCCACCATCCCGGTGACACTGCGCTGCATCACGCCCTCCCGCCAGACTATCAGCGTGGCGTCTTTATCCAGCACGGCGGCAAAATCTACCGCCGGGTTCGCACTCGCCAGCCCGACGTTCAGCACAAACGGCTCGGACAGGGATTCACTGAGGGTGAAATCCACCACCGCAAAGGTCTGCGGCGGCAGACCGGAAGCCGTCAGGGTAAACTGTAAACCGCTGGGCTTTTTGCCCCCTGGCACCGGGGATGTTGTCTTGTTATCTGCAAACATAGGTACTCCTTACCTGAATAGCGGGTGTCAGCGGGCAGCGTGCCCCTGCACCATGAGCTGGTGATAACGACTGAGCAGCGCATTCCAGCGCTCATCGGTTTGTTTGATTAACAATGGAGACGGCGGCTGGTTCGCATCCACCGCCACCGACAACTGACGCAACAGCTCTTCCAGTGGCGTGGCACGGTTAAGTTCATTCTGCATCTGGTAAACGGCGGTTTTGAGATACGAGATAGTCAGGCTGCCGTGGGCCTTTTCCTGTTCGACCAACTTTTCCGATAGCGCCTTGAGTTGCAGACGGAGTTGAAAATAGCTGTCCTCTTCGGCGTAGTCCGCTCTGGCTGTCTGTAGTTGTTGCCAGCGCTGTGTCTGGGCGATTTGCAGCGGATCGGTCGGCCACAGGCTGCTGGCCTTTGCCACCACACGGTCCGCCGAGTGCAGTACGGTCAGAGGTGAAAGGTTCTCCAGCACATTTAGCTGCTCTGCGTAAGTGGCGAGTTCCGGTTTGCTCAGCCACAGAGGGGCTGCCGTCACTGGCATCATCGCCAGCGAGGTCAGTTGCTGTTGCAGCGGTCTGACCTGCGTTATGTAAATAGCGACCGCCACAAGTGCGCCGACCAACACGCCTGCGGCAAAACCGAGGATGACCGCCGGGCGTTTTGCCACGGGTGTTGCGACACGCACTTCCACACCTTGTCGCACCGAAGTCTCCGCGTGGTACTCCGTTACAGCAGGCTGTTCCGGCTCAGGTTGCGGTATGGATAAATACACCAGCGTCTGCTTTGGCTGGGTTGCGGGTAGCGGAGGCTTAATCGCCGGAGCGTCTAGCCGCTTCGCGGTGTTTTGCATCAGGTACAATAGGTTTTCGATACGCGGCACCCGGCTCAGTTCGACCTGCTGCAGCTTGTCACACAGCAGCTGTAATGCTCGTTCCGCCCGGTAAACCATCGGCAGGTCCCGGCTTTCGAAGTTGTGTTGGCGCAACTGGCTCCCCACTCTGGCATTGAACCATTCGAGGATCTCTATACGTGCCTGCCCTTGCTGCGGCCACAGCTGCTGCCACTGATTCACAACCATCGCAGCCAACAGCTCGCAGCCTTCGGTGAAGCCGGCCAGCCCCTGTTGGTGAGTGCGCGCCAGGGTGTAATAGGCAGCGGTCTGCAAATCCACGCCGTTGCTGCGAAACAACGACAGCGACAGCGACTCGATCAGGTGCCAGCTCACCCCCGGTCGGGCTGGATGGTTAATTTTGTTGATCTCTTCGCGGATCGCCGTGAACTCAGGCCAGTCCCGGGGATCCGGGCCGGTCTGAATGATGATGTTCCCGGTAAATTCACTCATGCTTCATCGTCCTTAATAGAGCGTATCCGGCAAATTGAAGTGGCTGAACAGACCGCCCGCAAACGGGTTGTCGGACTCATCCACATAAACGCGGTAGGTCATATCACCGCCGTCCACCTTAAAGCGCACATCAAAGCTGCTGCTGTTAACGCTGGTCAGCTCACCGGAGTTGATTAACCTCAGCTGCGCCCACGGGCCGGTAAAGCTCAGGCTTCTCGGGGATTTGTCATTCTCGTTCGGTACCAGGGTGACTTTGCTTTCCACGCCGGTGCGCATGGAGTTTGGCCACACCAGCTGTGCCCGATTACTTGGCCCGTGGGCGTAATCCAGCAGTTGCCCGTCCAGATTCAGAATGCTGCGCCGCTTGTTGCCGCTCAGGGTCACGGGCTCTATGGCAAACTGCACGCCGGGGCCGTTTTGGGTTGAGAAGAAGGTTTCACGGATTTTCTTCGCCAGTTCGAGCTGTTCCAGCACGTCTTCCCGGATCAAGAGCTGCCCGTCGCTGTCTGCCGTCAGATTGTTTTCCACAAACGGTTTCAGATTGCTCTGGTAGAAGGTTTCGAGTGTGCCTTTTGGACCGAAGAAGCGTTCAAATTCGCTGAGCGGCACATCTTCTTTTGCCTGCGGATCGAACGGATAACGCCCGGCCAGATAGGATTGGTACTGCTTGACGATGGTGCCATTCCACTCCACTTCCAGATAGCTAATGGCCTCTTTCATCACCACGCGCCACGCCTGGTCTGCCAGGTCTCCCGCCCAGCGATTTAGCGGCTCTGGCAGGTTCTTCGCCAGTTGCTGAACTTCAAAAATGGGGTCGCTATTGTTCTGATCGAGTCGCAGTTGGACAGCCTTCAGCGCTGCTTTTCCTGGAACCGGCGAGTTCTGGATAGCCAGCAGGTAGCGGTGTAGTTCGGTTAGCTTCTGGTAAACGTTTTGCAGCACGCTGCCTTTGTCGCCGTTTTCTACCAGTACGCTGGTTTCCGGAGCGAACTCACGATTTATACGCAGTAGTAAGGTGTAGTCGGGTTGCGAGAGGAATTTATCGCGATCTTTCCCGGTCAGCGTGTCAGGAATGGCAGGCAAAAGGGTATTGTCACTGAGCGTCTGCAACGCCCGGCGGAACGGCTGTTCGCCGCTGATCACCTGCTCAATCGCATTAATGGCCTGTTGCAGATCTTCAAATTCCCCGACCGACAGGTTATTCATGGCGGCCCGCCATGTGGCAGTGTAGTCACCGATGTATTGTTCGGTGACCTGACGCTGGATCTCTTTACGGTCGGTTTCGCTGTATTCAACGTTTTTGGTCAGGTTCAGCACCCAACTGTCCATCACGGTCAGTTCAATGAACTGGTCGTTCTGCTTCACGAAGTAGTTTTGCAGCCCTTTACGCGTCAGGAATGACGGCACCGTCAGCAACGCTTCATCATTAGGCACAAACACATCGTCAAACCCTGCGCCAATCTGATCACGTAGGTTAAGCGCGGGCGGCAGTGACTCCTGGGCTTTAATGCGCAGGTTCTGGTAAACGCGTTGATAAATCGACAGTTTGCTCAGCTCACGCTGAGCGGCATGGATGGGGCCGGCATACGGCACAAAGCTCTTGATGGCGTACTGGTCCCCCTGCTCGCGCGACTGATGCCAGTCCGTATGTTTCAGGGCGTAGTCCAGATGGCTCATCAGTTGCTGTTGCAACGCCCGCTGGCCGTTGAACTTCTGGCTCCAGAGCGTGCTCATGTACTGTTCCACCCAAGGAATGTTGCGCCCGCTGCCATCTTCCAGCATGCGCATGATGCGCAGGATTTCGAGCTTCTGTTCGCTACCCGCAGGGGCAGCATTCAGTTGCTCAAGCAGACCACTCATCAGGGCAGGCACAAATCGCTGTCGCAGCAATTGCAGATAGGTATTTTCCACATACGGACCAACGTCATTACCCTGGTACAGCCCCATATCCGCGAGCAGGTTGCGCTCCCGGTAGTCACCATACGCAAGCGTCGCGTCACGCACCGGATTGAGCAAAGGGAGGTGTAGATTTCCGTAGCGGTCTTCGCCTGCTGGCATATCCACAGAAAGGAAGTTTTTCGCCTGAGTTAAGACCTCCTGCCCGGCGTGAAAATTGCGCTGGTAATAATATTGCCAGTATCCCCACAGGGTCAGCGCCACCAGCGCACCAACGCCGGAGCAAATCAACATGCGCTTTTGTGAACGCTGTAACCACAGGCTGTTTTCCGTGGCGAGATTGGGTTCTGCAAGCAGGACTTCGCTGAACAACGTTTTTGAGAAATAAGGCGTGGTATCCGCCACCGGCCAGGTCGGGAAGGCTTGCGGTGCAAGGTGATACTGCACAGCAGCAGACTGGGTGAACACATCGTCCATTTGCCCACGCTGCTGCGAAGACGTCAGATACACACCGCGCAGCAACGGATGGCTGTGGTCACCGCTGTACAAGATCCCTTCCAGTAGTTGCAGAACCGCATCGTGCAGCCCCTGCATCTGACGAGTGAAGCTGAAGAGCTGACTGCGCTGCGAGACGTCAACGCTTTGCAGCATCATGTCTGGCATGGCGCTATTCAACTGTGCGATCCACTGTTGCCAAAAGCGCTGTAACTCCTCACGCCAGGCGGTAGCATCCATGCTAAATGTGATGCCCAGCACCTCATCACGCTGGGCTTTGGTCAGCGTTTGATACATCGCGCCAAAACCGTAGAGCAGATCCATTTTGGTCAATACCACGTACAGCGGCACCTGGATGTGCAGGCTGAGCTGCACATCCAACAGGCGTTGGTGCATGTCGGAGATATACGTTTCACGTTGGATTTTATTGGCGGTCAGGAGCTGGTGCAGGTCGACGGTCAGAATGATGCCATTGAGCGGCTGGCGAGTTCGCTCCGAAAGCAGCCAATCCAGCAGACTTATCCACAGATGGCGGTTGAGCAGTGCTTTGTCCGGAGCGTCGCATATCGGCTGTTCGATTAATTCACCGATAGGGTCAATGATCACCGCCTGCTCACCCAGCCAGCAACGCAGCCGAAGTTCTTCCGCACTCTCCATCCGGTGGTGATCCTGCGCCGTGATGTCATTAAGCTTGTAGCCTTCACGGATAAACGCTGTTTTACCGCTTTTTCTAGCGCCAATCACCATGTACCAGGGCAGGCGATACAGAAACGATGGGGTGCCGAGCTGGCGCTGGAGTTGGTGCTTCCAATGATTGAGATAGTGGTTTTGCTGCGCCACGTCCGCACTGATTGGATCGTCCCGATGCTTCGTCAGTTGTAGCTGGAGTTTTTCCAGATACTGTACGCGGGCCATAAATTTCACGGTCAACCAGCAGACGCCCAATAGCACGAGTAAGGCGGTGACCAGCCAGCGGCTAAGCAACGTCTCTAACGGAAGGTACTCCGCGACTTTCCACTGAGATCCGTAAATCCAGACCCAGGCAAGGGTGCCGCAGGCCAGCAGAAACATCACCAACGGGATCGATGCTTTAAAGCGCGGAAGTGCGGGTTTCACGATGCGGATAAAAGACGGCAATTTCATGTGGTACTACTCCTGTTCCCTGGTTGTCACGGTGTTAACTGCCGTTGTTTTTCTGTCAGCAACGTCATCAAGGCGGGTTCCCATTCCCTAAGCTGTAACTGCTCTCCCACCTGCATCAGGCTGTGATACTGTTGACGGGCAAGCGCCGTTAAGCCTGTCTTTTCCAGCAGTTGCGCCCCTACGAGCTGGTTGTAAAAGCATGTTCTGGGTTCGTTTTGCGGCTGGCGTTCAAGCAGTTGTAGCGCCGCCTCCAGCCCCTGTTGTTGGTAGCACCGCCAGATTTCATCCTCCTCAAGCGTGCTGCTGCCCTGCGCCTCGCCTTTATGCTGTTGTAGCCAGGCCGCGGTCTGCGGGGCGAGGAATGGCGTCATGTCGGTGAAGTGCAGTGTGCTCAGGCCTGGCAATCGACTCAGAAAGAGAGTGAGTTCTTGCTGGATGGCCTCCGCCACCGCGTCATACCCAAGCTGTTTTGCTATGCGCACGGACAGCGCGTGGCCGTCGAGCCAGTAAGGCGCAAGCGTGAGGCTCTGTTCTACCTGCTGCCACAGAGGCAAATCGGCATAAGGCAGGCGGGCAAGATAGTCCGCAATGCGATCGCTGGATACAGCCGCCAGCGGTGTGCGGCCATCACGTTGTGCTATTGGCAATGCCGTGATGGATCCCCACACGGCATTGCGGCGCAGACGGTAACCTATCGCCACATCCGGTTGGATCTCACAGAGGATGTCGGCCATTTTTAACATGCTGTGACGCCAGGCTTTTTCGCTGGAATTATCTACCTTCAGGCTGGGGATAAGTGGTGCAGATGCGTTCGTTACCTCGCCCGGTAGCGGGCTGTCTTCCCGACGGGGTGCGGCCTCCTCAACTTTCTCCGGTAGCCGCGCATAACGGTTGCGCAGATCGTCCACCTCTTTTGCCAGCGCCGGTTCGTGGGCGTGCCAGACCTGTGACAGATGCGCCAATAGCTCCTGGCCGTTATCGCGCTGGATGGCATCCGTTTTGTGGCTGAAGCTGGTACTGGCGCTGTCGAACCGCTTAAGAATTTGCTGGGCAAATCGGCGCTTATGCATGGCGTTAGCGGGGGCTGCACTAACCCAGAAATGCTCGATCCAGGCGGTCAGCAGCGAGACCGCCAGCAGCAATTGATCGGGTTCTCCGCCATGTTGTAGGGTACGTAGTAGGTGAACCATCAGACGAAAGTCTTTACTTTTTTGTGCCAACAGTGCGACAAGCCGCCGCTGGATGTCGTCCAGATCCAGGGTGCTGTGCGCCAGCGATCCCAGTTTCACCATCTGTCCATCCAGGTATTCCCATTCCGGGTCGTCATCTGCCAGCGCCTGAGCAACCTGCTCCGGGGTAAGCGGCGTAAGAATTAATGCATGCCAGGAGTGCTGTGGCGAGTTATCCATAAACGTTACCAGTGGCAGGCGTTGCGCAGAGGTTTTACAACCTCCGTCAACTGCGAAATATTAAATGTCAGACGGGGAAATCCCCGCTCCAGGCTGTCGATGGTCAGCGTTTTTGCGGGCATCAGACGCTTGATTTCCTCAATGCCCGCCAGCCCCCGGCTGGACTCCAGCAGGTAGCCGTTTTCACGCAAAAACCACTGGACCGAGAAGCGATCGTTGTCGGCGGCGATGTTTACCGAGCCGTCTTTGGGCTGGGTGGTGAGGGCAATTTGCAGACGCGTAATGTTGTCGATGCAGCTCAGCATTAGCACCGGTCGTGGCGGTGGAATGCCAATCGCCGGGGTGGTGATCACTACGATTGGGTTGCTGCCCGGGATCTGGGTCAGTAGAAACGTGGTTGAGTGGCTGTTACGCCGTTTCTCCTGATCCATTGCTTTTTGCCAGACCGGACCGCTACGGGTCTGGTTGATGGCTATTTCAGTAGTGGTGGATAGCGCCTGGTCGTAACACTCCAACCGAATTAGCGGCGAGGTTTCCTCGCGGCAGTCCATCACCTTCGTCAGTTTCTGCGTGACGGACATCTCCCGTTCAGGCCCCAACGATATGCCTTGTCCTTCTGGAGGGAGCCACTGGCCGACATGGGCAATCAGCGCGGTTACCAATAGCCATGTGCTCATTCTTCACACCTGTATTTCGTCAGCTTGTAGGCCAGCGTGCGGGGCGCAATGCCCAGGCTTTCCGCAATTCGATTTTTGTTTTTGCCGTAAACGCGAATGCGCTGGGTCAGAACGGCGATTTCGAAAGCCTCTACCGCTTTGGGAAGGTCATGAATTCTGCTGTAGTCGTGGGATAGCCCCGGCAAGGTGCTGGATTCATCCGCTTCACGGAGCGTGGCCAGCAGTTCATCCATCTGCTTTTCTCGTTGCTGCTGAGAGGCAAATAAGGCGCTAATCTGGTTAAGTTGCGTGCGCAGCTGTTCGGCCTCCTGCAATTTAATCAGACGATGCTGGAAGACGGAGCAGTACACGCCAAAAATACCGTCGGGGTCCGCAAAGCGTGCAATCCGTACGGCGATGATCGCAATAACCCCGCAGGCGCGCCCGTGGAAATCGAACAGCGGCAAGGCGTACATCCCGCATCCCACAGGCATCTCCTGTACCAGTTCGCGAAAAACAGTATCTTCAATGCGCACGCCCTGCTGCAACGAGTCCCAGACCAGCGGCAAACCGTTGCGCAGCACCTGCACCAGTGGGTGACTGAAGTCATCGATGTTGATATTGAGGTTCATCGTTTCGTAGCTGTTTTCATCGGGATGAAGATAACAATCCAGCCGTCTTTCATTGGCATTGAACATGGCCACCATCAGCGTGCTGAAGCGCAGGCGGTGGTGTTTTATCGCCAAAAAACGGTAAATCAGCTTCTCAATGGAGTTGTCATCCAGTAATGCCAGCACGCTTTTAAGCCGCTGCCTCATGCCGCCTCCTCAACCTGCGCGGTAAACTCGCTTCCTTCAACCAACAGCCTGATGAAGCGAATTGCCGAACCCGCGGCCATTTTTTGCAGCAACAGTAAAGAGAGCGGAGGCAGCAAGGCACCGTCGATAATTGATTCCAGCATTCGGGCACCGTTTTCCGTACGCGTGGCGCGCAGCAGGATTTCGTCTATGACCTGCGGGTCAATGATGACTTCGGCGTTAAAACGCTGGCGCAGCAGGCTTTCCAGGCGGTTCAATTTGCCGTGAATAATGGTTTGCAACGTGGACCTGTCCAACGGCAGATACGGCACCACTTCCATACGGGCCAGCAAAGCTGGCTTGAAGAAAGCGGCCAGTTCCGGATACAGCAGCGCGTTGATTTGCTCTGGCTGTGCGCTGTTATCCACGATGGTCTGGTAACCCAGATTGGAGGTAAGAAAGAACACCACATTTTTGCAGTCAATAATGCGGCCTTCACCGTCTGCCAACTCGCCTTTGTCGAAAGCCTGGTAGAACAGGTTCAGCACGTCCGGATGCGCCTTTTCCACTTCGTCCAGCAACACCACGGAATAAGGTTTCTGGCGAATTGCCTCGGTCAGCACACCACCCTCCCCATAGCCGACGTAGCCTGGCGGGGAGCCAATGAGACGTGAAACGGTATGCCTCTCCTGGAATTCTGACATATTGATGATAGTGAGGTACTGGCGGCCGCCGTACAGCAGGTCGGCGATTTGCAACACCGTTTCTGTTTTGCCCACCCCGCTCGGCCCAACCAGCAAAAAAGCCCCCATTGGGCGGCCAGGGCGACGCAGATCCGCCCGCGCAGTGAGCAGGTGTTGATGCAAACAATGGATAGCCGTACTCTGGCCTTTAATCTGCTGCCCCAGAAAGTCCGGTAATTCAGTCACCACCGTCAGTTCGCTTTGTGAAAGACGATTCAGCGGCACACCCGTCCATTCGGCAATCACCGCCGCAATCTGGTGTTTATCCACGTGCGGCGAGACGAGCGTCTGGTGCTGTTGCAACACGTTAAGCTCGGCATCCAGCGCCGCCAGTCGGACTGTCTGTTCGTCGCTGGCGCTCTCTTCCTGAGTCAGTAATTGTGACCTGACATCAATAATTTCCTGCACCAGGCGCTGCTGGATTTTCCAACTGGCGTTCAGCTCTGCAAGCTGTGTTTCGATAACTTCCCGCTGCTGGCATAGCTCATTTAAACGCTCGCTCGGGCTGCCGAGGTTCAGTCGCTGTTCCCGCTCGAGGATCGCGATTTCCATCGCTTGTTGGTGCCGTTGCGTTTGCAACGCTGAAACCTGGCGAGGTGCGGAAGTCAAATTTATCGCCACCCGCGCCGACGCGGTATCCAGCACATCTATGGCTTTGTCCGGTAGCTGGCGGCCAGACAGATACCGGTCGCTTAACACGGCGGAGGCTTGCAGCGCTTCGTCGTCAATTAGCACGCCGTGCGCCTGTTCATAAAGAGTGCGCAGACCCCGCATGATGATTGTCGCCTCTTCCGCACTCGGTTCAGAGACCTTGACCAGTTGGAATCGACGAGAAAGCGCGGCGTCTTTTTCTACGTATTTTTTATATTCACCCCAGGTTGTGGCGGCGATGGTTTTCAGTTCGCCACGGGCCAATGCGGGCTTTAACAAATTGGAAATGTCCAGCCCGCCCTGCTGGTTGCCCGCGCCGATCAGGGTGTGAGCTTCGTCGATAAACAAAATGATCGGCGTAGCGGACTGGGCTATTTCGGACATGATGCCTTTGAAGCGTTTTTCGAATTCGCCTTTCACCGCCGCCCCGGCCTGGAGCGCACCCAGATCCAGTGTCATCAGTTCGCTGTTAAGCAATTTCTGCGGCACCGCCTCGGCCACAATACGCAAGGCAAGCCCTTCTATTAACGCACTTTTACCTACTCCCGCCTCTCCGACAACAATGGGATTGTTTTTACGGCGGCGGCAGAGAATATCGATCATCAGGTCGATTTCCGCGTCGCGGCACAGCACCGGGTCGAGTTGACCGTTGCGGGCCTGTTCAGTCATATTGCTGGCGTAACGCCCCAGGTGGCTTTCATCGCCTGACGCCATTGGAGCGGTATCGTTCCCAACCTCAGCCTGAGTGATTTCTGCGGAGTCGCTAGTCCACTGCGCAAAGTTCTGCCGCAGCAGTTCACGGTTTACTGAAGAAAGCGCGCGATTTGCGTTAGGTGTCAAATAGCGTAACGGGCTGAGCAGTAGCGTCAGGAGCATTACACCGCTGCGAAGCTGACGGTGTTCCATCTCAATAGATGCCAGTAGCCAACTGTCTTGCAACCATTCCACCAGCAGAGGTGAAAAGCTCGGATATGCCTGTGCCATCGTCTGGTAGTTGGCAACGCGCTGATCGAGAAGGGTCTGCAACTCGTCAAGATCAACGCCGGCACGGTTCAATATTTGCCGCACGTCGCTCAGCGGGGTGGCGATCATCTGGCGTAGCACCTGGGAGACGGTAATTTCGACTTCCTGCTGGCTAACGCAATGGGCCGCGGCGGCCTCCAGCGCATGGCGGGCAATCGGATGCAGGCGGTTTACCAGAGTAGGTAAATCAATCTGGATCATTTCGGTCCTTCCTTGCTCAATAAGTTGTTGAGTTGCTGCAAGATATCCTGGCTTTGGGCATGCAGATTGAGTGCGTAAAACGCGTAGATCACCACCAGTAATCCCAGCCCACCCCAGAGAACATGTTTGATGGAAAGCCGCCTGACCAATTGGTAATGAGCGCCTGAACACCCCGATTTTTGATGCAGCACGGTGGCTGGAGCTTCCCCGCGCAACTGGTGGAGCTGGTGATGCAGACGGCTAAACAGACGCTCAAATTCATCGCTATTTCGCAGGGTCACTTTGTAGCGCCCGCGATAGCCCAGGCAAAAACAGAGGTAGATAAATTCCAGCAGTTCCTGGTAGCGCTTCGGTTCGCCCATTAAGCGCTCCAGCAGAACGTAGACTTTCTCTCCGCCCCATGTTTCGTTGTGGAAATGCACCAGCAGCGACTGCTGCAGCCAATCGTTTTGCGAGTTCCAGCCGTGGCCCAGCGCGGTTTCATCAATAAAAGTGCACAGTACATAGCGAAACGAGACGATCGCCCCTGGCTCGTAACCTTTGGTTTGCAGAAACTGTTCAATGGCGCGAATATCCGCGACCACCTGCTGGTAGAGCTTGTCCGGCAACGGATGGTTTTCCATCTCTTTGAGACGTAGCACCATGCCAAGCAATGGCGTAGCGGCATCCACCATCGCATTCAGGCTTTCGCCACGCAGCGGGAGTTGATAGTGCCGGTAAGAGGCGACCGTTTCAGGGGCCGCAATCAGCACGTCGTGTGTGACCGCATCCGTTTTCATTAGCTTCCCCTGATGGCCCAAAACTGCATGTCCAGTTCAGGGAAGTCGCCTGAGACGTGGAAAGCGATGGCATTACTTTGCTGGATCTCTTTCCAGGCCGCACTCTGCCTGTCGAGCATGAAATAGGTATAGCCAGAGTGATACGGCAATTGGCGTGGCGCAGCGGAGAGCGCCACCAATGGCACACCCGGAAGTTGCACGCTAACCAGCTCGCGGATTTTCTCCAGCGAGGTGATTTTGGTTTGTTGCACAAACTGGCGACGGAGCTGCTCTTGTGGGATCTGCGCTCGTACAGCAAGTACGAAATCGGCGCTGCGCAAAAGATCCCGGTCATTGATCGTCGCCACACGAATACCGTGCGCCTGCATATGCAGTTGGATGGACACCGCTCGCGGCGTCAGGACAGTGCTCAGCACCTGCCGCAGCGACTGGAACAGCGGCTGAAAGGTATCGGTGAGATTATCGTGGTTGTACACCGGAAAGACGCCCGCGATGCGCGCCTCATCGGTAAAGGTACGCAGCTCGCCACAGGTCTGCACCAGTTGACAATAAAAATACTGTGGATGCAGAACCGCCTGATGTGCCAGATGGGTAAACAGCGGTTGTACCCGATTAAAGACCTGCAACATCATAAATTCAGCGACATCGGCAATGCCCTGCTGGCCTGGAGAACCGATGCGTTTAGCCAACAGGCGGGCACGTTCGACCAATGTCCCCTCCACTTCATCCATGAAGCTTTTGAGCGAAACAGAGACAGGCAGCGTTGTACAGGTAGGAATAAAGTCGTCGTCCAGCACTAACGCACCGTCCGGGCGTTTTTCTTTGATGCGACAAAGCGGGAGCGCCGTGTACGCACTGAGATCTTCTGACCCCTGCATCAGCCGTGGAGTAAGCTGCGCCAGCGCTAACTGGCTGACATCCCCCCCATCAGTATGGAGATCCCGCACGTCATCAAGATATTCACGGTAGCGAATAGTGCTCTGAGTCTGCCCCTGCTGGCCGACAACTTCGTTGATGGCATCGTTGAGCATTGGCAACGCCAGATAGATATCCCGACCAAGGGTATCGTTGCAGTTAAGTACATCCAGCGGTTTCGGGCAGTTGTCCTGATAAGGCATCTCAAAAATTGAACCGTCGGGCATGCTGCCGCTGGCGGCACTCACCCCAATGCGCCCAAGTTTTAACAGATCCTGGTTGATGACCAGCGAATGAAACCCGTAGCCATAGCTGTGCATAGTGCTGAAACGCTGATGCAGCTGGTAGTCATTGTGACGCTGCTGTTGCTGAAAGTGCTGGGGCTTGATAAACAATCCTTCGCGCCAGATCACTCTATTTTTCGTTGGCATACTTATTCTTCCTCTTCCCTTAGTTCGATCTCGTTAGCCCTGAGGTGGATCAAAATTTGGTAATGCTGGCCAATACTTTTGACCTTTATCGTCTTCTTCCACTCGCTGTGTTCGGCATCGGCAAACCAGGCCACCACGCCGATGTAGCGGGTTTTTTCTTCAAGCGGGATGGGGGCCAGCGCTTTGTACTGGTCCGCCAGCAGGGTATATTCCTGGTGATCGAGGTAGTTTTTGCCGAGACTCTTCTCCAGTGTGGCGGGGGTCAGTTGGTCGCGATCCGCCGCGAGCAGCTTCGAGTCTTCGCTCAGGTAGATAACGGCGAATTCAACAGGCGTGGCCTCCCCCTTCGTATTCGGATTGGTGTTCGGTTCGGCCAGTAATATCATTCTGACGGTGGAAGGTTGTTCGTCTGCTTCCCCCACAGTGACATCGGGATTGATGACGACTTCGCCAATTTTTTTGGTCACTTTCCAGGCGCTGCACCCTGCCAGCAAACATGCCGTGCACAGCACCAGGAGCAGGCGTAAGTTGATGGTGTGCTTTATCATTCGCTGTCTTTCATTCCCTGACGCAGCGCCTGGTCATACGCCTGGCCATAGACTTCGCCAAACAGCTTTTCAAAACCCTGCTGGCGGCTGGATGAGAGCTCCTGGTAGTAGTTTTTATACATTTCCCACGCCCAGGCAGAGTCTCGGTCCTGGCGTTCGTTGCTGCGCAGATACTGGGTGAAGCGCGTCAACAACCGCTGGGGCGAGAAGGCATCCAGCATGGTGTTGAGCGCCTGAGCGATGGCCTGTTGATTAGCCTGATGGTGCAAACGCAGATTATGCAGACTCTCTGCCACCGCAGCAGGCGCAGCAAGATGCACCGGGCTTTTGCCATCCGCAAACAGCAGGCTTAGCGTGGTGTCGTAGTCCATATTCAGGCGCAGCGGGTTATCTTCCAGCGGCCGCAGATGTTTGTCCCTCAGCCCGTGCTGGCTGCGCTGAAGGGCAAGCAGCCCTTCAATTGTCGCCTTGAGCGTTTTACCGGCTTCTTCCAGGAAGTCATTCGCTTCCTGACTGTTGCGGATAGGCAACTGTGCATCAAACCCGCGCATCAATGGGGTAATCGCCACATGAAGCTGGGTTATCTTGTTCTCCGGCTCGTTATCCTGGGCCGCTATGTAGGACTTGATATGAGGGAGATCTAAATACTCCTGCTCCATCATTGGGCTGCTATCCGAGAGCGGCGAGGCAGCAAGCGGGCTGCGGTCACTATCCTGCCCCAGGATCGGGTCGATATCCGAACTCACCGTATGGGGGTTCTGGGTGGTCAAACTTTCGGTTTCAAGCACCCGCAGAGGGTCGCGACTGAAACTGTTTACTACGGTAGAGGCCAGACGGGCCTCCTGCGAATGGGGGGAGGTATGCGATGCCCCACCCTCCATCATTGCTTCCAGAGGGTTGCTATAGTTAGAAACCAGAGATTCTGGCGATACGGTGAATGGATCGACCATTCCGGCATTTGAGTAGGCGATATGGCATCTGAACGTTAGGGTGTGAAGGGCAATTTCATCCCCTTGTTGCAGCAGCACAAACCCAGATTTCTCCGTCAGTACGCTTTGGTTGATGGTGATGGCGTCGTTTAATACCCGCAGGCAGAAAGCGCCGTCGCGCCATTCGATGGCGAACGCCGAGGCATGGACACTGCCGCTCTGATCCTGAATCGACCAGGGATGACTGGCATCGCTTCCCACCGTGCCGCCGCCCAGATGGAATAAGTGGCTTGCCTGCTTGCCACTCTCCAGTTTGTCGCTGTTGATGACCCGTAATGACAGCGTTGGCTGCTGATTATCCATGAGTTAGTGAATCCTTATTGTTATTCCATCACGCTGATGGTTACGTGCGGCTTCGTTTCGGGTTGCCCCAGAAAACTGGTCCAGCCCAGCAGGTTGTTCTGTTCTGTGCCCAACACCATGCCGCTTACCTGCTGTTCCGCCAGCCCCAGACGTAAATCCCACGCGAACTGGTCCCGCATAATGAACGCCACGAACATCACCAGCGGCGCATAGTTAGACCCTTCGGGTAAGAAAGATAAAAACTGATCGCGGGTCAGTCGGTTAATGCACAGCAGGAACTTGCCGCTGCGATCTGCCACCCTGGCACCAATAGAGAAATTGACACCCAGCACCGACTTCTGCTGATAGTTGTTACCGCGTACCCGCACCCTGCTGCCCAGGCGGTTCTGCTGATCCGCAGCAATGTTGACCTTGCGCAACTGCCAACTGTTAAGGGTGACATCCTCGAGGTTGAAGCAGTGGGAAACGAGGCTGCAAATCACCTCAGGGGCACGCCCCGGGCTTGCCAGCAGGCCCGCGTAGGCGAGCATTTTCTCGTGGTTAATTTGTAATTTGTTGCGGATTGCCGTGCTGCCCAGCCCTACCAGAGCAAACATCCGCTGGGAGAAGTCGTCGCAGCCTTTGTTGAAGCAAATGTAGTAGCGGTATTTGCGCCAGATCTGATGCAACAGCGTCAGTAACCGGTGGTTGAACACGTTCATGAAATCCGTTAACCGGTTTTCATTTTGCGCCTCCTCCCAAGCCAGCGAATCCAGGTAATATCCCGGCAGCGGTGATTGGCTGCCATGCAACCCCAGGAACGAGACTTCCAGTTCGAATTGGTTACGCGGCGAGGCGTGCAGCGCAATGATGTCCCGGCTGGGGAACGCCAGACTCGCAGAGGATTTAAAGCGGATTGCCTCCTTCGCTGGGTCTGGATTGTGGGGGGATTTTTCCCACGCTACCGCCAATTGGTGGAGAAGCTCGACCAATTGGAAGAAGTTGTAACGTGTAACATCCAGCTCCACTGCGAGCGCTGTGCCCTGCTCAAGCCTTACATCAGTGCGTGTTGCCCCGTTTGTACTGGCCATTCGTAACATTCCTGATTATCAAGATTGGTAACTTTTAAGAGGTGAAATGCATTGACGCTGGCATACAACGAGAAGAAATGCGCCAGTACGGTACTGAAGAGATAAAGCTCCCCCTCCGAGCTGAAGGCGCTTTGTTCCAGCCACAACGTGGTTTGTAATCCTCTTACGGGCAACCCACGGAACAGGCGGTCAACAGGTTGCGTTTCGATACGCTCAATGGCATCCAGCCTCCGTTGTGAAGCCCTGGCGGACTGGCGGCTATGCATACTCGGGAAGTCATAGGTGTGTAAAATCTGCTTAAGGGCATCTTTGTCCAGCAGTGACATATAATTCAAAGACATATTGGAAAGCAGTGACCAGTGCAGGCTGCCATCTATCACCGGGTAGAGCGGCACGGAAGGTCGCGTAATATTGCGAAACGTCGCAAACGATGGGCTTTCTTTTGTCGGTTGGTTGATATCCCCCACTCGCAGCAACAAAGGCCATTCCCGATTGGTGCACGTCAGCCCGATGGAAATGATTTCTTTGTTCATCACGACTCTGGATTCGTCGCTGCGCACGAAGGAAATAAAATGATCAAAGCCTTTATGGAATTGAGCGTTCTTGACCCGCAACCGATAGTAGAGCGCATCGCGCGCCTGGGCGTGTTCAACCTGATGGTGGAAGCTTTCAAAAGAAGTGAATGACCGTACTCGCCCTCTCATAAGCCCCGGTATGTCACCGTTTGCCTCTAGCCAGCTGTCCACGCTATCAACGGAGAAAATATCGAAGTGATCTGCATGGGAATAACTGGCGCGCAGTGGGTATTCCGCCTGGGTGCCGTCCAGTTCAATGGCTTCACTGTCGCGCTCGAAGAGGTTCACTGCTGGCGTACAGTTCAGGCGTAGCGTGGTTGAGCGAACTTTTATCTCAGGCGGTAACGCCTGGGAGAAGTAGAATTTCAGCGTGAATTCGCTGGCATTAAGTTCGGGGGGGAAGTCTACAATGCCCGTGACATCAAAGAACAGGAAGCCCTCCGGGAAGCAAAAATATTCCTGCAAAATGCGATAACCCATATAGGCATTTTTGGTGTACGGCAATAACGCGTCTTTGCGGGCAAATCCGACTGGGGCAAAGTCAAAGTCGGGCATTGGGATAACGGTGCCATTTACCATTAATTCTGCCCGTTCGAAATAATGGCTGATCCAGAAATAAAGCTGGGTGCTGGTGTAATAATCTTCACCCAAATAAAAGCGCAGCTTATTGAGTTGGAGATCCTGCATATTCAGTTCAGTTTTCGAGGCGAAATCGATGCACAATATGCCTTGCTCATTGCTGTTGTTGGCGTAAATATCGCGAATAGCCATTGGGAACAACCAGAGATCCCGGCACAGCCTGAAAGTACACTGTGGCCCACTCAAGCTCTCTTCTTGTTGAACTTGTTGAGCGATCGGCACGCTCAGCACCTGAGTACCACGTTCAATCAGCGTGGCCTGGGTGACCGCGCTGTCATCCAGCGTATATTCGATGATCGTCATACTGGGAACAGGCCGTAAATAGTTAGGCCACAGCATGTTTAACAGGCCGTGAGTTAATTCCGGGAACTGATCGTCAATTTTTTCACGCAGGTTACCCGTTAAAAAAGCAAAGCCTTCCAGCAGACGTTCAACGTCTGGGTCAGAACCCTGTTCAGATAAAAAAGCGGCGAGATGTGGCCGCTCAATCGCGGCATCACGGCCTAATTGCCGGAGATAATCCAGCTCATCCCTGAAATATTTTTCGAACGACATTAGGCATCCTGACTAAAGCAGTAACGACGGTTGTTGTTCAACTGGATATTGAATTCAACCACATCACCCATATCGTCGAAATCGACACAGGCTTTGATATGAAAGCTGAGCAGCAGCGGGTCTGCATCACTGATAACGGACTGAACCGTCGCGGAGGAAATGCGCGGCTCATACCCCTCAATACACTCTTTAATCGCCCGCTCGATGCTGGTTCTGAAATCGGAGGTGGTTGCCGTCGCGTCGTTGAAATCAACAACGCCAAGACCGACGGCGCTTTGGCAACCTCCAGGCCGCGAATTCAGGACTTCGATTAAGTGCTGCTGGACCGAGCAAATCAGGCCGGAAAGACGGCTACGAGAGGAGGAGTTTCCCTCCCCTTGTATGCGCTCGAACAAGCTGGCAGAACTTCCCCGCACCCAGTTAAGTAACGCAGCCATTCCTTGCTATTCCTTATCCAGACGGCCCACCAGCGACAGCTCGAAACTCGCACCCATATACTTGAAATGCGGACGCACCTGCATTGCCACCTGATACCAGCCCGGATCCCCTTCGACATCCAGCACCTGAATTTGTGCGGAACGTAAAGGACGACGACTGCGAACATCTGTCGGCGGGTTCTCCTGGTCTGCAATGTATTGCTTAAGCCAGTTGTTCAGCTCACGTTCCAGATCCTGACGTTCTTTCCACGAGCCAATCTGCTCACGCTGCAACACTTTGATGTAGTGCGCCAGGCGGTTGATGATAAACATGTAGGGTAACTGAGTGCCCAGCTTGTAGTTGGTTTCTGCCATTTTCCCTTCGCGGGTATTGGGGAAAACCTTCGGTTTCTGCACCGAGTTCGCCGAAAAGAATGCCGCGTTGTCGCTGCCTTTGCGCATCGTCAACGTGATAAATCCTTCTTCGGCCAGTTCAAACTCACGGCGGTCGGTAATCAGTACTTCTGTGGGGATTTTGGCCTGAATCTGCCCCATGGCTTCGTAGAGATGGACAGGCAAATCGTGTACTGCACCACCACTTTGTGGACCGATGATATTCGGGCACCAGCGGTATTTAGCAAAGCTGTCGGTCAGGCACGAAGCCAGCAAAAAAGCGGTGTTACCCCATAAGAAGTGTTCATGGTTTTTACTGACATCTTCATAGTAATTGAAGTTTTTGATCGGATTTTCGACCGTGGAATACGGTAAACGCAGCAGAAAGCGCGGCGTGGTTAACCCCAGGTAGCGGGAGTCTTCTGACTCACGTAAAGCTCGCCATTTAGTATGGACCGGGCCTTCAAAGACTGAACGCATATCCTTGATGGCGGGCAGCTCGGTAAAGCTATCAATGCCGAAGAAATCGGGTGCAACGCTGGAAAGGAACGGTGAATGCGCCATGGCCCCGACCGCGCTGACATATTGCAACAGCTTCATATCAGGCGCGGTATTGCTAAAGGCATAGTTACCAATGATGGCTGCCGTTGGCTCGCCACCGAACTGGCCATAACCGGAGGAGTAGACGTGCTTGTAGAAGCCGGACTGGATGATCTCTGGCGAGAATTCAAAATCTTCCAGCAGCTCAGCTTTCGTCGCGTGCATGATATTGATTTTGATATTTTCACGGAAGTCGGTTCGGTCAACCAATAGCTTCAGCGAACGCCAGGACGACTCGATTTCTCGGAACGCTGGGGCGTGGAGGATTTCGTCCATCTGCGCGCTGAGCTTTTTGTCCAACTCAACGATCATCCGGTCAACGAGGATTTTGTTGATTGGCTCTTCGTTGACGCCGGTATCCAGAATACTGGCAATAAAGGCCGCAACGCCTTGTTTCGCCACGTCATACCCGTCGTTGCCCGGGATCAGTCGGGTTTGAGACATGATTTCGTCGAGGAGAAACGTTGAGCTGACCGGTTCCTGCGCTAAAACTGCATCTTCTTCTTGTAAAGACATACGTTGAATTCCCTTTATCACGCGCAATTATTTTTGATTAAGCATGTCCAGCTCTTTGAGCAACTGCTCACGCATCGCTTCGTTACCTAGCAAATCCTGTAGACGCGAACGGAACGCGGGAATATTGCCCAGCGGCCCTTTCAGAGCCACCAACGCTTCGCGAAGTTCGAGGATTTTTTGCAGTTCTGGCACTTTTTTCGCGACATTATCCGGGGAAAAATCATCCAGTGAATTTACGGCTAAAGTAACGGGCAGCTCTTCTTTACAGTCACCGTCAAGGTGGTTAGGGACACTGAATGCCAGGCTGATATTGGCTTCGTTCATCACAGCGTTGAAGTTGTTTTTATTAATCGACACAACTTGGCGCTCTTCAATAGCGGTATCTTCACGTAGACCTTTCAGATCGCCTACGACTAATAAATTTAAAGGCAATTCAATTTCTGAGACCTGGTCGCCCGTATTCGGCACATATTTGATGTTTATCCTTTCTTTAGGAGCAACACTACTTTGTTTACTCTTACTCATAACTCGTCCTTTTTTGTACCAATAAGGGATTGCGATGTGCATTCTTGTTTCAGCTACAAGAGAACCGTTTCAAATAAAGTGAAACTTCCTTCAACCAATGACTTTCAACTAATAATTATAATGAATAAACAGCACCAATAAACTGTCCGATGCCGGACAAAATAAAATGAAGAGATATTTATCTCATTAGTAATGTGAGTTACCCATCCTCACAAACTTCCGAATAAAAGTCCAGTGCATCTATTTCCCACATACGGTGCAAGTCCTTTTATAGACATGTATCCATTCAACAGCGATCGCAAAAATAAATCATCAATTTTCAAATCATACCTTCATAAACAGAGGGTTAAGAAACAAATTAACAATTTATTCATATATTAGGTCAAATTCAGCAGATGAATTTAATTCAAATGACAGAATAAAAATCTGGTTTTGCAATCATTATAATTTTTATATCTGCAACCACAAAAATAAGAAACGTGATGTTTTCATGCATATTGGACACCAAAATAAAACGCTTTATAGTGCCCTGCCGTTCTCAGATATCGGGTCTGATTACAGCGCAGAGAGAGCAATATAGCATTCGCAAAGATTGCTCCAAATCAAGTTAACCCCAGAAGAAAGGATATCTAGCATGCCAACTCCAGCGTATATTTCCATCACCGGAAAAACTCAGGGAAACATTACCGCCAGCGCATTTACGGCAGAATCGGTGGGTAATATTTATGTACAAGGTCACGAAGATGAGATGCTGGTTCAGGAATTCGAGCATATTGTCACCGTGCCGACCGACCCACAGTCCGGTCAGCCCGCAGGCCAGCGCGCCCACAAACCTTTCCGTTTTACCGTGGCGTACAACAAAGCGGTGCCGTTGCTGTATAACGCATTAGCATCGGGTGAAATGCTGCCATCGGTAGAACTAAAGTGGTACCGCACCTCTATCGAAGGTAAGCAGGAGCATTTCTTCACCACCAAACTGGAAGATGCGACGATTATCGATATTGATTGTAAAATGCCCCATTGTCAGGACGCCACCAAGGCGGAGTTTACGCAGTTAGTTCGCGTTTCTTTGGCTTACCGTAAGATTAACTGGGAGCATACAACGGCGGGCACTTCCGGTGCCGATGACTGGCGTGCTCCGATCGAAGCATAACGCCATTAAATACCTGGCTCTGAGCAAGCCAACAATCCTGATGGAGTTGAACCGATATACGGTTCAACTCTTTTTTGCAAACGCAGCGCGCTGCCATAAGAAGTTCGCCGGGTCTGGAATGATGTCATCGCCAACCGGGTAACTCAGGTGCAAATGTTCAGCAGAACAGCGAATTACTTCAGCAACCGCACCTTCACCGACTTCCCTTTAATTTTGCCCTGCTGGAGCTGTTTCCAGGCATGGCGGGCAACGCTTTGTTTGACGGCCACAAAAGCGTGGATTGGGTGGATATCGATTTTACCAATATCATCTCCAGCCAGGCCCATGTCTCCGGTTAACGCACCGAGAATATCACCCGGACGCATTTTGGCTTTTTTGCCGCCGTCAATGCACAGGGTTGCCATGGTCGCTTCCAGCGGCGCGATGTTGATGCCGGTGGGTGCCTGCTGCCAAATGACCTTGAAGTTCAGCATATCTTCGAGCACCGCAGCACGCTGGCCCTCTTCCGGGGAGCAGAAGCTGATAGCCAGCCCACTCTGCCCGGCACGTGCAGTACGCCCAATACGGTGAACGTGAACTTCCGGGTCCCACGCCAGTTCGAAGTTGATGACCATCTCCAGCGCTTTAATGTCGAGCCCTCGCGCGGCGACGTCGGTCGCCACCAGCACGCGGCTGCTACCGTTGGCAAAACGCACCAGAGTCTGATCGCGGTCACGCTGTTCCATGTCGCCGTGCAGTGCCAGTACGCTCTGGTTACTTTCGCTTAGCGCATCGCAGACCGCCTGACAATCTTTTTTGGTGTTACAGAACACCACGCAGGAGGCGGGCTGGTGCTTGCTCAGCAGCTTTTGCAACAGGCCGATTTTGCCGTTGCGGGACACTTCATAAAACTGCTGTTCGACCGCAGGCAGCTCGTCGACGGTGTCGATTTCTACGGTCTGCGGGTCACGCTGAATACGGGTGCTGATGGCGGCAATGGCGCTCGGCCAGGTTGCGGAGAACAGCAGCGTCTGACGGTTGGCGGGCGCATGGCTGATCACCTCGTCAATTGCGTCGGCAAAGCCCATGTCCAGCATCCGGTCGGCTTCATCCAGCACCAGCGTTTGCAAGGCTTCGAGATTCACCGTCTCTTTTTTCAGGTGATCGAGCAGTCGTCCCGGGGTCGCCACAATGATATGCGGGGCGTGGATCAGAGAATCGCGTTGAACGCTAAACGGCAGGCCGCCGCACAGAGTCAGCACTTTAATGTTAGGCATGTAGCGCGCCAAACGACGCAGCTCTTTCGCGACCTGGTCAGCCAGTTCGCGCGTCGGACACAGCACCAGCGACTGGGTTATAAACTGGCTGGCATCAATATGTTGCAGCAGGCCCAGGCCGAAGGCCGCGGTTTTGCCGCTGCCGGTTTTCGCCTGCGCACGGACGTCTTTCCCCGCAAGAATGGCCGGTAACGCCGCCGCCTGCACCGGGGTCATGTTCAGATAGCCCAGCTCATTGAGATTATCGAGTTGTTCAGCAGGAAGCGCGTTCAGTTCAGAAAAAGAGATCACGGTCATTATTCCGGTAATTACATCGAAAATGGGCAACGACATGCGTCGCTGCCGTCAAGAAGGGCGTCATCATACCATTGACGCCCTGCTCCCGATGCGAGTTTTTTCCGGGGTATTCATCCTGGCAACGCTAGTCCGCCTTGTACAACGGCACCGTCGCCCCCGTGATGTAGCGGCGACGCAGCCACGACGACAGTGCATCCATGGTCATCACCACTGCCACCAGCAGCAAGGTGATAAACATCACCACGTCCCAATTCCACAGACGCATATTTTCAGCGTAAATCAGCCCGATACCGCCCGCGCCGACAAAGCCGAGCACCGCAGCGGAGCGGGTGTTGGATTCAAGCTGATACAGGCTCAGCGCAAGAAAGGTCGGGAACGATTGAGTGAAGATGCCGAAGCGGTGTTTTTGCAATCCGTTGGCACCCACCGCTGTCAGGCCACGGCCCGGCGAACGCTCCACCGCCTCATGCCCTTCGGCATATAACCGCCCGAGCAAGCCGGTGTCCTGCATGATGATCGCCAGCACCCCGGCGAGCGGACCTAAGCCCACTGCCCGCACGAAAATCAGCCCCCAGATAGCCATGTCAATCCCGCGCAGCAGGTCGAACAGCCGACGCATAAACATCGCCACGAACCGCGTGACCGGGCCGCGCATCACGTTGCGCGCCGCGAGAAACGACAGCAACAAGGCTATTACCGTGGCGGTGAGAGTGCCGGAGAAAACGATCGCCAGGGTGATGCCAATCTGACTGAAGTAGTAGCCGAATGGCCAGTTGAGAAAATCATCCCAGACGAACATACGGAAGAAGTAGCGCCCAAGCTGCTGCATCCCGGTGGTGAGCTGTTCATAGCTGATACCAAACTGAATGAAGAACCAGACGTAATACAGCCCTACCGCCAGCCCCAGCAGCGCCAGATGACGCAGATAGCGGCCCTGGGCGCGGAATAACTCAGCATGTTGTTCACGATAATGCTCGGTGTCGGTGACCGCCTGCCAGTGTTTCATTTTTTTCCCTCCAGAACCCGCTGGCGCAGTCGGCCAGAAAGCGTGTCCAGAATCGAGACCACGACGACAATCAGCAACAGCGTCATGCTCACCTGGTCGTAGCGGTCGAGTTTGATGTTGGTCATCAGCTCCTGGCCAATCCCGCCCGCCCCCACCAGACCCAGAATGGTCGATGAGCGGAAGTTGATTTCAAAACGCATGAAGGCATAGGAGAGAAAAATCGGTTTGACCTGCGGCCAGAGGGCGAAGCGCATTCGCTGCAACGGCGTGGCGCCACAGGCGGTCAGGCCGCGAACCGGCTTGTTCTGCGCGCTTTCAATCGCCTCATAGAACAGTTTGGTCAGGCTGCCGATAGTGTGCAGGGTCAGGGCCAGAAATCCTGGTATCGCCCCGATGCCAAACGCCATCACGAAAATCACCGCCCAGGCCAGTTCCGGCATGGTGCGCAGGAACGCCACCAGGGCGCGAATACCGAAGCGCAGCCCGGCGGGGGCCCAGGCGTTGCGGGCGGCAAGAAACGCGAGGACAGTCGCTATCGCTACGGCAACCAGGGTCGCCGCCAGCGCCAGCTGTAAGGTTTCCCAAATTAGCGGCAGTTGAACGGGCAGACGATAGCCCCAGTAGGCCAGCGACCCTTTGGTGTGAACATCCCCGAACAGCTGGCTGGCATGCAGCGTCGGCACGGTTTCCAGCATGTAATCGAAGAAGTTCGGCAGCGAATGCCAGATAGTGATGAGATTAAATTCTGCGGCCTGTCCGGCGGCAAAATAGAGGACCAGCAGTAAGGCGGACCAGGTCACGGTGTCGCGCGTCTGGCGCATTTTCACCTGCTGGTAGTAGTGTTCAAATTCTGTATTCTGCATGTTCACTCGCGGGATGCACGCTCCCCCGCACACTTCGCGGGGGAGATGAAAGGGCCTGATTAACGGGCGTTAACCAGCTCGCGTTTCATGTCGATAATCTGCTGGAAATCCGCCACGCTAGCCGGACCAATATGCTGGGTGCCGCCCATCGCTTTGATAAAGCACGCGTGGTCTTCTTTATCCAGTTTCTTCACCGCATCGACCACTTTGGCTTTGAATTCCGGCGGCAGACTGTTGCTCACCAGGATTGGGCCGTTAGGAATCAACGGCGATTGCCAGATGATACGGATGTTTTTCATCAGGTCCGGATGGTCCATACGGATCAGGCGGTTAAACGCCCCGGCGGAGTAACCATCGTTGTAGTCACCGACCATAGAAGCCCAGGTCACCGCGCCCGCGAACTGACCGTTCAGCACGCCGAGAATGTCCTGCTCGTGGCCGCCTGAGAAGGTGACGCTGGAGAAGAAGTTGTTGTATTTGTTATCGGTGGTGCCGCCGAATTTCTTCTTGAATGCCTGGTTTGGGATCAGGAAGCCGGAAGTGGAATCCGGGTCAGCCATACCGAAGGACTTGCCCTTCAGGTCATCAAGGGTTTTGTACGGGCTGTCGGCTTTGACGATTACCACCGAGTGGTAGCCGCGCGACTGATCTTTGTCGTCCACCGCGATACCAACGATATCCACCGCTTTCGGGTTGTTGATGTACACCGATGCATAGGATGACGGCGACATGCTCAGTACCACATCCACTTTACCGCCAAGCAGGCCCTGGATGACGCCAGAGTAGTCTGAGGAATTACGCAGCTTGGTGTCGACGCTCAGTTCCTTGTCGAGAAAATCCTTCACGCACTGGTTATCGCCAATCTGCTGGGTGGCATTTTGTCCGCCCAGAATACCCAGATTCAGCTCTTTCGGTTGATCCGCCGCGGCTTGCCCTGCCACCAGCAGCCCTGCCATCATCGCGGAAAAACGTAATGCGCTCGTCATGTGCTTATTCATTATCATTGCCCGTGTTGTCTGTGTTGAGGATTAATGAAGCTGGCTGATTTCATCGCCATAGAGCTGTTGCAGAACATCCGGGCTGAGTAAGTCCGGATGGCCGTCAAACACGATTTGTCCCTGTGCGATCCCGATCGCGCGGGTGCAGTAAGATTTCACCAGTTCGATCGAGTGCAGGTTGACCATCACGCTAATGCCCTGCTCGCTCACTTCCCGCAGCACGTTCATGATGCGTTGGGTGTTCTTCGGGTCGAGCGAAGCTACCGGTTCGTCGGCCAGCAGTATCGAAGGGTTCTGAATCAGCGCCCGGCAAATTGCCACCCGCTGCATCTGTCCACCGGAGAGGTTTTCCGCTCGCTGAAGCGCGTGTGGCAGCATGTTCATCCATTCGAGCAGCGCAATGGCGCGAGCGCGGTCCTCGTCGGAGAAAACTTTAAACAGGGATTTGAGCGTGGAGGTCTGGCTCAGACGGCCGAGTAAGACGTTGGTCAGCACATCGAGACGCGGCACCAGGCAGAAATCCTGGAAAATCATCCCGCATTCGCTGCGCCATTGATTCAGGGCGCGACCGCTGAGGCCAGAGACATCGCGCGGCGTGCCCACTTCCGGGTAGCTCAGCAGCTCGCCGGAAGTGGCCGGATGGGTGCCGTTCAGCACGTGCAGCAGCGTGGATTTTCCCGCTCCCGAACGCCCGACGATCCCCACCATTTCGCCTGCATGAAGGTCAAAGTTAATGTCGTTCAGCACCGTCTGGTGGGCGTTGTACGACTTACAGAGGTGGTTCACGCTCAGCACTTTGCGCTGATGGGCGTGAATAATCTGCGGCTGGACCGGATAATCGTTCAGGGAAAAGAGTGCGCGAGCGTTGTTCATAAGAGTTCCACGTTGCTTGTTTTGCCGTGGTTATTAACAACGCTGCGCGTGACGCTTTAATGACAGAAAAACGATAAACAGATGAACATCGTGGCTTATGGGGTAACGGAAGAGGTTTCCGTTGTCTCCGCCGTTTCGGCAAACACGCCGCGATTGAGGTCGGCCACCACCTCGTTCATTCGGGCTTCCGTCAGGCTGTAGAACTTGATGGCAATGGCGGTCAGCAGATAGAACACCGACGGAATAACTGAGAACAGTAGCACGATACCGTACAGCGCTTCGGACGATTGCACCTTGCTGCTGGAAGCATAGCCATAATATGCCAGCACCCAGCCCAGGATAGCCCCGCCGACCGCCACCCCGAGTTTGATAACAAAGATATTGGCCGCCACGTTCATACCGGTAATACGGCGTTGGGTTTTCCATTCACCGTAGTTATTGGCATCGGTGATCATTGACCACTGAATAGCCGCGTTGCCGCCCTGTACCAGCTGGATCAGAATATGCGCGAACAGCGGGATCACCCAGTAATTCATTGGCAGCATAAAGCACACCACGCCCAGGGCGGCATTGAGCAGGTTTATCCAGAATGAGAGCTTCACTTTGCAGAAACGGGTGCCAAATGGTTTAGCCAGCACCGACCCAAACATCGAGGCAAACATGCCGCCGAGCATAAACCAGCTGATGATATCGGCCCCTTCGCTCAGGACACTATTAACGAAATAGACCACCGCCCCGCCGCGGATCACCACCGCCACCAGCATCGTGAAGTTATAAACCGATAATATCCGCCACTGATCGTTACGGAACAGAATTTTCATATCGCGGGCAATATTCAGATTTTCTTCTTTAATTGGCTGAACACGCTCTTTGGTGGTAAAGAAACAGACGATGAACATCAGGCAGCCAATCACGCCAAATATCGCCATCGCCACTTGAACCCCGGTCGCTCGGTCGGCGGGATAAAGAAAATCTGCCAGCGGCAAAATAAATGCAGTGCCTAATGCCCCGCCAATTGGGGTAATGGCAAAACGCCAGGATTGCAGAGAAAGACTTTCCTGCGGATCGGTGGTCAGTGCAGCGCCTAATGAGCAATAGGGAATATTAATTGCGGTATACATTAGTGTCATAAATATATAGGCCGCGACGGCATAGACTACTTTTCCACTGTCTGAGAAACTCGGTATGGAATAAACCAGCACGCAGCTCACTGCAAAAGGTACGCAGATGGCTAACAGCCACGGACGGAAACGCCCCCAACGGGTGGCGGTTGCATCAGCAATGGCCCCCATAATCGGGTCGGTAATCGCATCGAGTATGCGAACCAGTAAAAACATGGTGCCCATCACCGCTGGCGGTAATCCATATATATCGGTGTAGTACCAGGCCAGAATGGCCACCGAGGAATCAAAAACAATATGACTGGCGGCATCGCCGAGGCTGTAGCCAACTTTTTCTCTGACGGATAACTTTACTCCTGCCACGATAAAATCCCCTTCAGTATTAAAATGTGCAACCGGTTTCTTATGTGGCGTTATTTTTTGCACAGTCCGGGAAAAGCTTTCCATTATGATTTTTGACTAATTTCTTATGTTTTTTACTTTATGTGATCTGAAAGAGGTTCAGCCTGTCGAGGCGTGTCGTTTTTTACTGCCCTGACGTGGCGCAACGTTAATATCCACACTCTTTATCTTGTCTTTACGTTGAATTTCGTTTTAAGTTTCCCGGCAGGAATATTTTTCTCTACGCAATGACAACTGGAGGTCAAAGATGGGTCATACACCCCCTACACAGCAAAAAGTGACATGGGTTGGCTATTTAGCTTTTTTTATTACGATTATTTTCTTTTCAGGTTTGTTTGGCAAAAGTACCGAGTGGTGGCGCGTTTTTGATTTCACGGTGCTCAACGGGTCATTTGGTCAGGTGAATAACGCAGGCGATAGCGTGGTTTCCTTTCGCGGCACTGGCGGCACCGGGGCAAAAGACGGTTTTCTGTTTGCCCTCGAATTAGCCCCGTCGGTGATCCTCTCTTTAGGGATTATCTCCATCACCGAGGGATTAGGCGGGCTGCGCGCCGCCCAGCAATTGATGACGCCGATACTGCGTCCGTTGCTTGGGATCCCCGGCATGTGCTCCCTGGCGCTGATTGCCAACTTACAAAACACCGATGCCGCCGCCGGGATGACCAAAGAACTGGCCGCCGAGGGGGTGATTAACGAACAGGAACGCGCCGTCTTCGCGACGTTCCAGACCAGCGGCAGCGCCTTGCTCACCAATTATTTCTCTTCCGGCGCCGCGCTATTTGCGTTTATTACCGTGCCGGTGATCCTCCCGCTGGCGGTGGTGCTGGTGTTTAAATTTGTCGGCGCCAATATGTTACGGCTGTGGATCGCCCATATCGAGAATCGCACAGTAAGAGGAGCAGGGAATGACAACGCAAGCGCATAAAAACGTGATGGACTTGTTTATTGATGGCGCCAGAAGAGGGTTCACCATCGCCACCACCAGCCTGCTGCCAAATGTGGTGATGGCTTTCGTGATTATCCAGGCGTTGAAGGTCACCGGACTGTTGGAGATAGTCGGTAAGGTCTGCGAACCGATTATGGCGCTGTGGGGCTTACCTGGCGAAGCGGCAACGGTGCTACTGGCTGCGGTAATGAGCATGGGCGGCGGGGTCGGGGTTTGCGCCAGCCTGATCATGGCGGGCAGTTTAAATGGTCATGATGCCACCGTCCTGTTGCCCGCTATCTATCTGATGGGCAACCCGGTGCAGAACGTCGGTCGCTGCCTGGGAACGGCGGGTGTGCTGCCCAAATATTATCCGCACATTATCGCGGTCTGCGTCATCAATGCCCTGCTCTCGATTTGGGTTATGCAACTGATTGTCTGAGGTTAAAAATGGATTTTTCTGAGTACGGTTTGACCCTGTTCAAACAGGCGCAGCTCTATGCGCCAGAAAATTTAGGCCGCCAGGATCTGCTGGTCGCAGGCGGTAAAATCGTGGCGATAGCGCCCCACATCGAAGCCACAGTTATTCCGGGCTGTGAGGTCATTGACCTCAACGGTGCCATCCTGTGCCCGGGCTTTATTGACCAGCACGTGCACCTGATTGGCGGCGGGGGCGAAGCTGGCCCACATACCCGCACCCCGGAGGTGCGTTTGTCGCGCCTGGTGGAAGCCGGGGTGACATCTGTGGTTGGATTATTGGGAACGGATGGTATTACCCGTCACCCGGAGTCACTGCTGGCGAAAACCCGGGCGCTGGAGGCGGAAGGCATTAGCGCCTGGATGCTGACCGGGGCCTATTCTCTCCCCTCTCCGACGATTACCGGATCGGTTGACCGGGACGTGGCGCTTATTGATAAGGTGATTGGCGTGAAGTGCGCCATTTCCGATCATCGCTCATCGGCCCCGGCCATTGAGCAACTGGCGCAGATGGCGGCCCAGGCGCGGGTGGGTGGCTTGCTGGGGGCAAAAGCCGGTATAAGCGTGTTCCATATGGGTAACAGCCCGCGCGAACTGGAGCCATTGCGGGAAATCCTGCGCCATGCTGATGTACCGATTGGCAAACTGCTCCCGACCCATGTCAATCGTGCTGAGCCGTTGTTTATCGCGGCGTTGCAGTTTGCCCGTGATGGCGGGTTTATCGACATTACCAGTAGCATTGAGGCACCGATCGATCCCGCAACGGCGATTATGCGTGCGCTGCAGGCGGACGTCCCGCTGGCCCAGATAACGCTCAGTTCAGACGGGAACGGCAGTCAGCCGAAATTTGACGACCGGGGGAATCTGACCGGGATAGGCGTCGCTGGTTTTGAGTCATTACTGGAAACACTGCGAAAGCTGGTGGTGCAGCATAAATTGCCGCTGGAGCAGGCGCTCAGCCCGCTGACCCGCAACGTGGCGACCTTCCTTGACCTGCCTCAGAAAGGGCGTCTGGCACCCGGTGGTGATGCAGACCTGCTGATGCTCGACGACCAGATGCAACTCCGCGCAGTATGGGCCAAAGGAAAACAGATGGTCCGCGACGGGAAAGCCTGCGTGCGGGGAACCTTCGAGTAATATCCGCCTGATATGATCGTTGCACGCAAGCCCGGTTATCGGGTTTGCGTTTTTTATTTGAAACGCAACGGTAATTTTTCTGGAAATGCGCGAAACGTTATCTGTAACACGCGCGGGGAACGATATTCGGCTATGGTTGTTAACAGCGGAAACTGCGCAGCTAAAAAGGAGAATCAACAATGAATAAACCCGTTTTGCGCCGTCCTGACGCACTGTACTTTGCTCTGCAACTGGCCCTCGGCGGTGCCCTACTTTCGTTAAGCGTGGCCTCAGCCCAGGCTGACGATGTCCAGACCGCCACGCCGCAATCGCCGGATATTTTGTTTGGCCCGCTGTTCAATGACGTGCAGAGCGCGAAGCTGTTCCCGGACCAGAAAACCTTTGCCGATGCGGTGCCTAACGGGGATCCGTTGATGATCCTCGCTGATTACCGGATGCAGCGAAATCAGAGCAGTTTTGACCTGCGCCATTTTGTGGAGGTGAACTTCACCCTGCCGCAGGAAAAAGACAAATACGTGCCGCCGAAAGGCCAGAGCCTGCGGGCCCATATTGATGGCCTGTGGCCGGTTCTGACCCGCACCACCGACAGCGCTGCAAAATGGGATTCCCTGCTGCCGCTGCCCAAGCCGTATGTCGTGCCCGGCGGACGCTTCCGTGAGGTCTATTACTGGGACAGTTATTTCACCATGCTCGGCCTGGCGGAAAGCGGTCACTGGGACAAAATCGAGGATATGGTTGCCAACTTTGCCTATGAAATTGACACCTGGGGCCATATTCCAAACGGTAACCGCAGCTACTATCTGAGCCGCTCGCAGCCGCCGTTCTTCTCGCTGATGGTTGAACTGCTGGCTACTCACGACCGCGATGCGCTGAAAACCTATCTGCCACAGATGGAAAAAGAGCACGCCTACTGGATGGACGGTCAGGATTCGCTGCAAAACGGTAAGGCCGACAAACGGGTGGTGAAACTTAGCGACGGCGCGGTGCTCAACCGCTACTGGGATGACAAAGACACCCCGCGTCCGGAATCGTGGCTCGACGATGTGAATACCGCCAAGAGCAATCCGAACCGCCCGGCGACCGAAATTTACCGCGACCTGCGCTCTGCCGCCGCGTCCGGCTGGGACTTCAGTTCGCGCTGGATGGATGACCCGCAAAAACTCAGCACCCTCCGCACGACCAGCATTGTGCCGGTCGACCTTAATGCCCTGATGTTCAAAATGGAAAAAATCATCGCCAGCGCCAGCAAAGCTGCCGGGGATGATGCCAAAGCGGCGCGTTATGACGCGATGGCCAACGACCGCCAGAAGGCCATCGAAAATCACCTGTGGAATGAGAAAGAGGGTTGGTACGCCGATTACGATTTGAAAACCCAAAAGGTGCGTAATCAGCTGACTGCCGCCGCGTTGTTCCCGCTGTATGTCAATGCGGCCTCCAGCGATCGCGCGGCGAAAATGGCGTCGGTTACTGAGTCCCGCCTGCTGAAACCAGGCGGCATCACCACCACCACCGTGAACAGCGGACAGCAATGGGATGCGCCGAATGGCTGGGCCCCGCTGCAATGGGTCGCCGCCGAAGGGCTGCAAAACTACGGCAAGGATAAGATCGCGATGGAGGTCAGCTGGCGTTTCCTGACCAACGTGCAGCACACCTACGACAGCCAGCAAAAACTGGTCGAGAAATATGACATCACCTCGACCGGCACCGGCGGTGGTGGCGGGGAATATCCGTTACAGGATGGCTTCGGCTGGAGTAATGGCGTGACCCTGAAAATGCTGGATTTGATCTGCCCGAAAGCGCAGCCGTGCGATGACGTGCCTAAAAACCGCCCAGCCCCGGCAGCCAGCCCCGCCCCATCAGACAAGAAAGCCCCAGAAGCCGACAAAACGCCTGCGCCTGCAACGGCTGCTCTCACTCCGGCTGAAAAAGCCTAATCCCCCTTATCAGCCTGCTACCAGAAATGGTAGCAGGGCTGCTTAGTCCCTCTCTTGACCTCGCTAACGCAAACAATAATAATTCGCATTCTTTTTTAACGAAAAATGACATTTTCGCACCTTTTGACACGGTGGCGCACAGGAGTGCCAGGCCGCGTTTTTCAGGATTATGCAATGAATAACACTTTGCTTCTCAAACGCTCGTCGGTCTTTTGCGCCCTGGCGCTGGCGTTCCCCTGCTCAACCTTCGCAGAAGAAACGGTGGTCGTCACGGCCCAGCCGGTTGAATCCGCTACCGCTCCGACCAAAGGCTACACCGCTAAAACATCCACCGGTTCGACCAAAACCGATCAACCCCTGATCACCACCGCCCAATCGGTATCGGTAGTGACCCGTGAGCAGATGGAAGATCAGGGTGTGACTAACGTCAGCCAGGCGCTGAGCTACACCCCGGGGGTGTACAGCACCTTTGGCGGCTCGGCCACCCGCTTCGACGCTATTTCCCTGCGCGGCTATCACGGCGGCGACGTGGATAACATTTTCCTCGACGGGATGCGCCTGATGAGTGATGGCGGCAGTCATAACGTCATTCAGATTGACCCGTGGTTCCTCGACCGCATCGACGTTATCAAAGGTCCCTCTTCCGCGCTATACGGCCAAAGCGTGCCGGGCGGGCTGGTGAATCTGACCTCAAAGCGTCCCCAATTTAGCTCCGAAGGTCACGTACAGGTATTTGGCGGCACCCAGAGCACTAAAGGCGCGGCGTTCGATTATACCGATGCCATTAACGACCAGTGGGCGTACCGGGTGATTGGCATTACCCGCAATACCGATACGCAGGTGGATAATACCCGCGAAGAACGTTACGCGATCTCTCCGTCGCTGCTATGGCAGCCCGATTCTGACACCAGCCTGTTGCTGCGGGCCTATCTGCAAAAAGATCCATCCGGCGGCTACCACGGCTCGCTGCCGCTGGACGGCACCCGCTATGAGCACAACGGTCGTAAGCTGAGTAATCACACCAATGAAGGCGATCCGGGCGACGGCTATCAGCGCCGCGAGCAGATCTACAGCTACGAATTTAATCACCAGTTCGACGATGTCTGGTCGGTCTCTTCCAGCGGAAGTTATACCCATTCGAATGTGAATCTGGACCAGGTGTATCAAGTGGGCTGGATAGGCGACAGCGATATGCTGGCACGCGGCTACAGCGGTTCTGAAGGCTCGCTCGACGGCTGGTCAACCGATAACCGTATTAAGGCCGATTTCAACACCGGCGAGGTATCACACACCGTGGTGCTGGGCGGGGAATATCATCGCTTCCGCAATGACCTGTGGACCGGTGCGGGCAGCGCCAATCCGCTCAATCCGTTTACCGGGTATACCGCACAGACCGGGCATACCGTGACCTACAGCGATTATAACAATCGTCGCTATTATCAGACCGGTATCTATTTGCAAGATGAGATGGTGTGGAACCGCTGGCATGCGGATCTCTCCACCCGTTACGACCGTATTGTTTCCCAGCAGGTGAGCGATACCTTTGGCACCTCGTCGCGCCGTTCCGATGACCATATCAGCAGCCGCGCCTCGCTGCTGTATGCCTTTGAGAATGGCCTGTCTCCGTACATGAGCTACAGCCAGGCGATCACCCCGGCGATGCTGTCCGGTCCGGACGGTACGCTGCTGAAACCGACCACCGCCGAGCAGTTCGAAGCGGGTCTGAAATTCCAGCCGCCGGGCACTGCCGACATGTACAGTATTGCGATGTATGATCTGACGCAGAAAGATGTCGCTACCCGTGACCCGAATATCGCCACCGCGACCTTCCTGCCCGCCGGGAAAGTGCATTCGCAGGGTGTGGAACTCGAAGCGCGTAACCAGCTCACGCCGCGCCTGAGCACCATCGCGGGCTATACCTGGAACCGTTTACGCTTTGCCGATACCAAAGATGGCACCGACGACAATACGCCGCAGCTGACGCCGGACCAGATGGCTTCCCTGTGGGCGCACTATAAATTTGATTACGGTATCAGCGCGGGCGCGGGTGTGCGTTATATCGGCAAACAGTGGGCTGACGACGCGAATACCGAACGTCTGCCGTCCACCACTCTGTTTGATGCGATGATTCGCGCCGATCTCGGGGCGTGGACATCGGCGCTAAAAGGCGCGTATTTACAGGTGAATGCGAATAACCTGACTGACAGAGAGTATATTTCCGGCTGTTACGGCACCAATAACTGCTATTGGGGTGCGGAGCGTTCGGTGATTGCCACCGTCGGATATGATTTCTGAGGATAAATAAGAAAATTGCCCGGTGGCGCTACGCTTGCCGGGCCTACCGTGTAATCCGTAGGTCCGGCAAGTCTGTGCCGCCGGGCAACTGTATTATGCGTTGCGACGCAGCAATCGGAACACCAGCAGCACCACAACGGCACCTACAACGGCGACCAGGAAGCTGTGCAGGTTAAAGCCGGACACGTCCCCAATACCAAACATGGTTGCCAGCCACCCCCCCACTACAGCACCGACAATCCCCAGGATACAGGTGAGGATAAAGCCGCCGCCATCACGTCCTGGCATCAGCAGTTTGGCAATAACACCCGCAATCAGTCCGAATATAATCCAGGTCAGAATACCCATTTTAACCCTCCTCCAAATAAACAAATTAACCACAATAAAAACAGGATTATTGTAAGCCCCGCGTCTCTTAAGTATAGGTAAACATTCCTGAAAAGTTGGTCAACGGGGGAAAATATTTATTAGAAATAAATTTTTCACCCGTTTGTATTAAGTTCTGTAGGGCGCTGCCGATAGTTGATCGAATCTCTGTCAAATAAGGAGCTACCGGGCGTGAGTCATTACAATGAGCAATTCCTGAAACAAAATCCGCTGGCAGTGTTAAACGTTCTTCGCGATCTGCACCGCGATCGTATCCCGTTGCGTGTTTGCTGGGGAACATCGCAATTTATTAGCCGCATTCTCGACATCTCTCCTCAGGCGTTGATCATCGACTATGGTAGCCAGGAGTATGAGAACCGCGCGGTTCAGCGTGCTGAAAATATCACTCTTTCTGCCGAAACCCAGGGAGCCAAAATAGAATTTACCGTACCGAAGGTGAATCATGGTCAGTTCCTCGATTTGCCCGCCTTCACCCTGCCTATCCCTTCGTCGCTGTGGTTTATTCAGCGCCGTGAGTTTTTCCGCATCTCCGCCCCGCTGCACCCGATCTATTACTGCCGGGCAAAACTGGCTGATAAAAGTGAAATTCGTTTTCGTCTGTGTGACCTGTCGCTTGGCGGAATGGGGGGGCTGATGGAGTCTGCGCCACCGGCTATTCTGAAAGCCGGGGTGATGTTCTCACAGTTGGAACTCGATATGGGGGAATGGGGAAAATTCCACTTCGACGCGCAGCTGCTTTCGCTCAGCGAACACAAGGTGGTGGACAGCAAGAATGAGACAATTAGCACCCCGCGCCTGAGCTTTCGTTTTCTCAACGTCAGCCCGGCAATGGAGCGCACGCTCCAGCGGATTATTTTCTCGCTGGAGCGTGAGGCGCGTGAGCGCGCAAACAAAGTGCGTTAGTTAGTCGATAGCGTCCATCGCTTTCTGCACCTTCCAGATATAGCGCGGAGCCTGTGGCGATGGGTGGTTTTTGACGATGTGGTCGAAGAATTCCTCTTTATCCATATCGTTTATCTCCTCTATCGCTTTTTTGCGATCGGAGGAGAAGGTACGCAGCAGCGCACCCGCGCCGTTGACGTAAGAGGTGACCAGCGCATACTGCATCACTTCCGGATCTTTAATCCCCGCCAGCACGCCGTGCTCAAGGATGCTGAAGTAGGCGGTGCCCATCGAGATGTTACGTTCCGGGTTTTTCAGCTCGCTGACTGACGGATCGCCCTTCCAGCCCATATAGCGGTACACTTCCCGCCCGGCGGTGGACGGTTTAAGCTGCATCAGGCCCACCGCCCCCGATTTACTGACCACGTTAGGATTCCCCCCCGATTCCACCGCGATAATGGCGGTGATGAATTTAGGATCAAGCCCCCAGGCTGCCCCGGCCTTCTGGCTGATGGGCATCCATTGCATCGCACGCTGCACCGGCACCGTCGGGTTATAAGGTGGATTACGGTAATCGTATTTCGGTTTTGAACTGCATCCGGCAAGCAAGACAACTAAAACAACAAACCATCTCAATTTCACGCTTCTTTCCTTTTCACTGAAGTGTGCGGCGCTAATGACAACGCGATGTTCAGGCGGCATGATAACCGTTTCATTCTCAGCAAGGAATTGCCATGAATCTGTTTCATCTGATTGCGCCATCGGGCTATTGCATTAACCAACAGGCCGCCATCCGCGGGATTGAGCGCCTGACAGCGGCCGGACACCCGATTAACAATCAGTCGATTCTCACGCGTCGCCAGCAGCGTTTTGCCGGTAATGAAGCCGAGCGTGCAGGCGACATCAACGCGTTGGCACAGCTCGCGGGCAGTAATACGGTTGTGATGCCGGTCCGCGGTGGTTACGGGGCCAGTCGTTTGCTCGACATGATTGACTGGCAGGCGTTAGCTACCCGCCAGCGTCATGATCCGCTACTCATTTGCGGCCATAGCGATTTCACCGCCATTCAGATGGCGCTGCTGTGCAAAGGGGTGATCACCTTCAGCGGCCCGATGCTGGCGGGAAATTTCGGTGCCGATAACCTGAACGAATTTACCCTCGAACATTTCTGGCGCGCGCTGCGTAACCCGGCGTTCACCGTCGAATGGCAAGGCAACGGCCCTGCCTGTGACGTGAAAGGCACGCTGTGGGGCGGCAATCTGGCCATGCTAACCTCCCTTGTCGGCACGCCGTGGCTGCCGGAAATCGACAACGGCATTCTGGTGCTGGAAGACATCAACGAACACCCGTTCCGGGTGGAGCGTATGCTGCTGCAACTGTTCCATGCCGGGATTCTCGGGCGTCAGCAGGCGATTGTGCTCGGCAGCTTCAGCGGCGCGGAGCCGAATGATTACGACGCGGGTTACGATTTACCGGAAATGATGGCTTATCTCCAGTCGCGATTACGAATTCCGGTCATCAGTGGGCTCGACTTTGGTCACGAACAACGCACGGTTACGCTGCCGCTTGGCGCGCAGGCCCGTCTGGTTCACGGTGAAAAAGCCACAACCTTGTCGATTTCCGGTCATCCCACCCTCATTGAATAAAAAATGCATTCATAGCTCTGATAAATCCATCGTTTCACGGACTTCTATGGTAACGTTTTAGACTCTATTCACGCGATTAAGGGAGTACGTGAACGTTGGATGCCGGGGCAATAATTAGTCTGTTTATTCTGGGTTCGGTGCTGGTCACCTGCAGCATTTTATTAAGTTCTTTTTCTTCCCGACTCGGTATTCCGATTCTGGTCATCTTCCTCGCCATCGGTATGCTGGCAGGCGTCGACGGCATTGGCGGCATTCCGTTTGATAATTACCCCTTCACCTTCATGATCAGTAACCTCGCGCTGGCGGTTATTCTGCTGGATGGCGGGATGCGTACCCAGGCGAGTTCGTTTCGCGTCGCCCTGGGGCCTGCGCTATCGCTGGCGACCGTCGGGGTGCTGGTCACCTCCGGATTAACCGGAATGATGGCGGCCTGGCTGTTCCACCTCGATTTAATTGAAGGCCTGCTGATTGGCGCAATTGTCGGTTCCACCGATGCGGCAGCGGTGTTCTCGCTGCTTGGCGGCAAAGGCCTGAACGAACGTGTAGGCTCGACGCTGGAGATTGAATCCGGCAGTAACGATCCGATGGCGGTGTTTCTTACCATCACCCTGATTGAGATGATCCAGCAGCACGAGACCGGACTGAACTGGATGTTCGCAGTGCATATCGTTCAGCAATTTGGCCTTGGGATCCTGATTGGCCTCGGCGGCGGCTATTTGCTGCTGCAAATGATCAACCGTATTTCGCTCCCGGCCGGGCTCTATCCGCTGCTGGCACTGAGCGGCGGGATTATGATTTTCGCCGTCACCACTTCGCTCGACGGCAGTGGCATTCTGGCGGTGTATCTGTGCGGCTTTTTGCTCGGCAACCGCCCTATTCGCAACCGTTATGCCATTTTGCAGAACTTTGATGGCCTGGCCTGGCTGGCACAAATCGGCATGTTCCTCGTGCTTGGTCTGCTGGTGACCCCGTCAGATTTGCTGCCGATCGCCATTCCGGCGCTGCTGCTGTCAGCCGGGATGATTTTCTTTGCTCGTCCGCTGTCGGTATTTATCGGGCTGCTGCCGTTCCGTGGCTTTAACCTGCGTGAGCGGGTGTTTATCAGCTGGGTCGGGTTGCGCGGCGCGGTGCCAATTATCCTCGCGGTGTTCCCAATGATGGCAGGTCTGGAAAATGCCCGGCTGTTCTTCAACGTCGCCTTCTTCGTGGTGCTGGTATCACTGCTGTTGCAGGGCACTTCGCTCTCCTGGGCGGCGAAAAAGGCCAAAGTGGTGGTGCCGCCGGTCGGCTGGCCGGTGTCCCGAGTTGGGCTGGATATTCACCCTGAGAATCCGTGGGAGCAATTTGTGTATCAGCTGAGCGCCGATAAATGGTGCGTCGGCGCGGCGCTGCGTGATTTACATCTGCCGCGCGATACCCGCATTGCGGCACTGTTCCGCGATAACGTGCTGCTGCATCCGACCGGCAGTACCCGCCTGCACGAGGGCGATGTGCTGTGTGTGATTGGTCGCGAGCGGGATTTGCCTGCCCTTGGCAAGTTGTTCAGCCAGTCACCGCCGGTGGCGCTGGATCAGCGCTTCTTTGGTGACTTTATTCTGGACGCCAATGCGAAATTTGCCGATGTGGCGCTGATTTACGGTCTCGACGGCGGGGAAGAGTTTCGTGATAACCAGCAGTCGTTGGGCGAAATCGTGCAGCATCTTTTAGGTGCCGCTCCGGTGGTCGGTGACCAGGTGGAATTCGCCGGGATGATCTGGACTGTGGCTGAGAAAGAAGACAACTCGGTGCAGAAAGTGGGTGTCCGGGTCGCTGAAGAGGACGTGGAATAACGTCGGTTTAGCGGGGTCTGTTGCCCGGTGGCGTTACGCTTCCCGGGCCTACCGCCCAGGGGTTTTTTAGGCCTGACAAGCTTGCGCCACCCGGCAGGTTACACTGTCACAACAGGCACGCGAAGTGCCAGAGCGCACATCAATTCATAACCGACCGTGCCGCAACGGCTGGCGACATCATCAATTTTAATCTCTTTGCCCCACAGTTCGACCGGGGTGCCGATCCCGGCCTGCGGGCAAGGCGTTAAATCCACCGCCAGCATATCCATCGACACGCGCCCTATCGCGCCGGTCCGGATACCGTCCACCAGCACTGGCGTGCCGTCTGGCGCGTTGCGCGGGTAACCGTCCGCATAGCCACAGGCCACAATACCCATCCGTTGTTCCTGCTGGGCTTTGTACAACCGCCCGTAGCCCACGGTATCGCCAGGCTTGAGATTCTGCACGGCGATTATTTCACTGCTGAGCGTCATCACCGGTTTCAGGCCGCTGTTGGCGATATCCTGCCATTTGCCGGAAGGCGATGCGCCATAAAGCACAATGCCTGGCCGCACCCAGTCGAAGTGCGCTTCAGGGTGCCACAGCGTGGCAGCTGAGTTAGACAGCGAGCGCGGGCAGTCGAGCCCTTCCGCCGCCTGCTCGATTTTCGCCATGGGCTCGGCTATTCCGTCAGGGTTTTCCGCATCGGCAAAGTGCGACATCAGGGTCATGTCGCTGACGTTTTTCATGGCGCGAAGCTGTTGCCAGACGGTGTGGATTTTGTCCGGGGTAAAACCGAGGCGGTTCATGCCGCTGTTCACTTTGACGTAGACGTCCAGCGGCGCATTCAGTTTCGCATTTTGCAGCGCTTTTAGCTGCCAGTTGCTGTGGACGCTGGTGGTGAGACGATACTGGTCATACAACGGTAAATCGTCGGCGTGGAAAAAACCTTCCAGCATCAGAATGGGTCCTTTCCAGCCGCGTTCGCGCAGCAGGATGGCCTCTTCCAGGTTTAATAGCGCGAAACCGTCGGTGTCGTTCAGCGCGCTCCAGATACGGTCAATACCGTGACCGTAGGCGTTGGCTTTCACCACCGACCAGACGCGAGAATCCGGGGCCGCAGAGCGCACTACCGTAAGATTCTGCCGCAGCGCCTGCAAATCGAGGCTGGCTACAACGGGACGGGACATAACAGCTCCTTAGTTGTGTACGCCATGCAAATTTTGCGGGCGCGAAGGCGTATAGCCTGACTGATAGCGGGCCACACCTAAATCCTCATACGGAATGGCTGGCGTGCGGCCCGAAAGCAAATCGCTCAGCAGCTGTCCGGAGCCGCAGGCCATGGTCCAGCCCAGCGTGCCGTGTCCGGTATTCAGCCACAGATTTTTGTACGGCGTGCGCCCGACAATCGGTGTGCCGTCCGGTGTCATCGGACGCAGACCGGTCCAGAACGTCGCCTGCTCAACATGACCGCCGCGCGGGAACAGATCCCGCACTACCATCTCCAGCGTTTCGCGACGGGCGCGCAGCAGCTCGGTATTGAAGCCAACGATCTCCGCCATGCCACCGACGCGGATACGGTCGTCGAAACGGGTGATCGCAATTTTATAAGTTTCATCAAGGATAGTCGAAACCGGAGCACCGTTATCCTCTTTAACCGGGATCGTCAGCGAATAGCCTTTCAACGGATACACCGGAATATCGACCATCCCTTTCAGCATTGAGGTGGAATAAGAACCAAACGCCATCACGTAGGCATCGGCTTTAATCACTTCCTCGCCGCACTTCACGCCGTAAATCTTTTCACCTTCACTGAGCAGCTTGTCGACTGGGGTGTTGTAGCGGAACACCACCCCTGCCTCTTCGGCCATTTTCGCCAGACGCTGGGTGAACAGCTGACAGTCGCCGGTTTCGTCATTCGGTAAGCGCAAGCCGCCGGTAAGTTTGTGCGCTACTTCGACAAGCGCTGGCTCAACCTCTGCCAGACGGCTGGCTTCCAGCAGTTGATACGGCACGCCTGCATCCTGCAACACCGCGATGTCACGGGTGGCATTTTCAAACTGCTGTTCAGTGCGGAACAGCTGCAATGTACCGCCCTGGCGGCCTTCGTATTCGATGCCGGTGCTGTCACGAAGCGCTTTCAGGCAGTCGCGGCTGTACTCCGCCAGACGTACCATGCGGCCTTTGTTTTCCATGTAGTGGCGGGTGTCGCAGTTGCGCAGCATCTGCCACATCCATTTCAACTGGAACTGGGTGCCATCGAGGCTTATCGCCAGCGGCGCATGGCGCTGGAACATCCATTTAATGGCCTTGAGCGGCACACCCGGTGCGGCCCACGGCGCGGCATAGCCGGGAGAAATCTGTCCGGCATTGGCGGCACTGGTTTCCAGCGCCGGGCCGGGCTCCCGGTCGATGACCGTGACATCGTGTCCTGCCTGACGTAAATACCAGGCGCTGGTCACGCCCACAACCCCACTTCCGAGGATAACCACTCGCATAGCGACTCCAGATCGGTAAAAGAACAATCTTCTGATTACATATTGATAACCTAGCTGAAAATATTATTCAACATAGGCTTTTTTTATGGTGACTTACCTCACAGATGCCCGTATGACAAAGGTATGCGCGGTTTTGAAATCTCCTGCTGCGGCGCTATTTTCGCCAGCACAATATTCTGTGTAAAATCCAAAACGTCGCCGTTGACGCAGGGAAATCGCGAAGAAAAATATTTGCTGTTCGCACGTTAACGTGGGGGTGTTCTATTCTTGATCTGAGGCTCTCCAGACAGAGAGGGCCGCCAACAATGAGGGCGCGCTAATGGCTACGATTGACTCCATGAATAAGGACACCACACGTCTGAGCGATGGACCCGACTGGACCTTCGAGCTGCTGGATACCTATCTGGCGGAAATCGACCGGGTGGCGAAGCTGTACCGGCTCGACACCTATCCCCATCAAATCGAAGTTATTACCTCCGAACAGATGATGGACGCCTACTCCAGCGTCGGGATGCCGATTAACTATACCCACTGGTCGTTTGGCAAAAAATTTATCGAAACCGAGCGACTCTATAAGCACGGGCAGCAGGGGCTGGCGTATGAAATCGTTATCAACTCCAACCCCTGTATCGCCTATCTGATGGAAGAGAACACCATGACCATGCAGGCGCTGGTCATGGCGCACGCCTGCTACGGGCATAACTCTTTCTTCAAGAATAACTATCTGTTCCGCAGCTGGACCGACGCCAGCTCGATTGTCGATTACCTGATTTTCGCCCGGAAATACATCACCGAATGCGAAGAGCGCTATGGCGTGGATGAAGTGGAGAAGCTGCTCGACTCCTGTCATGCCCTGATGAACTACGGGGTGGATCGTTACAAACGCCCACAGAAGATTTCGTTGCAGGAAGAGAAGGCCCGGCAGAAAAGCCGGGAAGAGTATCTGCAAAGCCAGGTGAATACCCTGTGGCGCACCCTGCCGAAGAAAGAGGAAGAGAAAACCGTCGCCGAAGTGCGCCGTTATCCGTCAGAGCCGCAGGAGAATCTGCTCTATTTTATGGAAAAAAATGCCCCGCTGCTGGAGTCCTGGCAGCGTGAGATCCTGCGTATTGTGCGCAAGGTCAGCCAGTATTTTTATCCGCAGAAGCAGACCCAGGTGATGAACGAGGGCTGGGCGACCTTCTGGCACTACACCATCCTCAATCATCTGTACGATGAAGGTAAAGTGACCGAGCGCTTTATGCTGGAGTTTCTGCACAGCCATACCAACGTGGTGTTCCAGCCGCCGTATAACAGCCCGTGGTACAGCGGTATTAACCCGTATGCGCTGGGCTTTGCGATGTTCCAGGACATTAAACGCATCTGTCAGTCACCGACCGAAGAAGACAAATACTGGTTCCCGGATATCGCGGGCTCCGACTGGCTCGAGACCCTGCACTTCGCGATGCGCGACTTTAAGGATGAGAGCTTTATCAGCCAGTTCCTGTCGCCAAAGGTGATGCGTGATTTCCGCCTGTTCACGGTGCTCGATGACGATCACAATAACTTCCTCGAGATTTCGGCTATCCACAACGAGGAAGGGTATCGGGAGATCCGCAACCGGCTGTCGTCGCAGTACAATCTCAGCAACCTTGAACCGAATATTCAGGTCTGGAACGTGGATCTGCGCGGCGATCGCTCCCTGACGTTACGCTATGTGCCGCACAACCGCGCCCCGCTGGATATGGGCCGTCGGGAAGTGCTCAAACACGTGCATCGTCTGTGGGGCTTTGACGTACATCTTGAGCAACAGAATGCCGACGGCAGCGTCGAGCTGTTGGAGCGCTGCCCGCCGCGACAAAATCTGCTGTAAATCCAATAAATAAAGCCGCTCACTGAGCGGCTTATTACTGTCTGGTGTGGCGAATGATTAACGACCGTGAATGGCCAAATCACCCGGCAGCGTTTTCTGCATTTTATGCCAGATGAGGCCGGAATCGTGACCGTAACGACGAACGGTTTCGTACACCTGCTCGTGCTCGCCCTGCTCGCAAATTTTCGCCAGCTGATGGTAGAAGCCCAGCGCCAGGCTGCGTGCTTCCGGGTTAGCAAAGTAGTGACGACCGATGCGGGTATACAGCCCTTTCATGCCGTTGAGGATCAGGCCATAAATCGGATTGCCGGAGGCAAAAGCCAAGCCGCGGAAAATGCTGTAATCAAGCTCGGCGAAGGCGTCGGCGTGATCTTCCACTTCGCGCGCGGTGGCCAACACGGCCAACGCATCTTCAGGATGCTGACGGAACGCGGTACGAATGAAGATGGTCGCGATGTTGGTACGCACGGAGAGCAGATTGTCGATCAGCTGGGGGACACGGTCGTGATCGAGACGCGCCAGGGTTTCAAGAATGTTGAGGCCTGAGGTTTCCCAGAAGTTATTCACTTTGGTCGGTTTACCGTGCTGAATCGTCAGCCAGCCGTCACGCGCCAGACGTTGTAACACTTCGCGTAAGGTGGTACGAGTGACGCCGATCAGTTCAGAAAGCTCACGCTCTGCGGGCAGGATAGTGCCAGGGGGAAAGCGGTTATTCCAGATACTTTCAATGATGTACTCTTCCGCGAAACCCGCCGGGCTCTGCGCCTTAATGACCATAGTGAGATTTCCATTACACAGCGTTGCAAATATTGAACTCATCATACCAGAGCCAGTCAGGGGCAGATAGCGCATCGCCGCAATTAAAAAGGGATCGCCGTTTAAGTTTACGCATTTAGTCGCGGCGGCTTTGCTTGCTTGTCGCGGCCTCAGGACCGATACTTCCTTACTCTTCTCAGGAAACTGCTTACTTTTGACGGGATCGGAAATCTGTCGTGGAAATATCAACCTCTCGCGCGTTGTGGCGCAACTTTCTGGGCCAGTCACCCGACTGGTACAAACTGACGCTGATTGTCTTTTTAGTCATTAACCCAGTCGTCTTTTACGTCAATCCGTTTATCGCTGGCTGGATGCTGGTGGCGGAATTTATCTTCACCCTGGCAATGGCGCTGAAATGCTATCCCCTGCTCCCCGGCGGCCTGTTGGCTATTGAAGGGGTGATGATTGGGATGACCAGCGCCGAGCATGTGCGCGAAGAAATTGCTAACAACCTCGAAGTGCTGCTGTTGCTGATGTTTATGGTCGCAGGTATCTATTTCATGAAGCAGCTGCTGCTGTTCATCTTCACCCGCCTGCTGCTGACCATCCAGAGTAAGATGCTGCTGTCCGCGGCCTTCTGTCTCGCCGCTGCGTTTTTATCCGCCTTCCTGGATGCGCTCACGGTGGTTGCCGTTATCATCAGCGTCGCGGTCGGTTTCTACGGGATCTATCATCGTGTGGCCTCGTCGCGGCCAGGCGATAACGATATGCTCGACGACAGCCATATTGAGGTGCATAACAAAGACGTACTGGAACAGTTCCGCGCCTTCCTGCGCAGCCTGATGATGCACGCCGGGGTCGGAACCGCGCTCGGCGGGGTGATGACCATGGTGGGCGAGCCGCAAAACCTGATCATCGCCAAAGCCGCAGGCTGGCATTTTGGCGAATTTTTCATGCGTATGCTGCCGGTTACCCTGCCGGTGTTTGTGTGCGGGATGCTGACCTGTCTGCTGGTCGAGAAATTTAAGCTGTTTGGCTATGGCGGCGAACTGCCCCCGGGCGTGCGCGATGTGCTGAAAGACTTCGATAACAAGAGCCGCGAACAGCGTACCCGCCAGGAAACGCTGAAGCTGGTGGTGCAGGGCATTATCGGCGTCTGGCTAGTGCTGGCGCTGGCGCTGCACCTGGCGGAAGTGGGACTGATTGGCCTGACGGTTATCATCCTTGCGACCTCCCTGACCGGCGTGACAGATGAACATGCGATTGGCAAAGCCTTTACCGAAGCGCTACCGTTTACTGCCCTGCTGACGGTGTTTTTCGCGGTGGTGGCGGTTATCATCGATCAGGCGCTGTTCGGGCCGATTATCGACTTCGTGTTACAGGCCTCGCCGCACGCGCAGCTATCGCTGTTCTATTTGTTCAACGGCCTACTCTCATCCATTTCTGACAATGTATTTGTCGGTACGGTGTATATCAATGAGGCCAAAGCGGCGCTGGAACATGGGGCAATTTCCTTGCAGCAGTTCGAGATGCTGGCGGTGGCAATCAATACCGGTACTAACCTGCCCTCGGTGGCGACACCTAACGGTCAGGCTGCGTTCCTGTTCCTGCTCACCTCTGCCCTCGCCCCGCTGATACGCCTCTCGTATGGCCGAATGGTGTGGATGGCGCTGCCTTATACCATTGTGCTGACCATTGTCGGCCTGCTGTGCGTCGAGTTTACGCTGATCCCCTATACCGAATGGATGACGGCCAACGGCTGGCTGGTCAGCACGGGTATCCCGGCACATTAAACCTGCTCTGATTGACGCCCGGACTCTTTTCCGGGCGAATTAATCAACCGTTACGTAATATTTTTGCGACGCCTGGTGGCGCGGGAAATGAATTCGTTTAAACTGCGGTGTCTAGCATGTTCCAGGGAAATGATTATGTTGCGATTTTTAAACCAGTGCTCACGCGGTCGCGGAGCGTGGTTGTTGATGGCGTTAGTGGCCTTTGCACTCGAAATGGTCGCGCTGTGGTTCCAGCACGTGATGCTGCTCAAGCCGTGCGTTATGTGTATTTACGAGCGCTGTGCGCTGTTCGGGATTATGGGCGCGGGTATTGTCGGTGCCATTGCACCAAAAACGCCATTGCGTTATGCGGCCATCCTGATTTGGCTTTACAGCGCCTGGCGCGGCGTTCAGCTGGCGTGGGAACACACCATGATCCAGCTGCATCCATCCCCGTTCCAGACCTGCGATTTTGCCGCCCGCTTCCCAAACTGGCTGCCATTGGATAAGTGGCTGCCGCAGGTGTTTGTGGCGTCAGGTGACTGTGCCGAACGTCAGTGGCAATTCCTGACACTGGAAATGCCGCAGTGGCTGGTAGGCATTTTCGCCGCCTTCCTGATTGTCGGTTTACTGGTGTTGATTGCCCAGGCGTTCAAACCGAAAAAACGTGACCTGTTTGGACGATAAAAGCAAACGGCACACCACTAAACGCTCCTTCGGGAGCGTTTTTTTATCTAACACTCCCCCGTTATGCTGATTCGTAAGGCTTCATCATCGTCACCCAAAAAGGCCAGCCGGAAACCGAAATGGATTCCAGACCGGGGCAAAGCGCGGCTTCAATAGCCATAACGATCATGATGAAAACATCGCGGCAGCGGTCAGGGGCAGGAACAACAACGCCACCGGCATTTCTGCGGGTGGCGTTTTCATTTGCGGACAGTTAACCGCGATTTGGGTGATTCAGAATATGGTCTTCCCAGTCACGTACGTCCGATTCCGGCACCGCAATATGACGCACCGAAATGCGCTCGCCGTGCATCGCCGCTTTAGAACCGGTCAACAGCGGATGCCATGTCGGCAACGGCTTACCCTCTGCCAGCAGACGATAAGCGCAGGTATGCGGCAGCCATTCAAAGGTAGGCAGATTGTCGCGGGTCAGCTTGATGCAATCGGCCTCATACTCAAAGCGGCGCTCGTAGTTGCGGCACTGGCAGGTTTTGATATTCAGCTGGCGACAGGCAACGTTGGTGAAGTAGATTTCATCGCTGTCTTCATCCATCAGCTTGTGCAGGCAGCATTGACCGCAGCCGTCGCACAAAGACTCCCACTCAACGTCGGTCATCTGTTCGAGAGTTTTGCTTTGCCAGAAGGGTGTGTCGCTCATAGGGAATATCCGCCATTGAAAACCAGGGTGCACCTTATAACCAGTCTGGCAGAGGGATGCAAGTTTTGCCGCCCGACAGGGGCGGCAATCGATGCTTACAGCACGCGGGTCGTGAGAGAATGACCGTTGAAGTTAACGTCCAGTTCGTCGCCGCTGCTCAGCGGGCCTACGCCCTCCGGCGTACCGGTCAGGATAACGTCCCCGCTTTTCAGGGTGAAGAATCGGCTCATGTAGGCAATCAGCGGCACAATCTTGTGGATCATGTCGGCGGTATTCCCTAGCTGTCGCACGTCGCCATTGACCTTCAGGCTGAGCGGCGTGTTTTGCGGGTCACCCTGGAAATCGCTCACCGGAATGAAACCAGAAATCGGGCAGGAATTATCAAACCCTTTTGCTTTTTCCCACGGCTGCCCGGCTTTCTTCAATTTGCCCTGGAGCTCACGCAGGGTGAGATCCAGCGCTACACCATAACCGGCAATCGCCTTGAGCACGTGTTCTTCGCTGGCATGGCGCAACGTACCGCCAATCAGCACCGCCAGTTCAACTTCATGATGTACTGCGCCGAGCCCTTCCGGTAACACCAGCGGCTGGCGAATGTCGCACAGCGCCGTTTCAGGTTTAATAAACAGCACCGGTTCTTCCGGCGTCGCGCTGCCCATTTCCTGAATATGTTTCGCGTAATTACTGCCTACACAAACCACTTTACTGACCGGGTAATCCAGTAGCGCACCCTGCCAGTTATGATGTTGATACATGCCAGCTCCTGTCGTTGCGTTATTTTTTACCGCTCTCCTGGAGATGTTGCTTGAGTAAATTTTCCGGTGGAGGCGGCATTTGCAGATAATAGCCTTGTTCAGTTAAGGCTTGTTTGACCTTATCCAGTGAGGCATTGGCCAATTGCTTACGCCCATCCAGGGGCAGAATCATTGCAAGCTGCGGCTGACCAAAGCTCTTCATTAATTCTTCCGGAACGCGGGAGAAATCGTCTTTTTTTTCGACATAAAGGTAAGTTTGATCGCGCCTGGTACTTTTGTAGATCACACAAAACATGACTTTTACTCTGAATTAGCCTGTGGCGACTTGCCACTCTATATTAGTGACTATAACATGCCCTGTAGTCTTCGGAATATCACCGCAGCTGTGCGGCCGATAAATTGAAATTGAGTAAGGCCAGGATGTCAAATACGCCAATCGAACTTAAAGGCAGTAGCTTCACGTTATCAGTGGTTCATTTGCACGAGGCAAAACCCGAGGTTATTCGTCAGGCGTTAGAAGACAAAATCGCCCAGGCTCCCGCTTTTCTGCGACACGCCCCTGTTGTTGTGAATATCAGCAGTCTGGCTGACATCACGCAGTGGAAACCGCTTCAACAAGTCATTAGTGCGACCGGTTTACGCATTATGGGCGTCAGCGGCTGCAAAAATCCCGAATTAAAAGCCGAGATTGAGCGCGCGGGCATTCCCTTACTCACTGAAGGGAAAGAAAAAGTTCAGCGAGTTACCCCTGTTGAAGCCCCTGCTCCCGCCCCAATTGTTACCCCGGTCACAAAAACGCGATTGATTGATACACCGGTTCGTTCCGGTCAGCGCATTTATGCACCAAACTGTGATCTGATTGTCACAAGTCATGTCAGTGCCGGCGCTGAACTTATCGCCGACGGTAACATTCATATCTATGGCATGATGCGTGGACGTGCGCTGGCGGGCGCAAGCGGTGACAGGGAAGCACAAATATTTTGTACCCACCTTGCGGCAGAACTGGTGTCTATCGCAGGGGAATACTGGCTGAGTGAAAACATCACCGCCGATTATTATGGCAAAGCGGTCCGTCTGCGTCTGGACGAAGCGGCTTTGACAATTGAACCGTTAAACTAATCCCTTTTTAACAAGGAATTTTTATGGCACGCATTATTGTTGTGACTTCGGGTAAAGGGGGCGTTGGCAAGACCACCTCCAGCGCGGCCATCGCTACAGGTTTGGCCCAGAAGGGAAAGAAAACTGTCGTAATCGATTTCGATATCGGCCTGCGTAACCTCGACTTGATCATGGGCTGCGAACGCCGTGTGGTTTATGATTTCGTCAACGTGATTCAGGGCGATGCCACGCTGAACCAGGCGCTGATTAAAGATAAACGTACCGAAAACCTCTATATTCTCCCCGCATCGCAAACCCGCGATAAAGACGCCCTGACCTACGAAGGCGTTGAGAAAGTCCTGGAAGAGCTGAAGAAGATGGAATTCGACTTCATCGTCTGTGACTCCCCGGCCGGGATCGAAACCGGTGCGCTGATGGCACTGTACTTCGCTGACGAAGCGGTGATCACCACCAACCCGGAAGTTTCTTCTGTTCGCGACTCCGACCGTATCCTCGGCATCCTGGCGTCGAAATCCCGTCGCGCAGAGAAAGGTGAAGATCCGATTAAAGAACATCTTTTGCTGACCCGCTACAACCCGGGCCGCGTCAGCAGAGGCGATATGCTTAGCATGGAAGATGTGCTGGAAATTCTGCGCATCAAACTGGTTGGCGTGATCCCTGAAGATCAGTCAGTGCTGCGCGCCTCTAACCAGGGTGAGCCGGTTATTCTGGATGCCGAAGCGGACGCGGGCAAAGCCTACGCCGACACGGTAGATCGTCTACTGGGAGAAGAACGTCCTTTCCGCTTCATTGAAGAAGAGAAGAAAGGTTTCCTCAAACGCCTGTTCGGAGGATAAGTTATGGCATTACTCGACTTTTTTCTCTCACGAAAAAAGAACACCGCCAACATCGCGAAAGAACGTTTACAGATTATCGTCGCGGAGCGTCGTCGTAGTGACGCTGAACCGCATTATTTGCCGCAGCTCAGGAAGGATATTCTTGAAGTTATCTGCAAATACATTCAGATCGATCCCGAAATGGTGACCGTTCAGCTGGAGCAAAAAGATGGGGATATCTCCATCCTTGAGCTCAACGTGACGCTCCCCGAAGCGGAAGAATCGAAGTCGTAATCACGATGCGCTAAGACAAAAAACCCCGGAATTCCGGGGTTTTTTATTGTGCTGCCGTATTAGCTGCGTGGATATTTCGCCAGCAGCGCCTTCAGGCTTTCACCCATCATCTCACCGCGCCAGCCCGCAATCAGCTCCGGCAAACCGCTCTGCGGTTTAAGCTGCCAGTACCAGTTCAGCAGTTGATTAATTTGGCGACGAGAGGCCATCAGCTCCACGCTGACGCCCTTCTCTTTGCTGACATCCTGCACCAGCGCTTTAATCTCTTTGAACAGCGTGCGATAGCCCGGCATGTCTATCAGGTTCAGCAGCGGCTCAGGCAGCGCCTCTTCCGGTAATTCTTTGGCTTTCTCAACCAGACTCACCAGCGTTTTGCCGTGGAAACGAATTTCACTCCCGGACAAGCCCAGGCTATCGAGTTCACCCATGCTGCCAGGCATGTAGCGCGCCACGCTCCAGAGATGCTCTTCCCGCACCACGAAATTCACCGCCATATTGCGTTCGCGTGCTTTACGCAGACGCCAGTCGGCCAGCAGTTTCAGACACGCCAGCTGGCGCGTACGCAGCTGCCAGGCGTTGGTGATGTCACGCCAGGCTTCCGCCGGATCAACCACTTCCTGGCGGCGCTGCTGCATCAGACGACACTCATCGAGCGCCGCAGGCAGCCAACCGCTGGTGTCGGTTTCCGCCAGCAGCTTTTTGGCGATCGGCAGCAGATACCAGACGTCAGCCGCCGCGTAATCACACTGACGCTCAGTCAGCGGACGAGCCAGCCAGTCGGTGCGGGATTCACTTTTATCCAGCGCAATACCGGTGTATTCCTCTACCATCGCCGCAAAGCCCCAGGACATCGGGCGGCCGCAGAACGCGGCGAGAATTTGGGTGTCAATCAGCGGCTCCGGCAATTCGCCAAAGGCATTCAAAAAGACTTCGAGATCTTCGCTACCGGCATGCAAATATTTGGTGACATTTTTGTCGAGCATCAGCGCTTTGAAAGGCCGCCAGTCGGTGATGGTCAGCGGGTCAATCAGCACCACCGTTTCGCCATCAAACATCTGAATCAGACCCAACTGCGGGTAATAGGTACGGGTGCGGACAAATTCGGTGTCCAGCGCAATGGCAGGTACGTTGCGGGCCTGGTCACAGGCGGCTTTCAGCGCAGCGTCCTCGGTGATCATCTGATAATTCAATCTGTATTCTCTATGGTTTGCGCCCATAAAAAACGCCGGCTTAACCGGCGTCTGAAGGCGACTCACGCGTAGTTCAGGCTTTATTGTCTACTTTAGCGCGCGCTTCGTCACGTAGTTCTCGTCGCAAAATCTTTCCGACATTGGATTTCGGCAACTCGGTACGGAACTCAACCAGCTTCGGCACCTTGTAACCGGTCAGATGACGACGACAGAAGGTTATCAGTGCTTCCTCGGTCAACGACGCGTCTTTCTTGACCACGAAGATTTTTACCGCTTCGCCGCTGCTGCCCGACGGTACGCCGACCGCAGCCACTTCGTGAACCCCGGAATGCTGCATCACCACGTCTTCAATTTCGTTCGGATAAACGTTAAACCCGGAGACCAGAATCATGTCCTTTTTGCGATCGACGATGCGCATGAAGCCCTCTTCGTCCATCACCGCGATATCCCCGGTATGCAGCCAGCCGTTTTTGATAATTTCGTCGGTGGCATCCGGGCGCTGCCAGTAACCCAGCATCACCTGTGGGCCTTTGACGCACAGCTCGCCCGGCTCACCCGGTGCAACTTCGTTATTCTCATCATCGACCAGCTTCACTTCAGTTGATGGCACCGGCAGGCCAATGCTGCCGCTGTGATAGTCGATATCGTGCGGATTGACGCTGACCAGCGGCGCGCATTCGGTCAGACCATAGCCTTCGAGGAGATAGCGCCCGGTGAGTTTGACCCAACGCTCGGCCACCGCCTGCTGAACCGGCATTCCGCCGCCCGCCGACAGACGCATGGTGGAGAAATCGAGCTGCTGGAAATCTTTATTGTTCAGCAAGGCATTGAACAAGGTGTTCACCCCGGTCATGGCGGTGAACGGATATTTGGCCAGTTCTTTGACCAGCCCCGGAATGTCGCGCGGGTTGGTAATCAACAGGTTCTGCCCGCCCAGCTCAATAAACAGCAGGCAGTTCATGGTCAGGGCGAAAATGTGATACAGCGGCAGTGCGGTCACCACCAGCTCTCTGCCCGGCTGGAACAGTGGCCCATAGGTGGCATGCACCTGTGCCAGGTTGGCCAGCATGTTGCGGTGCGTCAGCATCGCGCCTTTGGCTACGCCCGTGGTGCCCCCGGTGTATTGCAGGAAAGCCAGGTCTTCGGAGACAACTTCCGGTTTGATGTACTGCATCCGGTAGCCCTGCTGCAACGCGCTACGGAATGAGATAGCGTCCGGCAGATGATATTTCGGCACCAGACGCTTAATGTATTTAACGACGAAATTAACCAGCGTGCCTTTGGCAGTGGAAAGCTGATCGCCCATGCGGGTGAGGATCACATGCCGGACCTGCGTTTTCTCGACAACTTTTTCAAGGGTGTGCGCAAAGTTGGAGACAATCACAATTGCGCTGGCACCGCTGTCGTTTAACTGGTGTTCCAGTTCGCGCGGGGTATACAGTGGATTGACGTTTACCACAATCATCCCGGCGCGCAAAATACCAAACAGCGCCACCGGATATTGCAGCAGATTGGGCATCATCAGCGCCACCCGGTCGCCTTTTTTCAAGACCAGGCCTTCCTGAAGGTAAGCGGCAAAGGCGCGGCTGCGCTCTTCAAGCTTACGGAAGGTCATCACTTCGCCCATATTAATAAACGCAGGCTGGTCAGCGTAGCGGGTTGTCGCCTGTTCGAACAGATCTACCAGGGATTGATAACGGTCAGGATCAATCTCCGCCGGAACATCGGCGGGATAGCGGTTAAGCCAAACCTTTTTCAATGCATCACCTCTGAAATGAGAATTCGTCGTCATCACAACCCCTGCCAATAAACAAGTTATTAACAACATATTAACTTATCGTACCAGTTTATTAATTATACGAATTTAAGGTTGCGAAGCGCGTCACTATTTATTTTTATGACTCTCGGGACTCCATCCCGAAAAAAAGAAACAGCGGACCAGCCGCTGTCTCTTAAATGATGTAAAAGATGACATTATTCGGTAACGATAGTCTGCACCTGTGCCGGGCCAGGGTTATACCAGCCGCCATAGCCGTAGCCATAACGCCAAGGGCGTGGCCCTGCCCAACCCCAATACGGGTCAATCGGTTCCGGCGGCATCATCACCTGCTGCACTACCCGCCAGCGCTTATAACCATTGGCCTGCATCACCAGATAGGTGTAAGCCGTGTCGCCAATTTTGCCTTTCGCAGTACCGGTAATCGGCCCGACCACGGTGACCAGCTGATTACGAAAATCAACCGGATCGAGGAAGCCATTCACGTCAGCGTACACCCGACCGCGGGACGGTTCGCCGAGCGTCGGGCGGGCACCGTCATCCAGCGGCACGGTGGCAATTTCCAGCCGGGTTTTACCCTGAACGTTGAGGACGTTCACCACTTTCCCGCCAAAGCGGGCTTCCTGACCGACATACAGTTGTGGAGCAGACATGACCCGAACTAGATCCTGCTGCGGCGTTGGGCTGGTGCCTTTGATGGCATCCGGGACGGTGACGCATCCACTCAGGACGGCAATGACCATTCCAGCCAATAAGCCACGCACTACCTGTTTGCGACTCACCATGATGTAACTCCTTTATTCTCAGTTATATTAACTAAGATTCATTCCCGGCCCGGAAGTTTCTTCCATGCCACGTTGTTACGTAAATAAACGGGTTCGGCGTGTTCGACGGCAACGGTTTTGTGGTCAGCCAACAGCTGGCAGGCCAGGGGCAGCATATCTTCCGCCGCAGGCAGCAGCATCTCACCGTCGACCAACGTGACGGGTGTGTCATGGGCCATGTCTGGCCAGGCAGCCCAGCCGGTGCCAACGGTTGCCCATTCGCCATCGAGCTGCTGCAACCGGGCAGTAACGGCCTCAGGCTTCAGCACCGCTTCCGTTTCTTCACCGTGCCAAATGCCCTGCTCATCACGCTGGTATTCAGCCCAATAGACTTCTCCCATCCGCGCATCAATGGCTGCCAGCACGCGCGTCGCGCCGGTTTTACGCCATGCGCCCTGCGCCATGGTCGCCAGGGTCGACACGCCAATCATCGGCAGATCTGCGCCCAGCGCCAGGCCCTGCGCAATACCAATCCCGATACGCACGCCGGTAAAGCTGCCCGGCCCACGGCCAAAGGCCAGCGCGTCGAGTTCCGTCAGCGTGATGCCCGTTTCGGTAAGGATATCCTGCACCAGGGGCAGAATACGTTGGGTGTGTTCGCGGGGACAAAGCTCGAAGTGAGCCGTGGTGGCACCGTCATTCCACATAGCCGCAGAACAGGCTTCTGTGGCGGTATCAATAGCCAGAATTCGCATAGGATGTCGCGCTCTCGCAATAGCGGGTCAACAAAATGGCGCGCATATTAACACAGTTCACCCTGAATTACCCACTTCGAGACGGGCAAGGAAACGCACGGCCCGGCTGATATCACGGGTGCGCGGGGTCGGCGGCAGGCTTGATAAGAACACCGCGCCGTACGGACGCATCACCAGTCGGTTATCGCAAATCACCAGCACGCCGCGATCGTCAACGTCGCGGATCAATCGACCCACGCCTTGCTTGAGGGTGATAACCGCATCCGGGAGCTGGACGTCATCAAAGGGATCGCCCCCGCGCAGTCGGCAATCTTCCATGCGCGCTTTCAGGAGCGGATCTTCCGGCGAAGTGAATGGCAGTTTGTCGATGATAACCAGGGATAGCGCATCCCCGCGCACGTCCACCCCTTCCCAGAAACTGCTGGTCGCCACCAACAACGCATTCCCGGCGCTGACGAACTGCTGCAACAGCTGACCTTTGCTGGTTTCGCCCTGTAACAGCACCGGCAGGTCGAGCATTGCACGGAACTGTTCCGCCAGGTCACGCATCATCGCGTGCGAGGTGCAGAGCATAAAACAGCGGCCATTATTGGCTTCAATCATCGGGCGCAGCATCGTCGCCAGCTGACGCGCCCCGCCCGGCTGGTTGGGCAGCGGCAGATTACGCGGCACACACAATAGCGCCTGTGTAGCGTAATCAAACGGGCTCGGCAACAGCAGCGATTCCGCCTCACTGATGCCCAACCGCTCGGTAAAGTGGTGCAAATCGTCATTCACCGACAGCGTCGCGGAGGTAAAAATCCAGCTGCCCTTTTTCTGCGCCATCACTTCTTTGAATTTATCGGCCACTGTGAGCGGAGTTAGCGCGAGGGTAAAGTTACGCGAGGTGCATTCATACCAGTAGCTGAACCCCGGCTGATTAATCTCTTTCAGACGCTTGAGACGCGCGCGGTATAAGGTTGCGCGTTCAAATGCCGCGTCCAGCAAGGCCGAACGGCCAAGTGAGAGTTTCGCCACGTCGTAACACAACTCCAGTGCATCATCGAGCAACAACAGCGCCCGCTGAATGCCGCTGTCGGCCAGCAGTTCGCGCAGGTTGCCACGATAGCCCGGCTCGCCAAGCTGCAAGCGGAAATCCTGCGTCGCTTGCGCCAGTCGGTCAGCGCATTTCTGTAACTGCTGGGTGTCCTTCAATTCGGTGCGATAGGCGATGGTGATGTCTTTCGCCATATCGAGTAATTGACGGCTGGAGAGCGACTGGCCGAAATACTGGCTGGCGATATCGGGGAGTTGATGGGCTTCATCAAAAATCATCACTTCTGCTTCCGGGATTAACTCCCCGAAACCGCCCTCTTTCACCACCATGTCGGCGAGAAACAGGTGATGGTTGACCACCACCACATCGGCATCCATCGCTTTTTTACGCGCCTTGACCACGAAGCAATCTTTGTACAGCGGGCAATCGCTGCCGAGACAGTTGTCATTGGTGCTGGTGACCAGCGGCCAGGCTTGGGAATCTTCTGCCACGCTTACACAGGTGCTGATATCGCCGTCGGTGGTCTGATTGGCCCAGCTGCGCAAAATGATAACGTCGCTGAGTGTCTGGACCGGCAGGTCGCCTCCGGCAAGCGCCTGCTGTTCGAGACGCTCAAGGCAAAGGTAGTTGGAGCGGCCCTTGAGCAGTGCCAGCCTACCGGTGAATTTCAGCGCGGTGGCGACAGTTGGCAGATCACGGCTATAAAGCTGATCTTGTAACGCTTTTGACCCCGTAGAGATGATGACCTTTTTCTTCGCCCGCAGCGCAGGAGCGAGGTAGGCGTACGTTTTGCCCGTACCGGTTCCCGCTTCCACCACCAGTGGCCGCGTTTCCTCGATGGCTTTCGCCACCGCGTGCGCCATGTGACGCTGCGGTTCGCGGGGTTTGAACCCGGGTATCGCCTGGGCTAATTGCCCGTCTGTTGCAAAATCGTCCGTCACACTACCCCCTGTAAATCTGGACAGTAATTATGTCAGTGCGGGGGACGTTGTACCAGCCAAACTGATGACGGGCCGTCGACAATGTGGCACTCTTGCCGACTAAAATGGAGTTAAATAAGGAAACTAAGATGACTATTGTCCGTATTGATGCCGAAGCTCGCTGGTCTGATGTCGTGATCCACAACCAGACCCTCTACTACACCGGCGTACCGGAAAATCTGGATGCCGATGCGTTTGAGCAGACGGCGAACACCCTGGCGCAGATTGATGCGATTCTGGAAAAACAGGGCAGCGATAAATCCCGCATCCTCGATGCCACGATTTTTCTCGCCGATAAAGCAGATTTTGCTGCGATGAATAAAGCCTGGGATGCGTGGGTAGTTGCCGGACATGCGCCGGTGCGTTGCACCGTGCAGGCCGGTTTGATGAAGCCGCAGTATAAGGTTGAAATTAAGATTGTCGCTGCGGTGTAAAACCTGCGGGTTTACTCTTCTTCATCCTCATCTTCAAAACGCGCTACGATCATTTCACCAGTGTGGCTGGCGCGGATCTCTTTGGCGACCAACTGAATCGCCTCGCCACTACTCAAGCCCTGGGTCATCAGTTCCTGAATGCGTTCTACCGCTTTTTGCTGTTGGTCGTGGCTAAGTGAAGGTAAACCTGAAATCATGGTGAACTCCTGCTACATTGTTGGCGCTTATTATTTCACGCCGCCTGCACATTAGCCAGCGGGCGGCAACAGACAGATTGAGGTCGATGTTGTCCCCTGCTGTGATTTCGCTGCCCTGGCGCGCCGACGCCGCTGAACACTATTTTGCCCCCCTTTCCACCGCCCCCTGGGCGATGCTGCTGCACTCTGGCTTTGCCGAACACCCGCATAATCGCTTTGATATCCTGGTTGCCGACCCGGTCGTTACTGTGGAAACCAAGGGTATTACCACGCGAATCTGCTGTGCAGAGGGCGATTTCGACTCCACCGACGACCCGTTGTCATTACTCAAACGTGAGTTGGATAAATGCGGTCTTAACGTGGCCACCCATCCCGACATCCCTTTTCAGGGTGGAGCATTGGGTCTGTTTGGCTACGATCTTGGCCGACGCTTTGAAACGCTACCGGAACACGCTCAGGCCGATATGCACGTCCCGGATATGGCGGTGGGGATTTATCGCTGGGCGTTGATAGTCGACCACCGGTTGCAAAAGGTGTCCTTGCTCAGCCACGACTGCCCCCACCAGCGCTTAGCCTGGTTGGTCGCGCAGCAGGCAAAATCACGCCAGCCCTTTGCCCTGACGTCGCCGTGGCATTCCAACATGACGCGCGAAGAGTACGGCGAGAAATTCCGCCAGGTGCAGGCCTATTTGCACAGCGGCGACTGTTATCAGGTCAATCTGGCCCAGCGTTTTCAGGCTCACTATTCCGGCGATGAGTGGCAGGCATTTTGTCAGCTGAATCAGGCCAATCGTGCGCCGTTCAGCGCCTTTATTCGGCTTAACGCAAGCGCAGTGTTGAGCCTGTCACCGGAGCGCTTTATACAGCTCGATAACCAGCAGATCCAGACCCGTCCTATCAAGGGCACCCTTCCGCGCCTGCCCGACGCTGAGCAGGACCGACAGCAGGCTGAAAAACTGCGCGCATCACCAAAGGATCGGGCTGAAAATCTGATGATTGTCGATTTGATGCGCAACGATATTGGCCGCGTAGCGGTGCCCGGCAGCGTTCGCGTGCCAGAGTTGTTCGTGGTTGAGCCGTTCCCGGCGGTGCATCATCTGGTGAGCACCATTACGGCTAAACTTCCCGCCAGCCTGCACGCGACCGATTTACTGCGCGCCGCCTTCCCCGGCGGTTCCATTACCGGTGCGCCGAAAGTCAGGGCGATGGAAATCATTGATGAGCTTGAACCCCATCGGCGTAACGCGTGGTGCGGTAGCATTGGCTATATCAGCCTGTGCGGCAACATGGACACCAGCATTACCATCCGCACATTGACCGCGGCAGAAGGTAGAATCGTCTGTTCTGCCGGGGGCGGGGTGGTGGCCGACAGCGACGAGCAGGCGGAATATCAGGAAACGTTTGATAAAGTGAATCGTATTCTGCAGCAACTGGAGTCTTAACCGATGCAGCACCCGGACATGAAGCTTGACGATTTTATCGCCCGATTTCAGCTATTACGCCCACAGCCAACGCGCGCGGCGCTCAATCAGCGACAGGCGGCGGTGCTTATCCCGATTGTGCGTCGTGAAGAACCCGGTTTGCTGTTAACCCAACGCTCGCCCCGGCTGCGCAAACATGCCGGTCAGGTGGCGTTTCCCGGCGGCGCAGTGGACAGCAGCGATGCGTCGCTGATTGCTGCCGCGCTGCGGGAAGCACAGGAAGAAGTGGCTATCCCGCCCTCTTCGGTAGAAATTCTCGGCGTGCTGCCGCCGGTCGACAGCGTCACCGGGTTTCAGGTCACGCCGGTGGTCGGCATTATTCCGCCCGATTTGCACTATCACGCCAGTGAGGAAGAAGTGGCGGCAGTCTTCGAAATGCCGCTCGCCGAAGCCCTGCGACTCGGACGTTATCACCCTCTCGACATTCACCGCCGTGGTAATTCGCATCGTGTGTGGCTCTCCTGGTATCAGCATTATTTTGTCTGGGGAATGACCGCGGGCATTATTCGTGAACTGGCCTTACAAATTGGCGTTAAGCCTTAGCTATACTGTGGAATAAGGCGCTGTGCTGCACTTCACGCTATTAGTAAATTCGGGGTGAAGCATTAGTTTAATTCATGTGAATAGTTAAGCTGCCTGCGGTGTTCCCTCTTACACTATGCGCAGTTTTAACATCGTTATCGGAACTTTCCGGTAACCCTGTCAGGAGTGTTAGCGTGATTAGTATATTCGACATGTTCAAGGTGGGGATCGGTCCCTCATCTTCCCACACTGTCGGCCCGATGAAGGCCGGTAAGCAGTTCGTCGATGACCTGGTCGAAAAGGGACTGATCGATGACGTGACCCGCGTGGCGGTTGACGTGTATGGATCACTGTCATTAACCGGTAAGGGCCACCACACCGATATCGCCATCATCATGGGTCTGGCGGGCAATTTGCCTGCGACCGTGGATATTGACGCGATCCCGGCGTTTATCCGCGACGTACAAGCCCGTGGTCGTTTGCTGCTGGCAAACGGTCGTCGTGAAGTTGATTTCCCGCAGGATGACGGGATGCGTTTTCGTAGCGACAACCTGTCACTGCATGAAAACGGCATGACTATCCATGCCTTCGCCGGCGATAACGTCATTTACAGCAAAACCTATTACTCCATCGGCGGCGGTTTCATCGTCGATGAGGAGCATTTCGGCCAGGATATGAGCGGCGACGTTACCGTCCCCTATCCGTTTAAATCGGCAAAAGAAATGCTCGATTACTGCAAAGAGACCGGCCTGTCACTCTCTGGTATGGTGATGCAGAACGAACTGGCGCTGCACAGCAAGAAAGAGATTGAAGACTATTTTGCCGACGTGTGGCAGACCATGCGCGCCTGTATCGATCGCGGTCTGAATACCGAAGGCGTACTGCCGGGCCCACTGCGCGTGCCGCGCCGTGCCGCTGCGCTGCGCCGGATGCTGGTCAGTCAGGACAAAACCAACAGCGACCCGATGACCGTCATTGACTGGGTCAATATGTTCGCATTAGCGGTTAACGAAGAAAACGCCGCCGGTGGCCGCGTTGTTACCGCTCCAACCAACGGTGCCTGCGGTATCGTTCCGGCGGTGCTGGCCTATTACGATCACTTTATCGAACCGGTTACGCAAGAAAGTTATATCCGTTACTTCCTGGCCTCCGGCGCGATTGGCGCGCTGTATAAGATGAATGCGTCGATTTCCGGTGCAGAAGTCGGCTGCCAGGGGGAAGTGGGCGTGGCCTGTTCGATGGCAGCAGCAGGTCTGGCTGAACTGCTGGGCGCAAGCCCGGAACAGGTTTGCGTGGCAGCAGAAATCGGTATGGAGCATAACCTGGGCTTGACGTGTGACCCGGTCGCGGGTCAGGTGCAGGTGCCGTGCATCGAGCGTAACGCCATCGCGTCTGTGAAAGCGATCAACTCCGCTCGTATGGCGATGCGCCGCACCAGCGAACCCCGCGTTTCGCTGGATAAAGTGATTGAAACCATGTACGAAACCGGTAAAGACATGAACGCCAAATATCGTGAAACCTCACGGGGCGGTCTGGCCATTAAAGTACAATGTGATTAATTGCCCTCGCCCATCTGCGACAGATGGGCGATTTTTTTATCTTGACCCCGCAATTTACCCCCAGCCCACTACACTTGGTCTGTTGACGCTAATCATTTGGTTGGCGAACGCCTAGTGAGCGTCAGTCATGCATACAGCCCAAAATCTGATTAAGGGATACCGCCGTAAGCGCGTCATTGTCTGCCTGTTAGTCGCGGTGGTGACCTTGCTGCTGACCTTCGGCCTGCGATTTATTTCACAGCGCGATTTAAATCAACACCAAATTGATGCGTACGCTCGCCACACCGTTGAAAGCCTCGATAAAATTTTGCTCCCCCTCGCCGGGAAACAACACGAACTGACCCGTCTTGTCGGTCAGCCGTGTGAACGCGTGCATCTTCCCATCCGTAAACAGGCCGCCGCGCTGCAAACCTTGCGCTCTATTGCGCTGGTCAAATCCGGGATACTTTATTGTTCCAGCGTGTTTGGCGAGAGAGATGTGGTGCTGCGCCAGCGCCAGCCTTCACTTCCCGACCCACAGCCCCAGCTTTTGCTCTCTACGGATCAATCATTGATCAAAGGCTCGCCGATCCTGATTCAGTGGTATCCCGCTTCGCAGGACGGCGAAGATGGCGTGATGCTGACTATCAATATCCATTTACTCAGTTCGCTGCTGCTTGAGCCACAGAAACCGCAGATCGAGCGGGTGATTGTCTCAGTCGGAAATCGATTTTACAGCGAGTCGCAAGGCATTAGCGATACGCTTCAGCTGACTGGGGATGAAGACGTGGAGACCCGGCGGTCGATGCTTTTTCCTTTCAGCATCAGCGTGACGACGCCTGGAGCCGCGATGCTGGCACTTGAGGAATTGCCAGCGCAGGCCCCCCTGGCGGTGATCCTGGCACTGCTGCTGAGCGCAGTGGCGTGGATTGCCACCGCCGGGCGAATGAGTTTTACCCGAGAAATTGCTCTCGGCATTGAACGCCGTGAGTTCGAACTTTACTGCCAGCCGCAGCTTGATACCCGCACCGGGCAGTGTTGCGGTGTCGAAATTCTGTTGCGCTGGAACAATCCACGGCTCGGCAGAATTTCCCCGGACGTTTTTATCCCCGTCGCCGAGCGCGAAAACTTTATTGCGCCCCTGACTCGCTACGTACTCTCCGAAACGGTGCGCCAGATTGGCTATTTTCCACCCAACCCGCAGTTTCATATCAGTATCAACGTCGCATCGAGTCACTTTTTACACGGCGTGCTACTACGGGATGTGAGTCAGTACTGGTTTGCTGCGCGTCCGCAGCAGCAGTTAGTGCTGGAAATTACCGAACGCGATGATTTGCAGGGCGTGGATTATCCGCTGGTGCGCGAACTGCACCGCAAGGGCGTGCGGCTGGCAATTGACGATTTCGGCACCGGGAACAGCGCCCTCTCCTGGCTGGAACAACTTCATCCGGATATCCTCAAAATTGATAAATCCTTCACCAATGCCATCGGTACCGATGCGGTGAACTCGACGGTGACGGACATTATTATTGCCCTCGGGCAACGGTTGAATATTGAACTGATCGCCGAAGGCGTGGAAACGCCGCAGCAGGCGCATTATCTGCGGCGGCATGGTGTACCAGTATTACAGGGATATTTGTACGCAAAACCGATGCCGTTGGCAGAATTTCCGCGCTGGCTGGCGGGAGGATCCCTCCCGCCAAAAGAACATAACGGGCGTGTGGTGCCCGTTATTCTGTGAGGAATTACTCGTCTTCGTCGTGAGGCGATGCTTGTTTCACGACCCGAACCAGGTCTACCCGATACGGGTTCGCCTCAACAATGGTTATCTCCAGCGGCGGCACATGTAAGACATCACCCGCCCGTGGGATATGGCCGTTGACGGCAATCGCCAGGCCCGCCACCGTGGCGATATCATCCTCATCATCGCCCAGCAGATGTTCCAGCCCCAGCGCCTGCTGTAACGCGTGCAGGTCAGTCGATCCTTTCACCAGCCAGCCATCACCATCAGCAATGATTTCCGGGGTTTCGTCCGCATCGGGGAATTCACCGGCTATCGCTTCGAGCACGTCCAGTGGCGTAACCAGGCCCTGCACCATGCCAAACTCGTTGGTCACGATGACGAAGCTGCCTCGGGCACGACGCAGCACCCCGAGCAGGTTAATGGGATCCAGCGTTTCCGGCACCACAATCGCAGGCGTTGCTGAGGCCATCGCGGCAACGTCTTCACCCGCCTCCAGCGCCACCAGCATCTCTTTGGCACGCACGATACCGATGATCTCATCCAGTTCGCCACGGCACACCGGGAACAGGCTGTGCGGCGACGAGAGTAGCTGCTGGCGAATTTCATCCACGCTGAGGTTCACATCCACCCAGCTAATTTCACCGCGAGGAGTCATGATGCTGCGCAGGGAACGTGACGCCAGGGTCAACACGCCGTTGATCATGTATCGTTCTTCGTCGGCAAACGCGCCTTCCGGCACCGGAACTGGCACCGGATTTTCCGTATCATGCTGAACCACCGTCTGCTTACGACCGCCCATCAGACGCAGGATGGCATCAGCGGTGCGCGCTCGCAGCGGCACGTTGGATTGATGACGAATAAAGTTACGACGGGCAATCTGGTTAAACAGCTCGATGATAATCGAGAAGCCAATCGCGGCGTACAGGTAGCCTTTGGGAATATGGAAGCCAAACCCTTCTGCGACGAGGCTCAGACCAATCATCAGCAGGAAGCTCAGACACAGCACTACCACCGTCGGATGCTGGTTGACGAAGCGAGTCAGCGGCTTTGAAGCCAGCAACATGACCGCCATTGCAATCACCACCGCCGCCATCATGACCGGCAAATGGTTCACCATCCCCACCGCGGTAATCACCGCATCGAGGGAGAACACCGCATCCAGCACCACAATTTGCAGCACCACGACCCAGAAACTGGCGTAGCCCTTCCCATGCCCTTCGTCATGTTGGCGGTTTTCCAGCCGTTCATGCAGCTCTGTAGTGGCTTTGAACAACAGGAAAATACCCCCGAGTAGCATGATCAGGTCGCGCCCGGAGAACGCATAGTCCCAGACGCTGAACAGCGGTTGGGTCAGGGTCACCATCCACGAGATAACCGACAGTAGCCCCAGACGCATAACCAGCGCCAATGAGAGACCAATCAGACGGGCTTTATCACGCTGCTTTGGCGGCAGTTTGTCGGCAAGGATCGCGATGAACACCAGGTTATCAATACCGAGTACGATTTCCAGAACAACCAGCGTGAGCAGGCCGACCCAGATAGACGGATCCATTAACAGTTCCATGCGTAGCTCCTGCAAAGCGCAGTCGTTGTCATCGCGCTGTCAAAGACGGGCGAGACTATCTCGGGGCGATAAATAAGTGGGGAAGAAGTGGCAGCAGATTGCCTGAGGATTAACTGACGTCGGTGACGATCCATACTTGGGCTATGCCCTATACTCCTGAGTAATTAAACGGGATGTAAACATATCAGAGAGACGCCAGTTTCGGGAAAAAATTTACGTCTCTTTGCATTTTTTAGCTGATTTTTTGCGCTCCAAAATTATTGTCTATGGATGAGTAAATTACGGATCTTCATCACATTAATTATTTTTTCACTATCTAAAATAATTCACGGAAGTTATTAGATTTCTAACTCTAACCCCTATCTGAATCGATTCGGTGAAAGTCGACGGTTCATCAAACGGCAGTGGTTTTGTCGTAACGATAATAAAAGGAGGTAGCAAGTGACGATTGCTATTGTAATAGGCACACATGGTTGGGCTGCAGAACAGCTGCTGAAAACAGCAGAGATGCTGTTGGGCGAGCAGGAAAACGTCGGCTGGATCGATTTCGTGCCAGGCGAGAATGCAGAAACACTCATCGAGAAGTACAACGCACAACTGGCAAATCTCGACACCAGTAACGGGGTGCTATTTCTCGTCGATACATGGGGTGGTAGCCCTTTCAACGCTGCCAGTCGCATTGTCGTCGATAAAGAGCATTATGAAGTCATTGCTGGGGTGAATATCCCGATGCTGGTCGAAACGCTGATGGCGCGTGATGACAACCCAAGCTTTGACGAACTGGTCGCACTGGCTGTAGAAACCGGTCGTGAAGGCGTGAAAGCGCTGAAAGCGAAGCCGGTTGAGAAAGCCGCTCCCGCACCGGTTGCTGCTGCAGCTCCGAAAGCCAACGTTCCGGCAAAACCAATGGGTCCGAATGACTACATGGTTATCGGCCTCGCACGTATCGATGACCGTCTGATTCACGGCCAGGTCGCGACGCGCTGGACCAAGGAAACCAACGTTACGCGGATCATCGTCGTCAGTGACGAAGTGGCGGCAGATACCGTGCGCAAAACGCTGCTGACACAGGTTGCGCCTCCCGGTGTGACCGCTCACGTGGTGGATGTGGCGAAAATGATCCGCGTTTACAACAACCCGCAATATGCCGGTGAACGTGTGATGCTGCTGTTTACCAACCCAACTGACGTTGAACGTATCGTTGCCGAAGGAGTGAAAATCACTACCGTGAATATCGGTGGTATGGCCTTCCGTCAGGGCAAAACTCAGGTCAACAACGCGATTTCAGTTGATGAAAAAGATATCGAAGCGTTCAAAAAACTGAATGCGCGCGGTATTGAACTGGAAGCGCGTAAAGTTTCTACCGACCAGAAACTGAAAATGATGGATTTGATCAGCAAGGTCAGTAAATAAAAGCACCCTGCTGATTCACTGAATTTTCACACTTAGGCTTATGTTATAGGAGAAGTACAATGGAGATTACCACTCTTCAGATTGTGCTGGTGTTCATCGTCGCGTGTATTGCGGGTATGGAATCCGTACTCGATGAATTTCAGTTCCACCGTCCGCTGGTGGCCTGTACCCTGATTGGTGCAGTCCTCGGCGACATGAAAACCGGTATTATCATCGGTGGTACCCTGGAAATGATCGCCCTGGGCTGGATGAACATCGGTGCGGCCGTTGCACCGGATGCGGCACTGGCGTCGATCATTTCTACGGTTCTGGTTATCGCAGGCCACCAGAGCATCGGTGCCGGTATCGCGCTGGCTATCCCGCTGGCGGCGGCAGGCCAGGTTCTGACCATCATCGTTCGTACCATCACCGTTGCCTTCCAGCACGCGGCGGATAAGGCGGCAGACACCGGTAACCTGACGGCGCTGTCCTGGCTCCACGTTTCTTCCCTGTTCCTGCAAGCAATGCGTATCGCTATCCCGGCGGTTATCGTGGCTATCTCTGTAGGCACCAGTGAAGTACAGAGCATGCTGAACGCTATCCCTGAAGTGGTTACCGGCGGTCTGAACATCGCAGGTGGCATGATCGTAGTGGTTGGTTACGCGATGGTTATCAACATGATGCGTGCTGGCTACCTGATGCCGTTCTTCTATCTCGGCTTCGTTACCGCGGCATTCACCAACTTCAACCTGGTTGCTCTGGGTGTGATTGGTGCAGTTATGGCAATTCTGTATATCCAGCTGAGCCCGAAATATAATCGTGTTGCGGGTGGCCAGGTACAGGCTGCTAACAACGATCTCGATAACCAACTGGACTAACAGGTGAGCGAAATGGTTGATATCACAAAAGCGACTCCAGAGAAAAAACTCACTCAGAGCGACATCCGCGCCGTATTCCTTCGTTCTAACCTGTTCCAGGGTTCATGGAACTTCGAACGTATGCAGGCGCTGGGCTTCTGCTTCTCCATGGTGCCGGCAATCCGTCGTCTGTACCCGGAAAACAACGACGCGCGTCGTCAGGCAATTAAGCGTCACCTGGAATTTTTCAACACCCATCCGTATGTTGCGGCACCGGTACTCGGGGTTACGCTGGCGATGGAAGAGCAGCGTGCTAACGGCGCAGAGATTGACGATGGTGCCATCAACGGTATCAAAGTCGGTCTGATGGGTCCGCTGGCCGGTGTCGGTGACCCCATTTTCTGGGGTACTGTCCGTCCGGTATTTGCGGCACTCGGGGCTGGTATCGCGATGAGCGGCAGCCTGTTGGGTCCTCTGCTGTTCTTCATCCTGTTCAACGCGGTACGTCTGGCAACCCGTTATTACGGCGTAGCTTATGGCTACCGTAAAGGCGTGGACATCGTTAAGGATATGGGCGGCGGCTTCCTGCAAAAACTGACAGAGGGGGCGTCAATTCTCGGCCTGTTTGTCATGGGGGCCTTGGTTAACAAGTGGACGCACGTAAATATTCCGTTGGTGGTGTCGAAAATCACCGGTTCCGACGGACAGGTTCACGTGACCACCGTGCAGACTATCCTTGACCAGCTGATGCCGGGCCTGGTGCCTCTGCTGCTGACCTTCGCCTGTATGTGGCTGTTGCGTAAGAAAGTCAACCCACTGTGGATCATCGTTGGCTTCTTCGTCATCGGTATCGCAGGTTATGCGGTTGGCCTGCTGGGCCTGTAATTGCTCGATTATAAACAGTGAAACGCCGGGGGCTTGCCCCCGGTTTTTATTTCTGGAGGTGTAATGACTATCACGGATTGGGTGCTTGTTCTGTTTATCGTAGCGTTACTGGCCTACGCCATTTACGATCAATTCATCATGCCGCACCTGAAGGGCCCCGTGCTGCTCGCTATCCCCCTGCTCCGCCGTGGACGCGTTGATGGGATAATCTTCGTCGGTCTGGTGGCGATTCTTATTTATCAAAACGTTAATGCCAACGGCCAATTAATAACCACATGGTTATTATGTGCGCTGGCATTAATGGGGTTATATCTGTTCTGGATCCGTACGCCGAAAATTATTTTTAAACAACAAGGTTTCTACTTCGCTAACGTATGGATTGCCTATACCCGGATTAAACAGATGAATTTATCTGAGGACGGCGTACTGGTGATGCAATTAGAACATCGGCGTTTACTTGTGCGCGTACGAAATATCGACGATCTTGAACGCATCTACAAACTTCTGTCTTCTTCTCAATGAGTTACAAATATAGCCATGGCTATGAGTGAAGTTATTTTGTACGAATAACTTTATAGCCATGGCTATATCTCCCTGATTTTCCCTTCATATTTATTAACGTTTCCATTACGATATTTTTTAAATGAAAATCGTTATCAATTAGTCATTGATATAATGGATTTTTGTTATTGTTTTATTTTCTCAAATTATGTTAAGGTTCCGCCCGTCGTTGGGGAGTAGCCGATTTCCTTTCCCGGAAATGTACGTGTCAACATACTCGTTGCAAAACGTGGCACGTACGGTTCATCAGCATGGTGAGCAGGCGAGACCATAGACATATCACTGCTATATGCCTGAGCTGGCATATGTTTACTGGGGGCAGTGGTATGTCATATGGATATTTCCCCGGTCAGGACAAGCGATGAATCTCTCAGCCACTATCCTACTCGCCTTTGGTATGTCGATGGACGCGTTTGCCGTCTCGATAAGCAAAGGGGCTTCTCTTCATAAACCGAAATTCTCTGAAGCACTGCGCACCGGTCTTATCTTTGGCTGCGTCGAAGCGATCACGCCGCTTATCGGCTGGGGCCTGGGCATGCTCGCCAGTCAGTTCGTGCTCGAATGGAACCACTGGATTGCATTCGTGCTGCTGGTATTCCTCGGTGGACGAATGCTGATTGAAGGTTGGCGCGGGAGTGAGGATGAAGAAGAAAAAGCCCCAAGCCGCCACGGTTTTTGGCTGCTGGTCACCACTGCGATTGCGACCAGCCTCGATGCGATGGCCGTCGGTGTGGGCCTGGCGTTCTTACAGGTCAATATTGTCTATACCGCGCTGGCGATTGGCTGTGCGACGCTGGTGATGACCACCATCGGAATGATGGTCGGCCGCTTTATTGGCCCATTGCTGGGCAAACGCGCCGAGATCCTCGGCGGGATTGTGCTGATAGGGATTGGCGTACAGATCCTCTGGAGCCACTTCGCCGGTTAAGCGTTTCTCTGCCAGACCTGGATAAGAAAATCAGTCTGGCAGTCAAATTTCTCCAGTCCTGCCAGTTTTTCCCATACTTCCGGTTTTGCACGCCAGGCAAACGGCGTCATTTGTAACAACGCGACAGCTTCCCCGCCGGTTAATGTCATCGGATACGCTAACTGTTGCTGACTCACCTTCTCGAATCCCGGCAGCGTTTCGCTGTTCGCCTCATGCAGGCGAATTTCATCATAAATCAGCCCTTTCAGCTCCATCAAATGACGCGGCCCAGGCGTGGCGGTGATCACCAGCCCACCCGGCTTGACCACTCTTTCCAGCTCCTGCGGATTACATGGCGCGTAAATGCGTACCACTGCATCCATACAGCCATCGCTGAATGGCAGACGCTGGCTGGAGGCCACGCAGAACTCGACCTGAGAATAACGTTTAGCACCATAGCGAACCGCGACTTTTGAGACGTCCAGGCCCCAGGTGTGTCCAGCAATATCCGCAAAGGCGTGGGTGTAATAGCCTTCTCCACAGCCAATATCGAGCACGTTATGCGGCGCGGCGTGAGTGAGGATGTCCGCAATCGCCTCGCGCAGCGGCTGATAATGGCCTGCATCAAGAAAGGCCCGTCGGGCCTGCATCATCTCTGCGCTGTCACCCGGATCGCGCGAACGCTTGTGCTGCACCGGCAACAGATTGATATACCCCTCTTTCGCCAGATCAAACTGATGGCGCTGGGGGCAAATATAGCTGTTGTTGTGGCGCTCAAGCGGCGCGTGACAAAGAGGACAACTCCAGGACATGAGGACTCCGATATCATTGAAAGGGCGAAAGTGTAACGCTATTCGCCCTTCAGGTGAATGAATTACAGAGAGGGAGAGAGTGCGTCGTTATGATCCATGACGATGAGGTTCTCCGAACCCGGGGCAATACCGTCCGGCATCACATTCTCCAGCCGCAGGACATCGCCCATTATCTGGCTGAAGACCGGGGCGGCCACGGCCCCGCCGTAGTATTTGCCATTCTCCGGATCGTTAATCACCACTACCAGCGCGTATTTCGGATTACTGGCTGGAGCCACACCTGCCGTATAGGCGATGTACTTATCAATATACTTCCCGTCAGGCCCAATCTTTTTCGCGGTGCCGGTTTTTACCGCTACGCGATAATCATTTACTGCGGCCTTGATCCCGCCCCCGCCCGGCAACGCGACGCTTTCCATCATATGTTCGACCTGATGAACAATTTTATCAGACATCACGCGATGCCCCATCACCGGCGGGTCAATCCGGGTGATAGAGAGTGGGCGCGAAATCCCGAACCCACCGATAGTGGCGTACACATGCGCCAACTGCAACGGCGTTACCATTAAGCCGTAGCCGAACGAGAAAGTGGCGCGATCGAGCTGTCCCCAGAATCGACGCTGCGGCATCAGGCCCTGGCTTTCACCGGTGAGGCCGAGCCCGGTCGGTTGACCGAAGCCGAAACCTTTATAGGTGTCCAACAGTCGCTGGATTGGCATAGCGAGTGAAAGATGCGACACGCCGGTGTCGCTGGATTTCTGCAGGATACCGGTGAGACTCAGCTCAGGGTAAAAGCCGACATCACGAATACGGTGCCCGTCGACCGTGTACGGATGGGTATCCACCACGCTGTCAGGCTGGACGATCCCCTGCTGCAAGGCGGTCATCACCACCAGGGGTTTCACCGTGGAGCCGGGTTCAAAAGTATCGCTAATGGCACGATTACGGAAATCGTCCAGCGTGGCGTTATCACGGTTGTTAGGGTTGAAATCCGGGTAGCTGGCCATCGCCAAAACTTCGCCGGTATCGATTTTGATCAGCACCGACGCACCAGATTCAGCTTTGTTCCAGCGTACGGCATTATCCAGCGCATCCTCGGTAACCGTTTGCAGGCGCTCATCGATACTGAGCTGCAACGTATGCGCAGGCACCGCAGCCTGTTCGGTCAGGTTTTCAATCACATTCCCGTGTCTGTCTTTGCGCACCAGCCGCAGCCCAGGCTTGCCCTGCAGTTGGGAGTTAAAGCTTTTCTCCACACCTTCAATGCCCTGATCATCAATATTGGTGAAACCAATCAGGTTAGCTGCTACGTGTCCGGAAGGATAAAAGCGGCGCGACTCATCGCGAAGATTAATGCCTGGAAGATGCAGTTTATCGATCCACGCGGCCTGCTGCGGATCGACCTGGCGGGCCAGATACAGAAAGCGGGAATGCGGATGCTGAGTAATACGGGCAGTCAACTCCGCCAGCGTGGTATGCAATGCGTTGGCAAATGCCTGCCAGCGGGCGTTATACCCCACACCGCCTTTTGATAACAGCGTCTGTGGGTCAACCCAAATGGCGCTAACCGGCACACTAACGGCTAACGGACGCCCTTCTCTGTCCGTGATCATTCCGCGCGGAACGGCGATCGGTTCTTCGCGCAAAGAGCGCATATCTTCTTGTTTTACCAGATTATCTGGCGAAATGATTTGCAGCCAGCCGACGCGGGCCAACAGCAACCCCAGACAACAACAAATACCCAAACACACCAGGCCAAAACGGACTGGGGTAAAGTGACGGCGATGGTTTTGCACTCCGGCTCCCGGTTATAGTTCACAACCCAATGATTTAACGTGAAAAGGAGCCGGGATGATCGCTAAAGAATGCTAATAAAGTTGTGGTTTTGCAACAAAGCGCGACTGAGGAGGGAAAGTGGACACATCTCGTCATAAACGTAAAAAGCCCCGCTTAGAGCGAGGCTTTATGGCTGATTTCGAATGAGATCAGTGGATTCGTAATCCGAATCAGATAGCAGTTACGTTAACTGCTGCTGGGCCTTTCTGGCCGTCCTGAATTTCGAACTCAACGTTCTGGCCTTCAGCCAGAGTTTTGAAGCCGTTACCCTGGATTGCAGAGAAGTGTACGAATACATCTTTGCTGCCGTCTGCAGGAGTAATGAAACCAAAACCTTTAGACTCGTTGAACCACTTAACTTGACCTTTAATCTTTGCCATTTGCAAAATTCCTTAGAGTGTTTTCTTCGCCCATGGGGCACTTACATAGCTAAAACTGAGACATTACTGCATGAGGCACTAATATAAGGTTCGGCAGAGAAGCGGTATTCAACGACAACGTGTTTACTCAGAACTTCTTTACTGAAAATGCCACACATAGACAGAACTGTACCTCGTTTAACCCAAACCGTGTTATCACATACAACGTAAATAATGGCAAGCCATTTTTAAACGTGTCTCGATCGGTCGCACAATTCCAGAAACAAAGTGTTGATCGTCTGCACAATTATGCGCCCGTACAACGACACGCTCTGTGGGTGGGTATTGAAACACCTTACCCGCCAGGCTGCGTTTTATACGACTTTTTAACCCTAGCTCAACGGCTTCGCTTCTGCCAGACAACGACCGAACAAACGCACGATTTTTCTAAAGTTAGACAATTTTCTGCATAAATATGCTTCAGATTTGCCCTATTAAACGGATATTGCGCAGCCTAATTATCCAACTTAAATATTATTGATAATGCACCATAATAATGAAAGTTTGATGACACTGCTTCATTATGAAGCAATGAAAACGTTTCGCTGCCTTTTTTTAAGCCAACGTTAAAGGAATCGGTAAAAGAATTAAAAATCGTTGAGTGTGATAACGAGATATAGCAAGAAGGGATTAAGACCGTTTGGTGATAAAACATAATAAAGGATTATAGCAAAGTAATACTGTGTTCAACATCCCGGCAGTCAGTGTATCTGCCCACCGGGAAGCGTATCAGCGTTCCGCCACCAGACGGATAAAGTCATCATCGCCTTCCTGCGTCTGAGGAAGCTCTGCAGATTTCACCGGCTCTTGTTTCTCCGGTTCATTTGCTTCGCAAAGACGACGCAGCAATGCGTTTTGACGTTTCTGCTGATCCAGCAGGGCTTCCAGAAGTTCTATCTGTTCGTTCGCTCGGGAACTGGCACGGTTTACGAAAAACCACAGCACCAGTCCAATGACCAGAACCAGCAAAGACACTGCCAGGGAGGCCAAATTCAACATTCCGGAATTCATTAAATCAACCATTTCACCACCTCAAATTGGAGCCAACATTCTACCACTCGCCGCCCCGAGGAAGGAAATTACCTGCTATAAAAAACTTACCAGGGAATGAATTTATTGATGGTGCAAATACCGCTAAAGAACTGCACATCCTGATCGCACAGCACGTTAATCATCTGAGTCCACAGTAAAAGAAAGGCAATCAGGAGGATAACGACCAGAATGGTCCAGCGTAACTTTTTCACTCCACTCTCCGGGTTTCATATTTGTAGACAGGTTAGCACGCTAACCTTAAACCGCGGCTAACTGTAATAGAGTTGGTTCATTTTAAGAATCATCGACTTGTTTCAAAGCGTGAACACTTTAATCTGGTCCACAGGAAGCAACAAGAACGAGGCATATGATGCGTTTTACTATTCGTACAATTATTGTACTGGCAATCGCCTGGATTGCCCTGCTGTTATCCGGCTATGGCATACTGATAGGTAGCCATGAGAACGTGGGTGGATTGGGATTACAGTGTAAGTATTTGACTGCAAACGGCACCAGCACGGCCCAGTACGTGCATTCTGACAGCGGTATCATCGGCCTGACCGATTGCCCACTGCTGCGCAAAAGCAAAACGGTCGTCGATAACGGATAATCGGTCACCATAAACAAAAAACGCCGCTTAATGCGGCGTTTTTTTATAGCTGTCATTCTCAGAAAGGATAGTCGTTGTAGCCCATTTGCTCTGAGATTTTGCGCGCCGCGGTATGCAACATGCTGACGTACTCATGCAGGCGCTCTTCGGAGAAACGCAGCGTCGGGAAGGAGATGCTCAGCCCGGCAATAACCACGCCGAAACGATCAAACACCGGAACGCCAATACAGCGCAGCCCTTCTTCCTGCTCTTCGTTATCCTCACCGTAACCCTGCTCACGCACCCGATCCAACAACGGGAGTAACTCTTCGGTGTCGGCGATAGTCCGCTCAGTACTGCGTTTGTACTCCACATGTTCGAGGATCTGCTTCACTTCCTCGCGGTCACGCCACGCCAGCAGCACTTTACCAATCGCGGTGCTGTACAGCGGATTACGACGGCCAATGCGCGAGTACATGCGCAGGTTATACATCGAGTCAATTTTATGGATGTAGACAATGCTGTCTTCGTCCAGAGCCCCAAGGTGAATGGTCTCTTTCGTGAGGCGAGAGAGTTCACGCATCTGAATATCTGCGCTACGGATGAGATCGACGTTTTGCAGTGAGCGGGCACCCAGTTCGAACAGTTTTAAGGTCAGCGAGTATTTCTCTGACTCACCTTCCTGCGCCACGTAGCCCAATGATTTCATCGTCTGTAAAAAGCGATAAACCGTGCTTTTAGACATCATCACGCGCTGTGATAACTCGGTGATCCCTATCTCACGCTCTTCGCCGAGCGCCTGCAGAATGCCAAAAACCTTCAATACCGAAGAGACAGAATCTGGCTGTTTATCCAAATCTGCAACTGCCATTTATCACCTCATCGCGACTGTTTTATAAAATTCAGAACTGGTTTTTATTATAATTTCGCACGCCTCCCGCCGCAATCACTCTTATACGACTTCGTTACAAATCTGCGAGCTGCTGCCGAATAATCAATGCTAAAATAATTACCTGCATAATGATTTCAATTAAGACGTATTTTTAACATGGAAAAAACAGCTCCTGATGGTCTGCCATTGCCGCAACGCTATGGTGCCATTCTGACCATCGTGCTTGGCATTTCGATGGCGGTGCTCGACGGTGCCATTGCCAACGTTGCCCTGCCCACTATCGCCACTGATTTACACGCCTCCCCCGCCGCCTCAATCTGGATTGTTAACGCTTATCAAATTGCTATCGTGATTTCGCTGCTGACCCTGGCGTTTCTTGGCGATATGTTCGGCTATCGACGGATCTACAAATGTGGGCTGGTAATGTTCACCTGCACCTCACTGATCTGCGCCTTGTCGCATTCGCTAGAGATGCTGACGCTGGCCCGCGTTGCCCAGGGACTGGGTGGCGCGGCGCTGATGAGCGTCAACACCGCACTGATCCGCCTGATTTACCCGCAGCGTTTCCTCGGCCGCGGAATGGGGATCAACTCGTTCATTGTGGCGGTATCCTCGGCTGCGGGCCCGACTATTGCTGCGGCGATTTTGTCAGTCGCTTCCTGGCAATGGCTGTTTCTGATCAATGTCCCGCTGGGGATTGTTGCCTTTGCGCTGGCAATACGTTATCTGCCGCCGAACGGCGTCCGCAGCCAGGCATCACGCTTCGATTGGCCAAGCGCCATCATGAATGCCTTAACTTTTGGTCTGCTGATCACCGCCCTCAGCAGCTTTGCTCAGGGGCAATCCTTACGACTGGTACTGTGCGAAGTGGTGGCGATGCTAGTGATCGGCTTCTTCTTTGTCCGCCGTCAGCTCAGACTGCCCGTACCGCTGCTGCCGGTTGACCTGCTGCGGATCCCACTGTTTTCACTCTCTATCTGTACCTCAATTTGTTCCTTCTGTGCTCAGATGCTGGCGATGGTGTCGCTGCCTTTCTTTCTGCAATCAATGATGGGCAGGAGTGAAGTCGAAACCGGTTTATTGTTAACCCCATGGCCGCTGGCGACCATGGTGATGGCTCCGCTGGCGGGATATCTCATCGAAAAGGTTCACGCCGGATTGCTCGGCGCGCTGGGGCTGGCGATTATGGCATGGGGGTTGTTTGCCTTAGCACTGCTCCCCTCCTCGCCGCAGGACCTAGATATTATCTGGCGCATGATGCTATGCGGGGCCGGTTTTGGCCTGTTTCAGTCGCCGAACAATCACACCATTGTCTCATCGGCCCCGCGTAACCGCAGTGGCGGAGCCAGCGGCATGTTAGGCACAGCGCGCCTGCTGGGGCAAAGTACTGGGGCTGCTCTTGTGGCGCTGATGTTTAACCTGTTCGGTACACACGGCACCCACACATCCCTGTTGATGGCCGGAACTCTCGCGGTTATCGCGGCGGTTATCAGTGGTCTTCGCATCACTCAACCCCGTGCCGTAGCCTGAATGCTGACGTAAAAAAAGCGCCTCAATGAGGCGCTTTGCTTTAGGGTCGTACTGTGAACCTATTACTTCAGATATTCACCGCTGCGCAACGCTTCGATACGTTTGTCCAACGGCGGGTGCGTCATGAACAGTTCGCTCATTGATTTCGCTTTACCGTTGATACAAAACGCCATCATGCTGCTGGCTTCCTGCGGCTCATAGCTGGTTTTCAGACGCTGTAGCGCCGCAATCATTTTCTCACGCCCAACCAATTTGGCTGAACCGGCATCCGCGTGGAACTCACGATGACGGGAGAACCACATGGTGATAATGCTGGCGAGAATACCAAATACCAGTTCCAACACCGTGGCGACCGCAAAATAGATCAGCGGGTTGCCGTTGCTGCTTTCACCTTCATCGCGGTTGCCACCGAGGAAACCGGCTGCAATCTGAGCAATTACGCGAGAAATAAAGATAACAAAGGTGTTCACCACGCCCTGAATTAGGGTCATGGTGACCATGTCACCATTGGCGATATGGCTGATTTCGTGCGCGATAACCGCTTCGGCTTCGTCACGGCTCATGTTTTGCAACAGCCCGGTACTGACGGCAACCAGCGACGCATCACGGCGGGCACCGGTGGCAAAAGCATTAATATCGGGCGCGTGGTAAACAGCGACCTGTGGCATGGCAATGCCCGCCTGACGGGATTGCTGTGCGACGATGTTCATCAACCAGCGCTCGGTTTCGTTGCGCGGTTGCTCAATGACCTCTCCGCCCACGGATTTCAGCGCCATCCATTTCGACATCATCAGCGACACTATCGAGCCACCAAAACCGAAAAGCATCGCCATGATCAGCAGGCCCGTCATGCTGCTTGACTGAATTCCTGTCAGGCTTAGCACCAGCCCAAAAACAACCATCACTGCCAGGTTGGTCATCAGGAAAAGCGCGATTCGCATCATAATATTCTTTAACCTCGTTGTAACAAAACGCACTATGCGATTACCCATATGGTATGGGTCTTACGGTGATTTTCAACTATCCGAGGTCGCTAAGTCACGAGAAAAACACAACTTTACATTCTGTTGCATCCCACTGACGCAGGCAATAGGCATGTAAAAAAACAGGCACAATTTCTTGTGCCTGTTGAGGTTATTTGCTTGGTGCTGGACTCACCGGGGGATTGTCCTTTTCCATGGTCGCCAGGTCATTGGCGATATGGACGGTTTCATCCAGATACGGATCGGGTTCCTGATAATCCTTCGGCAAATCATCCAGTTTCTTCAACAGCGGTTTGCCTTCACGCTTGTAGCGATCGTTAATGCGCGCTAAACGGGTCGCATCATCTTCCTCATTCTCTTTCTCACGCTGAGCGTAATTCAGTGAGGCGATGTAGCGGCGGTCCTTCAATGCGTTGAAATGGGCAATATCTTTGGCGATGTACTGGAATTCCGGATCTTTGGCGATTCGCTCTTTATGCTGTGTCAGCAGCTGCGGACCAAACGGCATCATATCGCCCGTTTTAACGAAGGTCGCGGCATTAATGCTGTCCCACGGCAGAGCGTTATCTTCAAACTTCTCGCCGGTTTCCGTCTCTTCACTACCGGTTGGCAGCATGATATCCGGCGTTACACCTTTACGTTGAGTACTGCCGCCGTTAATGCGGTAGAACTTCTGAATGGTGTACTGCACAGAACCCAGCGCTGGCCATTCCGGGCGCAGCATCTGATCGTAGATGCGGTTTAGCGAACGGTACTGTTGCACGGTGCCTTTCCCGAAGGTTGGTTCACCGACAATCAGCGCCCGGCCATAATCCTGCATCGCGGCAGCAAATATTTCAGATGCTGAGGCGCTGAAGCGGTCTACCAATACCACCAGCGGACCTTTGTAATACACCACGCCATCGGTATCGCTATCTTCGCGCACCTTGCCGTTGTTATCGCGCACCTGCACCACCGGACCGGATGGGATAAACAGACCAGAGAGCGATACGGCTTCCGTCAGTGCTCCCCCGCCGTTGCTGCGCAGATCGATAACCACGCTGCTGACGTTTTGTTTTTCCAGTTTCTGCAACTGAACTTTCACATCATCAGTCAGGCCAACGTAGAAGCCAGGGATATCCAGTACGCCGACTTTTTCTTTACCGACGTTTTTAACCGACATCTTCACGGCGCGGTCTTCGAGACGGATACGTTCGCGCGTCAAGGTGACAATGCGGGTTTTGGTACCTTTACCCGCAGGCAGGATCTCAAGCCGCACTTTGCTGCCCTTCGGCCCTTTAATCAATGCCACCACGTCGTCCAGACGCCAGCCGATGACATCAACCATGCCTTTACCGGTCTGGCCGACACCAACGATACGGTCGCCAACGCTTATCGCTTTGCTCTTCGCCGCTGGGCCGCCTGCCACCATGGAATTAATCATGGTGTAGTCGTCATCCATTTGCAGTACCGCACCGATACCTTCCAGAGAAAGGCTCATTTCGGTGTTGAATTGTTCAGTATTGCGCGGGGAGAGGTAGTTGGTGTGCGGGTCAATTTCGTGCGCAAACGCGGTCATCGCCAGAGAGAACACGTCTTCGCTGTTGGTCTGAACCAGACGGCGAATGGCGAACTTGTAGCGACGGGTCAACGTTTCGCGAATTTCTTTATCGTTTTTCCCGGCAAGCTTAAGGCTCAGCTCGTCATATTTGACTTTGCCGTCCCACAGGGCGTTCAACTCGGCGACATCCTTTGGCCACGGCGCTTTGCTGCGGTCAAGATTGTAGGTGTCGTTTCCGGTGAATTCCATCGGACGTTCAAGCACTTTGAGCGCGTACTGATAGCGCTCAAAGCGGCGTTTTTGCGCCAGATTAAACAGGTCGTAAAAAACATCCAGTTTACCACTACGCAGTTCGTCGCCGACCTGCGATTTACGTGATTCAAACTGGGAAATATCACTGGCCAACAGCACGTTATGGCTGTAATCCAGCAGGTTGAGATAACGGTCGAAGATTTTCGCCGAGAACGCGTTATCGAGATCGAACTGGCGATAATGAGAACGGGTAAAGCGAGACGTCACACGCTCGCTTACCGTTGCGTGTTGAGCCTCTTCCTTAAGAACTGGAATCTGGTCAGCACGAGTAATATCGTCCACGGCGAACGACTGGCCTGCCATCAACAGCATGCCAGCGAGCGCGGTGACCTTAAAAAAGTTGTTCATGCCAGGCCCGGCCTCCGTTTCAGAACACTAAGTGTTCTGCGCGTACAATCATTGACATACCAGAAGTCAGCTGTACACGAACGCCATCTTTGGTGATTTCCAGTACAGTGGCGTCCATTGCATTATTGCCCGCTTTCACTTTCAGAGACTGGCCAACGCTCAGTTCAGAAATGTTTGATACCGGGGTATGACGCTCTTCACGTTCTGGACGTGGGGCTTTCGCGGCGGCCGGTTTTGCTGCCGGACGCGGTTTATTAGCACCCGCATCTTTGCGCGGAGCTGCCGGACGCGGTTTACGCTCACGGCGCGGCGCATCAACAGGTTCACCCGCAGCAATAGCGGCTTCACGTTTTTTCGCCTGCTGCTCTGCGCGCTGTGCCTGCACACGGGCTTTCGCTTCTTCAAGCTGCTGACGCGCGTGAGTCACATGCTGCTCATCCAGCTCACCGCATGGGTTCCCGTCGAGATCAACACGGGTCGCGCCCGCTTTGATGCCGTACAAGTAGCGCCAGCTGGAGGTATAAAGACGTAAGGCGGAACGAAGCTGGGTTTTGCTGAGGTTCATTTCTCCCTCAACGCGAGTCACCAGATCCTGAAAAATTCCAATTTTCAGCGGACGTGCTTCACCTTCGGCGCTGAAACACTGTGGGAATCGTTCGGCCAGAAAAGCGATAACTTCTTTACTGCTATTCAACTTAGGTTGATTTTCCATGAAATTTCCTGATTACAACGGACGTAGCCAACATACCGCGGGCATGAACAGGCGTCATTATAATGACGCCATCGGTAAATGCTACGTTATCCGTTGATTATCCTGCGACAGGCTGAAAGAATTTGTGATAATCGGTCGCCGCAAGCACCTGTTCAAGGTGGCTGACCAGCTCACGAAGCCCCTGTTCATCTTCAGTCGTAAAGCGGGAATACGTGGGACTGTCGATATCCAGCACCCCAATAATGTGCCCGTTAACCACAAGCGGCAGTACGATTTCTGAGTTGCTTGCCGCATCACAGGCAATGTGACCGTCAAAAGCATGAACGTCTTCTACACGCTGGACACGATTTTGTGACACCGCGGTGCCACATACGCCACGTCCGACCGGAATACGTACGCAGGCAATTTTCCCCTGGAACGGGGCTAAAACCAGCGTATCGCCTTCGAGAAGATAAAAACCGGCCCAGTTAACCTCAGACAGACGCTCGAACAGCAGCGCACTGGTATTAGAGAGTGTGGCTAAAAAACTGGTTTCGCCTGCCATTAATGCCTGAAAGTCGCGGTTAAGATCCGCGTAAAACTCTGATTTGCTCATTATTCAATCGCTTGTTGTCTTACTTCGAAGCCGGTCATCGCCGACGCATAGTCTATTAAAATAAGCATTAAATGCGTTCGGGCTCAAGATGAATCCATTCATAGGTTAAGATAGAGTTATACATTCATTTCTAAAGCTAATAAATGGCACTACGAGCTTCTCAAATTTCGCCGGGTAAAAAAATCACCGTTCATGCGATTGGCAATCCGCTGGCACCGCCGGAATATCATCGCTGTCCCCAGTGTGACGTGCTGTTCAGCCTGCCGGTGGTCAAAAGGACGCAAAGCGCATATTGCCCGCGCTGCGATGCAAAAATTCGTGATGGACGCGACTGGTCGCTGACCCGCCTCGCGGCGATGGCTGTTACCATGATGTTGCTGATGCCCTTTGCCTGGAGCGAACCGCTGCTTCGTCTGCATCTGCTCGGGGTGCGCATTGATGCCAACCTGATGCAGGGGATATGGCAGATGACCGAACAGGGCGATCCCATACCCGCCGCGATGGTACTGTTTTGCAGCGTCGGTGCGCCGCTGGTACTGGTTATCGCTATCGCGTATTTATGGCTTGGTAATATTCTTGGCATGAATCTTCGTCCGGTGCTGCTGATGCTGGAACGCCTCAAAGAGTGGGTAATGCTGGATATCTACCTCGTCGGGGTCGGCGTGGCGTCGATTAAGGTCCAGGATTATGCCTTTCTCCAGCCGGGACTAGGGCTAGTCGCGTTTGTGTCTCTGGTGCTGCTGAGTATTTTGACGCTGATCCATCTCAACGTCGAACAGCTGTGGGATCGTTTTTATCCTCATCGCCCTGCCCAACGCCCCGATCCTGGTCTGCAAGTGTGTCTGGGCTGCCATCACACCGGGTTCTCAGATGCACGCGGACGCTGTCGTCGCTGTCACATCCCGCTGCGTCATCGCCGGGCGTATAGCCTGCAAAAAAGTTGGGCGGCGCTGATTGCCTCGCTGATTTTTTTAATCCCGGCGAACCTGCTGCCGATTTCGATAATCTATGTAAATGGCGCTCGCCAGGAAGACACCATCCTGTCCGGGATAATCTCACTTGCCAGCAGCAATATTCCGATTGCGGCGGTGGTGTTTATCGCCAGTATTCTGGTGCCTTTCACTAAGGTACTGGTGCTGATTACGCTGCTGATATCCATTCACTTTAAATGTGAACAGGGGCTGCGCACCCGAATCCTTCTGTTGCGCTTTGTGACGTGGATTGGTCGCTGGTCGATGCTCGATTTGTTTGTCATCTCGCTGATGATGTCGCTTATCAATCGCGATCAGTTACTGGCTTTTACTATGGGACCCGCTGCGTTTTATTTCGGTGCTGCGGTAATATTGACTATTCTTGCTGTTGAATGGCTGGACAGCCGCTTACTTTGGGATGCACATGAGTCAGGAAACGCCCGCTTCACCGACTGAAGCGAGAATTAAAACGAAACGCCGAATCTCCCCTTTCTGGCTGCTGCCGGTCATTGCTTTGCTGATTGCGGGCTGGCTTATCTGGAATAGCGTTGAGGATCGCGGCACCACCGTCACTATCGACTTTATTTCTGCCGATGGCATTGTCCCCGGCCGAACGCCTGTGCGCTATCAGGGCGTTGAAGTGGGCACCGTGGAAGAAATTAGCCTGGCGAAAGATCTGAACCATATTGAGGTCAAAGCCAGCATTAAAGGCGATATGAAAGATGCCCTGCGCCAGGAAACGCAGTTCTGGCTGGTGACACCGAAAGCGTCACTGGCAGGGGTGTCGGGTCTGGATGCGCTGGTTGGTGGGAACTACATCGGCATGATGCCTGGTAAAGGTGAAAAGAGAGACCACTTTACCGCGTTAGATACGCAGCCGAAATATCGCCTAAACAATGGCGAGCTGATGATCCATCTGCATGCTCCGGATTTAGGCTCACTCAACAGCGGCTCGCTGGTGTACTTCCGCAAAATCCCAGTCGGACGCGTGTATGACTATGCGATCAATACCAATAATCAGGGTGTCACCGTTGATATTCTGATTGATCGCCGCTTCACCAATCTGGTGAAAAAAGGTAGCCGCTTCTGGAACGTATCCGGTATCAAAGCGGATGTCGGCCTGAGCGGCGCGAAAGTGCAGCTCGAAAGCCTGGCGGCGCTGGTGAACGGCGCAATTGCCTTTGACTCTCCCGACGCCTCGAAGCCTGCCGAACAGAACGATGAGTTTGGCCTGTATGCCGATCTGGCGCACAGCCAGCGTGGGGTGATAGTCAAACTCGATCTACCGGACGGCGCGGGCCTGAAAGCGGGCTCGACCTCGCTAATGTATCAGGGTCTGGAAGTCGGCCAGTTGACCAAGCTCGATCTCAATCCAGGCGGCGCGGTCAGCGGTGAAATGACCGTGGATCCGAGCGTGGTGAATCTTCTGCGCGATAAAACCCGCATCGAACTGCGTAATCCGAAGCTGTCGCTGGAAAACACCAATCTGAGTTCACTGCTCACCGGCAGCACCTTTGAACTGGTGCCAGGTGAAGGCCAGCCGCGTAACCATTTTGTGGTGGTACCTGCGGATAAGACGCTGCTTCAGGAACCCGGAGTTGCTACCCTGACGCTCAGCGCCCCGGATTCTTACGGCGTCGATGCGGGACAGCCAGTTATCCTGCACGGGATTAAAATCGGCCAGGTTCTGGAGCGTACGCTCACCGGGAAAGGCGTCTCGTTCTCTGTTGCCATCGATCCGCAATATCGTGACCTCGTTCATGGTGACAGTAAGTTTGTGGTCAACAGCCGGGTCGACGTCAAAGTTGGCCTCGACGGCATTGAGTTCCTCGGGGCCAGCGCCAGTGAGTGGATCAGCGGCGGGATCCGTATTCTGCCCGGCGAAAAAGGCGCGATGAAGCAGGACTATCCGCTGTACGCCAATCTTGAAAAAGCGCTGGAAAACAGCCTCGGCGATCTGCCCACCACCACCCTCACTCTGACGGCAGATACCTTGCCGGATGTTCAGGCGGGTTCGGTGGTGTTGTACCGTAAATTTGAAGTGGGGGAAGTTATTACCGTTCGCCCGCGGGCCAACGCGTTTGATATCGAACTGCACATCAAACCTGAATACCGCAACCTGCTGACCCAGAACAGCGTGTTTTGGGCCGAAGGCGGGGCGAAAGTCCAGCTAAACGGCAGCGGGCTGACAGTGCAGGCTTCGCCGCTCTCGCGTGCCCTGCGCGGGGCGATAAGCTTTGATAACCTCAGCGGCGCAAGCGCGGGCGCACGTAAAGGGGATAAACGCATTCTCTATCCGTCGGAAACCTCTGCGCGTGCGGTGGGCGGCCAGATCACGCTGCATGCCTTTGACGCCGGTAAGCTGGCGGAAGGGATGCCGATTCGTTATCTGGGCATCAATATTGGGCAGATCCAGACGTTAGAACTGATCACATCGCGGAATGAAGTGCAGGCGAAAGCGGTACTGTACCCGGAATACGTGAATACTTTCGCCCGCAACGGTACCCGGTTCTCGGTGGTAACGCCGCAAATTTCAGCCGCTGGCGTTGAGCATCTGGATACCATTTTGCAGCCGTACATCAACGTCGAACCAGGACGCGGGGGCAATGCACGTCGTGACTTCGAACTGCAGGAAGCGACGATCACCGATTCCCGCTATCTTGACGGGTTGAGCATTATCGTCGAAGCACCTGAGGCGGGCTCGTTGAGTATCGGCACACCGGTGCTGTTCCGTGGCATCGAAGTCGGGACCGTCACCGCCCTGCATCTCGGTTCATTGTCCGATCGCGTGATGGTCACGCTGCGCATTAGCCAGCGTTATCAACACCTGGTACGCAATAACTCGGTGTTCTGGCTGGCATCCGGCTATAACCTCGACTTCGGTATTATCGGCGGCGTGGTGAAGACCGGAACCTTCAACCAGTTCATTCGTGGCGGTATAGCCTTTGCCACCCCACCAGGAACGCCGCTGGCACCAAAAGCGCAGGAAAACAAACATTTCCTGTTGCAGGATACGGAACCGAAAGAGTGGCGCGATTGGGGTACTGCCCTGCCGCGTTAAACCTGCACGACTCCGGCTGTAAGAAGCCGGAGTCGCTGTGCTAAACTGCGCACCCGTTTATGAATCTGGTGCGTTTAGTGGCTTATCTTCCTGACTCCTTCCTCGAGGTGATGCGTGCAGCAATGCCCGCTCATCTCTCCTTCGACGACTTTATTGCCGCCTGCCAACGTCCGCTGCGTCGCAGTATCCGCGTGAACACTCTCAAGATCTCCGTCGCCGATTTTCTGAATCTGGTAGCGCCTTATGGCTGGCAGCTCACGCCGGTTCCGTGGTGTGAGGAAGGCTTCTGGATTGATCGCGAAGATGAGGATGCCCTGCCGCTGGGCAGCACGGCCGAACATTTGAGCGGCCTGTTCTACATTCAGGAAGCCAGCTCCATGCTGCCGGTCACCGCCCTGTTTGCCGATGACAATCAGCCGGACCGGGTCATGGATGTTGCCGCCGCTCCAGGTTCTAAAACCACGCAAATCGCCGCGCGAATGGGCAATCAGGGCGCGATCCTTGCTAATGAATTTTCCGCCAGCCGCGTTAAAGTGCTGCATGCCAATATTAGCCGCTGTGGGATAAGCAACGTAGCCCTCACCCATTTCGACGGCCGCGTATTTGGTGCCGCGCTGCCGGAAGGTTTCGACGCCGTTCTGCTCGATGCGCCCTGCTCCGGGGAAGGCGTGGTGCGTAAAGATCCGGACGCACTGAAAAACTGGTCAGCGCAAAGCAACAGTGAGATAGCACAAACCCAGCGCGAACTCATCGACAGCGCATTTCACGCGCTTCGCCCTGGCGGTACGCTGGTCTATTCCACTTGCACCCTGAACCGCGAAGAAAACGAGGAGGTGCTGGACTGGCTGCTGGCACGCTATCCACAGGCCGTTGAGGTCGCTCCGCTCAATGCGCTATTCGACGGGGCAGAACGGGCGCTGACGCCAGAGGGCTATTTGCACGTCTTCCCGCAAATTTACGATTGCGAAGGGTTTTTCGTCGCTCGTCTGCATAAAACGGCCTCGATCGATGCGCTTCCGACACCCGGTTATAAAGTCGGGAAATTTCCGTTCACACCAATGAAAACCCGTGAATCTGCCGCAGTGGTTCAGGCCGCTGCCGCCGTCGGATTACACTGGGATGACACGCTCAACCTGTGGCAACGCGATAAAGAGATCTGGCTGTTCCCGGCAGAGATTGAACCGCTGATCGGTAAAGTGCGTTTTTCACGCCTCGGCGTTCGCCTGGCAGAGACCTTTAACAAAGGTTATCGTTGGCAGCATGAGGCGGTCATCGCACTGGCGGGCGAAAAAAGTTCACGATTTGAACTGACACTGGCGGAAGCTGAAGAGTGGTATCGTGGCCGGGACGTGTGGCCGGAAACTCCGCCAGATCGGGACGATGTTATCGTAACTTTTCAGGGACATCCGCTAGGACTGGCGAAAAAAGTCGGCTCACGCCTCAAGAACAGCTATCCGCGGGAACTGGTTCGCGACGGAAAATTATTCGCGGGCAAGGCGTAGCGGCTGGGTAAAAATAGGCACGTTCTGACTGGCAAAATGCGCGCGGTTGTCTACGCTGAAAAATGGGAGGACCTAACTGGTCGTACCACAACGAAGCAGACAACCGGAGAGCATTATGACCAAAACCAGCGTACGTATAGGCGCGTTTGAAATTGATGACGCCGAGCTGCATGGCGAGCAGCAAGGGGAGCGAACGTTAAGCATACCCTGCAAATCCGATCCTGATTTATGCATGCAACTTGATGCATGGGATGCCGATACCAGCGTTCCCGCCATTCTTGATGGGGAGCATTCTGTCCTTTACCGCCAACATTATGACCGTAAGACCGACGCCTGGGTTATGCGCCTTGCCTAACCCAAATGGAACCCGCCCAATTTAGGCGGGTTATTTATTTTCACCTTTCGCTTATCTCTCTTACACTTAACAGGTAATGGATGCGCGTGAGGGTGAGATGTACGCATTGGTACTGTTTATTTGTTACCTCGACGGTGGCTGCGAGGACATTGTGATAGACGTCTACAACACTGAATCCCAGTGCCTGCTTGCGATGGACGAACAGCGTCTGCGCCAGGGTGGCTGTTTCCCGGTGGAGGATTTTATCGATGGCTTCTGGCACCCCGCTCAGGAGTACAGTGACTTGTAAAAGGTTACTGCAATTCCACCAGCGTTAAATTTCCGCCAAATACCGCGCCGGTGTCGATGTAATGCTGATTTTGCGAATCGTAGCGCTGTTTCAACGGCGTGTGCCCAAACCAAAAATGATCGGCACCCTCAAGCGTCGAATGCTTTCCTGCCAGATGGTCACTCAGCCGCTGTCGATCCCAAAGTACCCGATGCCAGTCCAGTTCCTGCTGCCAGTGATAACGTGCCGCCGGGTGATCGGCGTGAGCAATAATATGAGTACCTGTCGCGGTATCGACTTCAATAATATAGGGGAGGTGCTTGCAGGCGTTTAATAATTCCCGCACTCGCTGTTTTTCGCCAAAAGAACAATGCGTAAACCAATCGCCACCGTTTAATGCCCAGAGCGATAATTGATGATTTTCAAGGGCTTCGATCGCCATTTGTTCGTGATTACCGCGAATAGCAAAAAACCATTTCTGTTCAATTAAACTCAGGCACTTGAGGCTTTCAGGCCCACGGTCGATGAGATCGCCCACCGACAGAAGCAGATCCTCATAGGGATTAAAACCCAGACCTTTAAGATTTGATATCAATAGGTTAAAGCAACCATGCAGATCGCCCATTAACCAGATATGTCGCCATGCTGAACCATCAATTCGCTGATACATAAAATCTACCCCTGAGATAAGTATAGGGGATCTGCAAATATTCTCCGGTTGCAGCCAATAACTTAAATCAGACGTAAACGAACGGGGAATAAAGTCTCCGCCCCCATTAAGATTAACCTCACTGGTCGCTAGAATAGCTTCATAACAATGATGAGGTTATTATCGTGACGGACAACACCCTGCATTCCGCCTATTCACCTGCACCGCGAGCACACCTTATTTCCGATTTGGTCAAAGGCAATCTGGCCCCGGCACCTATCTGGAAAAAAGCGGACTATCGCCTTAAATTCCTGCTGCGGACAATGATTTTTTATCGCTCGACCCGGATGATGCTCAACAGCCTTGGGCAGCGTCCCGATTTCATGCGACTGCTGAATGCCCAGGTGACGCTACCAAGCAAAACCCATCGCCAGTATCTCGCCCGTGGCCTGTCTTCCACGCAGCGTGCGCACGCTATTGTCGGGCACTATCAGTTTGTTGATTCGCTGAAAAGCCCGCTGCTTGCCCGGGCCTTAACCTCCCCCGAACCGACGGCGCTTATCACCTTTAAGGGTAAGGATGATGCGCAGTTCACGCTCTATGCCTCGTGTGCGCGTAAAGCCGAACGTGAGGGGGAAAGCACGTTGTGGTTCTGCACCGAGGATAACACGGTGCTTGCCAGTGCCACGTTCAGCGTCAAACGCCATCAGGATGGCTGGGAAATTGTCATCGGAGGGTTACAAGGCCCCCGTCGCAGTGTTTCTCATGAGGTGATAAAACACGCCACCCGGGGCTGTTACGGGCTGTTCCCTAAACGCATTCTGGTGGAATTTTTTGGCCTGATGGTGTCCGAGTGTGGGATAACGTCACTCTCCGGCGTCAGCGATAACGGTCACGTATTCCGGGCTCTGCGCTACCGTTTTAGCAAGGGCCGTCATTTCCACGCCAGCTACGATGAGTTTTGGGCCTCCCTCGACGGGGTCAAAACCAGCGAATTCCGTTGGCAGCTGCCGCTACAGCAGGAACGTAAATCCATCGAAGAGATTGCCAGCAAAAAACGCGCAGAGTACCGTCGTCGTTTTGCCCTACTCGATGAGATGGCAGCCCAGTTCCGTGCCCTGTTCCCTTCGGTTTAAGCTTTCTTATTCAGCCGCTGCCTGTTACTGGCGGCGGCTTTTGCGTATTACAATTGCGCATAGCCCTGATGTTTCGCTATCATCCGCGGGTTATTCCCCCGAACCCTCGCTGGCGGTATATCCTTGCTATGAGCAAAGTAGAAATTGCCCTGACAATCCTGGTCCTGATTATTCTTGGATTGGGTATCTGGTTCATTTTGAGCGATCAAATCTGGTTGTTGGTCAGCTATCTTGAAACCTTGCTTTATCCCGATATCGTCACGCCTATGTAACGGCCTCGGGTCATGACGACATGTTCAAAATTAAACAACTTGTTATTTGAACCGAATCGTCTCTCCCCATAACATCTGCTGCGAAACGTAAGGCGATGCGTCGTTCTTCCTGACGGCTCGTTGAGGAACGTTTCAGGTCTGACTGACTCCATAAACCCTGGACGCGCAACTTTCAGACCATCCACCTCGCGGCACTGCATATCCCTGTAAAGCTGCAAAAGTGAGTCCGAAATATAATATTCATTGCAAGCATTTTCCCCTTTACCCTGCGAAGTGAAGGGGATTTTTTTTGCCTGCTAAACCGCAAAAAATTTCCTGTAAAAAAAATGTTAAGCCCGATTTTGATGTGATATAAAAGACATCAGGTCAGTCACTGAGACTTGGGAAGCAGGTGATTGGCGCTGTACTTCGCTGATGTGAATTACAGATAAAAAGAGACCGAATACGATTCCTGTATTCGGTCCAGGGAAATGGCTCTTGGGAGAGAGCCGTGCGCTAAAAGTTGGCATTAATGCAGGCTAAAGTCGCCTTGCCCTTTAAGAATAGATGACCGTGCCAGGTTTTCCAGTCCGCGACAAAAGTGGTCAGAAAAAAAACGTGAGCCTAGCGTCACAAAAAGCAAAAACCGCAAGCATTCATCAGAATAACTTGCGGTTTTTTATTATCGGTCAATCGCTTAGGCTTACTGGTTAACAGAGCTTCTCCGCGCGGGCAACGAACGGGGCCAGACTCATCTTTTGCCCAGGATGCGCCGGGTCGTCCACCTGGATAGTAGAAATAGGCTGAGCGGTGGTTTTCCCCTCTTTCATTTCCTGCTCTGCGGTCGCGTTCAGCGGATACTGCATCAGGGTACTGGGGTTGATGGCGTACAGCGCATTACCCGGACGACAGGTGAGCATCACTTCTTCACGATTGAACGCCCATTGCGCTTTGCCAATTTCAAAACGGCTGACGGTGATAATCTGCGGTGCCGCCAGAGCGGTTCCGGAAGTTGCCAGTAACAGCATTGATAGAACGAGTTTTTTCATGAGTTCGCCACTTAATTCAGAACGGTTCCCAGGTTGCGAACAGACTGACCGTCGCTAAAACCAGAGCCCCTAAAATCATCTCCAGCTGGGTGGTTCGCAGAAACAACGCCTGAATGCGCTGCCTGTCGGTTGCCATCCGCGGCACCAGAACATACCTGTTCGCTAACGCGATTACCACCATCAGCGCCACTAACGCACATTTCACCAACAACAGCTGCCCGTATCCTGAGTCACTCACCAGTTGTCCCTGAATCAACCAGGCATTGGCTATCCCACTGAGCACCACGCCAGCGACGGCAAGATGCCCATAGCGTGAAAAACGCATCATGGTGTTGATGGCTGAAGTCCGCCATGGTCCTTTGACCAGATGCAGGCAGTACAGGAAAGGCTGCAGACCGCCAAACCACGCGCCCGCGCACAGCAAATGAATCGCATGATTCAGACGCTGTAGCGCGCCTACAGCGCCATCCCGCATCGCCGCGTGCCCCACGCCAGCCATCAGCACGAACTGCGCCATACAGAGGATCAGCAGCAAAGGGGCCAGTCGATGTGGCCTGAGGCTAACAACCGCCAGTGCCACCCACGTCAGCAGAATTTGCCACTGCCATATGCTACCAAATCGTGTTCCTGCCACCGCCAGCCAGATGTCTGGTTGCAGCACATCGCCCCAACCGTTAGCCATCAGGCCGCCCTGAAACATCAGCATCAGGGTAGCTGACACGGCACTGACCAGTAGCGCCACACGCAGCAGTGGCATAAAGCGCAGCATCATCAACCGCCGCAGCTGCGGGGTGGCCCACCAGGCACCGTACAACACGCAGCCGAACGACAACATCACGGCGATAAAATGCAGGCACCGCAGCCCGACATAGGCAAATGCAAGCACGACTATTTCACACTGAAATGATACTGGCCTTTGGTCTTGTGGCCATCGACCGACACCACGTGCCAGTCTACTCTGTAGTCACCAGGCTTGAGCGACTCCTCCACCGGGACGATAAGCTGGGTATTATCTTTTTGATTGAGTTTCACCGCACCCACAGGTACCTGGGCCTGCTGCGGACCGGTCAGGGTCACGCCGCTGAATTTGACTTCAAGGCCCTCGGAAAAATTCAGGGTCAAGGCCAGGGGCGCAGCGGTGACCTGTGCATCGGCCGCAGGATATTGATGCTTAAGATGAGCGTGTGCAAATGCTGCGGAAGTGGTTAAGACGCCGGTCAGGAACACACCGGCGCGCAGCGCGCGTGAGGCGATACGATTCATTCTCTTCATTCCCTTTTGTTATCTATTTGGATGAAAGAATAACTCTCTATAATGTTTACGTCGAGATTCACTGCCGCTGGTCTTGCTATTTCGCGACACTCTTAGTACTTTCAGCGCCAGAAACAGAAGGAGCCTATGATGACCACCAATCTGGCAAAAATCCCCCAGGACGAAATGGACAAAGTGAACGTCGATTTAGCCGCCGCCGGGGTCGCCTTTAAAGAGCGCTACAATATGCCTATCGTGGCAGAAGTGGTTGAGCGTGAGCAACCTGCTCATTTGCGCGACTGGTTTCGCGAGCGACTGATTGCGCACCGTCTGGCCTCGGTGAACCTTTCCCGTCTTCCTTACGAGCCCAAACAGAAATAAGAATTACTCACTGTTACACTTCCTTACACAGCTACTGCTAAAATCTTGCGAAGATTCTGAATACCGACTCAGGGATGCTGAGTCGGAAAACGTGTTAAGGAAGCCACTATGCCTGCATGGACAATTGCTGCTGCACAGTACACGGCCCGCAACAGGAGCGTTGCGGATAATATTGCTCACCATTTGCGTTTTATCGAAGCGGCTGCAAGGCATGCCTGCCAGCTACTCGTCTTCCCGGAAATGTCCTTAACCGGCCCGGGAACCCAACCACCCTTGCCTCCTCCGCCTGATGGTCAACTCCTTGAGCCACTCAGCGATGCGGCTGCACGCCACGGGATGACCATTGTGGCCGGGATGCCGGTTGAAATGAACGGTCAACGCTGCAAAGGGGTGGCTATTTTTGTGCCCAACGGCACCGCGCCACTCACATTGCAGCAGGGCCAGGGAACTTGCCTGACACCGAATACCCATCACATTAGCGTCCTGCCCCCTGAAGCGAAAGGCCACGAGCTTGACTCGAACGCCGCGCTGCTGGCGACCGGCACCTGCACCACCGACTTCCAGCAACAACAATCCGGACAGCACCTCCAGCGCCTGGCCCATCGCTACGGCATTGCAGTGCTGAAATCCAACTATGCAGACGGCAGTGCGCTGTGGGATGAAAACGGACAGCTGATCGTTCGCGCCGACAGCGGTGAAGTGCTGCTAACCGGACGACAGTATGACGGAGGTTGGGAAGGCGATATCATTCCGCTCAGTGAAATCTTCTGCGCCATTGACGAAAGCCTCTGTGACGCATAACCTGCCTCTTTTTAGCCGGGAGAGCAGCATGTTACGCGTTATCGATACGGAAACCTGTGATTTACAAGGAGGCGTGGTTGAAATCGCCTCGGTGGACATCGTTGACGGCAAGATAACCAATCCCATGAGTCATCTGGTGCGCCCGGACAGGCCCATCAGCCCGCAGGCGATGGCCATTCATCGCATCACCGAAGAGATGGTGGCCGATAAACCGTGGATTGAGGATGTGGTGCCGCATTATCAGGGCAGCGCATGGTACGTGGCACACAATGCCAACTTTGACCGCCGCGTATTGCCGGAAATGAACGGCGAGTGGATATGCACGATGAAGTTGGCCCGCCGCCTGTGGCCGGGCATTAAGTACAGCAATATGGCACTGTATAAATCGCGCAAACTTAACGTGGCCACGCCGCCGGGTTTGCATCATCACCGCGCGTTATATGATTGCTACATCACCGCCGCGCTGCTGATTGATATTATCAATGTCTCCGGCTGGAGCGCCGATCAGATGGCCGATATCACCGGTCGCCCTGGGTTGATGACCACCTTCACCTTCGGTAAATATCGCGGGAAACCGGTGGCGGAGATTGCCGAGAAAGATCCCGGCTACCTCCGCTGGCTGTTCAATAATCTCAACTCAATGAGCCCTGAACTGCGTCTGACGCTAAAACACTGGCTGGGTGAGTAACTATCGCGGTGCCTGGCCCGGCAACGTGCCCTGGGCCAGCGCGATCAGGAACGTGAATTCCATCGCCACCCCTTCATAGCTTTTAAAGCGCCCCGACTTACCGCCGTGCCCGGAATCCATATCGGTACACAGTAACAGTAGATTATCGTCAGTTTTCAGCTCGCGCAGTTTCGCCACCCATTTTGCTGGCTCCCAGTATTGCACCTGGGAATCGTGTAGTCCGGTCGTGACCAGCAGATGCGGATACGCCTTTTTCTCAACGTTGTCATACGGGCTGTAGCCTTTCATGTAGTGGTAATACTCAGGGTCCTGCGGATTGCCCCACTCCTCAAACTCTCCGGTGGTCAGCGGGATAGACTCATCGAGCATGGTGGTCAGGACATCAACAAACGGCACCTGGGCTATCACGCCGTGGAACAGATCGGGACGCTGGTTGATAGCCACTCCCATCAGCATCCCGCCCGCGCTGCCACCCATGCCGTAGCAGAGTGACGGATTGCCATAGCCCTGCGCCAGGAGTGCGTCGCAGACGTCGAGATAGTCATTAAAGGTGTTGTTCTTTAGCAGGAACTTTCCGTCTTCATACCACTGCTGCCCCAGCTCACCGCCGCCGCGAACGTGGGCGATGGCAAAGACGAAGCCGCGATCGAGCAGGCTTAATCGGCTGCTGCTGAAATCCGCATCCATGCTGGCACCGTAAGAGCCGTAGCCGTACACCAGCAGTGGATTGTTGCCCTGGCGGAAATGTTCGCGGTGATAAACCAGTGACACCGGCACTTCGACGCCGTCCCGGGCTTTGATCCATAAATGTTCACTGCGATAACGACTGGCATCAAATCCGGTCACTTCCTGCTGCTTAAGCACGGTGCGCTCCCCGGTATCCATGTTCAGTTCGAACAACGTATCCGGTGTGGTCATGGAGGAATACCCGTACCGCAGACGCGAAGTGTCAGGCTCAGGATTGTACGCCAGCCAGGTAACATACGCCGGGTCGTCAAAGGCTATTCCGATGGATTCACGCGTTTTACGGTTGATCTGCCGCAGGCTGGTCAGCCCATGCTGACGCTCTTCCACCACCAGCCAGTCAGTAAATAGCGTAAAGCCCTCCAGCATCACGGCGTCGCGCGGCGGGATCAGCGCTTCCCAACGCCTTTCATCGCGTACCGGGGTGCGATACAGACCGAAGTTTTTACCGTCGCGATTCGAGCGCAGGTAAAAATTGTGCTGGAAATGATCGAGGCTGTATTCGTGGTCTTTCCGACGTGGCAGGAAGCACAGCGGCTGCGCATCCGGCAACTCGGCATCAAGCAACAGTACTTCACTGGTGGTGGCGCTCGCCAGATGGATAATCACATAGTGCTTTGAACTGGTTTTATGCAGGCTGACGTAAAACGTGTCGTCTTTCTCTTCATACACCAGCTCGTCCGCTGTCTCCGGCATCCCGACGGTATGTCGCCAGACCTGATACGGCAGCAGCGTGGTTGGGTGTTTTCGCACGTAATACAGCGTCTGTGAATCATTCCCCCAGACAAAACCCGGCTCGACGTTTTCCAGCGTCTCAGGATACCAGTTATCGTTCTCCAGATTTCTGATACGCAGGCCATACTGGCGACGGGACAGATAATCTTCCGTCAACGCCATCAGGGTGTTGTCGGGCGAAATGCCCAGCCCACCGAGCGTGTAGAACTCGCTGTGCGCCGCGCGCTGATTTCCATCCAGCAGCAGCTCCCAGTCGTTCCACTCCTCTTTCTGCACCGACTGACGCTGATAAATCGCGTACTCGCAGCCCGGTTCGTAAATCTGTCGGTAACGATAGCCGTTTTTGGCGTAAGGCGCGGACACCTCACGCTGTGGGATACGGTCGACAATTTCCTTGAGCACTTTGTCCTGCAGGCTACGCTGCGAGGCCATGACCTCATGCCCGTAGTCGTTCTCCTGCTTCAGGTACTCAAGCACGGCGGGCTGCGCGCGGTCGTCGTCACGCAGCCAATAGTAGTTGTCGACGCGGTTGTCGCCATGAAGGCTCATGGCGTGGGGAATACGTTTTGCTTTAGGTGGCATGTCATTGTTCTTCTGCAAATTACCTTACCCTAAGGGTGGCAAATGTGCAGAGCGATGCAAGCGAAACATGCCATTTGGTCGTTAAAGTGCCTGTTTTTGCGCTTTTAAATCCGCTTCAATGCCGTCGCGCACCTCTTGAGGAATTTTCAGCGCATCGCCGAGCGCGTTGAGATAGCTCCGCTCCATAAAGTGATCGATATTGATAGCGGCGCAGCTGAGGAAATAAAGCTCCAGGGCTTCCTCTTCATTGCGCACATCTTTCGCCAACCGGTGCGGATCTAAAGGCTGAGCGATCGCTTTCTCGACCAGTTCACGCCCCTGCGCTTCCACTCCGGCTTCTCGCATCTGCTGGTCAATCGCCGCACGCTCTTTCTCGTCGATGTGACCATCACTTTTCGCCGCAAACACCAGCGCCAGAATCAAACGCTCAGTGCGCACATCCAGCGGGCTGGTTTGCTGCCCATACTGTGGCTCGTCCTGGTGAGCCGTGCGAATCGTGTCTTTGTATTTATTCCATAACACAGTGCCTGCCACCGCCCCGCCGCCGACCAGCAGCGCGCCGGTGCCATATTTAGTCAGCAATTTACGTGACGATTTACTGGAGACCAGTAAACCGGCCAACCCACCGAGCGCCCCCGGCACCAGCAGTTTACTGAGGCCCTGCTCGCCCGATGGCTGAGCAGAGGAGGAAGATGATGATTGTCCGAGCAGTGATTGAAGCTGATTGAGCCAGTTTGCCATTTTTCCCTCACGACGCAGTGATAATTTCCTTAGCCTAAGCGAGACGATGTCAGGAAATGTCTGGCCTGGCTAAAGATGCGCAAAGTACCACGTTGCACCTTGGGCCAGGCAGCCACAAGACAGACGCAAACGTTTTCGTATATACTGACGTCCATTTTTTTACTGTGGAAATTCGTTATGACTGTACTAGGCACCGCGCTGCGTCCGGCGGCAACCCGCGTAATGTTATTGGGCTCTGGCGAGCTGGGTAAGGAAGTGGCTATTGAATGCCAGCGGTTGGGGATAGAAGTCATCGCCGTTGATCGCTATGCAGACGCACCTGCAATGCATGTGGCCCATCGCAGCCATGTCATTAACATGCTGGACGGGCAGGCGCTGAAGGCGCTGGTAGAGCAGGAAAAACCGCACTTCATTGTGCCGGAAATCGAAGCCATCGCCACCGATATGCTGATAGCACTGGAACAGGCGGGCCAAAACGTGGTGCCCTGCGCCCGCGCCACCAAGCTCACTATGAACCGCGAAGGGATTCGTCGCCTGGCGGCAGAAGAGCTTCGCCTGCCTACGTCGAGCTACCGTTTTGCTGACAGCGAACAGAGCTTTCGCGCGGCAGTGTCTGAAATCGGCCTGCCCTGTATCATCAAACCGGTAATGAGTTCTTCCGGGAAAGGCCAGAGTTTTATTCGCCGTGAAGATCAACTCGCGGCGGCGTGGGAGTACGCCCAACAAGGTGGACGGGCGGGTGCCGGACGGGTGATTGTTGAAGGCGTGGTGAATTTTGATTTTGAAATCACATTGCTGACCATCAGCGCGTTGGACGGCGTGCATTTCTGCGCCCCGATCGGTCATCGTCAGGAGGATGGCGATTACCGCGAATCATGGCAGCCCCAGCAGATGAGTGCCCTGGCCCAAGAGCGGGCGGAAAATATCGCCCGTGAAGTGGTGCTGGCGCTCGGCGGCCACGGTCTGTTTGGCGTGGAGCTGTTTGTCTGTGGCGATGAGGTGATTTTCAGCGAAGTATCGCCGCGCCCACATGACACCGGAATGGTAACGCTAATCTCCCAGGATCTGTCGGAGTTTGCCCTGCACGTTCGCGCGTTTCTGGGTCTGCCCATTGGAGCCATTCGCCAGTACGGTCCTTCTGCCTCGGCGGTGATCCTGCCGCAACTGACCAGTCAGAATGTTCGCTTTGATAACGTGGAAGCCTCACTGGGCGCGGGCGTGCAGTTACGTCTGTTTGGTAAGCCGGAAATTGACGGCACGCGTCGGCTGGGTGTGGCGTTAGCAACGGCTGATAATGTTGAATCGGCGGTTGAACGGGCAAAAGCCGCTGCAGGTGCGGTGATCGTTCTGGGATAAGTTGTTCAGGGGTAAAAAAGGCGGGGCGCATTAACGCGACCCGCCCTGTTTTCGGTTCAGCCAGGCAAACGTGATTACTTCGCGCCTTCAACCGCTTCGCGAGCAATTTTGGTGATGCGGTCGTAATCGCCCGCTTCCAGCGCATCCGCTGGAACCAGCCAGGAACCCCCGATGCACAGCACGCTTTTCAGTGCCAGGTAGTCGCGATAGTTCGCCGGGGAGATGCCGCCGGTCGGGCAGAAACGGATATGCGCGAACGGGCCTGCAATCGCTGCCAGCGCTTTGGTGCCACCGTTGGCTTCTGCCGGGAAGAATTTGAACTCTTTCAGACCGTAGTCCATGCCCAGCATCAGCTCAGACACGGTACTGATACCTGGGATCAGCGGAATGGTGCCTTCGGTTGCCGCTTTCAGCAGCGGCTCGGTCAGACCTGGACTAATCGCGAACTGAGCGCCCGCTTCGGTCACTTCTTTCAACTGCTGCACGTTAGTCACGGTACCGGCCCCAACGATAGCGTCCGGCACTTCCTTCGCGATAGCGCGGATGGCATCCAGGGCGCACGGCGTACGAAGGGTCACTTCCAGAACACGGACGCCACCTGCAACCAGCGCTTTTGCCATCGGCACCGCGTGTTCCAGTTTATTAACCACGATAACCGGGACAACCGGGCCGTTGGTCAGGATAGCTTCTGCACTTGTTTTCCAGTTTTTCATCAGAGTTTTTCTCTCGCCAGAATGATCAATCTTGTCGTATTAAAAAGTGATGCAGGTCGCGCCCTGCTCGGCACCGGAGAGATTCTCACGCAGTGCGCTAAACAGTTCACGCCCGGTCCCTACCCGTGATGCACTCAGGTCCGGCAGATGCGGTTTACGAGCAGCCAGTTCGGCTTCATCCACCAGCAGCGTCAGCTCGCCAGTTTGTCCATTGACGCGAATCATATCGCCGTCGCGAACTTTCGCCAGCAGCCCGCCGTCATACGCTTCGGGTGTGACATGGATGGCTGACGGTACTTTACCGGATGCGCCTGAGAGTCGTCCATCGGTCACTAATGCAATTTTGAAACAGCGGTCCAATAATACACCTAATGGCGGCATAAGTTTATGCAATTCTGGCATGCCGTTGGCTTTTGGTCCCTGAAGACGCACCACGACGACGCAATCTTTGTCCAGCAGGCCCGCTTCAAACGCTGGCAGCACGTCATGCTGGCTTTCAAACACCACCGCCGGGGCTTCAATTATTTGGTTCTCTACCGGCACGGCGGACGTTTTCATCACCGCCCGACCGAGGTTGCCGCTTAGCACTTTGGTGCCGCCGTGATGCGAGAACGGTTTATCAATGCTGGCGATCACGCTGTCATCCAGCGACGTCTCGGCCCCTTCACGCCAGTCCAGCTCGCCGTTATTGAGCCACGGCTCCATGGTGTAACGACGCAGGCCATGACCGGCGACGGTTTCTACGTCCTCATGCAACAGGCCGCCTTTCAGCAGTTCGCGCACCAGGACAGGTACACCGCCCGCTGCCTGGAAGTGGTTGATATCCGCCGGGCCGTTCGGGTACAGGCGTGCCATCAGCGGCACCACGTCAGACAGGTCAGAGAAATCATCCCAGTTGATGATAATCCCCGCCGCACGCGCCATCGCCACCAGATGCATGGTGTGGTTAGTGGATCCGCCGGTTGCCAGCAGCGCCACAATGCCGTTAACCACCACTTTCTCATCGAACATTTTACCCAGCGGCATCCATTCGTTGCCGTTGCCGGTCAAACGGGTGACCTGACGGGCAGCAGCGGCAGTCAATGCTTCACGCATTGGCGCATCCGGGTGTACGAACGACGACCCCGGGAGCTGCATGCCCATGAACTCAATAACCATCTGGTTGGTGTTCGCGGTTCCGTAGAAAGTACAGGTTCCCGGCGCGTGATAGGAGGCGGCTTCGGATTCAAGCAGCGCCATCCGGTCGACTTTACCTTCCGCGTACAGCTGGCGAATACGGACTTTTTCTTTGTTCGGCAGACCGCTGGCCATTGGGCCAGACGGAATGAATATTGACGGCAGATGACCAAACGACAGCGCGGCCATCGCCAGACCCGGGACAATTTTGTCACACACGCCGAGATACAGCGCACCATCAAACATGTTGTGAGACAACCCTACCGCCGCTGACATGGCAATCACTTCCCGGCTGAGCAGAGACAGCTCCATCCCATCCTGACCCTGGGTTACGCCATCGCACATAGCAGGTACCCCACCCGCCACCTGCGCTACGGCGTTGACGCCTTGCAGCGCTTTGCGGATAACGTCCGGGTAATGCTCGTAAGGCTGATGGGCGGAAAGCATGTCGTTATAGGAGGTAATGATGCCGATATTGTTACGCAGCATACTTTTCAACGAGGCCTTGTCGTCTGGCTGGCAGGCCGCGAAGCCGTGCGCGAGGTTACCGCAGGCCAGACGGGAGCGCTGAACGGTGTCAGATTTAGCCTGATTGATGCGCGCGAGGTAGGCGCGACGGGTGTCTTTCGAACGCTCTATAATGCGATTTGTTACGCGTAACAATGACGGATTCATAATAGCTCCTCAAATACTGAGTGTCTGGGCTTAGGCATTAACACGATATTCAGGAGTCATTAACAATGCTGAAACGCGCTTGTGCTGTAGCTCAGGGGCAAATTCATCTTCGGTCAGTGTAATAAAAAAAGCCCCGGTGGTGAACCACCCGGGGCTTAAAAGTACAAATATCGTATAAGATGCTGTGTCAGATCATGTTACCGGTAAAATACCCTCAATGGGGTATCTCCTCGGTCACTCAAATTCGTTCCACGACCGTCCATCACGGGTGATCATCGCCACGGAAGCAACCGGCCCCCAGGTACCCGCCTGGTACGGTTTTGGCGCATCCTGATCGGCGGCCCAGGCTTCGGTAATGGAGTCGACCCATTTCCACGCCTCTTCAACTTCGTCACGGCGAACGAACAGCGCCTGGATCCCACGCATGGTTTCCAGCAGCAGGCGCTCATAAGCGTCGGCCAGATGCGTTTCGTTAAAGGTTTCCGAGTAGCTCAGATCAAGCTTGGTGGTTTGCAGGTTGTGCTTGTGATCTAGACCTGGCACTTTGTTGAGGATCTGAATATCCACGCCTTCGTCCGGCTGCAGACGGATGGTCAGTTTGTTCTGCGGCAGCTCCTGCCAGGACTCTTTGAACAGATTGAGTTCCGGGGTTTTGAAGTACACCACCACTTCTGAACATTTGGTCGGCAAACGCTTCCCGGTACGCAGATAGAACGGCACGCCAGCCCAGCGCCAGTCGTCGATATCCACGCGGATCGCCACGAACGTTTCGGTGTTGCTGCTCTTGTTGGCACCCTCTTCTTCCAGGTAGCCCGGCACTTTCTTGCCCTGTGCAAAACCAGACGTGTACTGACCGCGGACGGTTTTATCACGTACGTTGGAGCGGTCAATACGACGCAGGGACTTCAGCACCTTCACTTTGGCATCACGAATGCTGTCGGCGCTCAGATCGGACGGCGGAGACATGGCAATCATGCACAAAATTTGCAGCAGGTGGTTCTGGATCATGTCGCGCATCTGCCCGGCCTGATCGAAGTAGCCCCAACGGCCTTCGATACCCACTTCTTCCGCCACGGTAATTTCCACGTGATCGATAGTGCGGGAATCCCAGTTATTGATGAACAGAGAGTTAGCGAAACGCAGCGCCAGCAGGTTGAGCACCGTCTCTTTGCCGAGATAGTGATCGATACGATAAACCTGGCACTCTTCGAAATATTCACCAACCTGGTCGTTGATTTCGCGGGAGGTCGCGAGCGACGTTCCCAGCGGTTTTTCCATGACCACACGCGCCGGTTTGGCGTTGAGCTTCGCTTCGCCCAGGCCTTTGCAGATCGCGCCAAACGTGCTTGGTGGCATGGCGAAATAGTTGATGGTCACGCGCTCTTTTTGGTCGAGCATTTTGCCGAGACGGGTGAAGGATTTGGTGTCGTTGACATCCAGATTGCAGAAGTCCAGTCGCCCGCTCAGGGTGTCCCACAGACTTTCATCAATCTTCTCCTTCATGAAGGTTTCCAGCGCCTCGCGCACCACTTTGGTGTATGCATCTTTGTCCCAATCGGCACGTCCGACCCCAAGGATCCGCGTGTCCGGATGGATCTGGCCTGCTTTCTCCAGTTGATACAGGGAAGGCAGCAATTTACGGCGCGCCAGGTCACCCTTCGCGCCGAAAATGACCAGATCACATGCCTGGGCCGTTTGCGTTACCGCCATGTCATTCTCCTCAGTTGGATTGCCTGGTACGTCTGCCAGGCGCTATTTGTAATTTTCTTACGCTGCACTGTACTGTGTTTACGTTAATGTCGAAACCCCTTCCCCTTGCCGAGGCCAGATAAAGGCATTTCTCGGCTAAAAACCGCCTGCAAAGGAGAGCCAACTCACTCTTTTTGTTCGCTGTTTCGGCAAATGAGCAGCAGCAAAAGTCGACTGTGATCATGTAATGAAAAAAAACAACGTAAATTGTCCTCTTTCCTCTGCATTACAAAATTCACAGGGGTATATTCTCACTAAATTGCCCGGCGATTTCACCCATTAATGGAATCGCTTTCACCGATGAGCGCCTGTTAACCATGAACATGCTGGAAAAAATCCAGTCCCATCTGGAAAACCTTAGCAAATCCGAGCGTAAAGTGGCGGAGGTTATCCTCGCGTCCCCCTCCGAGGCCATTCACTTAAGCATTGCCACACTGGCATTACAGGCCGCAGTCAGCGAGCCAACGGTTAACCGTTTTTGTCGCAGTCTGGATACCCGGGGCTTTCCTGATTTTAAGCTGCATCTGGCGCAAAGTCTTGCGAACGGCACACCTTACGTCAACCGTAACGTCGATGAGAACGACAGTGTGGAGGCCTATACCGGCAAAATTTTTGAATCAGCGATGGCCAGTCTCGACCACGTGCGTCACTCGCTCGATATGTTGGCCGTCAACCGCGCCGTTGACTTGCTGACCCAGGCCAAGAAGATAGCGTTCTTTGGATTAGGTTCTTCCGCCGCCGTGGCGCATGATGCGATGAACAAATTTTTCCGCTTCAACGTGCCGGTGGTCTATTCCGATGACATCGTTTTGCAACGCATGAGCTGTATGAACTGCAGCGAGGGTGACGTTGTAGTGCTCATTTCTCACACTGGCAGGACAAAAAGTCTGGTGGAACTGGCACAGCTGGCGCGTGAAAACGATGCGATGGTGATTGCGCTCACCTCGGCAGGCACGCCGCTGGCACGTGAGGCGTCATTAGCCATCACACTTGACGTGCCGGAAGATACTGACATTTATATGCCGATGGTTTCCCGGCTGGCCCAGTTAACGGTTATCGACGTGCTCGCAACCGGATTTACCCTGCGCCGCGGGGCAAAATTCCGGGATAACTTGAAGCGGGTCAAGGAAGCATTGAAGGAATCGCGGTTTGATAAAGAACGGCGAGTGAGCAGTGATAACCATTAAAAGTTTATAACAAGCTTGTAACTTATTTGTACATTCGGGTAAGTTCCAGCATTAGACTATGCACAGGTCTAACCCCCGAATTCCTTTTCACGCAACACCAAATTGTTTCAGCAACGGAGTATTACATGTCCAGAAGGCTTCGCAGAACCAAAATCGTGACCACATTAGGCCCGGCTACTGACCGCGACAATAACCTTGAGAAGGTGATTGCGGCTGGCGCGAACGTTGTCCGCATGAACTTCTCCCACGGCAGTGCCGAAGACCATCAAATTCGTGCCGACAAAGTGCGCGAAATCGCGGCTAAACTGGGGCGTCACGTCGCTATTCTTGGCGATCTGCAGGGGCCGAAAATTCGCGTGTCGACGTTCAAAGAAGGCAAAGTTTTCCTCAACATCGGCGAAAAATTCCTGCTTGATGCCAACCTGGGTAAAGGTGAAGGCGACAAAGATAAAGTCGGGATTGACTACAAAGGTCTGCCTGCTGACGTCGTTCCGGGCGACATCCTGCTGCTTGACGATGGCCGTGTACAGCTGAAAGTGCTGGAAGTTCAGGGCATGAAAGTGTTCACCGAAGTCACCGTCGGTGGCCCACTGTCTAACAACAAGGGCATTAACAAACTCGGCGGCGGCCTGTCAGCTGAAGCGCTGACTGAGAAAGACAAAGCCGATATCCAGACTGCCGCGAAGATTGGCGTCGACTATCTGGCCGTCTCCTTCCCGCGCTGCGGCGAAGACCTGAACTATGCCCGTCGTCTGGCGCGTGATGCAGGCTGCGATGCGAAAATCGTTGCCAAAGTTGAGCGTGCGGAAGCCGTGTGTAGCCAGGACGCGATGGATGACATCATTCTCGCCTCTGACGTGGTGATGGTCGCCCGTGGCGACCTCGGCGTTGAAATCGGTGACCCTGAACTGGTCGGCATTCAGAAGGCGCTGATTCGTCGCGCCCGTCAACTGAACCGTGCGGTGATCACTGCCACGCAGATGATGGAATCGATGATCACCAACCCGATGCCAACCCGGGCCGAAGTCATGGACGTGGCTAACGCCGTGCTGGACGGTACCGATGCGGTCATGCTGTCTGCGGAAACCGCTGCCGGTCAGTATCCGTCAGAAACCGTTGCGGCGATGGCACGCGTATGTCTGGGTGCAGAAAAAATCCCAAGCATTAACGTCTCTAAACACCGTCTGGACGTGCAGTTCGACAACGTGGAAGAAGCGATCGCCATGTCGGCGATGTATGCCGCTAACCACCTGAAAGGCGTGTCCGCGATTATTACCATGACGGAATCTGGCCGTACCGCACTGATGACGTCTCGTATCAGCTCCGGCCTGCCAATTTTCGCGATGTCCCGCCATGAACGCACCTTGAACCTCACCTCTCTGTACCGTGGCGTGACCCCGGTTCACTTCGACAGCGCGACCGATGGCGTGGCTGCTGCCAGCGATGCGGTGAATCTGCTACGTGACAAAGGCTATCTGGTGTCTGGCGATCTGGTTATCGTTACCCAGGGCGACGTCATGAGCACCGTGGGCACCACTAACACCACGCGTATTCTGACCGTCGAATAAACGCCTGTTGGCGCTCGCCAACACATGTCCTTGTAAAGCCAGGAGAAATAAATCTCCTGGCTTTTTTTATATTTCCGCCAGACGTTAATACGGCATAAACGGACAGGATGTCCGATCTCACCTTCTTTATGTGATTACAAACACGTTCACTCGACGACCACGTGGTTAATATGCGCTCCAACCACTCGAGGTCATGCCATCCAGTAAAGAGCATTGCCATGCCTTATAACTACAAAAAAATGAGAAGCGACTTTATTCTCACAGAAATAAGACGGCTTAAAAAAGTCACCGTAAAAACACTCGCCAACCAATTAAATGTCTCGGAAAGAACCATTCGCCGTGATTTGTTGGAATTGCAACGCACAGGAAATATTAACATTCATTACGGTGGAGCATCATTGCTTAATCAAATGGGCACTACACCTTATTGGAATGATTCTCTTTCGCTGCATAATAATATGGATGTTTCGACAAACACTATCCAGACCTCATCCACCTTGAAAAAAGGAAAGGTTTTTATTCTGGGTTCATTTAATACTGATCTGGTTTACCGACTGGCACATTTTCCAACCTCGGGTGAAACCACCAGAGCATTATATTCTTGCTGCTTACCGGGCGGGAAAGGATGTAATCAGGCCGTGGCATCGGTTAACGCCCTGGCTGCCACCCACTTTGTCGCCAAGCTGGGTGAAGATGAGTATGCCCATAAGGCCCGATTATTTCTCGAAACCATTGGGCTGGCCTCACTGACGCTTTTCACCCATCCAGAATGTCCGACCGGTAGCGCCGTTGTGATGGTCTCAGAAGCCGAAGGCGACAATGCTATCGTGATTAACCCCGGAGCCAATCAAACACTCTCCAGCGCCGAAATAACGTCATGCCATACCACAATTGCAGAATCAGATATTTTTCTTATCCAGATGGAAAATAATCCGCAGGCCAGCGAACAGGCACTGACCTACGCTTACAAATGTGGTCTGACCACCATTTTTAACCCTGCACCGTGGCGACCAGAAGCCCACGATTTATTGCCTTTCGCCACCATCGTGACGCCCAATCTGACGGAGGCAGAGGCGATAACCTCCATGTCGATTCACACCAGGCAGGATATTCGCCAGGCCGCTGAACAAATTCGTTTGCTGGGTCCCCGCATCGTCATTATTACCCTCGGCAAGCAAGGATGCTGGATGTTCGATGGTGAGCAACATCGTGAATATCCGGCTTTTCCCGCCGTAAATATTGATACTGCCGGTGCCGGTGATGCCTTCAATGGCGCATTAGCAGCTCGTTTGGCCAATAGTGACAGCCTTGACCTTGCTATTCGCTATGCCAGCGCATTTGCCTCCCTTGCGGTTGAACGGTCCGGTGCGGCAAATATGCCAGAGCACACAAAAGTCCTCGAGAAAATGTCTGAAGACAGGAGTTCACAATGACCGCCCCACTGTTTCCCAAACTTTCGCGTACCGAACGCATGGACCTGATGACTATTCCCCTCCACGGCAAGATCCCGATGGTCATTGATAGTGATACATTTAATGAGATTGACGACCAAATGGCGATAGCCTGGGGAATGCTAAGACCCGACCGTCTCGATCTTCAGGCTATTTATGCCGCCCCTTATACAAATCATTTTTTTGGCGAGAATGCGTCTCATACCTTTGTCGATAATCCGGCAACAGGTATGCAACTCAGCTATGAGGAAATACACCGGGTATTCGAAAAGCTGCCTCAGTGTAAAAATCCGCCACCGGCATTCAAAGGCGCAACTCGCTATCTCAGCGAGCAATCGGAGCCTGAGTCCACTGCCGCTACACGGGATTTAATTACTCGTGCTCGCGCGTCTTCCGACACATTGCAGGTCATTGCGATCGGCGCACCCACCAATGTGGCCAGCGCTCTGCTTCAGGCTCCCGACATTATCCATAAGATTCATGTTATCTGGCTGGGCGGCAACAGTTACGATTGGAAAGATAATCAGGAATTTAATTTGATGCAGGATCTGCGCGCCAGTAGAGTTCTGTTTAACAGCGGCGTCGCCTTGACCCAAATCCCCTGCTTTGGGGTAGCCAACTGCATGGCCTCATCGGTACCCGAAATTCAGTATTACCTGGCAAACAGCAGCCAGATAGGCAACTACTTTGCGAGTATTGCACCACCCTGTCCATGGATAGGTTTCGCCTCCCGAAAAGTGATCTGGGATATCACTACCCTCGGCTTTGTGCTCAATTCAGACTGGTTCACCACTGAACTGCGACCTTCACCGCTGATAAACGATAACCTCGCGTGGAGCTTCGATAATCGGCGACATCTGATTCAGGTCGTCAAATTTATTGAGCGTGACGAGCTGTTTAAAGACATGTTTTATCAACTCATCAACGCCGATAAGGACCCGATATGAAAATCGTCATTATCTGTGCGGGGATCGTGGTTCTGTTAGCCATCGCACTTTTATTCTCTGAAAATAGGCGAGCCATTAACATTCGTACTGTGGGTGGCGCATTCGCGATTCAGGCGGCTATTGCGGCCTTCATTCTCTACGTACCCGCGGGTGAACGTATTCTGCTCAGTATTTCTACTGCTCTGTCGGGAATGCTAAATTACTCATCAGAGGGCATTAATTTTATATTTGGCGATTTAGGCCGTTTCAAAGTCGGTTTTGTCTTCGCGTTCCATGTTCTGCCGATTATCATTTTCATGTCCGCCCTTTTTTCTGTGCTCTATTATCTGGGGATCATGCAATGGGTTATCCGTTTGCTCGGCAATGGGATCCACAAAGTATTGCGTACAAGTCCCGCAGAATCGATGGCCGCCACGGCAAACATCTTCGCGGGCAATACCGATGTGTTTGTGCTGATGCGCCCCTATGTGCCGAAAATGACGCAGTCTGAGCTTTTTGCGTTGATGTGCGGAGGGGTGGCTTCCATCGCCGGATCGGTGCTGGTCGGGTATGCCAGTATGGGTATAGAGATCCGTTATCTTGTGGCCGCCTCATTTATGTCTGCGCCTGGTGGACTGCTCATGGCCAAAATCATGTTCCCGGAAACGGAACCTCACAACGTGGCCGATGTGTCGACTACGGCATTCGGCACTGAAGAGCAACCGATTAACATCATTGAGGCTGCGACAAACGGTGCCAGCACAGGACTCAGGCTTGCCGTCAACGTCGGGGCGATGCTGCTGGCGCTTATTGCGCTGATAGCGATGGTGAATGGATTATTGGGCTGGGCATTCGGTCTGGTGGGCATTCAGGGTTTCACACTGCAACTTATCTTTAGTTATATTTTTGCCCCCGTCGCCTGGCTACTTGGCGTGCCTGCTACCGAGATGTTGTCCGTGGGCAATCTGTTGGGGCAAAAGCTAGTCCTGAATGAGTTTGTCGCCTACACCAGTTTTATCCCAATGAAAGCCCAGCTATCTGAGTATTCACAGGTCATCGTGGTTATGGCGCTGGCGGGATTCGCCAACCTGTCCTCTCCTGCTGCGCTCATCGGCGTACTGGGGAGCCTTGCCCCTGCTCAGAAAAGCTTCATAGCCAAAATGGGAATGAAGGTGATCCTCGCGGGCACGTTATCCAATTTGCTGAGTGCCGCATTGACCGGGTTGTTCTTTACGCTATCGCATTAACAGCGCCGGGGTTGGCCGACGCTGATTTAATGTTAAGAAACAGCGCGCTTAACGCGTTGCTATTTTTTCTTCGGAAACAGGTCTTTGCGCTTATACGGCTCAATATCACCCGGCTTGCGGGTTTTGAGCAGTTTGAGGATCCAGGTGTATTGCTCGGTATGCGGTGTGACGAACACTTCCACTTCCTCGTTCATGCGCCGGGCAATGGTCGTGTCATCGGCCGTTAGCAGGTCGTCCATCGGCGGACGAATTTCTACCGTCAGGCGATGGGTTTTGCCGTCGTAGACCGGAAACAGCGGAACGACTCGCGCCCGGCAAACTTTCATCAGGCGGCCAATCGCCGGCAGGGTTGCCTTGTAGGTAGCGAAGAAGTCGACGAATTCGCTGTGTTCCGCACCGTGGTCCTGATCGGGCAAATAGTAACCCCAATATCCTTGCCGGACCGACTGGATGAATGGCTTAATTCCGTCATTTCGCGCGTGCATCCGCCCGCCAAAGCGGCGACGCACGGTGTTCCAGACGTAATCAAACACCGGGTTGCCCTGGTTATGGAACATCGCCGCCATCTTCTGCCCTTTCGAGGCCATCAGCATCGCCGGAATATCCACGCCCCAACCGTGCGGTACAAGGAAGATAACCTTCTCGTTGTTACGCTGAAGCTCCTCGATGATTTCAATGCCGTGCCAGTCAACGCGTTGCAGGATTTTCTTCGGATTGCCAAGCCCGAGCTCCGCCATCATAACCATTGCCTGCGGAGCAGTAGCATACATTTCATCAATGATGGCCTCACGCTCAGCCTCGGTTTTTTCCGGGAAGCAGTACAGCAGATTGATTTGCGCCCGGCGTCGGGAACTCTTTGCCAGCCGACCGACCTTTTTCCCCAGTGCGCCAAGAATCGGATCGCGGAACGAAGCGGGCGTCAGCGCAATCCCGGCGAAGGCCAGTACACCCAGCCATGATCCCCAATAGCACGGATGTAAAAAGGCTTTTTCGAACTGAGGAATATACTCAATGTTATTTTTTTTCGTTTCCATGCCTGTTCCAGAGTCGTACCGGGAAAAGAGAAAGATGCTGATAGTTTAGCGACGTGCCAGGCCTGGCACAAAAGAAAAAGCCGATGCCCGCTCAGGCATCGGCTTTAGAAGCACAATAATCAGTCAATTTGCAGCTGTGGAACCACCTCTTTGACCTGGGCCAGGTAATCACGACGATCGGAACCGGTCAGCCCTTCGGTCCGTGGCAGCTTCGCCGTTAACGGGTTAACTGCCTGCTGGTTAATCCAGACTTCATAGTGGAGATGCGGCCCGGTTGAACGCCCGGTGTTACCCGACAGCGCGATACGGTCACCGCGTTTCACTTTTTGCCCCGGCTTCACCAGCAGTTTACGCAGGTGCATGTAGCGGGTGGTGTAGGTACGCCCATGACGAAGCGCTACGTAATAACCTGCCGCCCCGCTGCGTTTCGCTACCACCACTTCACCGTCACCCACGGCTAATACCGGTGTACCCTGCGGCATGGCAAAATCGACGCCTTTATGCGGGGCAACACGCCCGGTCACCGGGTTCAGACGACGCGGGTTAAAGTTGGAGGACACGCGGAACTGGCGCGAGGTCGGGAAGCGCAGGAAGCCTTTTGCCAGACCGGTACCGTTCTTGTCGTAGAATTTGCCGTCTTCTGCACGGATGGCGTAATAATCTTTGCCATTGGAGCGCAGACGCACGCCAAGCAGCTGACTCTGTTCACGCTTACCGTCCAGCATTTCGCGAGACATCAGCACCGAGAACTCATCGCCTTTCTTCAGTTTGCGGAAGTCCATCTGCCACTGCATGGCTTTGATCACCGCACTGACTTCGGTGCTGGTTAAACCGGCATTTCGCGCGCTGGTCACGAAGCTGCCGCCAACCGTGCCTTTAAACACGTTATTGACCCAGTCGCCCTGCTGCGTTTCGCTGCTCATTTTGAACGCGTTTGCCGTTTTATCGTAGGTACGGGTTTCGCGGCGGGACATTTCCCATGTCAGACGCTGTAAATCGCCGTCAGCGTTGAGCGTCCACGAGAGTTGTTGTCCGATTTTGAGGTTACGCAGATCTTTATCCGCGGCGGCCAGCTGGCTGATATCACCCATATCAATACCATACTGGTTAAGAATGCTGCTGAGCGTATCGCCCGTTGAGACGACATATTCGTGCACCCCGGCATCGCTGTCCACTTTATCGTCTAGCTCATCCTGTGGGATGGCTTCATCTTCCTGTGCGGCCTGATCGATAGGCTCACTGGCTTCAGGCAGCAGAGAACGGATTTCGCTCTTTTCGAGCTCAATGGTTCTGACAATCGGGGCCGTGGATGAATGGGGGTGGTACACGTACGGTCGCCATACGGCGACCGCTAAGGTCAAAACGGTCAACGACCCCAACATAACGCGGTGGGGCCGCGGCAAATTATTAAATGCCAGGGCGACAGAGCGGGCTATCTGTTGCACGTATTCACTTCCTCGTTAATCTCCTTTCAGGCAGCTCGAATATTGGTTCGCCAGTTGAGTCAGAAAAGCGGGATAACTCGCTTTGCCCAACGGGATATTGGTACCAAGCGGATCCAGCGTTCCCATTCGAACGGAGGTTCCGCGGGCTACCGCTTCCACCACTGCCGGCCTGAATTGTGGCTCAGCAAAAACGCAGGTCGCTTTTTGCTCAACCAACTGTGTTCTTATTTCATGTAAACGCTGCGCACCGGGTTGGATTTCAGGGTTGACGGTAAAATGCCCCAGCGAGGTCATTCCGTAGTGTTTTTCGAAGTAGCCATAAGCGTCATGAAAAACGAAATACCCTTTTCCTTTCAACGGTGCCAGCTCGGTACCCACCTGCTTATCGGTCGCGGCTAATTGTGCCTCGAAATCCTTCAGGTTGGCGTCTAGTTTGGCTCGACTTTGCGGCATAAGTTCCACTAATTTATCGTGGATTGCAACCGCCGACAGGCGCGCTATCTCTGGTGAAAGCCACAGATGCATGTTGTATTCCCCGTGATGGTGATCTGCATCACCTTTTTCGGCAGAACCGTGGTCATGATCGTGATGGTCATCATCATCGTCAGCGCCTTTCATGAGCAGCGGTTTCACTCCCGGCAGCGTCGAAAGCGTAACCTTTTTTGCTTCAGGGAATGCGGTAGCTGTCTTGTCCATAAATGCCTCCATTTCTGGACCAATCCATACCACTAAGTCGGCGTTTTGTAAGCGTTTTGCATCGCTTGGACGCAGCGAGTAATCATGTTCGGATGCGCCGTCAGGCAGTAAAACCTGGGTATCTGTGACACCGTCGGCAATAGCAGATGCGATAAATCCGAGAGGCTTGAGTGAGGCAACAACGGCGGCATTGACCTGGGTCGCAGCCGTGCCCCAAATAACGGTGGATAATGCAGCGAAAAGAAGCGTCTTTTTATGTAACATAATGCGTATTATCATCGTAATGAATGAAAGAAGTGTGATATTATAACATTCACTGACTTGTGCAACCTCAAATTGTGATGACGAATCTTGTAACGCTCGAAAATGTCTCCGTCGCCTTCGGTCAGCGCCGCGTGCTGTCTGATATCTCGCTGGCGCTTAAGCCCGGCAAAATTCTTACTCTTCTTGGGCCAAATGGTGCAGGAAAGTCGACGCTCGTCCGGGTGGTTCTTGGGCTGGTAGCACCGGATGCCGGGCTCATCAAGCGAGAGGGCAAATTGCGGATTGGCTACGTCCCGCAAAAATTACACCTCGACGCGACGCTCCCTTTAACGGTTAACCGCTTTATGCGCCTGCGCCCGGGAACCCGCAAAGACGATATCCTCCCGGCGCTGAAACGCGTACAGGCAGGCCATTTGATGGAAGCCCCGATGCAGAAACTCTCCGGCGGGGAAACACAGCGCGTATTGCTGGCCCGCGCCCTGCTCAACCGTCCGCAGCTGTTGGTGCTTGATGAGCCGACTCAAGGGGTGGATGTGAACGGTCAGGTCGCATTATATGATCTTATCGATCAGTTGCGCGCTGAACTCGACTGTGCGGTGCTGATGGTGTCCCACGATCTGCACCTGGTGATGGCTAAAACGGACGAAGTGCTGTGCCTGAATCATCACATCTGCTGCTCCGGCACGCCGGAAGTGGTGTCGATGCATCCAGAATTTATTTCGATGTTTGGCCCGCGCGGCGCGCAACAGCTGGGTATTTATCGCCATCAGCATAATCACCGTCACGACTTACAAGGACGCATTGTGTTGCGCCGAGGGAACGACCGCCCATGATTGAATTACTGTTTCCCGGCTGGCTGGCCGGTGTGATGCTGGCCTGCGCGGCCGGGCCGCTGGGCTCGTTCGTGGTCTGGCGTCGGATGTCTTATTTTGGCGATACCCTCGCCCATGCCTCGTTACTGGGCGTGGCGTTTGGCCTGCTGCTGAACGTGAATCCTTTTTATGCGGTGATTGCCATTACTTTGCTGCTGGCTGGCGGACTGGTCTGGCTGGAGCGTCGCCCACATCTGGCTATCGATACCCTACTCGGCATTATGGCCCACAGCGCATTATCGCTGGGCCTGGTGGTGGTTAGCCTGATGTCCAACGTGCGCGTGGATTTGATGGCCTATCTGTTCGGCGACCTGTTAGCCGTCACCCCGCAGGATCTCATCTCCATTGCGTTGGGCGTGATGGTAGTGGTGGCGATTTTGCTGTGGCAGTGGCGTAATTTGCTGTCGATGACCATCAGTCCTGATTTGGCGTTCGTTGATGGCGTGAAGCTGCAACGGGTCAAGCTGTTGCTGATGCTGGTTACCGCGTTAACCATTGGTGTGGCAATGAAATTTGTCGGGGCGCTGATTATCACCTCGCTGCTGATCATTCCAGCGGCAACCGCCCGTCGCTTTGCGCGGACGCCAGAACAGATGGCGGGAATTGCCGTCGGCGTGGGAATGATTGCCGTCACCGGTGGCCTGACGTTCTCGGCTTTCTACGATACGCCCGCCGGGCCGTCAGTGGTGCTGTGCGCCGCCGCGATGTTTATTCTGAGCATGAGTAAAAAAACCGCCCAGTGAGGCGGTTTTTTCATGCGTTACATCTGCGGTTCAGGGCATTTCGGGCGGGGTGATTCCGAAGTGATTCCAGGCACGTACCGTCGCCATGCGGCCACGCGGCGTGCGCTGTAAAAAACCCTGTTGGATGAGGAACGGTTCCAGCACATCTTCAATGGTTTCGCGCTCTTCACCAATGGCCGCCGCGAGATTATCGAGCCCCACCGGGCCGCCGAAGAATTTATCGATTACCGCCAGCAATAGCTTACGGTCCATATAATCGAAACCTTCCGCGTCCACGTTCAGCATATCCAGCGCCTGCGCAGCGATATCGCCGGAAATGGTGCCGTCGTGTCGCACTTCGGAAAAGTCACGCACGCGACGTAGCAGACGGTTGGCGATACGCGGAGTACCACGCGCGCGACGCGCAACTTCCAGCGCCCCTTCGTCACTCATTTCCAGCCCCATGAAACGCGCACTGCGCCCGACGATATACTGCAGATCGGGCACCTGATAGAACTCCAGACGCTGTACGATGCCAAAACGATCACGCAGCGGCGAGGTCAGCGAGCCCGCACGGGTAGTGGCTCCAATCAGGGTGAACGGCGGCAGGTCGATTTTGATCGACCGCGCGGCCGGCCCTTCTCCAATCATGATATCCAGCTGATAGTCTTCCATCGCCGGATACAGAACCTCTTCCACAACCGGCGAGAGGCGGTGAATTTCATCGATGAACAGCACGTCATGCGGTTCAAGGTTGGTCAGCATTGCGGCCAGATCGCCCGCTTTTTCCAGCACCGGACCTGACGTGGTACGCAGGTTGACCCCCATTTCATTGGCGACAATGTTTGCGAGAGTGGTTTTGCCGAGTCCCGGAGGGCCAAAAATCAGCAGATGATCGAGCGCTTCGCCGCGCAGCTTCGCCGCCTGGATAAAGATTTCCATCTGCGAGCGTACCTGCGGCTGGCCGATATACTCTTCAAGCAGCTTGGGGCGAATAGCGCGGTCAACAACATCTTCCGGTACGACGCTGCCTGCAGAGACCAGGCGGTCAGCTTCAATCATCCGTTACCTCACATCGCGGCGCGAAGCGCATCGCGGATTAGCGTTTCACTGCTGGCATTCGGGGTGGCGATTTTGCTCACCATCCGGCTGGCTTCCTGTGGTTTATAGCCCAGTGCCACCAGCGCGGCAACCGCTTCCTGCTCGGCATCGTCAGTGGCCTGGCTTGCCGGGGAGGTCAGAACCAGATCGGACGCCGGAGTAAACAGGTCGCCATGCAGGCCTTTAAAGCGGTCTTTCATTTCAACAATTAAGCGCTCAGCGGTTTTCTTACCCACGCCTGGCAGCTTGACCAAAGAGCCAATTTCTTCGCGTTCAACGGCATTCACAAACTGCTGTGCCGACATGCCGGAGAGGATAGCCAGAGCCAGTTTCGGACCGACGCCATTCACTTTAATCAACTCACGAAACAGTGTGCGTTCTTGTTTATTGTTAAAGCCATACAGCAGTTGCGCATCTTCACGTACCACAAACTGCGTAAACACGATGGCCTCTTTGCCCTGTTCGGGCAGTTCATAGAAACAGGTCATTGGCATATGCACCTCATAGCCAACGCCACCCACCTCGAGTAGTACCAGTGGGGGTTGTTTTTCCAGAATGATGCCTCTGAGTCTACCGATCACGTGACGCTCCTGCGTTGGGGACAAAGTTCGAATGCTATATCATAAAAAAAGACTGGATAAATATCCAGCGAGATTTCTGCTGGCGTGAGGAAATCGCGCGACAAGGGGCAATTTAACGCTTTTCCACAATTCTGTGGTTGCTACTTTCGCTTAAAAAAATAATATACCCAATAATGACTTTTCATCTTTATCATTATTTAAAGGAATATAATAATGCCTAAACATTACCCAGAAAAATATGAGGTTGGTGATGTCGTATTTACCTGTATTGGCACGACTCTTTTCGGACAAATTTCTGCCGCCTCAAATTGCTGGAGCAATCATGTTGGAATAATTATAGGACATGATGGTGATGATTATGTCGTTGCCGAAAGCCGTGTTCCCCTTTCAACAACCACCTCTCTGAGCCGCTTCATCAAGCGTTCTGCCTGTCAGCGGTATTGCATCAAACGGTTGGCAGAAGGATTATCCCCCACCCAGAAAGATGCATTGTTGGACCAGGTCCCCACAAGATTACGCAAAATTTATCATACCGGATTTGATTATGAATCTTCGAAGCAATTTTGTTCGAAATTTGTTTTTGATATTTATAAAGAGGCGTTATCGGTAAATATTGGCAACGTCGAAACATTCAGCGAATTGTTAAATAGCAATCCTGATGCGAAATTAAATTTCTGGAAATTTTGGTTTTTAGGTGCCATTCCATGGGAACGGAAAACGGTGACACCCGCCAGTCTGTGGCACCATCGTTCGCTATCAATGGTTTATGCGAGCCATCCACAAGAGATGAATCAACCGTAAACGACGTTTGCGGTTGATTTGATAGGATTTAACGTAATCTTCCGCGGGCGAGATTAAGACGAGAGTCGCTCATCTGCATTGCGTTTTGGCTCACGTGGCAATGCGTGATGGCAATCGCCAGCGCATCGGCGGCATCGGCTTGGGGGTTAGCGGGCAGTTTCAGCAAGGTTCGCACCATATGCTGCACCTGCGCTTTTTCCGCACTGCCAATTCCGACCACGGTTTGCTTCACCTGACGTGCCGCATACTCAAACACCGGCAAATCCTGATTTACAGCCGCCACTATCGCCGCCCCGCGCGCTTGTCCGAGCTTAAGCGCGGAGTCAGCGTTTTTGGCCATAAACACCTGTTCGATGGCAAAAAAATCAGGCTGAAACTGGGTGATAATTTCCGATACGCCTGCGTATATCAGCTTCAGGCGCGACGGCAGGTCTTCTACTTTGGTGCGGATGCATCCACTGCCAAGATAGGTTAACTGCCGTCCGACCTGGCGAATGACGCCGTAACCAGTGACGCGCGAGCCCGGGTCAATACCGAGAATGATGGACATCACGCGCCTCCGGTGGTGGTGTTAAGCTGCCCCATTAGAGCGTAGCTGCAACCTCATCAGAGATCTCACCGTTGTGATAGACTTCCTGCACGTCATCGCAGTCTTCGAGCATGTCGATAAGACGCAGCAGTTTCGGTGCTGTTTCTGCATCCATGTCGGCTTTGGTCGAAGGGATCATCGACACTTCCGCGTTGTCCGCTTTCAGACCCGCAGCTTCCAGTGCATCGCGCACTGCGCCCATTTCTTCCCACGCGGTATACACGTCAATCGCGCCATCATCATAGGTCACGACGTCTTCTGCTCCGGCTTCCAGTGCCGCTTCCATTACCGCATCTTCATCGCCCGCTTCGAAGGAAATCACGCCTTTTTTGCTGAACAGATACGCAACGGAACCGTCGGTGCCGAGGTTGCCGCCGGTTTTGGTGAAGGCATGACGCACTTCTGCCACGGTACGGTTACGGTTGTCAGACAGACATTCCACCATTACCGCGGTGCCGCCAGGGCCGTAACCTTCATAAATGATGGTTTCCATGTTCGCGTCTTCGTCACCACCAACGCCACGCGCAATGGCGCGGTTCAGGGTGTCACGCGTCATGTTGTTGGACAACGCTTTGTCGATAGCCGCACGCAGACGCGGGTTAGATGCGGCATCGCCGCCACCCAGACGGGCTGCCGTCACCAGCTCGCGGATGATTTTGGTAAAGATTTTACCGCGCTTGGCATCCTGTGCCGCTTTGCGGTGTTTGGTGTTGGCCCACTTGCTATGACCTGCCATAAATAATTCTCCACTTCCCGTCGCCTTTACGCCCTTAGGCGTGTTGGTTGCGCCCGCTCACACCCATCACTTACTCACGTAAATTCAGGGTGATTCCCGGACTTGCCGCCGTCCTGAGAACGTAAATTCTTGGGAAAACTAATTAAGGTTAATTACAAATTCTTCAATCGCTTGCCGGTTACTCCACGACTTGGTGAGCGCGGCCGCCTCAGCGGCAGCAACCCAACGCCAGGCGAGATGTTCACTTATCTCAATCTGACGTTCATGGGGCAGCGCAAGACAGAACCACGATTCGGTATTGCGCTCGATACCCGGAGCATAGCGATGACGTAAATGCGTAAAGATTTCAAACTCTACCGTGCGCTGACAGTCAATTAAGGCCAACGGCTCTGAGGCAACGTCAATGGCGACCTCTTCCTTTACTTCACGCGCGGCAGCTTGCAACGCAGTTTCACCCTCTTCCAGACTGCCGGTGACCGACTGCCAGAAATCAGGGTCATCGCGCCGCTGCAACATCAGCACCCGCTTCGTGTCCTGCGCGTAAATCACTATCAGAACGGAAACGGGACGCTTGAAGGGCATATTACTTGTTCTCCGCAGACTCTTTTGGCTCTTTAGCCACAACCTGAATACCCAGCTCGCCGAGAGACGCCGGATTAGCGAAGCTTGGGGCTTCGGTCATCAGGCACGCCGCAGCGGTGGTTTTCGGGAAGGCGATAACGTCACGGATGTTATCGGTGCCGGTCAGCAGCATGGTCAAACGGTCCAGACCAAATGCCAGGCCAGCGTGCGGCGGCGTGCCATATTTCAGGGCATCGAGCAGGAAGCCGAATTTCTCGCGCTGTTCCTGTTCGTTGATGCCCAGAATGCCGAATACGGTCTGCTGCATCTCACCGCTGTGAATACGCACGGAACCGCCGCCGACTTCATAGCCGTTAATAACCATGTCGTAGGCATTCGCCACAGCCTCTTCCGGGGCGGCTTTCAGCTCGCTGGCAGACATATCTTTCGGCGAGGTGAACGGATGGTGCATTGCGGTCAGACCGCCTTCACCGTCATCTTCAAACATTGGGAAGTCGACCACCCACAGCGGTGCCCATTTGGCTTCGTCGGTCAGACTCAGGTCTTTACCCAATTTCAGACGCAGCGCGCCCATTGCGTCAGCGACCACTTTCTTGTTATCAGCGCCGAAGAAAATCATGTCGCCGTCTTGCGCACCGGTACGGGCGAGGATGGCTTCTACGATATCAGCGTTGAGGAATTTCGCGACCGGGCTGGTGATACCCTCCAGGCCTTTCGCGCGTTCGGTGACTTTGATGTAAGCCAGACCTTTCGCGCCATAAATTTTGATGAAATTACCGTAGTCGTCGATTTGCTTACGGCTCAGGGCAGCACCGCCCGGAACGCGCAGCGCGGCAACGCGGCCTTTGGCATCGTTAGCCGGGCCTGCAAACACCGCAAACTCAACGCCTTTCACCAGGTCCGCTACGTCGACCAATTCCATCGGGTTACGCAGATCTGGCTTATCGGAACCATAACGACGTTCAGCTTCGGCGAAGGTCATGATTGGGAAGTCGCCCAGATCCACACCTTTAATTTCCAGCCACAGCTGACGTACCAGCGCTTCCATCACTTCACGCACCTGAGGCGCAGTCATGAAGGAGGTTTCTACGTCGATCTGGGTAAATTCTGGCTGACGGTCAGCACGCAGGTCTTCGTCGCGGAAGCATTTAACAATCTGATAGTAGCGATCGAAACCGGACATCATCAGCAACTGTTTGAACAGCTGAGGAGACTGTGGCAGTGCGTAGAACTTACCTTTATGCACACGGCTCGGGACCAGGTAGTCACGCGCGCCTTCCGGCGTGGCTTTGGTCAGCATCGGGGTTTCGATATCGAGGAAACCGTGGTCATCCATAAAACGACGCACGAAGCTGGTAATTTTGGCGCGAGTTTTCAGGCGGTTCGCCATTTCCGGGCGACGCAGGTCAAGATAGCGGTACTTCAGCCGCGCTTCTTCGGTGTTGACGTGGTTGGAATCAAGCGGCAGGGATTCTGAACGGTTGATGATAACCAGGTCGGATGCCAACACTTCGATTTCGCCGGTCGGCATGTCGCTGTTGACGTTTTTGGCGTCACGCGCACGCACGGTGCCGGTAATTTGAATGCAAAACTCGTTGCGCAGTTCGGAAGCCAGCTTTAAGGCCTCTGCACGATCCGGATCGAAAAAGACCTGCACGATGCCTTCGCGGTCACGCATATCAATGAAGATAAGGCTGCCGAGGTCACGGCGGCGGTTGACCCAACCACACAGAGTCACCTGCTGCCCAACGTGGGACTGACGCAGCTGCCCGCAATATTCTGTACGCATGAGAGTTCCCTTAAACTTAGCCGCAGGCACACTTGTCGCAGCTTTAGCTGAATGTCACAACTGGATGAAAAAAGGGGGCTATTATACTGGAAATTCTGCCGTACGATAAGCCCGTCGCGCACCAGGCGCACGTTTGCTGTACGCTTGTTGCGGGGACTCACAAAAATTAACAAAATTTGTGACGCGCGCCCACCCTGACTCAGCGTATTGTTAGCCACCTAATTATGTGATTTAACGGGGATAAATATGTTGGAATTAAACGCACACAAAACGGCACTGGTGGTTATCGACTTGCAGGAAGGCATTCTGCCCTTCGCGGGCGGGCCGCACGCTGCCGCTGACGTCGTGGCCAAAGCGGCGAAGCTGGCTGCCAAATGTCGCGAGCAAGGTTCACCCGTTGTCATGGTTCGCGTTGGCTGGTCTGCCGATGGTGGCGATGCCGTTAACACCCTGGTCGATGCCCAGATGCCTGCACACCAACTGCCAGAAAACTGGATGACCTATCCACCTGCGCTGGGCAAAAAAGAGACCGACATTGAAGTCACCAAACGCCAGTGGGGCGCGTTTTACGGCACCGAGCTGGAATTGCAGCTGCGCCGTCGCGGGATTGATACCATCATTCTGTGTGGCATCTCTACCAATATTGGCGTGGAGTCTACCGCCCGTAATGCCTGGGAACTGGGTTTCAATCTGGTTATCGCCGAAGATGCGTGCAGCGCCGCCAACGCCGAACAGCACCAGGGCAGCATGACCAACATATTCCCCCGCATTGCCCGCATTCGTAGCACCGAGGAGATCCTCGCGGCAATATGATCTATGTTGGTTTACCCCAGTGGTCGCACCCTAAATGGGTGCGCCTTGGCATAACAAGTCTTGAAGACTATGCCCGCCACTTCAACTGTGTGGAAGGCAATACCACGCTCTATGCGCTTCCCAGAGCCGAAATCGTGCAGCGATGGCAGGCACAAACCAGCGATGAATTTCGTTTCTGCTTCAAATTTCCGGCCACCATCAGCCATCAGGCGGCGCTTCGTCACTGCGATGACTTGACGGCAGAATTCTTCGAACGCATGGATCCGCTGGCCCCGCGTATTGGCCAATACTGGCTGCAATTGCCCGCGACGTTTTCCCCCGCGGACCTGCCTGCTCTGTGGCATTTTCTCGACCATCTGCCGGATGGCTTTTCCTATGGGGTCGAAGTCCGTCACCCTCTCTTTTTTGCCAAAGGCGAAGAGGAAAAACAGCTGAACCGCGGGCTGTATGAACGCGGTGTGAATCGCGTGATTCTGGACAGCCGTCCGGTGCACAGCGCCATTCCTCATAGCGAAGCGATAATCGATGCACAGCGCAAAAAGCCCAAAGTTCCGGTGCATGCGGTGGTGACCGCCAGCCAGCCGATGGTGCGGTTTATCGGTAGCGATAATATGACACAAAATCGCGAATTGTTTACCGTGTGGCTCAAAGCATTGCCGCAATGGGTGCAGACCACCACCCCGTATCTTTTCCTGCATACGCCCGATATCGCCCAGGCTCCTGAACTGGTTGATGCCTTATGGCATGACCTGCATGCGGCAATTCCGGACATCGGCCCTCCCCCCGCCATCCCGCAGCAAACTTCTCTATTTTGAGTTATCCTTCCTCGCATAGTGAGTGCTATTAGCGGGTCGATACTCTGCATAATTCAAAATGGAGTTTGTATGGTTAGCGCGCTGTATGTCGTGCTGGGTGCATTATTGTTAATTAAGTTTTCTTTCGATGTGGTTCGCCTGCGAATGCAGTACCGCGTGGCCTATGGCGACGGCGGATTCAACGAACTTCAAAGCGCCATCCGTATTCACGGCAATGCGGTGGAGTACATCCCCATCGGTTTGCTACTGCTGCTGTTTATGGAGATGAACGGGGCGCAAACATGGATGGTTCATCTGTGCGGTCTGATGTTGATTGCCGGACGCCTGATGCACTACTACGGTTTTCACCATCGCCTGTTTAGCTGGCGTCGCTCGGCGATGAGCGCCACCTGGTGTTCATTGGTGCTAATGGTGCTGGCTAACCTCTGGTATCTGCCCTGGGAGTTGGTTTTCTCCCTGCGTTAGCGCACAATACGCCGTTTTTTATTTTCTGGAATCACGTTATGCCCCATCGCGACACGCTTTTTTCTGCTCCGATCGCAAGCCTGGGCGACTGGACCTTTGATGAACGGGTAGCAGAAGTATTCCCCGACATGATCCAGCGTTCAGTGCCTGGTTACTCCAATATCATTTCGATGATTGGCATGCTGGCGGAGCGCTTTGTACAGCCCAACACTCAGGTGTATGACCTCGGGTGTTCGCTAGGCGCAGCTACCCTTTCCATTCGCCGTAATATCGTGCAGGAAGGCTGTAAAATCATCGGGGTGGACAACTCCCCGGCGATGGTTGAGCGCTGCCGTCGTCATATCGACGCTTACAAAGCCCCGACGCCGGTAGAAATCATCGAAGGTGATATTCGCGATATTCACATCGAGAATGCCTCAATGGTGGTGCTCAACTTCACGATGCAGTTTATCGAGCCGCCGGAACGTCAGGCGCTGCTGGAGAAAATTCATCAAGGGTTGAACCCGGGCGGCGCGTTGGTGCTGTCAGAAAAATTCAGCTTCGAAGATAACAAAGTCGGCGAACTGTTGTTCAACATGCATCATGACTTTAAGCGCGCCAACGGCTACAGCGAGCTGGAGATCAGCCAGAAGCGCAGCATGCTGGAAAACGTAATGCTTACCGATTCGGTCGAAACCCATAAAGCGCGTCTGCACGCCGCCGGTTTTGCGCATAGCGAACTGTGGTTCCAGTGTTTCAACTTCGGCTCACTGGTCGCCCTGAAAGCCGGGGTAGACGAATGATCGAGTTTGGCAATTTTTATCAGTTGATTGCGAAAGATCCGCTGCTCTCCCGCTGGCTGGAAACGCTGCCAGCGCAAATTGGTGCCTGGCAGCGTGAAGCCCTGCACGGTCAGTTTAAACAGTGGTCACGCGCGGTCGAATTCATGCCGGAGTTACAGCCGTGGAAGCTTGATCTGCTGCACAGCGTCACCGCTGAGAGTGAAGAGCCGCTGGGCGAAGGCCCGACGACCCGCATCGACAAGCTGTTGCGTAACCTGATGCCGTGGCGCAAAGGGCCGTTTTCGCTGTATGGCGTAAACATCGACACCGAGTGGCGCTCTGACTGGAAATGGGATCGTGTCCTGCCGCATCTGTCCGATTTGACCGGCCGTACCATTCTCGACGTCGGCTGCGGCAGTGGTTATCACATGTGGCGCATGATTGGTGCGGGCGCGAAGCTGGCGGTCGGCATCGATCCAACACAGCTGTTCCTGTGCCAGTTTGAAGCGGTACGCAAACTGCTCGGCAACGATCAGCGCGCGCATCTGCTACCGCTCGGCATCGAACAAATGCCGGTGCTCAACGCGTTCGATACCGTGTTTTCGATGGGCGTGCTCTACCATCGCCGTTCACCGCTGGAGCACCTCTGGCAGCTAAAAGATCAGTTGGTCAGCGAAGGCGAATTAGTGCTGGAAACATTGGTCGTAGAAGGTGATGAGAACACGGTTCTGGTGCCTGGCGATCGCTACGCGCAAATGCGTAATGTCTACTTTATCCCGTCCGCTCCTGCCCTTAAGCAGTGGCTGGAAAAATGCGGGTTCGTTGACGTGCGCATTGTCGATATGAACCTGACCAGCACCGAAGAACAGCGCCGCACCGAGTGGATGACCACCGAATCGCTGGCCGAGTTTCTCGACCCGAACGACAGCAGCAAAACCATCGAAGGCTACCCTGCCCCGCTGCGTGCCGTGCTGATTGCGAAAAAGCCGTAGAGCGCTCTTTCAGGTTCAGCGGAGCCAAGCCGTCGGCGTCGAAGTCAGTTTGTTCCCGGCAAGCGCGCAGGTCCCGGAGCGTACACTTAGTACGTGAGGAGACCGAGCACTTCCCGGGGACAAAATGGCGAGTAAGCCAGGCTGAAGGAAGGATAAAAAAGAGGCCCCTGTTTAAAAGGCAGGGGCCTGGTACAAATACGCATCACATTGGGCGATATGATGCACGGTAAAAATCACTATTAACTGTAACGGTTAACGATCGCCTTCATCTCCGCTACCGATGCGCCATTCACAGCGTATCGTGAGTATTCATCTGCCGTCGGGTCAGTGGACATCGACAGGCCCGGGTTTCGGTATTGCATTACCGATGGCACCCATTGTCCGGCGGAGCTGTGAAGCTCTTTTATCCCCGCATCGAGAAACAACGCCAGGTTGTTTGCCCGCACGCCTGCTCCGGCCATAATGATTGGAACATCGCGGCGGCTAATTAGTTCCCGAAGAAGTGAAAGTCCTTTTTCTGCCGTTTGCTGCTGGCCGGAGGTAAGAATGCGCGCCACGCCAAGTTCAGCAAGGTTATCAAACGCCTGAAGGGGATCGGCGCACATATCAAATGCCCGATGGAAAGTCACTGCCAGCGAACCGGCCGCTGCCATAATCTGCCGCATCCGCGGCATATCGACTTTACCGTTCGCGTCGAGGATACCGATGACCAGCCCCGGAAAGCCCAGATCGCGTACGGTGTAAACATCGTCCAGCATCGCCGCAAACTCACCGTCGGTGTAGCAAAAATCCCCACCACGCGGGCGAATAATCGGATGCACCGGAATACTCACCTGCTGACGAGCGGATTTCAGCACGCCAATGGAAGGTGTTAAGCCGCCTTCCAGCGGCGCGGCACACAGTTCGATTCGGTCGGCACCGTTTTGCTGCGCTTCTCGCGCACATTCCATGCTGTAACAGCACACTTCCAGCAAAGCCATTACTTTCTCCTTATCATTCGGGTGCAACATGATGACACAGTCGTAAAAATCGATTCCCGGGCAAGCTCACATTGTTGTGTCATCCGCTTCACTCGCCACAATTTCCTCAAGGGTCCAGGGATGGAATTTGATGGTCACTTTGCCATCCGTAACCGCCAGGGTCGGGTTTGGCAATCGTTCGCGCTCGCCCTTCGGCGAACTGGTTTTGACAAAAATACCTGGCTGGCTCAAGCCGTCATCGGATAACAGTGCCAGCGCGCGGGCACTCAGCGTCTCCGTCTCGCCCGGCAGCACAATTTCGATATGTTCCCAGCCCTCGTGCGGGTAGCGTTTTTCACCCGGCCACGGTAACTCCACCACGCTAAACTGCCAGTGTGCGACGCACACCGGTTCGTGCAGTTTGAACAGGCAAATCGGCCGCCCGTTGATGATGTTCTCGGAGAGCAATTCACCGCACTGTTCAAAGCCCTGCCGCCAGCGCTCTGCGGTGGCATTCTGATGGCAGCGCAGTGAAATATGGTCAGCGTCGAGAGGGGCGATGTCCAGACCCAGGCGGTCAGCCAGTTCAGTTAACGCCTGCGTGAAACGCGGCAAGTCCGCTACGATATCCTGTAATGCTTGGTTGGTTTTCCAGTTCACTTTTTCGCCCTCGGCCCGGTTTTTGCTGGCCGTTAATTTACCCTGTTGGCACGCCGCAACCAACTGCTGATTAACGCGCCGTTGCAGGGCTGACGGCCCGTCGCAAATGCAGTATACTGGCTGGCTTAATTTGTTCTCATTTTCGGCGTTGCCCTGGCAACCGCGCAGCGCCATTAACGTAAGGTATTCCGGTGAATATTCAGGCTCTTCTCTCAGAAAAAGTCAGTCAGGCACTGATTGCGGCAGGCGCACCTGCCGATTGCGAACCACAGGTTCGTCAGTCAGCAAAAGTACAGTTTGGTGACTATCAGGCCAACGGCGTGATGGCAGTTGCGAAAAAACTGGGCATAGCGCCGCGACAACTTGCAGAGCAGGTACTGTCTCATCTGAGCCTCGACGGCATCGCGAATAAAGTCGAAATCGCCGGTCCTGGCTTTATCAACATCTTCCTCGACCCGGCGTTTCTGGCGCAGGGTGTGAACGATGCACTGAAATCTGACCGTCTCGGCGTGGCGCAGCCTGAAACGCAGACCGTGGTTGTCGACTACTCCGCGCCAAACGTGGCGAAAGAGATGCACGTCGGCCACCTGCGCTCCACCATTATCGGTGATGCCGCAGTGCGTACCCTGGAGTTTCTCGGTCATAAGGTTATCCGGGCCAACCACGTCGGCGACTGGGGTACCCAGTTCGGGATGCTGATTGCCTATCTGGAAAAACAGCAGCAGGAAAACGCGGGTGAAATGGCGCTGGCTGACCTCGAAGGCTTCTATCGCCAGGCGAAGCAGCATTACGACTCAGACGAAGCCTTCGCCGAGCGCGCACGCAGCTATGTGGTCAAACTGCAGGGCGGCGACGCGTACTTCCTCGAGATGTGGCGCAAGCTGGTCGACATCACCATGGCGCAGAACCAGATAACCTACAACCGCCTGAACGTGACCCTGACTCGCGACGACGTGATGGGTGAGAGCCTGTATAACCCGATGCTGCCGGGCATCGTGGCAGACCTGAAAGCCAAAGGTCTGGCGACTGAGAGCGAAGGCGCGACCGTGGTATTCCTTGATGAGTACAAAAACAAGGAAGGTGACCCGATGGGCGTCATCATCCAGAAAAAGGATGGCGGCTATCTCTACACCACTACCGATATCGCCTGCGCGAAATACCGGTACGAAACCCTCCATGCTGACCGCGTGCTGTATTACATCGATTCCCGTCAGCATCAGCACCTGATGCAGGCGTGGACCATCGTGCGCAAAGCGGGATATGTGCCAGATTCCGTACCGTTGGAGCATCACATGTTTGGCATGATGCTGGGTAAAGACGGCAAGCCGTTTAAAACCCGCGCCGGTGGCACCGTTAAACTGGCCGATCTGCTGGACGAAGCGCTGGAACGCGCCCGTCGCCTGGTGGCGGAAAAGAACCCGGATATGCCTGCGGACGAGCTGGAAAAACTGGCCAATACCGTCGGTATTGGTGCGGTGAAATACGCGGACCTCTCCAAAAACCGCACCACTGATTACGTCTTCGACTGGGACAACATGCTGGCGTTCGAAGGCAACACTGCGCCGTATATGCAGTATGCGTACACCCGCGTGCTGTCCGTGTTCCGTAAAGCCGACCTCGACGAGAACGCTATCGTTAATGCCCCGGTGGTGATTAACGAAGATCGTGAAGCCCAGTTGGCGGCGCGTCTGCTGCAGTTTGAAGAAACCCTGAACGTGGTCGCTCGGGAAGGAACGCCACATGTGATGTGCGCTTACCTGTATGACCTCGCAGGCCTGTTCTCAGGCTTCTACGAGCACTGCCCTATCCTTACCGCTGACAGCGAAGAGATTCGTAACAGCCGCCTGAAACTGGCGTTGCTGACCTCGAAAACACTGAAGCTGGGTCTGGATACGCTGGGTATTGAAACCGTAGAGCGGATGTAATCGCAAACGGCTCGTCACGCCCGGTGGCGAGCCTTGCTTCACTCGTATTAGCGAACAATTCCCCGCCGCGAACGCGAAAAGAATCGCGCATAAAGCGCCGCCACAGGTAAATCACTTCCCCGCATTTGCAACGCGCTTTTGACGTCGTCAATGGCCAGCGCCTGATGGTATAAACGCTGATACAGTTCATGAATAAGATTCTGCTGCGCTGCATCTAGCGCCAGAAACACACTCGACTCAACATTAACGCCCCTCGGTTTCGCATGATTGCCTCCTGCTATTACGAAGGGCGGAACATCCTGAACCACTCCGGCCTGATCGAGGATCCGGGCACCACTGCCTAACACGCAGAACTGATGAATGGCACACATAAAGCCCACCTGCGCATCGTCATTAAGTTCAACGTGCCCAGCCAGGCCGCTGTTATCGCCAATCCTCGTCCTGTTACCCACCACGCAGTCGTGACCAATATGCACGCTATTGAAGAAGCGATTATCATCGCCAACGATCGTCGAACTGAGTCCCTGCACCGTACCGCGATGAAGGGTGGCATTTTTACCAATTTGATTACGGTCGCCAATCACCAGCGTGGTGGGTTCGTTGGCGTATTTCAGATCCTGATTTACGTCACCAATGGAAGCATACTGACCAAAGATATTGTCGCGGCCTATGGTCGTTAGGCCGGTAATCACCGAACAGGCCCCGACCTGGGTTCCTTCACCGATCACAACACCTGCGGTAATAACACAAAACGGGCCGATGCTGACGAACGCACCAATAACAGCCCCGGACTCCACCACACTGCTGGCAGCGATGCGGGACGTGGGCGAAATGGACAAGGGATTTTCCTGGTGGGGGGCAAGCGAGAGTGCGGAGCATAATCAATTGGACAACATATTACTTCTTATTTTTAGAGCTCCTCCACGAAATCAGGCCTGTCTGATGCGACAGGCCCTTCGACTCATCAATAATCGACTCACAGATAAATACGCAGATACTCTCCAAGGCACAAAATCGCCATCGCCTGACCATACGGCATTGAGGTCAGCGGGATCTGGCGGTAGAACTCCAGATTGCTGCCCATCCCGGTGCCGAATGAGGTTTGCAGCAGCTCGCCATCCGGCGAGATATTAGCCACAATACCGCGAATCGCTTTTTCCGCCACTTCAGCGTAGTCCGCTGACACATAGCGTTTGCGTACCGCCTTGAGAATGCCATAGGCAAACCCGGCGGTGGCCGAGGCTTCAAGATAAGAGTGCGGATCGTCGAGCAACGTATGCCACAGGCCGCTGTCATCCTGACATTTCGCCAGCGCGGCGATCTGCGCATTCAGCACCTGCACCAGATAGCGACGCACGGCGTTGTTTTCAGGCAAATCCACCAGCTCGAGGAAATCAGGGATAACGATGGTCAACCAGCTGTTACCGCGCGCCCAGCGTGCATTAGCAAAGTTATGATTGCCTTCATAATTCCAGCCGTGGAACCACAGCCCGGTCTGGCGGTCCATCAAGTTTTGCACGTGCAGCAGGAACTGATATACCGCTTCCTCAACGTATTCAGGTCGATTGAGCAACTTACCAATTTTAGCCAACGGCAGCACGGTCATCATCAGCGTGTCATCCCACATTTGCTGATGATTTTCCTCCGCCAGAGTGATGTGCTGCATCCCGCCATGTTCCGTGCGCGGCATGTCATGCATCGCCCATTCCGCCCAGCTTTCCAGCCACGGCAGATATTGCGGATTTCTCGTCTCTTCGTAGCGGTACGCAAGGGTCAGGAACGGGGCCATCGTATTAACGTTTTTGGTGGTTGCCCCTTCGGCAAAGCGATCGGCAAACCAACTGTCGATGATGTCGCGCATCTGCGCATCGCCGGTTTGCTGAAAATACTGATGAATGCCGTACAGCCCCACACCGTGCGTCCACTCCCAGCCCGCCCATCCTTTGGTGTCAATCACGCGCCCGTCGTCGAGACGCAGCAGAAACTGACCACTTTCATCCTTGATATTGACCATATTGTGCGTCACTTTCTGGATCAGCGCCTTCAGTTCGTCCCGGGCGATGAAGCGTTCAGGTTGACACAGTAATGGGCTATGTTTGACAGGCCAGACTTTCATTTCACAAACCTCCGTTATACGTCGAATTCAGTGGTGCATCCTGCTTCAGCGACGGTGCCGCTGGCTTATTGCGATTCAGATAACCGATATTGTTGTTACCCCACAGCGTCTCAAATGGCATACCGGCTAGCATTTCAACGGTGGCTTTCGCCTCTGGAGTGGTAGCTTCGGCAAACGCATGTCCTGAGGCGCGCATTTTGGCGGTCTCTTCCCGCAGGATGCTGTGAGTCTGCAAATTGAGCTTGAAGCGCAGCGACACCAGGAATCCACAGGCCAGAACCATAATGGTACCCACGCTGAGAATAAGCAGAATGGTATGACTCACACCTTCAGGCTGCACTTTCTGTCCGGAGACAAAACCGGACATCTGCATGATTATCCCGACCAGCATCACCGCACCTGCCTGAGAGGCTTTACGGGTCAGCGTCATGATCCCGGCGAAAATCCCTTCCCGGCGCTGACCGGTGATCACTTCATCTACATCGGCAATATAGGTATACGTATTCCACGGCACGTAGTTGATACCGCCACGCCCAAGCCCTGCCACCGCAGAAAGCAGCAACATCAGGCTCCAGATGTCGCTTAAGCCCGCGTAGTACAGGACGGCATAGGAAATCGAACTCAGGCCGAACAGCACCACCACAATTCGGTACGACGGCGCAGGTCCGAAGCGAATGCAAAGCGGCATCATTGCAATAACCGCAATGAACTGGAAGATAGCCATGGTGCCCATCAGGTTGGAGGCGAAAGAGGCTTCCTGCATCAGCACGAACACCACGTAATAGGTGAACACCGCGTTGAATACGTCCTGAGCAATGTAGCCACCAAGGTACATGCCCAAATGCTGGCGGAAAATCTTGATCCGCAGAGTCGAACTCAGCTCGATAATCAGGCGATTAAGACTCTGGCCCAGCGAAAGCTGTTTCTTTTCTTCTTCCGCACGCAGCGCCGCTTCACTCCAGTTTTCACGCGGACGTTCCCAAGTGAAGAACCAGACGAACGTCAGCATCAGCGCACAGAGGACCGAGAACACCAGGCTTGCGTAGAAGAATGAGACCGCGTTGTCTTTGCCAAAATGAGTCAGCAGTACGCCAGGCAGGAATGACGCCAGAATCGCCGACATCTGCGCCATCGCGATACGCGCCCCAGAGAATTTGGTTTTCTGTTTGAAATCGTCGGTCATTTCCGGCACCAACGTTTCGTACGGCACCAGAATCATGGTGTAGACGATATCAAACAGCAGATAGGTCAACAGGTAATACCAGAATCCCATATCCCCTACCCACATGAAGGAGTAGCTGAACACGCAGGGGATCCCAAGCATGATGAAGAACTTACGTCGACCAAAGCTTTTGCCAAGCCAGGTCGACCCGAAGTTATCCGTCAGGAAGCCCATTAACGGGCTGACAACAGCATCAGCCACCCTCGCCGCAGCGAAGATAAAGGTGGCCTCAATAGGCGAAAGTCCACAGAAGGTCGTATAAAAGTACAAAAGCCATGCGGCGGTCAGCGCGGTGGTACCTGCGCCAAGAAAATCTCCCGAGCCGTAGGCAAGATAATTTGCTAAGCCGATTTTACGTGTTTTCATGTTCCGTAAATCCCGTGTTTTATCAGGAAAAACCTGCCTCAGTAGTGCTGAGGATGTCCTTACACGGCTACAGTAGAGCGATGCCAACGGTTAAACCTTTTCGTTTTTGCCAGTTGCGTTGTCAGAATGGCAAAAATGCAAAGACTCAGAGTACGTGCTTCACTGATTTATAAAACAACGTTTTGATTGATTCAAAAGATGAGGTCAAAATTGCGACCCTGCCAGCAGAAAACCAACAGGGGAAGGGTTTTAGCGGTAGTTGACGATAACCTGATTACTCTGCACGTTGAGCGCCGGAATCAGACGCCCGCCACCCGGCACTTCCCAGACAAAACGCAACGGCTCTGAGGCGGGGGTATTCTGTAATCCCCACGTATTACCGCTCTGTCCATCCAGTTCCACACAGCGGGTTTGCGAGCACAGGCGTACCCTTAGCCCGGCAGGCGTCGGGCCAATCAGCGTGTAACGCCAGGCAATCATCGTCACCAACCCGCTAGCCGGTTGAGACGACACCAGCGGCGGAGACGACATCGATTCCCCCCGATGACTGAGCATCACACCCCGACTGCTGGCCTGCCAGGCTCCCTCCCCTGCCGCATGAACGCACAGCGGCAACCATATCAGGAGTAAAAGATGGCGCATTACTTGCCTCCAATCGTGGCGGTCATCCGAATCTGGCGATTGTCGGACAGCTCAAGATTCGACAGCACGACCAGCTGCGGCAGATTACGGCGCAGGAAGCGTGACAGCAGCGGGCGCAGCGCATGATTCACCAGCAGCACCGGTGGTGCACCAAGCATTTCCTGACGTGACAACGCCTCCTGAGTTTGTGCCAGCAGTCGGTCGGCAAGACCCGGCTCCAGTCCGCCGCCGTTCTGCAGCGCCTGAAGCAACAAACGTTCCAGAGGAGTATCCAGACCAATCACCTGCACTTCACCGTTGCCCGGGAACCATTGCTGCGTGATCGCCCGGCCCAGCGCCACACGCACCACGTTGGTGAGCTCATGCGGATCGGCCTGTACCGGGGCATGTTCCGCCAGGGTTTCCAGAATGGTGCGCATATCGCGGATAGGCACTTTTTCATCCAGCAGATTTTGCAGCACTTTGTGCAGCGTGGTCAGATTCACCACCCCCGGAACCAGATCCTCGGTCAGTTTCGGCATCTCTTGAGTCACGCGGTCAAGCAGTTGCTGTGCCTCCTGACGACCAAACAGCTCCGCAGAATGCAGGCTGATCAGATGGTTAAGATGCGTGGCGACCACGGTACTCGCTTCAACCACGGTAAAACCCTGAATTTGGGCCTGCTCTTTCAGGGCACTTTCAATCCAGATAGCGGCCAGGCCAAACGCCGGATCGACCGTTGGCTCACCCGGCAGCGTCCCCGCTGCGGTACCAGGGTTTATCGCCAGCCAGCGCCCCGGGTAGGCATCTCCGCTGCCGATATCAACGCCTTTAAGCAGGATACGATAGCGGGCGGGCGGTAAATCCATATTGTCGCGAATGTGAACCACCGGCGGCAGGAAACCCATTTCCTGGGCAAATTTCTTCCGGATGGAACGGATGCGGCCCAACAGCTCGCCATCCTGTTGGGAATCCACCATCGGGATCAGCCGATAGCCAACCTCCATACCCAGCGTATCTTCGAGCTGAACGTCGTTCCAGGTGGCTTCAATGGCCTGCGGATTTTCCTGGGGGCGCACCGGCGCGGCTTCCGCTGGGGCCTGTTGCTCACGACCCCGCAGCCACCAGGCCAGGCTCAGCAATGCGGCGGTAAAGAGCAGGAATACGAAGTTCGGCATGCCCGGCACCAGGCCCAGCAGGCCTAGCACCGCAGCGCTGAGCATCATCACCCGAGGGTTGCTGAACAGCTGGCCGACCATCTGCTCGCCAACGTCCTGATCGGTGGCGACACGGGTCACGATCACGCCCGCTGCGGTTGAAATTACCAGGGCCGGGATCTGTGCCACCAGGCCATCACCGATGGTCAGAAGCGTGTAGGATTCGGCAGCTTTATCGAGCGACAACCCATGCTGCAATACGCCCACCAGCAGACCGCCAATGACGTTAATCACCATGATCAGAATACCGGCCACGGCATCACCGCGAACGAACTTACTCGCACCGTCCATTGAGCCGTAGAAATCAGCTTCCTGAGTGACCTCCGAGCGGCGGCGTTTGGCATCTTCTTCACCAATCAACCCGGCGTTGAGGTCAGCGTCGATCGCCATCTGTTTGCCAGGCATCCCGTCGAGGACAAAACGCGCCCCCACTTCAGCGATACGTCCGGCACCTTTGGTGATAACCATGAAGTTGATGATAACGAGGATGATGAACACCACGATACCGATGGCAAAATTGCCGCCCACCAGAAAGTGACCAAAGGCCTCAACCACTTTCCCCGCCGCCGCGCCGCCGGTGTGCCCTTCCATTAAAATGATACGGGTTGATGCCACGTTCAGCGCCAGACGCAGCAGCGTCGTGAACAGCAGAATGGTCGGGAAAGCAGCAAATTCAAGGGTACGCTGGGTGAACATTGCCACCAGCAATACCATGATCGACAGCGCGATATTAAAGGTAAACAGCAGATCGAGGACGAAGGCCGGCAAGGGCAAGACCATCATCGACAGAATAAGCAGGATAAGCACCGGCCCGGCAAGCACCTGCCACTGGGTCGATTTAAAGTTTACAGGTAGACGCAGCATTGCGACTAAATTAGCCATCGGTGTCATTCTCGTTCAAAAAATCCAGTGCTTCAGGCACCGGCAAATTATCAGGTTTCTTCGGGGGCGTGCCCCCCGCCAGTCGCCAGCGTTTAAGCTGCCAGACCCAGGCCAATACTTCAGCCACGGCCGCATACAGCGTACCGGGGATCTGTTGCCCAATTTCAGCGTGACGATACAGCGCACGCGCCAAAGGGGGGGCCTGCAAAACCGGGATACGGTTTTCTTCACCCAGTTCACGAATACGCAGCGCCACAAGCCCTGCGCCCTTCGCTACCACCTTTGGCGCACTCATTTTGTTTTCTTCATACTTTAACGCGACCGCGTAATGCGTTGGGTTAGTCACAATGACATCGGCTTTCGGCACATCGGCCATCATTCGACGGCGCGCGGCGGCACGTTGCATCTGACGAATACGCCCTTTCACGTGCGGATCGCCTTCGCTTTGCTTGAATTCATCGCGAATATCCTGGCGCGACATGCGTAATTTTTTGATGTGGCTGTAAATCTGGAAGAAGACGTCGAAACCGACCATCGGGATGACGCCCAGCGCGACCAGTAAAGCACACAGCCCGACCAGATTGAGGGCGTTGCCCATTGCGGTCAGCGGTGACTCGCTGATCAGGCGCATCATGTCCGGCCAGTGTACCCAGACAAATATCCCGGCCACGCAGCCGACCAGTACTGATTTGAGGACCGCCTTCAACAGTTCCGCCGCCGACTGCGCGGAGAACATACGCCCAATCCCCGGTAACGGGTTGAGCTTGTCGAACTTAAAGGCCAGCGATTTCGGGCTGAACACCAACCCACCCAGCATCACCGGGCCAAGAATCGCCACTGCCACCACCCCGACAATTAGCGGCATCAACGCCAGCATGGCCTGTTTGATGAGCAGGATGATTTGCCCGAGGATAAGATTTGGATCGTTGACAATACTGTGGTCGAAATGCAGCCCGGACGACAGTAAACTCGCCAGCCGACGCGCCAGCGATTCGCCGCCAAACCACAGCACACACACGCCAACCAGTAAAATCAGGAAGGAGGTCAGCTCGCGCGATCGCGGAATTTGCCCCTCTTCTCGCGCCTTTTCAAGCCGTTGGGGTGTGGGGGCTTCTGTTTTGTCGTCGTTATCGCTTTCGTCTGCCACGTTGCCTGCCCGGGTACGGTGAGTGCTGCCATCATGCCAGAGCCCCCGTCAACCAATGGCTGGAAAAGCCGCTCGATTCACTGCTTTTTAGGCGGTTTGCCTTTGTTCAAGGCTCTTAAAACAGAATGTCTTTTTCCGGACTTTTTAACCTTGATAATGGAGAGGATAATATCTGTCGCGAAGCAATAATTTTACACTTAATATATTTTGGACGTGTTTTTCATTTACAACTAATTTAACTCATCCACTTCAACCTGGAAAAATGACGCTCATCCATTCATAAAACATATTAATTGAGTGAAATTAATAACACATTCAACATGCAGCAATGTTTAATTAAGTTTATTTAATGATGTTGTTTAGTGTGCAAAACAATATTTGCCGCTCTATAATGACGCCGCTTTCATTTATACATTTTATGAATCTTTCGTACAAAAGGATTTTTATGAATACAATATCTAAATCAGCGATAGTATTGTCATCTTTATTAGCGCTGACCAGCCAAAACATCTATGCCGCTGAAGAGAATGCGGGCATCATCCATTTTACGGGTGAAATCATTGAGCCAAGCTGCGAGATTGAAGGCGACAGCGGCACCGATAGCACCGTTCCTTTAGGAACCTATACAACCTCTCTTTTCAAAGCTCCCGGAGATGAATCAGATCTTGTCCCGTTCACTATTAGACTCGCCGATTGCCCTGTTGGCAGCGATGGCCTGCCTCAGGTTCAACTGACGTTTACTGGCTCCACCGCCCTTACCGGGTCTACTTCACTGCTTGAAGTAAGTGCCATCAAGACGGCTGGTGCCGCCGCTGCAACTGGGGTAGGAGTCGCCGTCACCCCGAAATCGGAAAATACTCGGTATTTGACCTTTGATGGCGCTGAGGGTCAGGTTTATGTCAACCTGCCATCGGTCGTCGGCAATGACGTTCAAGCAGAATTTAACGCTCGCTATAAATCTTTCTCCACCACCGTTACCGCAGGGTCTGCAGATGCCGACATGACGGTCAATATTGTTTATCGCTGACAGCGATATATCGCGCCAGCAACATTACTGCAATCTATATATTAATGTAGTAACACCACATATTTTTCACTTGATAAACCAGGCAGCCCCTGGTTTATTTTTCATTGTAACACTAGCTAACGCTGCATCAGAGGAAACCCAAACGTGCGTATTTTTATAGCCGGTGTAATGGGCGCTTCACTTTTATTTCTGTCTGTCAGCCATGCGGCAGGCATTCAGGTAGGACGAACCCGCATCATTTATAACGCTGATAAAAAAGAAGTCGCTCTTCCACTGATTAATCAAGAAAAAGAGCTCCCGTGGCTTATTCAATCATGGACAGACACCGGCGATGGTAAAACGCGTGGTCCTTTCATTGTGACGCCACCGTTGTTCAGACTCGACCCACAAAAAGAACAGAGCCTGCGTATTGCCTGGTCCGGAGCAACGCTTCCCGTCGACAGAGAATCGCTGTTCTGGATAAACATACGCACTATTCCCGCCGTCGCCAAAGAAGATGAGGACAAAAATGTCCTGCGTCTTATCTACAAAACCCGCATGAAGATGTTCTGGCGACCGAAGGGTTTAACAGGCACCACCACTGAAACTTGCAAAAAATTGCGGTTCAGTCGTCAGGGCGCTGCGCTACAAGTTACCAATGATGGCGACTTCTACAGCATCTTCGACAACGTGCATCTCGGTAGCGCGGCGGTAGAAAAAGCCGACATGGTTGCGCCTAAAAGCAGCGTACTTATTCCGTTACCGACGTCAGCCAACGGGCAAAACGTGAGCTGGCGCTGCATTACCGATTACGGTAATGCAGGTGAAAAATTCTCCACAGCGCTGAATTAAGGATAACGAACGGCATGATGGACATACGCCATCCTTTACCCCTTCAGGTGCCCGTAGCGCTTTCACCTTTGAGCGGTCTGATTGCGGGCGTACTCCTGTTGACCGCGTTCGACGCCACTGCTCGCGACTACTATTTTTCGCCTTCATCACTTGAAGGGGATGCGCAGTCGCAACCGGACGTTGACCTTTCATTGTTTTCAAAGAGCAATGCGCAGCTGCCGGGAACTTACTCCTCCATTATTATGCTGAATCAACAGAAGCTGGAAGAGACACGCATCAGCTACATCAACGGTCCGGACGGCGTATTGGTCCCGCAACTCACTCCAGACCTGCTGCGTAAGTGGGGGATACGCGTTGATGCGTTCCCAAGCCTTGCGCAACACCCCGGCAATACGCCATTAATTTCCACGCTGGGGGAAATTATTCCCGACGCCTCGGCCAGCTTTGATTTTAATAGCATGACGTTGCAGATCAGTATGCCGCAGGCTGCCATCGACACCTTAGCCCGCGACACCATCGATCCTTCTCGTTGGGATGATGGCGTACCCACCGCCTTTGCGGATTACTCTTTTTCAGGCTCGCAGCAAACCGAGAGCGACGATAGCACCGAAGACAACCAGTACCTGAACCTGCGCAGCGGTGCAAACCTCGGTGGCTGGCGTTTACGCAATTACTCCACCTGGAGTAAAACCACAGATTCAAATACATGGCAGGCCATCAATACCTGGATTGCACACGATATCGACATCCTAAAGGCTCAGTTTACTGCTGGTGAAAGCAGTACCCGAGGCGATGTTTTTGACAGCATCCAGTACAAAGGGGTAAATCTGGCTACCGACGAAGAGATGCTTCCTTATAGCCAGCGTGGTTTTGCCCCCATAATTCGCGGGATGGCAACCAGTAATGCTGAAATCTCTGTTCGGCAAAACGGATATCTGATTTATCAGGCCAACGTCGCGCCGGGGGCTTTTGAGATTAAAGACCTTTACTCGACCACCAACAGTGGCGATCTGGAAGTAACGATCAAAGAGGCTGATGGCACGGAGCATAAATTTACGCAACCTTATTCCAGCCTTGGTCTTATGCTGCGCCCTGGTCAGATGAAATATGAAGCTACCGTCGCCCGTTATCGTGCCGATGGCGAAACCAATGCTAACGAGCCGCTGTTCGCTCAGGGCAGCATCGTCTACGGGCTGAACAACGTAGCCACACTTTATGGGGGCATCACTACCTCAGAAGACTACCTGGCCGCCAACGTGGGCAGCGGGATAGCCTTAGGAACTCTGGGTTCCATTTCTGCAGATATCACCGTGGCGCGCGCCCGTCTGGATAACGATGAAAGCAGCACCGGGAAATCTCTGCGTCTCCAGTACACAGGGAAAATCGACAGCACTGATACTAACTTTAGCCTCGCGGGCTATCGCTACTCATCAGAGGGCTATTACAGCTTTGCCGATGCTAACCAACGTTATGATGCCGACGAAGATGACTGGCAGTTCCGTTACAACAAACATAACCGTTGGCAGGTCAGCATTAGTCAGAATGTGCTGGGCAGCAGCCTCTACTTAAGCGGCTATCAGCAGGATTACTGGGACACGCGGCGGAAAGAACGCAGTCTGTCGGCAGGAATCAGCCGCACAATTTATGGCGCAAGCTATCATCTGTCGTACACGTACAGCAAAATGGACGACAGTGCCAGTGACCAGATGCTCTCTTTCGGGGTCAGCATTCCACTCAGTCGATGGTTGCCGAATAGCTGGGCCAGCTACAACGTAAGCAATAGTAAAAATGGTGACACGCGCCAGAACCTGGGCGTTAACGGCACGCTGCTCGACGATCAGCGATTGAGCTATTCCTTACAACAGAGCCGCAGTAATCACGATGGCGACACCAGTAGTAGCGTTTACGGCAGCTATAAGTCGCAGTATGCCAATTTCAATACGGGCTATTACGCCTCTTCGGACCACTCCCATCAGCTCAGCTATGGTGCAAGTGGTGCTATTGTCGCGCATCCACATGGCATCACCCTTTCGCAACCGGTGGGCGATACGTTCGCCATTATCAACGCCAAAGGAGCCTCAGGCATTCGCTTCCAGAATGAACGCGGGATCACGACTGACGTCTTTGGCAATGCCATTATCCCCTCACTTAGCCCGTATCAGATCAACAACATTCGTGTGGACACCACCAGCCTGCCAGAGGATGTCGATCCGGTCGACACCGCCATTACAACGATCCCGAGTCGCAGTGCGGCGGTTGCCGCCACTCTGGAGGCGCATATTGGTTACCGGGTACTGATCAACCTCATGCGTACAGGAAACAGCCCGGTTCCATTTGGCGCGATTGCCAGTGACGACATCACGGGTGTGACCGGTATTGTTGATGACACCAGCACGCTTTATCTCGCAGGCATGGGGGAAGCTAGTCGATTGACCATAAAATGGGGCAATGCACCTGAACAAAAGTGCGTCGCCCATGCCACCGTTGATGCAGATGACGCGCCGACTAATCCAACCGGCATCCGCACGCTCAATGCCCTATGTCAGCAGGTCGAAAATCATGTTAAATAAATCCGTTCTTTTCTTTATTTTTACCGGATGTCTCGTTTTCCCGGCCGGTTATGCGATGGCTGCGGCTACTGTTCTGCAAAACTGCTTTACCGGGCCAATAGCTTATAACATAGAATACCAATACGAGTTACCCACCAACGAGAACCGCACCGGATCGATCGTTGATCACCACGACCATCAGGTTGGCGACCTCACGACAATGGAAGCGAATTGTCAATGCCCCAGGAATCTGGCAAGCGGAATGCGCATAGATGAACTCAGCGCAGCGGGAAGCCCGTTGCCGCCTGGAATTAGCGGCTACGGTTCTTTGACAGATCGTGTTGATGTTGATATTTCCGGTTATAGCGACGCCATTAACAGCCCTGGCGGTAACGGTTTGCTGGAACTTGACATTAATGAATACCCTACCAGCCCCGCCAATAGGCCCACCACGAGGGAGTCCTTCAACTCTACCGAGGGAACTGCGAGCGTGTGCAGTGACGAAAGCCGTCCGGAAGGCGGCGCGACGAACAAGCGCCAGTTTCGATGGAATGTAATTTCAATGAAGTTGTATATCAAAAAACCTATTCTCGGTGAAGAAGTCATCCCACAGCGGACCGTTGTCGAGAACTTTGCCTGCCTCTCTTTTGGCACAGGCACCGGCTGTGATTCTACGAATGCCACGCAGGTTTCTACAATCTCACTCGGCGGCACCATCACTGCCCCGCTCAGTTGCACGATTAATGCTGGCAGCACGATTGAAATCGAAATGGGTAACATCGTCAGCTCACAATTTATCGCGCAAGGGCAGCCACCTGCCGGGTATACGCTGAAAAACGTCGACATCGATTATCACTGCGATGCACCCGCCGTCAGCAATAGCAACAAGATACGCTTATCGCTCACCGCCGATCAGGGCGTCAGCGACACGGACAACCGGGTTATCGCTAAAATGCTCGACAGAGATGACCTTGGCGTGCGCATGTTTGATGAAAACAGCAAGAGTGTCATTCTGGATGGGACGGTAGATTTTGACGTGCCGCTGGACAGCGACGGCAACGGCAGCATCCACCTGAAGGCTGCCCCGGTCAGTACCACCAACAAAAAACCGGAGCCGGGGAAATTCGAAGGCAACGTGACCATCAAGATGGATTTACGCTAGAACGCCTAAAATGAGAATGGCCCGTTATGGGCCATTCTTTAATCAGAATCCTAGGCTATCGAGTAAATCATCGACCTGATCCTGGCTGGCGACTACGCCAGCTTTACTGGTGTCCACCTGTGGGCCATTGAGCAGACTGTCGCTCTCACGCTTCTGACGGGACGAGGCATCCGGCATATTCTCCAGCAGCACCATCAACAGCTGACGCTCAATTTCCTGGATTACGTCCATCATCCGCTTGATAACCTGCCCGGTCAGATCCTGGAAATCCTGCGCCATCATAATTTCCAGCAACTGGGCGTTGGTGAAACTGGTGTGTGTCGGCACATCCGCCAGATAACTCCGGGTGTCGGTCACCAGTTCACGCGCATCGCTCAGCTCAATCGGGTTTTCAAACCACTGATCCCAGCGGCCCGAAAGCGCTTTGGCCTCTTTCTCCATCTGGTTCTGATGCGGCTGAGACAGCTCGACGCAGTTCAGCGCACGTTCTGCCGCCTGGGCCGTCATCTGCACCACGTAGTCCAGACGGTCACGGGCATCCGGAATCGCTTCTGCCGCTTCGGCAATCGCTTGATCCAGGCCCAGCTCGCGCAGGCTGTCACGCAGCATACGCGTCAGGCTGCCAATCCGGGCGATAATATCGCCCGCGGAATGCTCGTCTGTCGGTTTTATCGGGTGTTGAGTCATGGTCATCGCCTCACATACCGAGCTTTTCGAAGATTTTGTTCAGTTTCTCCTCGAGGATGGCTGCCGTAAACGGTTTTACGACATAGCCACTTGCTCCGGCCTGCGCGGCGGCGATGATGTTCTCTTTCTTCGCTTCCGCCGTCACCATCAGCACCGGCAATGCCGCCATTGCGCCATCGCCACGAATGGTTTTCAGCAGATCCAGTCCGTCCATGTTTGGCATGTTCCAGTCTGAAATCACAAAACCAAATCCACCCGCCTGAAGTTTATTCAGCGCATCTACGCCATCTTCTGCTTCTTCAACGTTGTTGAAGCCCAGCTCTTTCAGCAGGTTACGCACAATACGACGCATGGTGGAAAAGTCATCCACAACCAGAAACTTAAGCTCTTTATCCGCCATTTAACTTCACTCCTCTTAAATACGTATTGCCTGTCCGGCACTGATTTTCGCCAGCATCTGCTGGCTTACCTGGCTAAGATCGACCACTTCGCTAACACCACCCATATTGATGGCCTCGCGCGGCATGCCGAACACCACACAACTTGCTTCGTTCTGAGCGATGGTCCAGGCTCCCGCCTGATGCATCGCCAGCATTCCGGCGGCTCCGTCGTTACCCATGCCGGTGAGGATCACTCCCACGGCATTTCGTCCGGCGTATTTAGCCACCGAATGAAACAGCACATCCACCGACGGACGGTGCCGGTTAACCGGCGGCCCGTCATGAATTTTGATTTGATAGTTGGCTCCGCTACGCGCCAGCTCCATATGTTTGTCACCGGGCGCGATATAGGCATGGCCCGGTAAAACACGCTCGCCGTCTTCGGCTTCTTTCACCGTTATCTGGCAAAGCTTGTTCAGGCGTTCAGCAAACGATCGGGTAAAGCCCGGCGGCATATGCTGAGTGATTAAAATGGCCGGGCTGGTCAGCGGCAGCGGTTGCAGCACGTGGCGAATCGCCTCGGTCCCGCCGGTCGATGCGCCGATAACCAGCAATTTTTCTGAGCTGAGCATCGGCCCGGCCTTGAGTGCTTTTGGCGGTGTCAACGGTTTATGCGCACTGAGCTGCGCCCGTGCCGCCGCTCTCACCTTGTCGGCAATCATTTCGCTGTACGCCAGCATCCCTTCGCGAATACCAATTTGCGGTTTGGTGACAAAATCCACTGCGCCTAACTCCAGCGCTCGCAGGGTCACCTCTGAGCCCTTCCCGGTCAGGGATGAAACCATCACCACCGGCATCGGGCGTAGACGCATCAGTTTTTCCAGAAAGTCGAGGCCGTCCATACGCGGCATTTCGACGTCCAGGGTCAGCACATCCGGGTTGTATTTTTTGATCAAGTCCCGGGCAACCAATGGATCGGGTGCTGTGGCCACCATTTCCATGTCGCTGTGGCTGTTGACAATTTCGGTCATGATTTGACGCATTAGCGCTGAATCATCGACAGACAACACCCTGATTTTACTCATACTTTATCCTTACTCAGCGCGTACACCGTCTGCCCCCGCAGACTGAACTCGCGCACGAGATTGCTGAAGTTCTCCGAGTGCCCGGCAAACAGTAATCCGCCGGGCTTAAGCAGCGGCACAAAACGGTGCAAAATGTCCTGCTGCGTTGTCTTGTCGAAGTAGATCATCACGTTGCGACAAAAAATCGCATCGAATGGCCCCGGGACGTTATAGGTTTTATCCAGCAAATTCACCGGCGAGAAGTCCACGTAGTTCGCCAGTTCCTGACGCACACGGACCAGCCCGCTATGCGGCCCGGTTCCGCGCATGAAATAGTGCTGTAACTGCTGCTGCGACAGCGTTTTCAACTCATCCTGGCGATAGACGCCGCTCTGCGCTTTATTCAATACTTCGGTGTCAATATCGCTGGCAAACACCTTCCAGCGTCCCGGCGCGGTGCCGAGGGTGTCGGCCAGGGTGATGGCTATCGAATACGGCTCTTCGCCGGTCGATGCCGCCGCACTCCAGACGCGATACTCGCCCTGCCGACGCTTGGCATGCTCCGCCAGGGTCGGGAAATGGTGCGCCTCGCGGAAAAACGCCGTCAGGTTGGTGGTCAGCGAATTAATAAAGGCCTGCCACTCGGCGTTATTCTGGTTGGCCTCCAGCATCGCCAGATAACGGCCAAAATCATCGAGTCCGAGCTGGCGCAAACGTCGCACCAGTCGGTTGTACACCATGTCGCGCTTGTGATCGGCCAGCACAATACCCGCGCGCTGGTAGATCAGTTGGCATATCCGACGAAACTGCGCGTCGGACAGCGCCAGGCGCTGTGTCATCTGCGTGAGGAGTGACGATTGCCCGTTGGGCAGAGTTGCTGTCATAGCGCCTTCTTCTTACGTCCTTTCAGGAAACAACGGGTACGGCAATTGACCGCCCCCCTTCGTGCTGCGTTACATGCTTTTCTTCGAGCTCAAACAACGAAACTAATTTGGTCAAACTGTCTGCCTGTCCTGCCAATTGTTCTGTCGCCGCCGCCGCTTCTTCCACAAGCGAAGCGTTTTGCTGCGTGACCTGATCCATTTGGCTCACCGCCAGCGCCACCTGCTCGATACCACGACGCTGTTCATCAGAGGCCGAAGCAATCTCCCCCATGATGTCGTTCACCTGGGTGACCGAACGCACAATCTCATTCATGGTATTGGCGGCGGTATCCACCAGCGCAGACCCTTCCTGTACGCGGGATACGGACTCTTCAATCAGGCCCTTAATCTCTTTCGCCGCCTGAGCGCTGCGGCTGGCAAGATTACGCACTTCTCCGGCTACCACCGCAAAACCACGCCCCTGTTCCCCCGCCCGAGCCGCTTCGACCGCCGCGTTGAGCGCCAGAATGTTGGTCTGGAAGGCAATCCCATCGATAACGCTGATAATGTCGCCAATCTTCTGCGAACTGGTAGCGATGTCATGCATCGTGTCAGCCACGTGTGAAGCCTGCTCTCCCCCGCGTTTCGCCGTTGCGGCGGCGGTGCTGGCAAGACCAGAGGCCTGGCGAGCGTTGTCGGCGTTCTGCCCTACGGTGGCGGTTAGTTGCTCCATACTTGCTGCGGTTTCCGCCAATGATGCCGCCTGCTGTTCGGTGCGGGAGGAGAGATCGTTGTTGCCTGCGGCAATTTCCGAAATGCCGGTATGCATCGCGTGGCTGCCCTGACGCACCTGGCTGACGGTGTCACGCAGCGCGGTCTGCATCGCTTTCAGTCCGGCAAAAATCGCCGAGATTTCATTCTTGCCATACACCGACACCGGTCGGGCCAGATTGCCCTGCGCAATGCTGGTGAAGTGGCTACTGATAATGTTCAACGGCTGGACGATCATCCGGCGAGTCCACAGCAGCGCCCCACTGGTCAACAGCGCCGCAAGTACCACCATGGCAATGAAAATAGCCGCCGAACGGTGATAATTGCTTTCGCTGTCATGCCGGGCAGCCTGTAAGTAGGCCCCCATGTTCTGCTTCCAGGTGTGGTAGTTGGCATTAAACGCATCCTGCGCCTGCTGGACTGGCGCGGTCATAAAATCAGAGAGCTGATTACTCTCAAGCCAGGTCGCCTGGTGCTCCAGCGCCGCATGAAGACTGGCGTAGGTTTGTTTACTTTGCGCCTGTAACGTTTTGGCCTCATCGTTCACCGGCGGCACCGCCAAAAACTCGGTAAACTCTTTATCGGCCTGTTTCAGGTTCTGCCGCGCATGAGCCATCAGCGCCTTAATATCCTCCGGCGGATAGCTCAACGCGGTCAGGGTCCCGGCTTTATTCAGCGCGGTACTGGCCTGCAAGAGCACCACCCGCGCATCCATCAGGCTGCTCAACTGCAAATTCCCTTGCTCGACCTGACTGAGGTTCTGCTGTCCATCACGAAACGCTAAAAACGACAACCCGTTACTGCCCACCTGCAACAAGCCACATACCACCAGAATCAGAAACAAGGTGGTCGAGATACGAATTCGATTGAACATCACCACTCCCGATATGCGGCAACAGGCCGCGTGTAATTAAAAGGTTTCCCAGTTGTCATCGGTTCCGGCGGTGGCAGCACGCGGGCGCAACGGCTCGCGACTGGCCGGAGGAACGCGTGTATTTTTACTTCCTGTGTTGCTGCTCGTTGCAGCAATCCGAAACGCGGAAACGGCGCGGGTCAGACTGCTGGACTGCTCTTCTAGCGCGGCAGCGGCGGCGGCAGACTGCTGCACCAGCGCGGCGTTTTGCTGGGTCACGCGGTCCATTTCCGACACCGCCAGCGCCACTTGGTCGATGCCCCGGCTCTGTTCATCCGAGGCCGATGAAATCTCGCCCATGATGTCGGTCACCCGGGTCACGGCATTGACAATATCGCTCATGGTTTCCCCGGCGCTTTCCACCAGCACCGAGCCGGTATCCACTTTCGAGACCGAATCTTCAATCAGGCTTTTGATTTCTTTCGCCGCCTGAGCGCTGCGGCTGGCAAGGTTACGCACTTCCCCGGCGACCACCGCAAAACCACGGCCCTGCTCTCCGGCGCGAGCGGCTTCGACCGCCGCGTTGAGCGCCAGGATATTGGTCTGGAAGGCTATGCCGTCGATAACGCCGGTAATATCGGAAATCTTCTGTGAACTGGCGGCGATATCGTGCATGGTTTTCACGACCCCATCGACCACTTTACCGCCGCGCTGTGCGGTTTCGGAGGCGCTTAGCGCCAGCTGCGATGCCTGCCGCGCGTTTTCGGCGTTCTGCTTCACGGTGGCGGTCAGTTGTTCCATGCTGGCGGCGGTCTGCTCCAGGGCGGACGCCTGTTCTTCGGTGCGGGAAGAGAGATCGTTATTGCCGATGGCGATTTCGCTAGTGCCGGAATAAATCGCATCGGAGCCCTGACGTACTCGGGTCACGGTGTCGATCAATGATTGCTGCATGTGGTTGACGGTATCTGCCAGCTCGGCAATCTCATTGCGCCCGCTGACGTTGACCGGCTGGGTCAAATCGCCCTGGGCGATGCGGCGCAAATGGGCCATTACGCCAGTGAGAGGATTCAACAGAATTTGGCGAATGCCGTACCAGGCCGCGGCCAGGATTGCGGCCAGCACCAGGGCGATAATCGCCAGCTGCCACTGGGCAAATTTATAGTCGCGCTTGCTGGTGTTGAAGGCATGCTGATAGAGCGTTTCGCTCTGCGCCGCGTATTGGGTCATCGCCTCACTCAACCCGGTTTGCATCCCCTGGGTCGGTTGGGCGAAATACGCATCCATGTTACCGTTTTGCAGGAAACCAACCAGCTCGCTCAGTCCGGCAAAATAGTTCTGATAGCGGTCATTCACCCGGGCGCTGGCCTCCGCCAGTTCCGGGTGCGCAGCTATCTGGCCGAACGCGGCATAGTGTTTGGCTGCATCCGCCAGTGTTTTTTTCGCGTTATTGAGCAAGTCCGTTTTGGCACTGCTTTGCTGATTCGCAGTATCCATCATCATCCGGGCGGAGGAACGGCTGAGGTTGATACGCGTTTGCAGCATCAGCTCCCAGGTTTTGTTGAGCTCAGCCTGACGGGTACGCAGATCGTTTGAGAGAGCGAAACTTTGCTGGTTTTGCTGGAGTGACGAGAATAAAAAGCCCCCGGACAGCAGCTGAAGCAGTGCGAAGACGACCAGCACCACCATCAACAGGGTGACAACGCGGATACGGTTCAACATACAACACCTTTTCAATAACGTGATAGCGGTGTTATCGGCACGTATCCGCGGAACTTTACCTTAAGTCATGTCTGCACGTCAGAAGGCCACATCTACCACCAGCGTGTCGGTGTAGGTTCCGGCGGGCGGTGTATTCTGCCCACTCAGCATCCGCGCGGTGTAATTGTAGGTATTCACTGTGCCGTCGCTGCTGACCGAACTGGCGGCACCGCTGGCCCAGCGTTCAGTTCCGCTCGGGCCCCAGCGGGTACTGGTGCTCCCTTTATAGATGTCGTAACTCATCGAATTACTGCCATTGACCATTTTACGTACCGTCCCCCCGCCCGCGTTCACGCCGTTGTTAATGCCCACGGTGTAAGTGCTGCCTTTGGTGCAGGTGATCGCCACCGATTGCGAAACGGAGGGGAAATTGCTCACCAACGGCGCGCTGCCGAAATTGACGTCCGGCGCGCTGATGGTGATGCAATCGGTGGAGACATTCATGGTCAGCTGCGTTGTCACGGGTACGGTGCCGGTCTGCGGTGTGCCGAGGCAAATGCCCAGCAATCCGGTTGGACACACGCTATAGCTAATGTTCAGCGTGACGTTGACCTGATACGGCCCAGCGGTGACGCTTTGCCCGGACACCGTGCGGAAATATATCGGCAGGGTGTAACTCTTCGACGTCAGCAGGCCGAGCAGTGTATTCCCACTCCAGCTGTAGGTTTGCCCGACCGCGGTTTCGGTAGTATTTGAACACGACGAGGTGCCGCACACCCGCACCGGGACCACATCGGGAAGGGTGGTGTTATCGGTGCGCTTCATCGCCGGGCGCGTCCCCGACGTGACCGTGGCGCTGAGCACATTCATCGACACCGTATCGTTGGTCAGCAAATTAAGAATGGTGTCGCAGGTCACCACCAGATTAGCCGAGGTCTGCTGTTCGGTCCCCCTGACCGTAAACGACGACAAGCTGCCGAACGAGGCGTTAGCCATCGCGACGGTGCAGGCGGCGTGCAGCGGCGAACTGAATAACCACAGCTGAGTAAAAACCCCTAAAGCACGGCGCATTAATTTATCTCCCGGCAGGTGAGCGGCCCGTAGGTCTGTAATTTATGGTCCGGGTTCTGCTGCGTCGCAAAACTGGCCGCACAGCGCTGACCGTTAGGCATCTTTACGGTCAGCGGATTCACATCGGTGAGGTTCTCAAGCCAGGCGATGCCGTCATACCCCACTGGGGCATCCGGTTTGCCGGGGCGTGAGACAACGCTTGCCACCGGCAGCGCAGTGCCTGCGGCATCATGGAGGATAACGCTGGCCACCCTTTCCTGTTCCATAGGAAATTCAAGCAGATAACCGCTGTTACGCCGTAACGCAATACGCCGTTCCGTCTGTTTTAACTGCGTATCCGCTGGTAAATTCAGGGCGTTAATGCTGTAGTTCGCCGGATACCAAGCCGAGACGCCGCTGACCAGCAAATAGCCTTTTTCGTTCGTTTCGCCTACCGGTTGATGCTCGTAATTAACCGGCACCGACGGCTGCCCGTCAGTACTCACCACCACAAACGCATCGTTAATTTTATTGGCGGCAAACAGCTGTCCGTCCATCAGGACCAGCGATCCCATCGCTTCGCCCCACCAGGTCATGGCGTTCTCTTCCCCATAACCGCCGCCCTGCAACTCAACATTGTTATTGCGCCAGCCGAGTGTCGCCTGCTGATAGTTGCTCGACTGCGACTGTCGGGCCCAGGCCAGATTCCAGCTAAAGCCACCGTCCGACGGCATGGTGTGGTTGTAGTTAATGCGTTGGGTATTGCCGTAATCCGGCGTATTTTCGGTACTGACCGCCACGCTATCCCTGTCGCCAAGCGGGATTTGCAGCGACATCGCCAGCGTCCAGTCCCCGCGCTGCTGGTCCCGGCTGGCGGCCAGGTAAATGCTGCTGGAACCCCATAAGCTGCGGCTCCAGGAGAGATTCAGTAGCTCGGTTTTCTGGCTATCAAAACTCTCGACGCCAATCCACGCCGCGCCGATATTGCCGTAGTTACCCATGTTCAATGACAGCGAATACTGGTCGCTGCGCTGGCTGAGGCTGGCAATCGGATTGTGCTGGTCGTCATATAAACGCGGCGTATCGTACAGGGCGAGGTTGCCGAAGGTTTTATCGCGATGGGTGTGCTGGGTAATAAAGCTGAATGCGCCGGTGCTGTACTGATAGCCCCAGTTCAGTTGTTCGCCGCCGTCGCCGTACATCTGGCTGTGGGTGTAGCTGCCGTTGACGATACCGAACTGCCCGAGTTTTACCAACGCGCCGCCCCCTCCGAGCGCGAGGGATTCCGCAGCCTCGACATGACTTTCGAGGGTCAGATAATCATTCACCCCATAACGGTAAGTGCCACTCCCCACCGCCGGGCCGTAGTCAACGTTTTCGATGCCGTAGTTGCGCCGTAAAGCGCCGAAGGTCGCCGCCCCATCGCTCAGGCCCGGTTTGAGCATTTCGCTGGCCACGTAAAACGGCAGCGTGGTGCTGACCTGTCGCCCTAATGCATCAGTGGTGACCAGCACCGCATTGCCCGCGCCGTTAATGTAGGGCAAATTTGTCAGGGTGAACGGACCGGGCTGGAGCTGGGTCGATCCGGCGCGATAGCCATCAATAAACAAATCGACCGAGGTAGGCACCGCGGCATCGCCGGTAAAGGTGGGCAATGGCCAGGTGACTAAGTCAGGGCGCAGAGAGAAATCACGGCCAATTCGGACCCCGCCGACGCGCACGCTGTTACTCCAGCTCAGGGCATCACTAAGCGTATCCCCCAGTTCCCATTCCAGAGCGTTGTCATCATCGGTGTAGCTCAGGGTGGTGTCATAGCGCATATAACCGTCATCAAGCGAGTTTTCACCACTGAGGGTTTGGCGGACATATCCGGTTGTGGAGAAGCTATTTTTCCCACTGAAAAAGCGCAGTTCATGCCAGATAGCCGCCTGCCCCATGCCGTGATCGGTCTGGCTGGTGTAGAAATCGTAATTGAGCAGCGCCCCGCTGCCGTCCAGCGGTTTGACCCGCTTAATGCCGTCCTGAAAGGTGGCCTCTCTGGCCGCAAACCAGTCGGACGGCACCGTCAGCAGCAGCCGTTGCCCGTTGCCGTCGTACTCCGTTTTCACCTGGCTTAGCGCCGAGAGGTCCACGTCACCTGCAGGAAACTTATCTGCCGGAAGCCCGGCCCGTTGCAGGTCGGCGCTGGCAATGACCCAGTGGTTATCGCGCTGCGTCACAGGCACAACAAGCTGCGTATCATAATGATTGATGACCAGCCCGAGCTGATACTGCGCCTGCTGATTAATCACCCGTGCATCCGGGGGCGGAGGCAGCAGATCGTCGCCCGATTCTGCCCGACAAAGACCTGAGCTGGTAAGCAGTAGGCACATGGCAAGTTTCGTCAGTTGCCCGCGGTGGACTGCCATTTCGCGTCCTGTGCATTAATCGTTGCGCTGACGCCGGTAGGATGCGTTACCCCGGCGGGCAGCGGCCAGCTTCGGCTCTGACCGGGCAACACATAGCCCAACAATCCTGGGGCGACTTCCCGCTCACTCCCCCCCTGGCGAACGGAAACCTGGCTCAACCGGACATGCACCAAATCGCGGTTGCGCACTTCAATGGCTGGTTTGCCATCGAGCGTAGTGGTGCTCCAGCTCAGGTTGCGGCTGTCGACCTGCACGTGATTGGCCCCCTCCGTGGCCACCGGCATTCCCTGCCCGTAAACGAATAATGGAATGGAGTAACGCATTTGCAGCTTGAGGCCTATCTGCGGTTTGCTGCTGTCGGTCGGCTGGGGGATTTCATCAATAATAATGCGGTAGGCAAGCTCTTTGCCCTGCGGCACCGGGGCCTGCTTGATCAGGCGGATCAGCTGTTTACCACCGCGATCGACACGCAAAATCGGCGGGCTGGCCACCACATCCTGCTGCTGTTGATAGCGCTCACGACCGTCTACCTGCTGCCAGCGCACAATCCGCACCTGCATGGTGGTGGCATTGACGCCCTGGTTTTCAATCCACAGTTCAGTGGCCTTTTTGTCCGCCGTCAGAACAGGATCGATAGGCCAAATGAGCACTGTAGCAGCGGCATGTACCTGCGATGACAACAGGCAAAGGGCACTCCAACACGCCAGCGTAGGCAAGCTATGCAGAAGACGTCGATTCATGGTGATTCTCCCTGGCTTACCATGACAAGGTCACGGTGAGTTGATCGCTGTAATTTCCTGCCGGGCTAAACCCGGTCAATTGCGCGGCCCCGTACAAGGTGAGCGCGATATTGTTGCTGTCGCTGTAGGCCACCGACACCGCCTGATTGACCCCGATTTCGGTGTTTGCCGCCAGTGAACTGCTGCTGTAAAGCCGATACGGAACCCGGTCCGTACCGCCGGAGCGCTGCATATTGCGCACCGTGGTGTAATTTTGCCCACCGTTGATGCTCATGCTCAGCGCCACACCCGGCGTACAGGCCAGCGACAGCGAGGCATTCGGCACAAACTGGGTACTGACCTGGCCGGATTTCACCCCGCTGTAGCTGCCAAAATTCAGAGTGCCCATCACCCCGCCGCTACCGGTCACTACCGAGCAGCCCGGCGTAATGGTGGCGTTAACCTTGAATGACTGGGTGGTGACCGTCAGCGCCTGCACCGGAGAGCCCATACTCAGCAGCGTCACCAGTCCAAAAAGGCGTAGCCGTTCCCGGGTCTCCCGCAGGAAACCTGATGCACCCAATGTCATTCGTGGAGTTAGTAATTGACGCTAACGTTAATGGTGTCGGTGTAGGTTCCTGGCGCTACGGTGACGCTGTTGCCGCCACCCTGAATGCGCCCATATAAGGTGTAGCTATCGACGCCCGCAGTCGTGGACGCAATCGGCAACGCGGCATTATTGGCGATCACATTGTTGTAGCCGCTGTCGCTATACAGGCTGTACGCCACGCCTTGTGCCGCATTGGTGGTGCTGACCAGATACCGGGCTGGCGTCCCCGGCGTACCGACCACCGTCGTTGGCGCGGTACTGTTGGTATTCCCGGAAATCGTCACCGTATAACTGCTGGTGGTGCACTGAACGGTAAAGTTATTGCCGCCGCTGGCCCCGGTCAATTGGGTGGTTAGCGTCGAGAACGTTGCCGGACGCGTACCAAAATCAAGCGTACCGAAATTGATACCGCTCTGACTCGGAGAGCCATTGATAAGGCAGCCGTTGGTCAGGGTTAAGGTCGCCGCGATCGTCCCGAGGCTGGTGACCGCCTGCGCGCCTGATGACATCAGCGCCAGTAAACTTGCGGAAGTAAGCAGAAGACCTGTTCTGTTCATGAGGGCGTCTCCGGAGTCAGTAGACCTGGCGCTTTTTTTGTTTTGCGTCAGATGGTTAACCGGTCGCCAGTTCGGGACCTTAACTGAAATCTAGTTCAGGAGAATTCATTCAACCAACTTAGAGCATAAATTCAGTCGTTCGACGTATAGACGAAATAAGTAATTAAGTTTCAACAAGTTGAAAGCGAAACGGCAGAAAAAATGAGACACTGCAAAGAATATATTGCTGTTATTGTGATCTTAATCACACAACGTTGACGGGGATATATTAGCGCGACTAACCAGTAATTAAGGAAGGATACAATAAGAGGGAGGATCCCCCCGCAATCAGGGGGGGAATTATCACGCGGCGCTGATGGCGGCGCTGTCGATCAGAGACATTTCTTCGCTGTTGAGCAGCTTTTCGATGTTCACCAGGATAAGCATGCGATCGCCCAACGCCCCGAGGCCGGTCAGGTATTCGGTGGACAGCGTCACGGCAAATTCCGGTGCCGGGCGGATTTGGTCGGCGGCCAGGGACAGCACATCGGAAACGCCGTCAACCACAATGCCCACCACGCGTTGGCTGAGGTTGAGAACAATCACCACCGTGTTGTCATTGTATTCCACGTCCTGCTGGCTGAACTTCACCCGCAGATCGACAATCGGCACAATCACGCCGCGCAGGTTGGTCACGCCTTTAATGAACGCCGGGGTATTGGCAATGCGCGTCACCTGATCGTAACCGCGAATTTCCTGCACCTTCAGGATATCAATCCCGTATTCTTCATTCCCCAACGTGAAGACCAGGAACTCCTGGCCCGAGGGTTCACCCGCCAGTTTTGCTACATTCGTCATACCGGTCATTTTTTTCCCTTCTTCTTGCCATCAGGCGGCGGTGTACGCCACACGTTGTTCACGATTTAAACCCTGCAAAGCCTGAACATCGACAATCAGCGCCACGCTGCCATCGCCAAGGATCGTGGCGGCAGAGATGCCCGGCACTTTGCGGTAGTTGCTTTCCAGATTTTTCACCACCACCTGATGCTGGCCGATCAGTTGATCCACCAGCAACGCATAGCGGCGTCCTGCACTTTGCAGGATAACCACGATGCCCTGAGTCGCTTCGGTTTTAGCGCCCTGAACATCGAAAACCTTCCACAGTTCAACCAGCGGCAGATATTCGCCACGGACTTCCAGTACGCGCTCACCGCCGGCTAAAGGATGTAAATCTTCATCGCGCGGTTGAAGAGATTCCATCACCGCGTTCAGCGGCAGAATAAACACTTCGCCACTCACTTTTACCGACATACCGTCAAGGATCGCCAGCGTTAGCGGGAGCAGAATACGGATGGTGGTGCCTGAGCCCTGCTTCGATTTGATCTCAACGTGGCCGCCCATCTCCTGGATGTTACGTTTCACCACGTCCATGCCTACCCCACGACCAGAGACATCGGTCACCTGCTCTGCGGTGGAGAAGCCTGGGGCAAAAATTAGCATCCCGACGTCTTCATCAGTCATGTTTTCACTGACCGCCATGCCCTGCGACATCGCTTTCGCCAGAATACGCTCGCGGTTCAGACCCGCACCGTCATCAGTGACTTCGATACAAATATTGCCGCCCTGATGCTCCGCCGACAGAATCAGATTACCCACCGCAGATTTGCCTGCTGCCATGCGGTTTTCCGGCGATTCAATACCATGGTCGAGGCTGTTGCGCACCAGGTGCGTCAATGGATCGATAATGCGCTCGATCAGGCTTTTATCGAGTTCGGTCGAGCTGCCCATCAGGGTCAGTTCCACCTGCTTGTTCAACTTGCTCGCGAGGTCACGCACCAGGCGCGGGAAGCGGCTGAAGACGTACTCCATCGGCATCATACGAATCGACATGACCGATTCCTGCAGGTCACGGGCGTTACGCTCCAGCTGACCCATGCTGGTTATCAGGTCGCCGTGCTCGACCGGGTCGAGTTCGTTCGAACGCTGGGCCAGCATTGACTGGGTGATAACCAGTTCGCCCACGAGGTTGATCAGCTGATCGACCTTCTCAACCGCGACGCGGATACTGGTGGATTCACTGGCCTTGGCCGGTTTTTCACGCTCTACGCGCGGGGTGCCCGCGGTCTCTTTCGGTACGGCTTTCAGTACCGGAGCGTTAACCGTCGCAGGCACGTCGGCGGTTTCCACGACCGCAGAGGCAGACGTTTCAGCAACCTGAGCTACCGCGGTTGACGCCGTTTCAAAGGCAATCTGGTCGGCTTCAATGACGAAGCACAGCACCGCCACGATATCGTCCTGCGATACCGCACCGTCCAGGTTGGCACTGAGCGAATCAGCGGTTTTCACCACCTGGCTAATCTGCGCAAGGTTGCTCAACTCTTCCTGCAACATCTCCGGCTCACCGGTTTTCAGGCGCGAAAGTACGATCCGGGTTTGACCGCCGCTGTGCGCAGGGGCCATCGCCAGGTCGGGCGCAGATTCGTCGCTTTCCACCACGCTCAGTTTGGCTCCGGCCGCCGGGGCCAGCTGGCCTTTTGCTTCTAAGGCCAGCTGGCGCAGGGCGTGACAGATGTATTCAAAGCTGGCCGCATCCGGCTCCTGCGAGCTTTTATAGGCATCGAGCTGTTCCTGCATAATGTCTTTCGTTTCCAAAAACAGGTTGATAATGTCGGTATTGAGCTGCATTTCACCGCGCCGTGCGTCGTCCAGCAGGTTTTCCATCAGGTGCGTGGTTTCCTGCAAAACGCTAAAACCGAAGGTGCCCGCGCCGCCCTTAATGGAATGCGCGGCACGAAAAATGGCGTTCAGTTGCTCTGAATCAGGGGCTTCTGGAACGAGATCCAGCAGGTGTTGCTCCATATCCGCCAACAATTCGTCGGCTTCATCAAAAAATGTCTGATAAAAATCGCTGATATCCATGCTCACGCTATCACCTCTGGAAGGATTGTGGCGATGTGGGACTGGCCCCCGGAGGCAGCGCCGCCGGTTGCTGTAATACGCTTAACGGTTCGTTCTGACTTTCGGCGTTTTCATTAAGGATCGCCTGTTCAGCCTGAGTGTTGAGCACCAGTAAACTGATGCGGCGGTTGATCGCGTCATCACCGCCGTGCTGCTGCAATTTCATGGTGTTTGCCATGCCAACCACCCGCAGCACTTTGCCGTCGTCCAGGCCACCGACAACCAGCTCCCGACGCGATGCGTTAGCGCGATCGGCGGAGAGTTCCCAGTTGCTGTATCCGCGATCGCCCGTGGCGTACGGGTAATCATCGGTATGGCCTGAAAGACTGATTTTGTTTGGCACTTCATTCAGGATCGGCGCAATCGCGCGCAAAATATCGCGCATGTACGACTCCACGTCCGCACTGCCGGTTTTAAACATCGGCCGGTTCTGACTGTCGATAATCTGAATGCGTAACCCTTCCTGAACCAGGTCTATCTTCAGATACTGACGCAGCGCACGCAGCTTCGGATCGGACTCAATCAGCTGATCGAGTTCACCGCGAATTTTCTTCAGCCGGTTTTGCTCCATGCGCTTTTTCAGCTCATCGATGTTCGGCTCTTTTTTCACTTCGCCCTGCTGCTGGGTGTAGTCATCGCCGCCGCCGGGGATCGGACTGTCGCTGTTGGAAATACGCGGTCCACCTGTGACCGCTGTCGCCAACGGCGTGCGGAAATACTCGGCAATCTGAATCAGCTCTTTCGGGCTGGAAATCGAGATCAGCCACATCACCAGAAAGAAGGCCATCATCGCGGTCATAAAGTCGGCGTAAGCAATCTTCCATGAGCCGTGCCCTGCACTGCTATGGCTTTTATGCTTCTTACGCCTGACGACGACTATTGGGTGGGACTGATTTTTCATGCGTCCTCGGTGGTCGTCTGCTGTGCCGTTGGGTTACGCACTGCGCGAACGTGCTCTTCCAGCTCAATGAACGATGGACGTTCGCTGGAATACAGCGTCTTGCGACCAAACTCTACCGCAATCGGCGGAGCATAACCGTTGAGGTTCGACAGCAAGGTGATTTTGACGCATTGCATCATCTTGGTGGTTTCAGCACTTTTCTGACGCAGCACCGTTGCCAGCGGCGAAATAAAGCCGTACGCCAGCAAAATACCGAGGAAGGTACCGACCATCGCGTGGGCAATCATCGCCCCCAGTTCTGCAGCCGGACGGTCTGCCGATCCGAGGGCATGCACCACGCCCATCACCGCCGCCACGATGCCGAACGCAGGCAACGAGTCGCCGACCAACGCCAGACTGTTGGCCGGCACTTCGGCCTCGCTTTCGTGGGTTTCAATCTCTTCGTCCATCAGCGCTTCGATTTCAAAGGTATTCATGTTGCCGCTGATGATTAGACGCAGATAATCGACGATAAATTCCAGCATCACTTTATCCGCCAGAATCCGCGGGTAGCTGGCAAAAATCTCACTCTCGGTCGGGTTTTCGATATCGCGTTCGAGCGAGAACATCCCCTGCTGGCGTGACTTGGCCATCAGCCGGTACAGAAGCGCCAGCAGATCCATGTACATGCTTTTAGTGTATTTCGAACGACGAAACAGTAACGGCAGCGCTTTCAGCGTTGCCTTGATGGCCTTCCCGTTGTTGCCAACGATAAATGCCCCTATCCCCGCGCCGCCAATAATGACCAGTTCTGCAGGCTGATAGAGTGCCCCAAGGTGTCCGCCGGTGAATGCAAACCCGCCGAAAACTGTACCAAGAACAACCAGGTAACCTAATAAGATAAGCACGACATCATCCTTCCGCTATTGATAAGCCCGGGATGAAAGAAGGAGCAAATAACCGAAACGCTGGCAAAAAAAAAGCAGCGGACCTGCGTCCGCTGCTGGAGTGTTTTGCCACACCTGAAATTCTCGGTTAAACAGCTTGCTCTATCTGTTCATCCAGCAGTTGTGGTGTTATATCGGCACCTTCGCCAGAAAGTTTACGTCTTTTTACTGCTCGTGACGGCGGCTGGCAGAGACTGCATACAAAGCTCCCCACGGGTTGGTGAGCATGGGTGATAAAATTGCCGCCGCAGCTATTGCAGCCGCTGAGCTCAAGCATACCGCTCTCAACAAAACGCACCAGCGTCCAGGCGCGGGTCAGCGCTAAAATTGGCCCATTCTCCTGCTGCGGACACTGTTCGAGATACAGACGGTAAGCCCGAATCACCGCATCAACGCCGCTACACAACCCGGTTTTCAGCAAGTACTGCCAGGCATTACAGAACATCGACGAGTGGATATTCTGTTCCCAGGTCATGAACCAGTCGGTAGAAAACGGCAACATGCCTTTCGGCGGTGGGCTGCCGCGAAGCTCTTTGTATAACTTGATGAGGCGACCGCGACTCAGCTGTGTTTCGCTTTCGAGCATCTGTAAACGTGCTCCAAGCGTAATCAATTCCATTGCCAGATGTATGTCGCGGGCTTCCTGAACAATGCTTTTTTCACTCATGATCAGGCCCTTTTCTTCCGAGCAGAGCCGTCTGCGAGGCTAGCTTCCTTCAGTAAGCGAGTAGAAAGCAGAATACCGGTGTGAATTTGTTGCAGGTCATCTACCCGAGACTCTTGCGTGAGTTGGGTGATGGTTTGATGGCTATCAAAGCGGAACTGACAAACCAGCTGGTTGGTCTCCGCTAATTTCACCATCTGTGGAAGCGTCAGTCCGCCCAGTGTCGTGGCCATCTCTTCGTTAATTCCGAGACGGAACATGGCTGAGGCTTTATCCTGACTAATCAAACGCTGTGCAAGTAATAAATAGGACAAATTAATGTCGTAAATATGCTTTAGCAACTCGGATGTATGCATTTTTCCCATCCCGAATAACCAACCATTATTGTATGCGGCAAGGCCGCACCCCGTGATGTCGCCGGGTAAATACCCGGTAAAAAAAGAAACGGCCAAAATGCATAGCTGACTTAAGTTTGCGTCCATGCGGATTGTAAGATCATCCACTTCGGCAATCAGGGTAACCCTACAATTTTAAAGAATTCTTACAATTGACTAAGATTTTTCCTAATTCGTGGCAACTCTACTCGCCAGTTCTGACACATACAACGTGGCTTTACATTAAATTTGAAAATTATGTGACGGATGTCACATAATTTGAGTGAATCATAGCAGCAAATCCATCAGTTACAATTGTGATTTGTGCAAATATCATGCAACTGCGGTTTTTTTCTATTCCATATATCTGAATAATGTAAATGAACATCTCTTGTTGCTCTTTTTTTGGACGGCTTCATAGCAGCATGTTACGAAATCGCAAGTTGGGCGATTTACATTTCTGTTAAGTCACATCTTAACCTTCAAAAACAGCAGGTTACTCGTTCATTTATTTGCGATAGTTTCTCAGTGAAATCATGCACATTTTGTTAATAAGCGTGCGGAATTGGTTGCGAGTTTATTATTAGATTTTTAAGAATCATGTAAATGCGTAAAAATTCGTTCAGAGCCGCTGTCAAGCGATATTCTTAATATAAGAATAATTAATGAATATTCGAACAACCTCACATTTCCTGGTTGTATTCTCTCTTGCAGCCCGTAGCGAAAGAGAGTAAGAGGAATGAATGGGCGTTTTTCGTCTCGTTTAAGGAGGCACAATGGCGTATTTACATCTGTTAGTCGCTGTCGCACCGACACCGGAAAGTCATAAACTGGTCAATAAAGCGGTGTCGATTGCCCGCCCCTTCGATGCGCAAATCAGCCTGATCACCTCGGCGTCCGATCCCGAAATGTATAACCAGTTCGCTGCCCCGATGCTCGAAAACCTCCGCGAGTTAATGCAGGAGGAGACCCGTCAATTCCTGGAGGAACTCAAAGCCCGGGCCGATTATCCAATAGCCCACGCCGCCATCGCCTGTGGCGAATTAAGCGAACATATAAAGGATTTCTGCCAGAAACAGCAGGTCGATTTGGTCATCTGCGGCAATCACAATAAAAGTTTCTTCGCACGCGCGACCTGTAGCGCCAAAAACGTGGTGGGGAATAGCGGGGTAGATGTGTTACTGGTTTCGCTTGAGGACGAATAAAATGCGCCCGGCACATTTCGCCGGGCTGTTTTCACTGTTTACGCAAGCTTAGGAAAAGCCGCCACTTTATTTTTCAATCGACTCTCGTCGGTGCGCGGCGTTATCTGCTTTAGGTCATCAATAAACCGCTCCTGCCAGTGGTTAATATCATTCTTCTTAATCACCTCCAGCATTTCCGCGTGACGTGAGACGCGCTCGGTCAGCGGCATCGTCAGCGCCCTGTCTAGCGCCGCCGCTACTTCATCCCTGTCATAAGGGTTCACTATCAGCGCAGAAGTCATTTCGTTCGCCGCTCCGGCAAACTGCGACAACACCAGCACCCCAGGGTTAGCGGGATCTTGTGCTGCCACATACTCTTTTGCCACCAGATTCATCCCGTCACGCAGCGGCGTAACCAGCCCAACATCCGAGTAGCGGAAAATCTTCATTAAGAGCTTTCTGTCGAAATGCTGATTGAGATAGTACAGCGGCGTCCACCCCAGCTGGCCATACTGGCCGTTGATGCGCCCGGCGGCGTTTTCCAATTGATGTCGAATATCCTGATAGGCCTGCACATCACCGCGCGAAGTCGGGGCTATCTGGGTATAACGGATTTTGCCGTGGTGCTGAGGGTACTTCTCCAGCAGCGCCTCATAGGCCTGAAAACGTTCCGGCAGCCCTTTGGAATAATCCAGTCGCTCTACCGAGAAAATGTTCTGCACGCTTTTCAGTTCAGCTTTAAGCTGCGCAAGTTTAGGCGGCAATGGTCCCTGCGCCTGGCTGGCTATCTCTTTCGGGTCGATCCCTATCGGGTACACTTCGGTGCGGAAGGTGTGGCCCCATGCGCTGTGCGTTTTGCTGCCCCGGCTAGTCAGGCGCGTTTTGCTGGAGACGCAATCAAGGAACGCCAGACGATCGTTTTCCGTCTGGAAGCCCAGCAAATCGTAATCACACAGCTGTTCAAGCAGCTCGGCGTGGGTCGGCAGCGCGTTGAACACTTCCGGGGTTGGGAAAGGAATATGCAAGAAGAAACCAATGCGGTTATCCACCCCACGTTTGCGCAGCTCACTGGCAAACGGCAGCAGATGATAATCGTGGATCCACAGGTTGTCGTCTTTCTCAATCAGCGGCAACAGTTTGTCTGCAAGCGTTGCGTTGACGCGCAGATAGCCATCCCACGCCTCACGCTGGAAATTCACCAGATCCAGGCGATAGTGAAACGCCGGCCACAGCACGGCATTGGAAAACTGGTTGTAATACAGGTCATGATCCTGCTCATTGAGGTTAAAAGAGGCCCAGGTGATGTTCCCGCGTGTGACCTTCTTCAGCGGCTGGTCCTCATTGCCGGTTTCCCCACTCCAGCCAAACCATAATCCACCTGCGGCCTTAAGCGCCCCCAGTACACCTACCGCCAGCCCACCAGCACTGGATTTTTTGTCATCCGGCGGGGCAATACGATTAGATACTACGACCAAGCGACTCATAGCCTTCTCTCCTGTCTGTTAGCGCGTGTTGTTGTGCGAGCTGAAGCACCCACCGATGGGTCTCCGCTACGTTTGCCAAACGCCATTGCGCCTGCGTGTTCCCCTGCCCGACTTTCACCGAGATACCGCCAGCGGCATTGACTGCGTCAAAACCAGCTTCATCCGTCAAATCATCGCCGACAAAGACCGGCAGTCTGCCGCGGAAGGGGGCTTCCTGCATGAAGGCCGTAATAGCGGCCCCTTTGTTGATGCCTGCGGGTTTGATTTCAACCACGCATTTACCCGGCTGCAGTGCCAGGCCCTCAAAACGGGCAACGGTATCCTGGGCCAGCCGTTCAATAGCCAACTGGTGCTGCGGTGCCTGACGGTAATGCAGCGCGAACGCCATTCCTTTATTTTCGATTTCGCTGCCTGGAAGCGTGGCCATGCCCGCTGTCAGCCACTGTTCAACCTCGGTGGCGAGCGTAGAAGGCAGTGCAACAATATGCGTTTGGTCCTTGATGTCACGGCGCTCAGCTCCGTGGACTCCCGCTAAAGGGAAATGATACGGAGCGGCGAGCCCATCCAGCTCGACCATTGAGCGCCCTGAAATCAAGGCCAGAGCCCCCTGCTGCTGCTGCGCCAACTGGTGCAACGCCATACGGATGGACTCGGGAATGATGACCTGATCCGGATGCGGTTTGATCTCCGCCAGCGTGCCATCCAGGTCGAAGAAAAATGCGTAGTTTCCGCGTAAAACCGGCGGAACGGTTAACGGGTCTGTCACCCTGCCTACCTCCACAAATACCTCTAATAAAAGTTAAACCTTACCTAAACGTTAGCAGTGTAAGTATAGACAGTGTGACCAGGCTCGCCATTTTCGAATGAAAACGCCAGTGGGATTTCCACTGGCGCGTTGGGCAGAGTAGACTTAAAAGTTGAGGAAAAATCAGACAGTACGCTTTGCTTTCTGCTTATAGCGGTCAAAGATAACCGCCGCCAGTAAAATCAGGCCGCGTACCACATACTGTGAGAACGGCGAGATGTTCAGTAAGTTCATGGCATTTTCCACTGTTCCCAGAATCAAAATCCCCGCTACGACGTAGGAAATTTTGCCAATCCCGCCTTTGAGCGACACACCGCCTAACACACAGGCTGAGATGACAATCAGCTCATAGCCCATCGATGTCATCGGTTGACCGCTGGTCATACGCGAGGCGAGGATGATTCCCGCCGCCGCTGAGACTAATCCGGAAAGTATAAATATGATGATTTTGGTGCGTACCACAGGGACACCGGCCAGACGCGCGGCCTCTTCATTGCCGCCGATCGCCAGGGTGTTACGGCCAAAAGTGGTTTTATTGAGCAGCAAACCAAACGCAATCAGGCACCCCACTGTCAACCAGATAGGCGCGGGCAGTCCGAGCCAGTTGGTGTAACCGAGGGCGAAGAAGCGTTCATCTTCGATACCCACCGCTTTGCCGTCGGAAATGATATACGCCAGGCCGCGCACAATCTGCATGGTCGCGAGTGTAGTGATCAGGGCGTTGATTTTCAGACGCGCAATCACGAAACCGTTGACCAGCCCGCTCAGCGCACCGAGCAGCAATCCGGCAAACACGCCCAGCCACAGGCTTTCTGAGAGGTTAATCACCACGGCGGTAGTGACGCCTGCACAGGCAATCACCGAGGCAACCGACAGATCGAAATCGCCGGATGCAAGGCAGAACAACATCCCGCAGGCCACCATCCCCGACATCGAGATAGCCAGCCCCAGCCCCTTCATGTTGACGAAGCTGGCGAAGTTCGGGACAAAAATGGCGCAGGCGAGGAACAGCACGGCGAACACCACCAGCATGCCGTACTGATCCCAAATGCGCCCCACGCTAAACGAATTCCGGCGCGGGCCGGAGGTGCTCATCGATGACATAATTCACTCCTTCATCAGGCTGTCAGGCAACAGCCTGAGTGGTTTTCGGCATGGCCAGGCTCAACGCCTGCTGTTCATTACTGCTGTCATGCATCAGTTCACCCGCAATCTCGCCTTCTCGCATCACGATGATACGGTCCGCCACACCCAGCACTTCCGGCAGGTCGCTGGAGGCAAACAGCACTGCCACCCCGGACGCCGCCAGCGCATAGATGACGTTATAGATTTCGTGTTTCGCGCCTACGTCAATGCCACGTGTTGGCTCATCAAGCAGGATTACTTTCATCTCTTCGGACAGCCAGCGGCCCAGGATGGCCTTCTGCTGATTGCCGCCGGAAAGATTCATGATCAGCTGTTCCGCGCCGGGGGTTTTAATATTGAGCGACTGAATATGATGCGCCGCGTTATCTGCTTCCCAGGCATTGTTGATCAGGCATCCGGCGCGAATATGTTTGCGTCGCGCGCTGATATTGATGTTGTCACGCACCGAATGTACCGGGATTATCCCATCCGCTTTCCGGTCCTCAGGGCACAGCATCATCCCGGCGCGGATCGCATGAGCAGGCTTCTGGATATTTACCGGCTGACCGTCGATCAGCACCTGACCGCCGGTGATGCGCGTAGCCCCAAACAGGCCCTTCATCAACTCGCTGCGACCGGCCCCTACCAGGCCAAACAGGCCAACGATTTCACCGCTTTTGACCGACAGACTCACCGGTTGGCGCACGCCCGGTGCTTTGACGTTCTCCAGACGCAGCCTTTCCGCGCCATAGTCACGCGGTTGCCAGCCGTAGATATCGCCAATCTCGCGCCCTACCATCGCCTGCACCAACTGGTCGTTATTGACCTGCTGCATGTCGTCGAAGGTGCGGACGTAACGCCCGTCTTTGAAAACCGTAATCGCATCGCTGAGGGCAAAAATCTCCTCCATGCGGTGCGAGACATAAATGATGACCCGCCCTTCATTACGTAATTCGCGGATAACCCGAAACAGGTTGTCGATTTCGCGCGCCGAGAGGGAACTGGTCGGCTCGTCAAAGGCGATCACTTTGGCATTGCGTGCCAACGCCTTGGCGATTTCCACCATCTGCCACTGGCCGATGGAGAGGTACTTGAGCGGAGTTTGCGGATCGATATCGAGCCCCAGATGCTCAAGCTGCAAACCCGCTTCATAGTTGAGCAGCGAGCGATTGACGATCCCACCTTTGTGCGGCATCTGCCCGAGATAGATGTTTTCCGCCACCGTCATTTCAGGCACCAGATGCAGTTCCTGATAAATGATCGCCACGCCAGCGTTCAGCGCCGCCGTAGTGTCGGCAAAGATAACCTCCTGCCCGCGCAGTACCAGATTGCCGCCTGTCGGGGCATAGTTGCCGCTGAGGATTTTCAGCAGCGTGGATTTTCCGGCACCGTTTTCACCCATCAGGGCATGGACCTGACCGGCATAGCAGTCGAAGCTAATGTCGGTCAGGGCTTTTACACCGGGGAAGGTTTTACTGATGCCGCGAAATGAGAGATAAGGCTGTGACTGTTGCATATGCACTCCACATTCTTTCCTGCCCCCGGCAGTTACCGGGGGCGACTGCGTCAGGCCTTACAGCCCTTTTTTCGCCAACTCTGCTTTAAAGTTGTCGCGGGTAATGAGCACCACATCGGTCACCGCGGTGAACTTCGGCGGCTCTGCATCTTTGGTCACCCAGTTGTAGAGCATCTCGCTGGTTTTGTAGCCGTGAACGTCCGGGCTTGGCAGCAGCGAGCCGTAGAAACCGGTCGCCTGCGCTTTCGACAGTTCGTTCACCGCATCCACGCCGTTAATGCCAATCCCGATAACATCCGCCGCCTTGAAGCCCTGACCTTCGGTCGCGCGAACGCCACCCAACACGGTGTTGTCGTTCATGCCCAGCACCAGCCAGTGTTTTACACCAGGATGCTGAACCAGCAGCGAATTACCGGCATCAAATGCGCCTGGGATATCGTTGGATTTGGTCGGCACTTTATAGATTTGCGCTTCCGGGAATCCGGCTTTTTTCAGCGCATCCATCGAGCCGGTGGTGCGGCGGCGAGCGGTGTCCAGTTCATCGGCGGTGATGGCCATCACCCCGGTGTCCTTCACATCCCAGCCGCGTTTTTGCATCTCTTTATACAGTTCGTCACCCTGACGGGCACCGATTTCGCTGGCCGCCATCATCACCAGCGGAACGGTGTCCATCGGTTTGCCTTTGGCATTAACGAATTGATCGTCGACGGTGATGACCTTCATGTCATAGCTGCGGGCCTTAGCCATGATCGCTGGCCCCAGTTTGGGATCCGGCGTACAGATAACAAACCCTTTGGCTCCGTTGGCCGCCAGGCTGTCGATGGCGTTGAGGGTCTTTTCCCCGTCCGGCACCGCAATTTTAATCACATCGAAACCTAAATCTTTCCCGGCCTTATCGGCAAAACGCCATTCTGTCTGGAACCACGGCTCCTCCGGCTGCTTGACCAGAAAACCGAGTTTCATCGTTTCAGCCACAGCTGATTGTGACATAACCGCGGCCAGCCCGATGGCCGCCAGCGCTTTAGTGAATTTGTGCATGGGTAACTCCAGCTTTAATGTTCTTTTTTGTAGGGGAAAACGAAACAGCTTATTTTAATTAGCAGTAAAACAATGCATTAGCGGCTTCGCTTGTAAGCACATTGTTGCTGAACCATTAATAGCGGGAAATTAATTATCCATAGGAGAGCGCCATCACACCGCAGAATTACAGTAATTGAGTGCATAAAATTAGCGAGAAATGACATAAAAAAAAGGTGAATTGTCAGACAATTCACCCTTGGGTTAGCAGATTACTCTATATCAGCAGTCAGCGAATCCTTATCTCACCACCGGTAGTAAATATGTTCTGCGTGTTCACGGACCGGGGCTTCATCGCCGAGCACTCTGGCGGCGACGGTAAAGGCAAAATCAAATACGTGGCCCAGGCCTTTGCCGCTGATGAGATTGCCGTCTTCCACCACCGGGGCATCGACATATTGCCCATCTTTTACGTCCTGCCACAGTTCACCTGAGCAAACATATTTCCGCCCATTGAGCAGGCCATTCCCGCCCAGAATCCGCGCCGCCGCAGAGCAGATCGGGCAAATGAGTTTCCCGGCTGCGTCATGCTTTTTCACAAATTCAATCACCTGTGGATTGGCCGCTAAGTTGACGCTGCCCTGTGGTCCGCCCGGCAGCACCAGCGCATCAAACAGTACGTCGCTGCGTTCGGTGAGCGTGCTGTCTGCCACCATCGGGATCCCATGATAGCTGGTCACGCCCCGGGTCGTTGCGCAGGACAATACTTCCACCTCAATATTTAAGCGCCGCAGAATATCGATGGTGACGATAGCTTCACCTTCCTCAAATCCGGTTGCCAACAGCACCGCAACTTTTTTCATTACACTCTCCCTGATTTCAATTTTTTGTTTCTGAATTAATTACCTAATTGTCTCCAAAAAATATTCTAGTTCCAAGCATGGATATGAGTGAATGCAGGACAGATCGCAGTTTTATCAAATAATCATGGAATATAATTGCATTAGACATCATGCCGTTAACCTCGGCTTTCACAGAGTTTTACTAAGGTAATATCGAATATTTACGAGATCATGTAACGAAGCGTAAATAATATCTGCAATACGGAATAAGGATATTGCTATGACAGTCCCGGGAATGGTTCAAAAACTCAATGCGCAAATGAATCTTGAATTTTGCGCCTCCAACTTTTACCTGCGTCTCAGCGAGTGGTGTTCTGAACAAAAACTGACGGGTACGGCGAATTTTTTACGGTCGCAGGCGCAGTCCAACGTCACCCACATGATGCGCATGTTCGAATTTATGAAAAAATCCGGCGCGTATCCGGTAGTGAAAGAATCCAAACCCTGTGGTGATAACCGCTGCTCGACCCTCGAAGACTTATTTCTCAAAACCCTTGAAGAACACCATCAGCGCACCCAAACCCTGTGCGCCCTCACCCTTGAAGCCAAAACCTTACAGGACGACAGCACCCTGCATTTTTTGAATACCCTGGAAAAAGAGCAGGAGCAGGACGGCGTGCTGTTACAGACCATTCTTGATGAAGTGCGCAGTGCGCGTAAAGCGGGCCTGTGTATGGAACAAACCGACAAACACCTCACCACCGTGGTCAACCACCAACAACACTAAGCCTCCTCAGGGCGGCGTTGTCCGCCCTAACTCCACGACTTAAATGTTAACGAAATGTACATAACAGATTGTTTTTCCATCTGTTTACAAATCAGATCTGTCTCTCACTCAATAACAGCACAAAATGTAATGATTCAAGCCTTCTTTATGGATGAGACAGGTGAGACATGATTACGCTTGAATTTGTTGTCATTATTTTATGCCTGCTGGTGGGAACCCGGTTTGGCGGGATGGGTCTGGGGCTTATCAGCGGGATCGGTTTATTTATCCTGACTTTCGTGTTTGGGCTTCAGCCGGGTAAACCGCCGGTGGATGTGATGCTCACCATTCTGGCGGTGATCGGCTGTGCCGCCACGCTGCAAACCGCTGGCGGGCTGAACGTGATGATGCAGTGTGCAGAAAAACTGCTGCGCAAGCATCCGCAGCACATTACCCTGCTGGCCCCGTTTACCACCTGGACATTGACGTTTCTGTGCGGAACCGGACACGTGGTCTACACCATGTTCCCCATTATCGCAGACATCGCGCTGAAAAAAGGCATTCGGCCCGAACGTCCCATGGCGGTGGCATCGATAGCCTCGCAGATGGCGATTACCGCCTCGCCGGTGTCGGTGGCCGTGGTCTCGCTGGTGTCTATCCTCGGGGCTCAGCACGGTATGGGCCACGCCTGGAGCATCCTCGAAATTCTGACCGTCTCCGTGCCAGCATCCTTATTTGGGGTGGCGATTGCCGCGCTATGGAGCCTGCGTCGCGGTAAAGATCTGGCCGATGACCCGGAGTTTCAGATCAAAATTCGGGATCCGAAACAGCGGGAATATATCTACGGCAGCACCGAAACGCTGCTCAACCAGCGCTTTAATCGCGAAGCATACTGGTCAACGTGGATTTTCTTCGCCGGGATTGCCGTGGTGGTATTACTCGGCGCGCTGCCGGAACTGCGGCCTACCTTTGAAGTGAAAGGTAAACTCGCCCCGCTCTCCATGAACCTGGTGATTCAGATGATGATGCTGATTGCCGGCGCGGTGATGTTGATGGCCTGTAAAGTGAACGCCGCCGCCATTTCCAGCGGAGCGGTCTTTAAAGCGGGGATGGTGGCGATTTTCTCGGTGTTCGGTGTGGCATGGATGAGCGATACCTTTTTCCAGGCGCATTTACCGGAGTTGAAAGCGGCACTCGAAGGCGTGGTGCAAAGTCATCCGTGGACCTACGCCATCGTGCTGTTTCTGGTGTCAAAATTGGTGAACAGCCAGGCCGCGGCACTAACCGCCGTCGCCCCGATGGGACTGATGCTCGGCGTGGAACCGAAAATGCTGATTGCCTTCTTCCCGGCGGCCTATGGCTACTTCGTGTTACCGACCTATCCAAGCGACCTGGCGTGTATCGGGTTCGACCGTTCCGGAACCACCCGTATCGGGAAATTCATTATCAACCACAGCTTTATTCTGCCAGGCCTGATTGCCGTGAGCTGCGCCTGTGTTGCCAGCTATCTGCTGGTGGAAGCGATTTACTGACAAACGCCTGGCGGCGCTACGCGCCGGGCCTCTATGCCAACAAAAACGGCGCGGCAGCGCCGTTTTCATTAATGGGTGCTGCCTTCCTGCGGCGTGAACTTCAACTCGATCAGGGCGATGGCTTTTTGAATCGCACGTTGCGTCACCGGGTCAGCACCTGCCGGATTGGCACTGAAATCGATCGCGCGCAGCTGATTGGCCATTTTGTCACGGACTTCAACCGGGGCGATAACATCGACAACATCAAGAATTTGTTTAATGACCAGCTGGCACGCGACAACATCGGATATCAGCTCATCGTTTTCGGTCAGATTCTGGGACATGATTTTCTCCTTTTTTCAGGGGCGTCATAGTAACCTGAATTTTCTGCCCGGAAATCAAAAAAACCTGCTGAAGCATGCATTTTGTTGCGCTATGGTCATCTGAAACAATGATTCATTTTGAAATGGCAGCGTTATCATGAGTGAAAACATCTCCGCAAAGGAGAGCCGTGGTCTGTCCCCCGCCGCATTACTGGTGGCTGGCGCATTCTTTATGGAGTTTCTCGACGGGACGGTAATTGCCACCGCGCTGCCGGATATGGCGAAAAGTTTTGGCGTGGAAGCCGTTTCGCTGAACATCGGGATCAGCGCCTACCTCATCACCCTCGCCGTTCTGATCCCGGCCAGCGGCTGGATTGCCGACCGCTTTGGCGCGCGCAAGGTGTTTACCCTGGCACTGTTCATTTTTACCCTCGCCTCGGTATTTTGCGGGCTCGCTACCAGCGTCAATAGCTTCGTCGCGATGCGCATTTTACAGGGCGTTGGCGGCGCGTTGATGGTGCCTGTCGGCAGGCTGGCGGTATTACGCACCACGCCAAAACATCATTTAATCACTGCCATCGCCACCCTGACCTGGCCCGCGCTGGTGGCACCGATAATCGGCCCACCGCTCGGCGGGTTCATCACCCGTTTCGCTGACTGGCGCTGGATATTCTTCATCAATGTGCCGCTCGGGCTGGTGGCTATCGCCCTGGCGCTGCGCATCATCCCGGATATCCGCGACGACGATCGCCGCCCGTTTGATCTGCCGGGTTTTGTTGCCACCGCCATTGCGATGGTGAGCCTGGTCTATGCGATGGAAGCATTCGGTGCAGAACAGGGTCGACGCTGGCTACCCTTTGCGCTTCTGGCCTTGGGTGCAGTGACGTTTCTCTTTGCCCTGCGCCATTTCAGGCGCGTCGAATGGCCGATGATCCGCCTTGATGCCCTGCAAGTGCCAACTTTCAGAGTCACGATGTATGGCGGGTCGTTGTTTCGCGCCTCGATAAGCGCGGTGCCATTCCTGCTGCCCCTGCTATTTCAGGTCGGTTTTGGCATGGATCCGTTCCACGCGGGGCTGCTGGTGCTGGCGGTGTTTGTTGGTAATCTGACGATTAAACCGGCCACCACACCGCTGATCCGCTGGCTGGGCTTTCGCAAACTGTTGCTGATTAACGGCGCGCTGAACGTATTGGCGCTGATGGCCTGCGCTTTCCTCACCCCGCACACACCGCTGTGGCTGACGCTGCTGATTCTGTACCTCGGCGGCGTGTTCCGATCGATCCAGTTCACCGGCGTCAGTACCCTGGCTTTCGCCGACGTGCCCTCCCCGCAGATGAGCTACGCCAATACCTTGTTCAGCACCGCTACCCAGTTAGCCGTCGGGCTGGGGATTACGCTCGGTGCGATTGGCATTAGGCTGGGTGAAAAACTGAGTGACTGGCTGCAGCTCGCGGCGATCCCGGGGATTAGCTTCCGGTTGGCGTTTGTGTTTATCGCGCTAATTTGTCTGGTGGGAATGGTTGATACGTTACAGCTGACGCGGGATGCGGGAAGTTCAGTGTCGAAACGGAAACAGTAAGCACGCCGGCGGCAGGGTGCCGCCGGCGTTTTCCGCATTACGCCAGCATTTGGCGCACAAAGGCTTCAATCTCTTTATCCTGGCAGTTCTCAAAGAAGCACTGCTGGAAGCGTTGACCGGAGACGGCGGTTTTCACCAGTTCCGGGTCGATAGCACGCAGGGTATCGAGATAGTTTTCTTTTACCACCGCCGCTTTGACCTGGTTGAGAATACCCGCGTTACGCACCTGGGGTTCTTTACGCTCCGGCGGATAGCCTTCCCCGTTGCGACCAGTAAAGGCTTTCTCAAAGATGAAGCGCACGTTCAGTTCTGCGCCCCAGCCAAAGCCTTTAGCGAAGGGCAGTGAGAGCGCGTTGCCGTTGTTGATTTGGGCAAACAGGAAGGCGTCAGCCGGGTCGATGCAGTAGCCGCATACCACGCCGGGGTGAATATTCAGCGACATCAGCGCGCCCTGGCCGGTGCCACAGCCGGTGACCACGAAATCAACCGCTTTTGCGTTGAGCAGAATGCTGGCCATAATCCCCAAATGGATATAGGTCAGGTGATGATCCTGCTCGTCACTCATGCCAACGTTGTACACCGGGAAGCCCTTTTCATCGGCAACACCCTTCAGCTCACGATGGATAATGGCGTTTTTCGCCGCCTGGCTGTTTTCCATCATCAGTGCAATTTTCATTCTTTCCTCTCCTGAAATTCGCGCGGTCATCTGCGCAATGGACAATCACGATGCGTTCACCATAGCGCGCATTAAACACACATTCAAATTTAATGAAATATTGTTTCATTAATCATTGCTGCGGTCACAGTTTTGGCCCTTGATCGCCAGAATGCATGATTATTCACAAAATCAATAAATCTCTATCCGGGTTTACGGCAGTTAGTTAGACTAAAAACAAACGACACGATAAAAATCAGGAACCTTCTTGTGCGCTCCGTGCTAACAATGTCGCTCACATTGCTCTGGGTTACACTTCTTTCGTACGCTGGTTTCCTGCGGGCTAGCCCCATAAATACCGTCGCTCATCCCTCCCCCGTTCCAGTCTGGCTCTTCGATGCGGATAATTTTGAATTCTGGCGTGACGGCCACGGTCAATATCAGGGTTACTACCCGACGCTCATTCAGGAAATCAATAAACGCTACGGCTATCATCTCGAGCTGAAACCGATCGGGGGGGAAGAGATTGGCCGTCGTTTCAATAGCAACAGCTACGGGCTGTATGCCGGCGTGATCAAAACCAACGCGCGGGCGCAGAGTAAAATCCTCTCCGCGCGCCTGTTTGATATTGAAGTGCTCGCCGCCAGTCTCGATCGAACGGCAGCTGTCCCGGAAGATCTTAATTATACCCGGGTCATTTTTCGCAAGGACGACGCTACCCGCGATCAGGTGTTGCAGCACTATCCTTTTCTGCATTTCCGTCAGCGCATTCTGGTGGGCAGCAGTACCGAAGCGTTTACAATGCTGCGTAACCGCAAGGCAGATTTTTACATTAACGACGATTCCGAGATGGATGATCCGCAGCACTACTACACCCTGTCGCGGCCATTCTCCGATTTACGTCTACCGTCCGTGATGGGGTTCAGTCCGGAATTACGCGGCATGCGCGATAACATTAATCAGCTGATCGGCGAGTGGCAGCAGAGCGGCAAGCTGAACGCGCTGGAAAATCAAAGTAAACGGGATTATCTGGTCAGCCGAATTAATATCACACCCGAGGAAACCGCCTGGATGCGTAACAACCGGCTCACCCTTTGGCTGCCTAAAAACGAGAACTTTGCTCCGCTGTTGTGGCAGGACAGCCACGGTTATCACGGCACGGTGATGGATATGATTAGCGACATGCGCGACCTGCTGCCTATCCAACTCGACGTGAAGTACACCGAGGATTATGTCTCTCACCTGCGCCAGGATGCCTGGCCGATGCGAATGGTGAACATTGTCAAAAGCGGTGATGAATCCCAGGCGGAAGGGATTATTGGCCCAGCGCTATCGTGGCATAACGCGTATTACAACCGCATCGATGATCCGTTTTTGTGGGACGAAGAGCAGGTGCGCTATAAGCGCGTCGGCGTGATCCGCGGGTCGTTTTCTGCCCTCTATCTGCATCAGCGTTTTGGCACCGACGTTACCCTGCTGCCCGCCGCCTCGATTGAAGAACTGATCAACGCCATTGAACAGCACAAAATTGATTTTATTCTGGGCGACCTCAGCTCGCTGGAAGGTTCACTGCGCGGTAATGACCTGTTTCGTGGCGTGCTTAAAGTGGCGGGGCTGACGCGCTCAGATTACAAAATTGTCTCATGGGTCGATGGCCAACATCCGCTGCATTCGTTACTGACGCAAATCCATCGTATTTCGAGTTATCGCACGCAGATGGAGCGCCATCCTGACGCCTCCACGCTGCCAGACTTCAGTAAAAATACCTTCAAAATTATCAGCATTGTGTTGTTCATTAGCGTGCTGTTCAGCCTGTGCCTGTTGTGGCTGATGTGGCGACAGATGAAGCAAAGCCAGGCGGTGAGCCGCAGCATCGTCGAGGCGATGGAAAAAGTGAATCGCGCCCATGATGATGAAACCGGCAGCCATATTCAGCGCGTATCCGCCTATTGTGGCCTGCTGGCGCGGGACATTGGGCTGCCGCGTAAAATGGTGCAGGAGATTGAACGCTACGCCTCGTTGCACGACGTCGGGAAAATTGCGGTTCCGGAGCGGATTTTGCGCAAGCAAGGGCCACTCACCGAAGAAGAGTTCAACGAGATGAAACTGCACACCCTTAAGGGCTGGCGGATCATTCAGGGGCTGGGCCTCGGGCCGGTGGCGGAAAATATCATTCACTATCACCACGAAAAATGGGATGGCAATGGCTATCCGGAAGGGCTACGCGGGGAGCAAATCCCGATTGAGGCCCGCATTCTGGCGCTGGCGGATGTGTATGATGCGCTGCGTCAGAAGCGGGTGTATAAGCCCGGGTATAGCCATGAACACGCCTGTTCGCTAATCATCGCCGGAACCGGACGTCACTTTGATCCGGAGCTGATTAACCGCTTCCGCCAACTGCATCCGAAATTCCAGGCGATTTATGACAGCCGGGCAGACTAACGACGGCGGTGGCGGAAACTGAGGGGAATTCTGCGGGCTATTCAGGGAATTGGTTTGGCCTCCTGACGCTAAGATGAGAGGATCGGACATCTATGCAGAGTGAGCCATGAACAAACTTCTCCCTATCGTCGCAGCGATAGCGCTTTCCGCCTGTACGGTACATCGTCAGGCCAACGTCACCGATGTGGACACCACCAGCGGCATTGTCCGTCTGACCTACGGGCAGGCGATGTTGCAATCGGCCACCACCGACGATTATGTGGCCAACGGTACCGCCACCAAACAGTGTCAGCAAATGGGCTACGCCACTGCCGTGCCGTTCGGTCAGCCGGTCACGACCTGCACCGTCACCAGCGGTTCACTGTGCATGAATCAAAGCGTCACGATTCAGTACCAGTGTCGCGGAATGGCCATTACCCCTAACGCCTATTACTGATTATATTTCACTGCCGGGAAAATAAATCCGGCAGTAATCATAACCATTCTCATCTTATTATTTAATAGCTGCAATGCGTGTTATTCCCATTTGCATTTAACAAAATTAATTATTTATTTTACCTTTTGCAAATAACTTAATTACAAATTATAGTTCCCGCGTATTCCCCTGAGCCTAATATGACGGAGCACCCATGTTAAAAACGGAAATGATCGACAAACTGAATGAGCAAATGAACCTGGAACTTCACTCCTCGCTGCTGTATCAGCAGATGAGCGCGTGGTGCAGTTATCACAGCTTTGAAGGTGCCGCCGCATTTCTGCGCCGTCACGCTCAGGAAGAAATGACCCACATGCAGCGCCTGTTTGATTATCTGACCGATACCGGCAGCCTGCCGTGCATTAATGCCATTGCTTCACCGTTTGCCGAATATGCCTCGCTGGATGAACTCTTCCGCGTGACCTACGAGCACGAGCAGCTGATCACTGCGAAAATTAATGAACTGGCGCATGCCGCGATGACCAATCAGGATTATCCAACCTTTAATTTCCTGCAATGGTATGTTGCCGAGCAGCATGAAGAAGAGAAGCTGTTTAAATCCGTTATCGATAAACTGTCGCTGGTCGGTAAAAGCGGCGAAGGCCTGTACTTTATTGATAAAGAGCTGGCGACCCTCGACACCCAAAATTAATTCCCGGCTGGCAGCGGCCATCGCTGCCAGCGTTTTCCCTGACTTTTTCATACAACCCAGCCAAATCGTAAAACATACTTTACACCTACTGTAATTCAGATTTGACGCGCCGCGGGATTTCCCCTACCCTGCGCGGCATAATTTGCCGTCTCTATTTTGAATAACAGAGGAAAGCGTGAAGAACCGCACCGTAGGGAGTATTTTAATCGTCGCCGGAACCACTATCGGCGCAGGGATGCTGGCGATGCCGCTGGCGTCGGCGGGAGTAGGCTTTGGCGTGACGCTGGTCCTGCTGCTAAGCCTTTGGGCACTGATGTGCTACACCGCGCTGTTGCTACTCGAAGTGTACCAGCACGTCCCGGCAGACACCGGCCTCGGTTCACTGGCGCTGCGCTATCTCGGGCGTTACGGCCAATGGGTGACGGGCTTCAGCATGTTGTTCCTGATGTATGCCCTGACTGCGGCCTACATTAGCGGAGCCGGAGAATTGCTGGCGTCGAGCGTCGGCGACTGGCTGGGCAGTGAATTACATCCAGCAGCAGGCGTACTGCTGTTTACCGCCGTCGGTGGGGGTGTGATTTGCGTCGGCACCACGCTGGTCGATCTGTTCAACCGCTTCCTGTTCAGCGCCAAAATTATCTTTTTAGTGCTGATGCTGGGGCTGCTGATGCCGCACATCCATCAGGTGAACCTGCTGACGCTGCCGCTGCAACAAGGCCTGGCGCTGTCTGCCATTCCGGTTATTTTTACCTCATTTGGCTTCCACGGCAGCGTGCCAAGTATTGTCAGCTACATGAAAGGCGACGTGCGTAAACTGCGGAGAATTTTTGTCATCGGGAGCTTTATCCCGTTGGTAGCTTATATCTTTTGGCAACTGGCGACGCTGGGCAGTATTGAATCACCGGTGTTCAACGCCCTGTTGGCTAACCATGCCGGACTAAACGGGCTATTACAGGCTATTCGAGAAGTGGTGGCTTCCCCACACGTTGAGCTGGCAGTGCATCTGTTTGCCGATCTGGCGCTAGCCACCTCGTTCCTTGGTGTGGCGCTTGGGCTGTTTGATTATCTGGCTGACCTGTTCCAGCGTAAAAATAGCGTCGGCGGAAGGCTGCAAACCGGGGCGATCACCTTCTTACCGCCGGTGGCGTTTGCGTTGTTCTATCCGCGCGGATTCGTAATGGCTCTCGGCTACGCCGGGGTAGCGCTGGCGGTACTGGCGCTGATCGTGCCTTCGTTACTGACGATGAAAAGCCGTCAACAGCACCCGCAGGCAGCTTACCGTGTCGCGGGTGGCACCCCGGCCCTCTGGCTGGTCTTCAGCTGTGGTATTGCGGTCATCCTGGTACAAATCGCCATTGCCACCGGAATGCTTCCGGCAGTGGGCTAACGCCAGAGACAAAAAAGGCCCTTTCGGGCCTTTTTTCATCACTTATTTCAGACAGCAGCTTTTGTATTTTTTACCGCTACCGCATGGGCAAGGATCGTTGCGACCTATTTTGCTCTCATTCTTAACCGGCTGTTTAACCGGGGCCACCTGCGGGTTATCCAGCCAGTAATGGCACAGGGTGATTGCAGCCGGGGTCAGCAAATCTACGCTTGCCACAAACTCTTCGGCGCTTAACTCGTCGAGGCGCTCGAAATTCTCTTCGCTGCCGTGCAGGGCAATTGCGTCTAACTGCGGCTGCAAGTCTTCCGGCAATGCTGACCAGTCGCTTAACCCCACGCCGCGCATATAGCCAAAGCACCACTCTTCGACAATGGTGATTTCCTGCCCTTCTGCTTCACGGGTGCCAAACAGCGGTTCGTACTGGTCAGGATAGTCACCCAAACGCTCGCCGATGTCGTCCATGTGTTGCAGCGTCAGGTTGACGAAACGATCACGCTCGCGATCGTTGGCCCAGCGCGGCACGTTGTCAGCCCCGCCCCACACCGCCAACATCCACTCGGCAGGTTCAATCTCAACAGGTGAGGACAGAATTGCCGTCAGCATGCCGTCCAGCTCTGAGACGTCCATAACGGAGTGCTCGTTGCCATAGCGGGCCAGGACGTCGTCCAGCCACTCAAGTTCGCTTTCGTTTAACGGTCCGGTTTTCATCGCTGAGTACTCGTGTTGGAAGTGTGTAGAAGATAGAACATCAGGATCGCAAATACAAAAAAACCACCCGAAGGTGGTTTCACGACACTGCTTATCATTGATTTTATTCTTTTTTCCCATGGTAGCCGGAGTGGGACTTGAACCCACACAGCGCGAACGCCGAGGGATTTTAAATTCTACGCAGGATCAATGTGTTACATAGCAGTGCATTGCGAAACTTTGCTGCAATTGTTCCACTATTTTACTGTAATTAGCAGTAAATAGATAGGCTTGGATAACGTTGAGCACAGAATCAGCACAGGTAAGGCCCCTTTGGCACCGAAGCCCAAGTGCCAATCTCAGTACATGAATAACGTCTAAAAATGTAGCTTGGCTGTACCTGTACCAAGTCAGCTATGGTGGTGGTTTGCCACTAATGTTCGTTCCCCTTTCCAGTCTGATAAGGGTGATACTATTTATGAAAGACCATTGGCATTTTCTTTCGAAATTTGATTTTATGATGAGTATGTGGGTTAATGTTGAGAATTGGTATGGAAATCCAAGATTTTGTAGGTCATTATAAAAATCATCCAGTGCTTTTCATCGGCACCGGTTTTAGTCTTAGGTATCTTCAAAACTCTTTTGGCTGGAATGAATTACTTGAGTTTATATCCAATGAACTCACGGGTAATGAGGAGTTTTACTATGACCTTAAAGCAGAATCAATGGAGAATGGTGAATATAGTTATGACCTTTTAGCAACAAGGCTTGAGATAGAATTCAACAAATGTCTTGCAGCTGATCGGAATGGCAAATTCGAAGCCATTAACGATATTTTTTATAAAAACATGAAAGAAGGCAAGAAACTGAGCCGTTTTAAAATTTATATAACAGAAATACTTAACGGCTTATTGATAAGACCCGAAAAAAGCAATGAAATTGACGCTCTAATTAGAGCACGTAAAAACATTGGTTCCGTCATAACCACGAATTACGATCGTTTATGTGAAAAAGTTTTTGAGTTCAACCCGTTAATAGGGAATGATATTCTTCTTAGCAACCCCTATGGCTCAGTTTACAAAATACATGGTTGTGTAACTGACTCAGACAACATAATTATAACAAGAGACGACTATAATAACTTCAATAATAAATACGAATTAATCAGGGCCCAACTACTTTCTATTTTCATACACAACCCTATTATATTTATTGGCTATAGCATAAGTGATTCAAACATTAAGTCCCTGTTAAAAACTATTTTTTCATATGTAAATGTCAACACTGAACTAGCAAAGAAGATTCGCGATAACTTCCTGCTAGTTGAATATGCACCTGGTGATCATACGACAGAAATAACCGAGCATGATATTGATATTGAGAGCATGGCAACTATCCGCATCAATAAAATCAAAACAGATAACTATACTGCTATATATGATGCACTTTCAAAACTAGTCCTTCCAGTTTCCGCGATGGACATCAGGAAAGTGCAAAAAGTTTGGAATACTATTAAAAGCGGCGGAGAAATAAAGGTAAATATAACAGAAAACATCGATGAACTAAAAAATGAAGATATGGTTTTAGCCGTTGGTTCAGAACGGACTGTTAAATATGAATTCCAAACCAAAACTGAAATGATTCAAAATTATTTCAAAATAGTTGATGAAGCAAACTCACAACTTATATCATTACTGAATAAGCAAGTCATATCAACTCGTGAAAGGTTCCCGGTTTTCGCATTCAGTTCAATTTGTGAGAATCTCATTAATGAAGAAAAATATAAAAATCGCCAAGTTGATAAAATTGTTGCTGACTTAAAGGGTTATGTTAAAGAATGCGGAAATGAATACTCAACAATAACTGACATAAAGGATAACTTACCTGACTGGAAAGTCATCGGTGGAATCATGTATTCTGTTATGGATGATAATATATCAATAGAAGAATTAAAGAATTATCTTGAAGAACACTCCGGACGGTGTGACACGGATTTCAGAAAATTATTATGTCTTTATGATTACTTAGCATTTTAAATGTTCGATTTTTTTACTAAACCGCTTTTAAGGCGGTTTAGTAAATTAAAGTTACCAACGCAAAACCTGCCAGTACTTACCATCAATGTTGCAATGTTTAAACATTATGAGTTTGACTGAAAATCTTCGATTATCTTCTGATTGTAATCATCCAGATACTTTTGCAGTTCATCCCTATCGATCAGACGTACCAAGGCTGACTCAGCTAACTCTTTAGCAGAGCGTGTGAAGTAGGAATTAGTCACAACCATCGCCTCATCACAACCATAGAACGTTTTAGCAGAGATCACCTGCTGCACAGCCGAGTTACCTACAGAACCAGAATAATTTTTCGCCTGAATAACCATATCCTTACCAAATCGAGTGACGAAAAGATCTGCCCCCTGATCTTGCGTTCTCTTGGTTTCTTTGACGTCATAACCCATAGTCTGGAATATTTCCACAAGGAAATCTTCGAACTGGAAACCGTCCATTGCATCAACTAAATACATGGTAACGAATTTATTAGGGTTAAAATGCTCAAGGCGTGTAGCTAATCTATCAACCAGAATATCAAAATAAATACGTTCGCATACAGCTAAGTACTTTTCAACTTCATCGAATAAAACCAAAGGAACACCAGGCGTGGCCTCTGCTTTTTCATTGAACTCTATTGATGAGAACTCTATTTTATTGCTCCATATATAGAAGAGAAATAATGAAAGATCTGCCCTAAAAGTGGTACCCGCTTCCTCAATCCATGACTTCAAGGATTCAGTAAGTGTGGATTTAATATGCCGTTTAACTTCCTTAGCGAAACCATAATAAAGAGCGTTAAATGACGTGGTAAGGAGTAATTTATCTAATAGCTCTGGTAACTGCTCAAGCTCATTAAACCCTTTTCTAACCAACACCTCACGGAAAAGTTGTAATTCGGAGTATGTACCATTCTCTGTTGAGAAATCTGCTTCCGATTTATTATTATGTGAGAATCTGGATGTGTAAATGAAGTTAGTAAAATATGGATCTTTTAAACTTGAATATTTTTCAAGAACGTTTTCAAGCAATTGATTAAGCTGAGTTTGTTCTTTCTTTTTCCCAAACAGATCTTTCAGCATACCCTTTGAACGATACTGAAACTCGGGATAAAAAGATGGATTCAATGGTGTCATACGTTGTATATCTATTGCTTGTGCGGTCGATGATGCTGAACCCCATGCAGACGTTTTTACAGGCAAAACTCCACTACACCATGGACAATGAATCTCAAAAGTCGTTCTACTGCAAGTATCACACTGATAAATCATTTGAATATTCTCCTTTTATTCCAATATCTGTCTATTCGGCGATTCAATTACCAGCCTAATAATCCACAATTTAAGAAAAAATCGTCGTCACTCAGTCATATTACTTTATGTTCTTATTTTTGAGTCCATCCACTTAGTCATATCCTTAAGAAGAACCAGTGCATCTTTTTTGCTTCTCGTATTCCCCCAAAAACTCAGTTCCAGCACTTTCCCCTTCCCAGCAATTGATACTTCGTAGTCCTCAGGGCTAGCTGTTGGAATGAAATCTCCAGCACTTAAAGCAACTCTTATTTCTTCTTTTAGTGCATTAACTTCAGGGTAATCATCTGAATGTATCCAGCCATATACGTAGAACTCAGCTTCATCTCGTCCATCCTCTGAAGGTCGATAAACTAACGTAATTCCTGTTTTACCTTGACCCCAGCATCCCGGCATCAGATGAATTGCTTTATAGTAACCCTTCCAGTTATTAATACCTATTGCAATATGAATATCAGGCAATACCTCTGAGACAACCGATTTAGCTTCCTCGGTGATAGCATTTTGGTACATTTCCAGCAATTGAACCGATTTTATCAAAGCCGTGAAATTTTCAGTGACAAACTCCACATTTTTATCAGATACCTTATCCATACTAACCTCACTCAATTTTTTAAGATGACTTAAAAACTCCTGATAAAAAACAGTCCACTTGCTGAACTCTTGATTCATCATCTCCAACCCCATACGTCGGATGGCGGTTTCCAGCAGCAGTGAATAATTGATAAGTTGCCAACCGTCTACACCTTTAGCGCAGTTACCATCAGGCTTTAATATACAACGAAATAGATTTTGATTGTTGCCGCCGTAGCTATCAATGAGACTTACATAGCTGGGAAAAGGATTATATGTATCAGCCAAAACTTTATGCTCAATACCTATGATGAATTCATCATGTCTGATAAGAATATCAAGATATTTCCCATCCTCTGTTCTGGCTTCTCTCACTAATTCCAGAGAGGTGAAATCAATTTCATCAACATCGAGGGAATCATCCAGGCAACATAACAATGCTTTTAGCAACCATGGCGGCACCATTTTCTGGGCTCCCATAAACAAAGCCATCAAATCCGTTGTTGGATTTTCGAGATATCCGGAACCTCCCAATTCAAAAAAATTGAATTCAACATCATCCTCAACCGAGATGTCTTTCAGTTGTTCAATAAATTCGATAGCCAACGCTTCATAATGCAATTCAACCTCCCTTTAACAATCATGTTTACTATGCCATATGTTTGATATTTTAGTTATTGAAAACTGTCACTGTTAATCAATATCCATGCAGAAAACTTAAACATTATTCATTAATCCTCCTACGGGCAATATCTATCTCTATCGCCATTTTAATTTCATCTTTCTGGGATTCTATAATCCTGATATCTTTTTCCATGGTTTCAATTAAAACATTAAGTACTTTTCTTTTTTCAGGGTCACTTTCATATTTTAACTTTACCTCTGGCTCAATCATTTTCATTCTTATTGCATGAATTTGTTCGTTAAGAGGTTTTGTTTTTTCATTTATAATTCTGTTTTTCTCATTGAAGCAGTGCATGCCTTCATTAAAACGTTCCAGTCCGGCATTTGTATCATTGAGCACCCTGGCTACAACATTTGATACTTCTCCTGATTTACTCTTTCTTTTACCGAGAAGTTTCATTAATAATCCAGAAACAACAATCACCGGAATAGCCACATAAGTTAAATAGACACCAACATAGCTGACAGTTAGTAATGTCAGGACATAAAGAATCAGAGTGGTATAAAAAACATACTTTGACACTGAATACATAACTTCCCCGATTAGTTTCTAAATTAGAATAAGCCCTAAAATCACATATCAGCCAACAACATCCCCGCCATACCATCCAGCCGTTTCTTAACCTTTTCCCAGCCCGGCATAACCTGCCCCATCAAGCGGTAAAACTCCTCGCTGTGGTTGTGCTCAGCCACATGGCATAACTCATGCAACAAGACATAATCGATGCATTCTGAGGAGGCTTTCACCAACCACGGATTTAAGGTCAGACAGCCTTTTGCTGAACAGTTACCCCATTGCGTTTGCATCGCCCGCAGACGTATCGGCGGACGTTCACTAACCCAAAGGGTCTGCGGTATCAATAAATCAAGCCTGCGTTGAAAGACATCTCTGGCGCGTTCCCGATACCATTCGGTCAGCAACGCTTTTACCTTTTCTGCCGATTTATGTCTGACAGTCACTTCCAGACGCCCACGCAACATTTTCACTCGTTGCGGCACAGTAGCGTCTTCAGTCACTTTCAACTGATACTGCTTACCGAGATAGTAATGACTTTCTCCGCTGACATACTGACGCGGGACAATGTGTGTCTGTTGCTCCCTGAAATCACGCAGTTGCTGGTATATCCAGCGACTTCTTTTTTTCAGCGCAGACAACACCTCGTGCTCCGGTGTTTCTGGCGGTACAGAGGCAATAACCCGGCAGTCCGGATGCACCTTGATGAGCACCCTGCCCTTAACGACCTGACGTGGAACACAGTGTATGGTGATGACCTCATCACCATACACAATGCGTAACGCTTTCATTGCTGGCGACTCTTTTACACTCATGATTTCATTAAACCAACGCGCAGTATCTGGATGATAGTTTCCACAATACGGTTTACCTGGTTCATTCCGGCACCTATTTCCCGGCAGGCCGTAAACAGCAGCGGTAACAAACTCGTCTTAACAACCTTCTCAATGTCCTGAGGGTTCAGAGAGTTTTCTTCCACCGCTTTAACAATGATGTTGTCCACTTCAAAGGCCAGCTTCGTCCACTTCTCCTGCACCTGAACATCGTTTACCACAAAAACCTCAGGCAGCTCTTTTTTAAATACACCGTAATACGCCTGAGCATGCCTGTTTACCGCCAGAGCATCCGGGATATCGCTGAGCTTACGGGCTTCAACCTGTCCTTCAAACTCACGGAATAAGAGGTATTGTTTCAGTGGGTGGTCGAACAGTTTTTCTGCTTCTTCGATAGCCATACGCAGGAGTTTTGAAAATGCCTCCTGAGCATACGGGTCGTCACGCAGCTCCTGCTCAATCATCTTCGTCACACGGGTTTTAATGATGTCGGTTTCATTGCGGGTTTTATTGTTGTCCCAGTCTTCGGGCTTTTCGCTCTTGCCCATTTTACCGACTTCATACACACCATCCGGTTCACGAACCTCAACGCCGGTGACATGCTTATCCAGTAGTTTTTTCACCTGCTCAGCGTAGTCGTCATAATTGACCTGCTCTCCGCTGACCTGCATCGCCCACTGGCGCAGGCTGGACATCTGTTTTACGGTTTCTTTATAGAGGTTTCGGTCTTGTTCCGTAAAGCTCTTGTCGGTGAAGAAGGTGGCGGACTGCAGTGCCACTTTCAGACACCCGGCAAAGGCCGTTAACGCCTCGAAGAAATCATCACGGGTTTTCTGATGGATATCGACCATCTCTCCGTTACGTTCTTCCATTTTAGGCACCAGAACTGCACGCAACTGCTCAGTATCATTCTTGTTTTTAACACCGGCAAATATGGCCCACAACTGGTTATACAGATGCGGCAGACGCTTGTATTCAGAGCTCATGGCGCTGTACAGCCCGTCAATATCCTTGATGTCATATCCTCCCTGCGTTCGGGAGGCGAGATCCTGATATTTACCGATCGTCGTGTCCAGTTCAGCCAGAATGCCGCGATAATCAATCAGCAGGCCAAACTTCTTCAGTGGATGCAGTCGGTTTACCCGGGCAATCGCCTGGATAAGATTATGGGATTTAAGCGGCTTGTCGATATACAGCACGGTATTTTTCGGTTCATCAAACCCGGTGAGCAGTTTGTCAACGACGATCAACAATTTTAGCTTATCATCGGTATCGAAACGGCTAATGATATTGCGGGTATAAACGGACTCATCCTGTGTGCCAACGTTATCCTTCCACCATTTTGTCACTTCCGGCAGTTTGCTTTCATCCACCTCGGTATTCCCTTCCCGGGTATCCGGCGGGCTGATAACTACAGCTGACTCAAACAACCCGGCTTCATCAAGATACTTTTTATATTTGATGGCGGAAATCTTGCTGTCGCAGGCAAGTTGGCCTTTCAGCCCCTCATCAATATTCTTCGAGAAGTGCGTGGCGATATCTAATGCAATCAGACGGATGCGGTCATCTGCACTATAAACCTCACCCTTACGGGCATATTTACGCTTAAGGTCGGCTTTTTGCGCTTCGCTTAACCCATCGGTAATACGATCAAACCAGGCATCTATTGCCCGATCGTTAACCTCAAGGTCGGGAATACGTTCTTCATACAGCAAAGGTGTAACGGCTTTATCTTCTACCGCTCGCTGCATGGTATAAGCGTGGACAATCGGTCCGAATTTATTGGTGGTTTTATCTTCTTTCAGCAATGGCGTACCGGTAAACGCCACAAAGGCGGCGTTAGGCAGGGCCAGTTTCATTCGCACATGGTTCTCGCCACCCTGGCTGCGGTGTCCTTCATCAATCAGAACGATGATGTCGGGGCTGGTATTGACGCATTCAGGCAATTTTGTCGCTGAGTTAAATTTCTGGATAAGGGTAAAGATTATACGTTCTTTACCAGAGCCAATCTGCTGTGCCAGCTTCTGACCTGAGGTCGCCATCGCTTTGGCCTTATCATCCTTCCCGGCCAGTTCTCCACCAGAAGCGAAAGTACCGCTGAGCTGCCCTTCAAGATCGACACGGTCCGTCACCACCACAATGCGACATTGCTTCAGGCTGTCATGAAGGATCAGCGCCTTGCTGAGGAAAACCATGGTGTACGATTTACCTGACCCCGTGGTATGCCAGATCACCCCACCTTTCCTGCCCCCATCCGGTCTGCGAGTACTGATGCGTTCCAGCAGTCTTTTAATCCCGAACACCTGCTGATAGCGGGCGACAATCTTGCCGGTCTTTTTATCAAACAGGGTGAAGAAGCGGGTCATCTCCAGCAGACGTTCCGGCGAAAGCAGGCTGATAAGCAGCTTATCCTGTCCACTGACAGCCAGTTCATCAGCGGCTACTAACTGTTGGTACCAGTCGAGATCGGCTGAAGGACGATGATCAAACAACGCATGAATTTGTTCCGTCGATAACTTATGGTTGCGCAGCGCATACATCTGCGCGTCAGTAATATCTTCTTCGCGCCATGCCGCCCAGAATTTCATTGGTGTATGACAGGTACCGTAGCGCCCGTCATGCCCGTTAATCGACAGTAATATCTGGCTGTAGGCAAACAGCTGCGGGATTTCATCGTTGAACTGGTTGCGGATACTCTGAGATATCCCCTCGTCAATGGTTGGCCCTTTCTTGCCATGTCCAGCCGGGCATTTCGCTTCAATAACAGCCAGCGGAATACCATTCACAAAACAGACAATATCCGGTCTGCGGGTTTCAAAACCGCCTGACCGTAATACCTTAAATTCTTCAGTAAAGTGGAACTGGTTATTTTCCGGATGTTCCCAGTCAATCAGCGCAATGGTAGGGTTGACCTTCTTGCCATCGACAAACTCGGTAACGGCGATTCCGTAGAGCAGATGGTTGTACATCCGCTCATTGGCTTTTAGCAGTCCTTCGTTAAGCGCCGGAGAACAGACCTGTGATATCAGGTTATCCAGCGCCTTTTCCGATAACTGGCAGATTTTGCCATCTGCCATAAAGGAACGCTTCGACAACGCCTCACGCAGAACCGGACGCAGCACTACCTCATCCTGTTTATAACCCCGATAACCCATAATCTGTTTTGGGGGTAAAAACGTCCAGCCCAGGCTGGTCAGTAACGTCAGCGCCGGGATTTTGGCGCTGTATTCTTCCTGGAATTTTGGTATGTACGTCTGGTTCATTAGCTTTCCTTGTTCTTCGCGTTAAGCGCTCACAGCTTCTTCAGCGTCTACTTTGACACGACGTTTCCCGGTCAGTAATTGCTGCATCAGAGCTTTTTTCTCGTCTTTCAAGCAGGCGAGTTTTTTCTCCAACGTGGAGATTTCAGCATCGGCAGCGGAAAGAACCGCGGCGATTTTTTGCTGTTCTTCAAAGCCAGGAACCGGAACTTTTAATGAAAAAAAGTCCGAAGGTTTTACATTTAGCAAGCCATGAGCCCGACCACCTTCATGAGCGATTTGAGACAAACTGTTATTCAAAAGGCCTGACTCAAAATAATGCTCCCAATAGTCACCGAATGATTCTTTGGGGGTAGAAAGTTCAAAACATATATACAGAGTTGTTACTACTCCCTCTGGGTATCGATTTAATCGTTTTATTGCACCCATCGGATAGCCATTAGAGTAACTTTTATTATATGCAAACTGTCCTTTTTTTAATAAGAAATACCCATCAAGGGTATCTGATGCCACTGTTTTCTTGAAAAAAGCCTCCTGCTTAATCAAACCATGTTGTCCGGAAATGGTTACAACATTAGTGCTCTTTCCATTGTTTTTGGTCGTAACCCTCTGAAATAATTTCGATAAGGCATACAATCCCCAAATTTCAGAAAACCTTGTACCATTATCATCCAGCAAGCGTTTCTTCCCGGTAAGCAATTGCTGCATCAGGGCTTTTTTCTGTTGCTGACTGTTAGTGAGAAGCTTTTCCGACACCGAAATCGCCTTATCCCAAGCGGACAGGATTTGGGCGATTTTCTTTTGTTCGCCAAAAGGAGGAACAGCTATTCTTAATTTCTTAAAATATGGAAGACCAATTGTTTTAATTGTAGAGCCAACAGCTTGCCTTTCGAACTCTTCTTTATTTAACTGCAACCAATTATAAAGATACCAACTATGAAGCTTTTCTTTATTATCACATTTCCAGGCAATAAAGTGCTGACTCACAGCCATTGGCGTAGCCATAACACCACTCTTGCCAACACCTGCGTCGCGCGATAATACAACAGTTTCCGCCGGATGTACTTCAGCTGAACTATTTTTGACGCCTTCTAGAGATATTTCTTTATCGGTTTCATAAACGTACCCTTTATCAAGGCGACATGAATCAGCGAGGGAAATCCATTTAATGCCACCATTCCAATATTCCGGGAATGATTTACTCGGTGTATGGCCACTGCATCTTTCCGCAAGATTATCTAATAGATCGTAGTTCCAACCTACAGGCAGCTTTTGCAATGTTATTTCACGAGCCATAACCCAGCTCCTTCAGATAACCCGCCATCTCCGTTTCGAGCTTCGTCAGTTCCATCTTCAGTTGCTCTCGCTCTTTACGCACGGCCAACAAGTTAATCTCATCCTCTTCTTCAAAGGTATCGACATAACGCGGAATATTAAGGTTATAGTCGTTGTCCTGAATCTCTTTCAGGCTGGCGAGATAGGCGTATTTCTCGACGTTATCGCCTTCACGATAGGTGTTAACGATCTTCTGGATATTTTCTGCGCTGAGCTGGTTCTGGTTTTTGCCCGCCTTATATTCACGGCTGGCATCGATAAACAGCACCTTGTCATCCACTTTCTGCTTCTTAAAAATCAGAATAGCAGCCGGAATCCCCGTACCGTAGAACAACTTATCTGGTAATCCAATCACCGCATCCAGTAAATTTTCGTCGATCAGTTTCTGGCGAATTTTGCCTTCGCTGGAGCCACGGAACAGCACACCGTGTGGCACCACCACGCCCATACGACCAGTCCCCGGTTTCAGGGTTTCTATCATATGCGTGATAAAGGCGTAATCTCCTTTAGTTTTCGGCGGTACACCACGACGGAAACGACCAAACTTATCGTTCTCGGCCTCGTCATGTCCCCACTTATCCAGGCTGAACGGCGGGTTAGCGGTCACGATATCAAACAGCATCAAATCACCATTTTTATCGAGCAGTTTCGGGTTACGAATGGTATCGCCCCACTCGATTTTATGGTTGTCTTCGCCGTGCAGGAACATGTTCATTTTCGCCAGTGACCACGTGGAGCCAATCGCTTCCTGACCAAACAACGCATAATTACGGCTGTCATGTCCGGAGACAATTTTACGTCCGCACTTCATTAACAACGAACCAGAACCACAGGCCGGATCGCAGATGGTATCACCCGGTTGCGGATCGAGCAGTTCAGCAATCAGATCGGAAACTTCTGGTGGGGTGTAGAATTCCCCGGCTTTCTGCCCACCACTGGCTGCAAAGTTCTTAATCAGATATTCATAGGCATTACCGATAACGTCCAGCGTACCTACACGGCTTGGCTTCAGGTTAAGATCTTCACCGGCAAAGTCTTCCAGCAGCTGACGCAGGATGGTGTTCTTCTGTTTTTCTTCACCCAGACGGTCAGTGTTAAACGAAATATCCTGGAACACGCTTTTCCCGGCATCTTTCAGTTTGGTGCCGTTGGCTTCTTCAATAGCGTGTAGTGCCTGATCAATACGCTCCCCGTTGCCCGGCTCATGGCGACGCTCGTAAAGAGCATAAAAGCTGGCGCTTTTCGGCAGCACAAAACGCTCGTTAGCCATCATCGCTTCAATCAGTTCCGGCGCATCACCGTACTGTTCTTTGTATTCGTCATAGTGATCCTGCCAGACATCTGAAATGTACTTGAGGAACAGCATGGTAAGGATAAAATCTTTATAGGTATCAGCACTGATGGTGCCACGGAACGTATCACACGCGGCCCACAGGGCTTTATTGATCGTATCCTGACTGATTTTGTCGTTCATGAATCATCCTGGTATGAAGAAAAGCTAGCGATGCAGGGCTTTGCATCCTAAAAATTGTGGTAAATGATACCTCAAGAAACGCCCCTGGACACACCTGAATCACAGTATCTTTACGGGAATTGTCCACCTGATACCGACAGATGACTTACCAATCCCCTCAAGTTTACAAGTTAATAAATTCTAATGATATTAGCAGGATAGACTCAATGTAAGCTATGGTGTAAAACTGCCGTTGGGGTAATGTTATACTCCCTTAACTCTCAACCGGGCCCCCCTACACGGCATTGCATCACAAAGGACTTTATTATGTTCGAAACTTATCTGGATCTATCCAACCGCAATGCTAAAAACGCACGCCTTCTCGCAAACTATCAACCCGATATTGATGCCCTGTCTGATCTCTTCTCTGAAACTGATTTGCTAAATTTGATGCTCATAACCGATTCAAATGGCGATATATGGATGAAACCCTCGAGCGACATAATCAACGTCATCAACTCATCGGCGATAATGTCTAATCAGATTAATTTTTTTCAGGATACAACTGTTCTGAAAAAATGGTGTGAGCTTCAAAGTAAGGAATTTTCCCGACTGGCAATAGAGATTTATGCTCACAAAGTGAAACGCCAGAATAAAATACCCAAGCATGTAATTGATAAACTAGATTTGTTCATTGAAAATGAATTTCGTTATGTAGAAGTTAATGGCCATCCATTACTTATGCCCTTCATGGAATTACTTGCTGACATGGTCACCCCTGCAACGTTTAGCACCCTTGATGGTTTTTCCTTTGATGGAAAGAAAGCCATTCGGGAATATGTCAGATCGATTAAATACTATAAGTTATATATCACAAAACACTTAACATCAGAGGATTGGCTCAATAAATTCCTTGAAGTTCAAGAGCTTAAACCTGAAGAAACTTCTTGGTTAGTTTTTTCTCATTTTTGTGAAAAATACCTTTTCAATATAATCAGTAAGACACTCGATGATATGAGAGCGAAGTTAATCATCGTTGATGACTATCTTCATCACCCCAATATGGTCATGTTAATCATATTGGCCATGTTACCTTATGAGATAATGCAGCCTGTTATATCCTATGAAAATTATAAAAACTCGCTTACTAATCCAGATACTTTCATTGTGAAAAGCACGATCAATCTTGGCAAAGCCAATTTGACAGGATATACAAAAGACATTGAACAGCTCCACCGTAAAGCCTACATTTATATTGCATTACTACTGAATCCTCAATGGATGCCGACTTCTAAAGAAATTATTTATTTTCTAGAGGGGCATAAATACTCTGAGGTTAAAGGATTTTTAAAATTCCCTCCGATAACAAAGACCCCGACTCCATCACCTGATTCTCTGATTAATGATATTACCCGACTCAGTTCAGTAAACTACGTCGAGAAACTTATAGCGCGAGCGCATAATAAATAAGCACTGCAAATATCGCTTCACTATTTCTATTTCTCTCATTTCCTACAGTTTATCACTCTTGCAAATTGACATGATGAACTGTTAAAATGACAACTCGCAATTAGCTCACCTTTCATCGTATTTTTCCTGGCACACATTCACAGGAGAACTACGATGTCCATTATTGATCTGCGTTTCAGCACTAAATCACTTCAGCAACTACAGCATCCGACGACTGGTTGTCAGGAATACCGTGATATTCACTGCCCCCATCTGAGGGCGCTGGTCTATCCCAATCAAATCACGCTCGCGTTTCGGGCGACCATCAACAATCAGCGTATTTATGAAACGCTGGGCACTTTCCCGCATCTTGATATTGAAGATGCCCGCCTGAACACTATGATTCGGCTTGGTAATAAAAAACGCCTTGCCATACAGTCCCGCCGTCATACCGTCGAGCAGGCTATCAACGAGTTGTGGATTCCTGATATGCAGTTATATAAGAAAAGTCCACAGTCTGAACTATCGAAGCTCAATCGCCATATCCGTCCCTTCTGGGGGAAGCGTCGCCTCTGTCATATCACCCCAGGGGAAATCGAAAAATTCGCCGCTGGCCTACGACCGAAATTAAGCCCGGCAACAATAAACCGCCTTCTGGCTCTGCTCTCAAAGATATGCTCTCTGGCTGTACGCGCTGAATGGATAAATCATTCTCCGATGACCCACGTTCGTTATCTGAAAGAGAACAACGTCCGGTATCGCACACTTTCTGCCACTGAAATTCCATTATTTATTGCGGCCGCTGAGGCCCTGAATACGCCCGCTGCTGATGCCATATTGCTTGCACTCTATACCGGTATGCGTATTGGTGAAGTTTGTACGCTGAAATGGGATTACTGGCATCCAGATGCACAGCAATTACTTCTTCCGGATACGAAATCAGGGCACCCATTCACCTGCCCGCTTGCAAATCCCGCAGTGGTCATTGTTCAGCGACAGGCACAACTGGCACTCAGCACGACCTGGATTTTCCCGCGCATTACCGACACGACTCGCCAGTTGAGCTATCCGCGTGAAACCTTTACCCGGATTTGTCGGGATGCTCGCATACAAAACCTGCGCATGCATGACCTTCGCCGGACGTTTGCCACCCGCGTGCTACAGGCAACCAGCGATATCGCCATGGCTTCCCGTTTACTGAATCACCATTCACTCACGGCCACCCGCCGGTATGCCTTTCATAATGCAGCAGACTCTCAGGCGGTAGTATCACAAGTGGTTGATAGTTATAAATAAAAATTGAAGGCATGAGCTGTGAGTTTTATGGCGTGTAATCAAACTGCGCAGCTCGTATGGTTAGAGCACACCACTGCAGGGCCCGGCAGTGACTGACAAACCCCTAAAGACTTTTAGCTCTGAGGAGCCCTGATATGTATCTCAACTGTAAAGAACTTGCACAACGCTGGAGAATTTCGCCCAGCACGATCGCCAGCGATATCACCCGAAATCCGGCCAAGCTCCCTCCGTTCATCCGGCTGGGACGTGCTATCCGTTTTCCCGTGGCTGAGGTGGAAGCTTGGGAACAGCAGCAACTCACAAATACGCAGACTTCGCGCTAATTTGACTTTCAAGGAGTAAAAACAATGAAAACCTCAAAAACACTCAGCTTTGACTACCTGGTTAACGCCAGCGACATACTTATCCCTGTCTCTGATGTCATCAGCATCAGTCTCGTTGAAAACCGCCTCAATTTTATTAGTCGGGCGTGCCGCCTGCTGCACACCGAGTCTTTTGATACGGATGAAGCAGCGAAAACTGCGTTTAACACCTATGCCCGCAACTTCGAAAGTAACCTGCCTGAAGAGGCAGTCTACCGGGGTAATAACTGCATTGCCCGACTTAAGTTCGTCTACGGCGTCAGCCTGTTCCAGAACGCAGAGCGGGCTATCCTGACGCTCACTAACCGTTATGGCGGAACACTAGTCAGTGAATCAGCCAAATCTGACACTCTTGATGAGGCATTTCAGGAACTGGCTACCACTCTTGGTGGTCGCGAATTTGAAGGAATGGGCTTTCGTTGGTTGCATGCTAATTGTCTTCTCTCCTCGCGACTCTTGCCGATGGTCGAAAAGACCCCGAACGGCGTCGTCATTAAAGTCAACGATAACTTCGTATCTTTCGTAGCAACGAAAGACGATGCTCTAAAAGAGCAACTGTTTGCTGAGATTCGTACAGCCCTTGCCTGATTTCCCCTTAATTAGCGGTGTCGATATTGACACCGCTCACCTGAATAAGAAAACACTTATGTTTGACATGAATGCACTGCTCGCAGATGCGGCGGGAGTGACGCAACCTGTCGCCCGCTCTGCTAAAACTCTTGATAACTTTCCGTTAATACCGCAAAAATCAAAAAATCGACTGGACGTCAGCAGCGAGCTACATCTTGATATCGGCTTTGATACTGAATATGTCTATAACCCACATACAAAGCAAAACGACATTCTGTCTTATCAGAGCTATGTCGTGCTGCCTGATGGAACGGGTGTTCCCGGAATCCTGTACCCCGCCAGCGCCCACAAAAAAGATCGCCTGTCGCTGAAAAACTTTCTCGCGAAAACCCTGACGCCACTATTGAAGAATGAGCAGATTAACGAATGGCCGGGTTCGATTACGCTGTATGCTCATTTCCTGCGGGCTGATGTTGCCTCGTTTGCCGATTTCTGGAGCGATCACAAAATATTGCTGAAAGGAATTCGCAGTACAGTCAGCAGTTTTAAAAACCGCTACGGTATTGATTTTGATGAAGTCGAAACTCGTCGTGAAAAAAACAGCCTAATCATGTTTGATAAGCGGACCAGCCCGTCCCGTTGCAGCAATGTAACGTTTACCGATACCTTGTTGATCACTCCGGGCGGTATGGGACTGACGGAATGTGGTGAATTACTTGGCCTGCCGAAACTAACCATTCCAGCACCTTATTCAATCAGCGATATGCGCCAGTATTTAAAAGGCGATCGACGCGGTTTCGAGGCCTATGCAGTTCGTGATGCCGAAATTGCCGTGCGCTATGCCTTACAGGTGAAATCGTTCTGCACTGAAAGTCTGCTGATTGAGCGCGTCCCCACTACGATTGGTGCGATGGCTGTTTCCCGGTTTCTCAAAACCATTAAGGAAAGCGGCCAGACTCCTGAAGTCTGTATGGGAACCTGGACGGAATCGCGCCAGCGCTGGAACCCGGACACTCAGGGATTCAGAACGTTAAAATCGACGCAGAGTATACCCGCAAGGGAACTCTATGAGACGTTCGCCATCAACTGCTATCACGGCGGTCGAAATGAATGCTTCATGATGGGCATTACCCCTGAAAGCCAATGGTATGACTACGATTTAGCAGGCGCTTACACCACCGGGCTGTTAGATATTTTGCAGCCTGATTACGATAATATTTACCAGAGCCAAAATCCTGAGGAATTTTGCGGGCATACCATGGGATTTGGGCTGGTCAGTTTTCGATTCCCCGACACGGTACGCTACCCCTGCCTGCCCGTCAGAACCGACCAGTACGGATTGTTTTTCCCTTTGACGGGTGAGTCATGGGCGACCGCCCCGGAAATGGCCCTCGCTCTGTCTCTGGGTGCGGAAATGACTATTCAGCACGGTATTATCATCCCCTGGCGTCAGTATAAATCTAATGATTCCTCATCACCGGCAGAACCAGCATGCTCCGTGTTTTTACCCTTTGTGCAACAGGTACGCGAAAATCGTAATCGCCATGATAAAGGGTCTCTGGAGGAGAAATTCTGGAAAGAGATCGGAAATTCACTGTACGGAAAACTCGCTCAGGGTCTTCACGCAAAGACTGCATTTGATACCGCCCGAGGGCTGAACAGCCCTCTGCCGCCTTCGTCAGTCACCCAGCCATTTTTTGCTGCACATGTCACGGGATTTGTCCGCGCGGTGGTGGGCGAGTTGATGAATGCACTCCCGCCGAATGCAACAGTGGTCAGTGTGACTACAGATGGTTTTCTGACGGATTCCGCTATCGATAATATCGATATGTCTGGCCCGTTATCATCACGTTTTCAGGCGTTATGCGACATTGCGGATCCGGGCTCGTCTATGCTGACCTGTAAACATCAGGTCCGGCAACTTGTCGCCATGAAAACCCGGGGGCAGTTGACCTATAAAGAACTTGCAGGCTACCCAATCGTACACGCCCGTGCAGGAGTTAAACCCCCTGCTGATATTCCCCGCGACGACTATAACCGCTATATGGTGGACCTCTATCTTAACAGGGCTCCGGGTCAGAAGCTTCGCAGGGGATCTCTCATTTCAACCCGTGATATGTGGTTGAATGAAAGCGACCTTGTCGCAGTTGAGTCGGATATCCGGTTAAATCTGGAGTTCGACTTTAAGCGCCAACTGATCGCCCCCACCATGAATGATGGACATTTGTTGATGTATTCCCGTCCGTGGAATGATATAGCCCAGGCACTTAAGCAACGCCAACTTTTCGATGACTGGCGGCAGACACACAGCCTGAAAGATGAAGCTGACTGGGAAGACTGGTGTGATTTTCTCTATTGCAGAAACGTTTTTACCCCTCTGAAACTGAAAGTAGGACAAAATCGAAGCGATGACGTCCTTGTTCGCCTTTTCCTGCGGGCCCTGGCTCAACATCAATGGGGGCTCACGCCGGACGACAGAAAGCGACAAACCAGTGTTGAGATAGCTGCATGGCTGGTCGAAGCAGGCTACTCTGTGACATCCAGTGATGTTAAAAATGCAGGCCGGGCTAAGCTCCCACCCATTATCTTTGGTTCTCTGACTTCCCGAATGACTCGCCTGATGGACCATATAATGCTGAAATATCCTGGCTTCTCATTGCCCTCGGTAATTTTGTAAATCCTTCACGCTGAATACCTATTTGCTAAGCCCACGCTCCCAGTCGTGGGCTTTACTGTTTGGTAGATAATGAAGCTGCGGTAATAAAGCTGCTTCCCGCAACCACCACAACATGGACAGGTTGAGTCCAAAAAAACCATGCTAAAAATATACCCTTGAATTTTATGGATTTTATTTTTTAGAAATCCCTCTTCGGCCTGGACTCATCTTGTCCAGCACCCTGCTGAAAATATCCTTCCAGCTTCAATTAATTGGATGCCTGAATGGATAAGCATGACAAACTTGGGTATCGCCTTGGATTGATACTGACTCGCCTTAACAACGGTGAATCGGTCACGGTGAGTGGGCTCGCTGAAGAGTTTAATGTCTGTGATAAGACCATCCGGCGTGACCTTACGCAGCGACTGGCTTATCTCAACCTTCTTCGCAGTGGTAAGAAATATCACCTTCCCGTTGGCGTTCTGGGACAGCGCAGCAATACGGACTTGCGCCGCTTTACGCGTATTCTGGGTATTGACGGGCTATTTCCACGCTGGGATGACCGCCTGTTAGGCATATTGCTGGGCAATGCCGAAAATAATCCGTTTCTGATCAAACAGCGACCCTATGAAAACTGTGGGGTTTTTATGTCTACGCTGAACACATTGTCAGACGCGATTCGCGGCAGCAAAAAAATAAGCTTTATGTATAAAACGAAACGTTACAGCGCCATTGAACCCTATCGTCTCGTCAGTGACAGAGGGCTCTGGTATCTCGCTGCCATTGAGGGAGGTGTGCTGAAAAGTTTCGTCATTTCAGCTATGAAACAGGTTCTGCCCAGTAACATGTCATTTGCCATGTCGCCGGAAATTCATCTGCAAATCGAAAATGCGGAAAGTATCTGGTATGGCGCAGAGCTTACTGAAGTACTGATGTCAGTTTCTGCACTTGTAGCCCCGTGGTTCTTGCGCCGTGCGCTGTTACCGGGTCAGGAAATTATTCACACTTCCGCAAGCGGTGATTTGCTCGTGATTTCACGGGTGGCTCACTTCGGCCAAATTATCCCTCTCATCAAATACTGGATGCCCGAGGTTGAAGTTCTAAAACCAGCATCGATTCGTAATCAGGTTACGCAAGACATACGCCTTGCTCTGGAACGATACGAGCAGAATGAAAGTACAGAATCAACCGGAGATACCTCTAATGAATAAAGATGAAAATGTACTCGGGAATTTTTTCGAAACCATAGCAACGGATTTACTCAGCGGTCTTCTTGACGCCAACGATAATGAACAGAATGCGCATCTTAAAGCCTGGCTTGACGCGCCATTCAATGTGGTTCCCGAACATCTCCTTCAGCATGCAGAGATGATTTGCAATCACTTCAATGCTGGCGAAAACGGACATTTGTTAATGCACGGTATTGATGATCAACTGGCCGCAATGAATCTTTCCCGCAAGGAACGCTTCAGCCCTATGAAAAAAGGGATCGTCGGTTACGCGGCACCCCGTGATCTGGAAAAAGTGAATGCCTTGCTAAAAGTAATTATTTCATATTACGAGTGTGCGCTAATTAAAGCGAAAATGGAGAATGGTGCTCAAGATGAATAATACAGAAACTAAAAATCGAAATCCTGTGAAGGATGCACTTGAAATATTACCTGAAAATATCAGGGACAGTATTGCCCGACGCATCAATGACGTTATCAGTTATGAGCCGGTCATTGGCATTATGGGAAAGACCGGAGCCGGGAAGTCCAGCTTATGTAATGCGATTTTTAAGGGTGATATTTGTGCAGTCAGTGATGTCGCCGCCTGTACCCGTGAAACGCAGGAAATGCGCATCCAGTTTGGCAAACGCTCAGTGCGGTTGATTGATATTCCGGGTGTGGGAGAAAATGCTGAGCGTGACGCTGAATATGAACAACTTTATCGTGCCCTGTTACCACAACTGGATCTGGTTCTCTGGGTGATTAAAGGCGATGACCGCGCCTTCTCTGCGGATGAACATTTCTACAAAAATGTGCTGGCCCCTGCTGGCGGTGAGGCTAAAACACTGTTTGTGCTTAATCAGGTCGACAAAATTGAGCCATTCCGTGAATGGGATGTTGTCAACGCCCGGCCTTCTCCATCCCAGATGCAAAATATCCTCGATAAAGAAGCATATATCACACAGCGATTTGGGTTTACTGACCATCCGGTGATCGCTGTCGCCGCCAGTGAGGGATACAATGTGACCCATTTGGTGGAGGCAATGGTTCGTGCGCTCCCAAAGCACGCTCAAAGCGGCGTCGCTTCTCAGGTGAGAGACGAGCACAAAACCCGTACAGTTACAGAAGAAGCAACGGAAGGATTTGGTGATACCGTTGATCGCGTTCTTGATGATATTATTGATAATACCCTGCCAGCACCATTGCGCGTCGTGGTGAAAGCTGCCAAAAAAGCTGTAGTCAATGGGCTGAAAAAAGCCTGGAACTGGATCTTTGGATAAAAAAAATAACGGGAGCAACTGCTCCCGTAATATTCATATCTCATTAATCATTATAATTTCACCAGCCCTGATTTAATTGCCAGACGGACACATTTATTGGCCTCCTGCATAATGACGTCCTGGGGATATCTGTTCATTTCCCGATACCCATCAGATTTAGCCATGCGGCCTTCCATTCCGGCATTATCCAGAATGGTCTTCCAGGCATCCCGAATTTTCTTTGAGTCCTTTTCACCTACTCCACCGGAGAGTGTGCCAAATAGCTCTTTGGCATTACTGTTGAGATTTTTGTATTCCGCTGCATTTGGATCCAGCAACATCGCCATTTGAGTTGACTGGCGAGTTGCTTCATAACAACGCCCTGCTGTATCAAGTGAAACAGAAGCGGCTATTGAGGTGACAGGCACGATGGCCGCAACACATCCGGCAATTATCTTTTTCATATCATGATTTCCCAATTGGGTGAGAAGGATTATCTGTTCTCACTACTGTCTGTTTGATGGTTTTCGGTAAAATGTCACACACTTATCTGCAAACGCTGCCTGCTGGTATGCCCGAGGTAGTTCATTCTCCATGGCGATGGTGTTTTCATTAATAGATTCTTCGTCAACGCCATAACGTTGTAGTTCTCCCTCCAAATATTTATATATTTCAGCAGTGGCTTTTTTATCTGACTCCATGAGTTGCCTGTTTATACTGTCCATCGCAAGATAACAGGCTACACGGTTATTTACCTGAACAAGCCCGGCATGCGCCTGCGACAGAAAACCTGTGAATAACAGAGCCGCCATTATCGTTCTTTTCATCTTACATCCTTAATTAAGGTCATTTATTTGGTTCATTGTTGAGCCTAATGCAATGCGAGGACAGGTTATGTCCATGTAGGGAAAATTATTTGGATATTCCTTGCCTGACTCGCTCTCTTATCAGAGGAGCCAACCTCACTTTCCCGGGAGAAATAACCTCCGTTACTGTTTCCACCCTCAATAAGTCCCGTCGTCCTGTCCGACGGGAAACATAAAACTGCTGGCAAATATCATTAACCGACAGAGAATTGCCGGTATAGAGCTGGAGCAATATCCACCCCAGTCTTTCAGAGATCTTCTCGCCTCGTGACTGACGCATCATGGGTACCTGTCTAGTTTTGTTTTAACAGTCCATCGGCCAAAAGTGGCTCTAAGACACTGTAATATCGATGTTAATTATGCGGTGTAAAACTGCCGTTGGGGTAATGGAGTCTTCGTTATCATCCTGTCACTGGGGAATGCGCCATTTGGGCCTAAACCACGAGGGATCTGAGATCCCCCGTGTCTGCACATGTTTATGCGAACAGCCAGGAATAAGAGATATCATCCCCATGCTGTGATGCACGCCGCATGCAGAAAATTACAAAGCCGCCCGCTTTCTTCCTGTTCATAACGGGTCAACAACTTTCCTCAGTTACCGTTACCTGGTAAACCCCCATTGCCAGGTATTCAATAAAATTACTCTCCCATAAAGACCAGAGCTCATTCATCTCTGTTGTTATCGAAATATCGCCAATCAGATAATGGAAGACGTAATGACCCGACCAGCAAAAGTCTATTTCCTTTTCCAGTTCAGGATAGACTCGCCCCATGTAACTAAAGTCTGTGACATAATCGAAATACCACTCGTTATCCTTACGGATGAAACGCATTTCAACCGGATGAAATCCGCCGGATTCTGCACTGTAGTCTGGGTCACGAAAATTAATGACCACTGCCCTGACCGATGTTTGCTGAGATTGTTCTGTCAGAAGCGCAGTGATGTGCTGCTGAAATAATTTGGTAACAGGCAGCGTTAATCCTGCCTGTTTTAAGGCGTACTGGGTTTGCATAATGAATGTTCCTGAAGAAGATGAACAGTGGTGAGTAGCCGTTTCTGGTTGTATGAACGTACTGGTAAAGAATTAACCCTCTGCGTTCTTTTCTCTATCCCCAACTTTGCTGAGTGTTTTCAGGCGCACACGCCAGTCGGCGTATAAAACATGCGTAAATAACTTCTCCGGATGCGCCTCCAGCAGACATATATCTGGCGAGCGCAGAACAGCAGCCAGAAAACCAGAATTATTGGCACTAGCCCCTTTAAATAATGGTCTGAATACGCCGGATGTGAAACCCGTTATCGGTTGTACTTCGAGTACACTTTCAATTTTAGAAAGTGAAATCCAGTCCTTAGAGAACAATCCTCCGCTGCCATTTGCCAGTAGGCGCAGATAAAGCTCATTATCTGTTTCAGACATTGCCAGTTGCCATGTCAGCATACCACTGGCCTTAGGACTGATTTTTTCCGCCTGCCCTGATTCAATGAGCAGCTTATAACTCTCTTCAGGTAATGTTTTCTCATCTTCAGTGATACCATTCTCAACATCGCTTAAATCATTATTTAACTCCAGCTCATCGTTTTCATTATTATTTTTTCCTGACTTTAATTTTCTCATTTCCTTCTCCTCATTTTAATCTGATTTACAGACGGAATTCCGCCATAGACATTAATGTATCAATACCGCCCAGAGGACAATTGGGATGAAACAACAGATAAATACCATTCCCGTTATCTTCTGTAATTGATAGCATCAAGTAATACTCTTCTGTCAGACGGACCACGAACTCTGGGTTTGCAATTAAATGATGAATTACATCCAATACGTGTCGCTTAATACCTTCAGGAACATCATCGGGTTCAATGTATATTAATGTTACACCGACCTCTCCCCAGAAATTCATTGCAGAAGATTCATCATCAAATGGGAGTATCAGCTCTTTTCTCAGGACAGTCATAACTGAATCGGGAAGAAGGAGCGACGGCAGGTCTTGCCAGTTCGAGACAAATTTCATTGTACAACCCTCATAAATAAAAACCCCGATACGTTTTAAGTATCGGGGTTATGTAGACAGGAAAATAATCTTGAATTGCCTTTAGTGGTCATCTATATACGCTCATAATACCCACACGATTTACAGACCAGCACTGGCGCATTATTTCTCTCTCGCTGCTCCATAAATCCAAAGAGGCGTTTTATTGCCCTGATGATGTCTTTGAGCAATTCTGCCATTTGATCCGGGCTGATATAACCAGCAGGCGTTGTCAGGAACCGATCATCACGAGTCAACTCAGCTATCTTTCCGGCTGTTTCCGTCACTGTGTTTCGGCTATCGCACTTAGGACATTTTAACGGCATAATCATTCTCCACGTTTAAGGGGTGCTAAAATCATCATTGTTACCGACAGTAACGGTGTTCAAAAGAAGATCTGTTACGCCCTGCCCGGTCTGACGCATACGCTCTGGTGTCAATTTCGCGTAGCGCTCCGTGCTTTGAATACTGGCATGCGCCAGCTGGGCTTTAACGTCATACAGACTGTACTGACCACTGGAGACAAGTAATGATGCGACGGAATGTCGCGTGGTGTGAAAACAGACTTCACTCTTATCTATACCGCATTCGGCCAGTATTTTTTCATACGCCCACCGTGGTTCTGATATCGGCTTTCCATTATCTTTTACGGCAAACAGATAGGGGTTACTGCCAACCCTTGGGATCGAATCTATAATCGATAATGCGACATCACTGAGATACACAGTCCTGCTTCGACCATTCTTAGTATAAGGAATGAACAAGGACCTGTTACCCCGATCAATATGTTTGTGCATGACGTTAAGCATTTCTGATTTGCGGGTGCCAGTTAGCAGCAACATGGCGATCAGCCCTCCGGCAGCTTTATTTCGGTATCGAGATGCAGCATCGAGGATCCTCCTGATCTCATCAGCGTCAAAAAAGCGCGTCCGCTGATTATTCTCCTTCAGCAAAGGGATCTTATCGGCTTCATTCTTCTCCAGGACATCCTGTCGTAGCGCATAACGGCCCATGGTTTTCAGAATAGCCAGTGCCCTGTTACAGGTAGACGGTGCATACTGCTGGCCGTGAATACGGCCCTCAAGCATGTCGAAAAGCACCTGCTGGATCTCCCGGGCCCGAAGGTCGCAGTAACGAATCTTCCCCAGACGGGATTCAATATATTGCGTGAAACGCTGCACATCCTTATCCCAGGACTTTTTATGGCGCTTGATGAACGGAACATAGGTCTGGTGGAAAAACTCACTAAGTGTGGGCATGGCACGGTAGTTATCGCGTTCCGCTTTCGGGTCATTACCCAGTGCAATTGACTCTTTGTGACGACGTGCTATCTGACGGGCTGTCCCCACATCAATTTCAGGGAATCTGCCAATACTGATACTTTTTTTGGTACCGTGGAATGTGTAGCGCAAGAGAAAACGTTTGTTACCCGTTCGGCCTGAGAGACATTTAAGGCCGATGACTTCGGTATCAGACACCTCAAGCTCTGTAGATCGAGTATCTGTGTTTGCCGGAAGGGCTTTGATGGATGAATTGGTGAATCGGAAGGATTTCTGCATGATTATCCTCATGTATCTTACTGATATCATAATAATAATATGTAAATAAAAAGGGGGTTGTTGCGGGTGGGCTTGGCCTGGGCGGGAGATTGTTTATGGGGATTAATTGTTAATAGTAGAATTTCAGCTCTGCGCCAGAAGCTGACGTAGAGAGGTTCTGACAAGCTCTCGTATCGTGGCAAAATTTTGGCTACCGCTTTCCTCGCAGCAACTGACTTAGTTGACCACGTCGAGTGTGATAATCTGATGTTGGTAAAATTCTAATCGGAGGAAATATGCACGGACCTGATCCAATGAACAAACACCCAATGGAGGGATTTCCTCAGGTTTGTTTCATTAAAAATACAGTGACAAACCCAAACATTATCATCGGAGATTTCACGTATTATGATGATCCAGAGGACGCGGAGAATTTTGAACGAAATGTTCTGTATCACTTCCCGTTTATCGGCGACAAATTAATTATCGGTAAATTTTGTGCTATCGCGAAAGGTGCCCAGTTCATCATGAACGGTGCTAACCATAAACTATCAGGCTTCTCTACCTTCCCGTTTTACATCTTCGGCAATGGATGGGAAAAATCGACACCGCAATCCGGCGATCTCCCCTATAAAGGAGACACGATTATCGGGAATGACGTGTGGATAGGATATGAAGCACTTATCATGCCCGGTGTGAAAATTGGTAATGGCGCAATTATTTCCTCGCGATCCGTTGTCACAGCCGATGTACCTGCCTATACCGTCGTTGGGGGGAACCCAGCAAAAGTGATAAAGAAAAGATTTTCCGATGAAATAACATTGGAATTAGAAAAACTGGCTTGGTGGGATTGGCCCGTAGCGCGAATTACGAGATCTCTCGCCGCGATCATGACCAATGATATCGAAGCTCTTCGTAAAATAGCGTAGTCAGGTTTGACCCATTCAGTTTTGATCGGGACAGGCTGCTAATGGAAGACACTATGCATAACGATGAATCCAAACGCTGGCTGGAACGCTGGAGGCTCGTCCCTGATGGTCCTCTACTCATAACCCATACCTCACATCTTCTGCCAGTTATCAGGGTAACAAATGGCAGTAAAGCCATGCTAAAAATTACCTACGATGAATCCGAGCAATTGGGCAATGCGCTGATGGTATGGTGGGAGGCAAACGGGGCGGCCAGAGTTTTTGCTCACGAAAATGAGGCCATTCTTCTGGAGCGGGCAACAGGCCCCGCTTCATTGTCACTTATGTCCAGAACAGGGCAGGATGACGCTGCATGCCATATCCTATGCAGGGTAGCAAACAAGCTCCATGCCTCCCCAAAATACCCATTGTCAGCGCTGACACCTCTGCGTCAATGGTTTTCGCCTCTGGACGTTGCGGCTCAAAGATACGGTGGTATTTTGGCCTATAGCGCTAAAGTCGCGGAAGAATTACTATCAACACCGCTTGATCTTGTCTCGCTACATGGTGATTTACATCACGGAAACGTCCTTGATTTCGCTGAATCAGGTTGGCTGGCAATTGACCCAAAAGGGTTAAGTGGTGAGCGAGGATTTGATTTTGCCAATATCTTCACGAATCCAGATCTTGGCGATCCGGCATATCAAGTAGCAAGAGTGCTGAGTATTTTTAAACAGCGACTTGAAATAATCACTGCGTTATCCGGAATACACAGAGAGCGACTGCTTATGTGGATAATTGCATGGTGTGGTCTATCAGCTGCGTGGTCACTCGAAATCAATAACTGTGTATCAGTTCAGCTCGATGTCGCGAAGTTGGCTATTGCTGAACTGAGCAATTACCCTAAGCGACTATTGAAGGAGTAATTATGAACGTGAGAAGGTTTATAGACGGTGATGAAATTACTTTACTAAATGTTTTTTTATCATCGGTACGCACCATCGCAGCACACGATTATACACCAGAACAAATTGATGCCTGGGCTCCAGTAAACATTAACCAACGAAAATGGTTCAGCCACATAAGAGAGCTAAGACCCTTTGTCGTTGAGGTTAACGGTGAAATAGTTGGATATGCTGATCTTCAATCCAACGGTTATATTGACCATTTCTTCGTGTCAGGAACCATGTCGAAACAAGGTGTCGGAACACTGCTGATGAATCGTATTTATGAAGAAGCAGCGATGCTTGGCATTAAAGTCCTTATGTCAGATGTAAGCAAGACCGCAGAACGATTTTTTCTACATCATGGTTTTAATGTTGTCGAACGCCGCTTCCCTTTCCGGCGCGGCGTAATGCTGGAAAATGCATTAATGCAAAAAAAGCTTTAACGAATGTAACGTTGGTATGAACGATTAGACCGGCAAGGTCGTATTGAAACACCACAGTTCAAGAAAACGTCTGCTGCTCGCTCATAGCGGACACCTGTGATAATTAATTCCGACGCAAAATCTAATCAGCATGTTACTTTGTCTACTGCTGGTCAAATCGTTCAAGTGATTTCAGCAGCTCCGCCAGATTGCGGTCTAATTTTTCCAGTATGGTATCTGAAATGCCTGACAAGATTTCCCTTTCATTTTCGACATGCTTTTCCACGGCCCGATCAATTAACGCCACACCCTCCTGCGTCAACTGAACCAGCATGCTGCGCGCATCATTCGCATTGACCTGACGGCTGATTAAGCCTCGTGCCTCCAGACGTTTGAGTCGGTGCGTCATCGTGCCAGAGGTGACCATCAGTGCCGAAAACAGCTCAGTCGGGCTGAGGCTGTAAGGTGCGCCAGCCCGGCGCAGCGTCGCCAGCATATCAAATTCCCACATGCTCAATTCAAATTCTGAAAACGTTGATTCAAGTCGCTGCTCCAGCAGCGCGGTACAACGTTTCAGACGGCCAATTGGTCCCATTGGGCTGCAGTTCAGATCGGGTCGTTCGCGCTGCCACTGCTCAAGAATGACATCAACCGCATCGTGCAAGGGTTTATTCATATCGCTCATTTGTCTTGACTTCAAGGTAGTTGATGGACAGACTGATTTTATCTTTAATTCAAGATAAAGGCAAAATCATGAACACCTTATTTTCTTTGACTTACTGGCGTGACGTCCTGCTGACTGCCCTGGCGCCGGCGATATGGGGTTCCACTTATCTCGTTACAACACAGTTTCTTCCACCAGATCGACCCTTCACCGCAGCCCTGATTCGTGTTCTTCCGGCAGGGATCCTGCTGTTACTGCTTACCCGCCGTTTCCCTGCTTACCGTGACGCTGGACGCCTGCTGATTCTCAGCGCACTCAATATCGGTGTGTTTCAGGCGTTGTTGTTTATTGCTGCCTACCGATTGCCCGGCGGACTCGCCGCCGTTATAGGGGCGATTCAGCCACTTTTAGTGATGGTACTTGCCTGGACTGTCGATCATCGTGCACCACGACAAATTACGTTATGGGCAGCGCTGGCAGGCTTATTCGGCATGGCTATATTGTTACTTTCTCCGCAGACGGTGTTTGAACCTGTCGGTATTGCTGCTGCATTGCTGGGTGCAATCTGTATGGCAACCGGCATCTGGCTGACTCGCCGCTGGCAGATCGACTTGCCAGTGATGGCGTTGACTGGCTGGCAGTTAGTGCTGGGAGGGTTAATGCTGGCACCAGTGGCATGGATGGTTGATGCGCCCTTACCAGCCCTGACCCGATCGCAATATACCGCGTATGCCTATTTGTGCCTGGCGGGTGCCTTTATCGCATACGGTTTATGGTTCCGAGGCATCAACCAGCTGCCTGGCATAGCCGTAGCTTCATTAGGATTGCTCAGCCCACTGGCTGCTGTCTTGCTTGGCTGGATAGTGCTTTCTCAGGCACTAAGCGGCACCGCTTTGATGGGCCTCGTGATTGTGCTGATCAGCGTATTAGTTGTTCAATACACATCTGTTCGTTCTGATTAACGCTTGAACCATACAGAACGTTCTAACTAGTATTTCCGTACATCATCCTGTTAATTAACGGGTTTCAATCCACTTTTCTTAACCTGACCGCCCGCTTGTGGAGAAGTATCACTCTCCTTTTTTTGACAGCAGATTTCTCTTTCAGCTTAGAAAGGGGCGAGGTAACGTAGCAGAAAACCTGAGTTCGGACGTAATATCATGCCTTCTGTTGAAACCTTCATGACTTTCGTTCTCGCCCTGACGCTTCTGGCGATTTCTCCTGGGCCTGACATAATGCTGACTATTGCCAGAGGCGTCGGTCAGGGAAGGCGTATTGCTTTACCCACGGTGCTGGGCAATGTGTTTGTGGCAGGTTTTGTGCAGGTTTCTTTTCTGGTTTTAGGACTGGTAACCGTCGTTCACGCGTGGCCGGTTGCGCTGGATCTGCTGAGATGGGTTGGTGCAGCTTATCTGATATGGCTGGACATAAAAATGATTGCTACTTCAGGCACAGACACCCGTTTGCGGAAAACCGCAAGGATTTCTGACTGGAATGCCGTTAAGGAAGGTGCGCTGAACAGTCTGACTAACCCGAAATCACTGCTGTTCATGTTTGCTTTTCTTCCTCAATTCGTCGATCCGGCTGCGGGTCCTGTCTGGCTGCAACTACTTGTTCTGGGCCGTGTCCAGAAACTGGCTGGAATTTTGTCCCTAGGTTCAGTCGCAATGGCATCAGGAACATTTGGAAACTGGTTGGGTAAACACCCCGGCTTTATCAAATGGCAGGAGCGTTTTACAGGCGTTGTCATGGTAGGGCTTGGCATGCGCATGTTCTTCGGCGGGTCTAATGTAGTATCGAAGCCTGCGAAATAAGTTTCAACTACAGGGTAAGCTATATGTCCGCTTTTCGCTCTCAGCGGACATTTACCTTTGGCATTTCGAAAACAGGGAATTCACAACTATTCACTCAGTTTCAGAATCGTCAAACGCATCAAAACAGCACGTAACTAAATCAGACCAGAACCGTACCGGAACCACGAAACAGGAGCCCTGTTATCTATGCTTGAAGGGAAACGAATGAGGTGGTATTACCTGGCGTGAGAAGGCACGTCATTGCACCCCGTGAGCACAGGATATGCACAGGGCGTGAATTGCGTGCACAAAAAAACCACCCGAAGGTGGTTTCACGACACTGCTTATTGCTTTGATTATTCTACTTTTTCCCATGGTAGCCGGAGTGGGACTTGAACCCACACAGCGCGAACGCCGAGGGATTTTAAATCCCTTGTGTCTACCGATTCCACCATCCGGCCTCGGGGAATAAATTGGAGGCGCGTTCCGGAGTCGAACCGGACTAGACGGATTTGCAATCCGCTACATAACCGCTTTGCTAACGCGCCGAAGTACTATCACATCCGCAATTGCCGATGCGTCTAAATTGGAGCGGGAAACGAGACTCGAACTCGCGACCCCGACCTTGGCAAGGTCGTGCTCTACCAACTGAGCTATTCCCGCAGATCAGATGACTAACTTAATCATTTGATTTTATTACCGTCTGGCAAGCTGTGCTGCCGTTCGATGCGATGCATTCTACTTACCTGACGCACTGAGTCAACGTTAATTTTCACCGCAACGGATCGTTTGATGAAATTTACGTCGAAACGATCACTGTTCAAGCAAATCGCCGCGTGCCGCGTTCAGATACTGGAACATCGACCACAGTGTCAGCACCGCCGCAACCATGAACAGACCAATCCCGGCCCATTCAACCCACTCGTTTGGACGCCACAGCATCCACACCAGCGCCGCCATTTGCGCAGTGGTTTTCACTTTACCAATCCACGACACTGCCACGTTGCTGCGCTTACCGAGCTCCGCCATCCACTCACGCAGTGCGGAGATGATAATTTCACGCGCGATCATGGTCGCCGCAGGGAGCGTCACCCACCAGGAGTGATAATGCTCAACCACCAGCACCATGGCGATCGCGACCATTACCTTATCGGCGACCGGATCAAGGAACGCACCAAAACGGGTGCTCTGATTCCAGCGACGCGCCAGATAACCATCAAACCAGTCGGTTATCGCCGCCACGAAGAAAATCAGCGCACAGGCAAACGGGGCCCAGACAAAGGGAAGATAGAACGCCAGCACGAAAAACGGGATCAGGATGACGCGAAACAATGTGAGCAACGTAGGGATATTAAATTGCATGGCGACGGTAACTATCTGTTGTCAGTAAAATTAGCCCTATGTTGCTACAGAGCCCCTAATGTTTCAACGAGTAGAAGATCTTTTCTGCCAGACCGTGCGAAATGCCCGGCACTTTTGCAATATCTTCCACACTCGCTTTCTGCAAACCTTGCAATCCACCCATGTATTTCAACAACATTTGGCGGCGCTTCGGTCCGACACCCTCGATAGTCTCAAGGGTGCTGGTACTTTTCACCTTGGCGCGTTTTTTCCGGTGACCGGCGATCGCATGGTCATGCGATTCATCACGAATATGCTGGATAACGTGCAGCGCCGGAGAATCCGACGGCAGGTTAAAGCCCTCACCTTCCGGCTCGAAGAATAACGTTTCCAGCCCGGCCTTACGGTCACTGCCCTTCGCGACGCCTAACAGCAGCGGGTGATGCTTATCCCAGCTCACGTCCAGCTCGGCAAAGACCTGTTTCGCCTGGCCCAATTGGCCTTTGCCCCCGTCGATCAGAATGACATCGGGGATTTTGCTTTCTTCAATATCTTTCCCGTAGCGACGGCGCAACACTTGGTTCATCGCCGCATAATCATCACCTGGGGTGATGCCGGTGATGTTGTATCGACGGTATTCCGCCCGTAGCGGGCCATTGATGTCGAATACCACGCAGGAGGCCACGGTTTGTTCTCCCATCGTGTGGCTGATGTCGAAACACTCCATGCGCTTCACTTCTGGCAGCTTCAATTGCGTTGCCAGCGCCTGCAAACGTTGGGTGATGGTCGAATGCTGCGAAAGTTTGGTGACCAATGCAGTGGCCGCATTGGTACGGGCCAGTTTCAGGTAACGCGCACGATCACCACGCGGTTTAGTCTGGATGTTAATCCGCCGCCCGGCAAGCTCGGTTAGTGAATCGGCCAGCAGGGTTTTGTCGCCAAGGTTGAAATCGAGCAGGATTTCCCCCGGCAGGGTTCTCGCCTGGCTGCCCTGTAAATAGAACTGGCCGACAAAGGTTTCCACCACTTCACCCGCCTCGGTTCCGGCAGGCACTTTCGGGAAGTAGCTGCGGCTGCCGAGCACTTTGCCCTGACGAATAAACAGCACGTGTACGCACGCCATGCCGCCGTTAAAGGCCACACCGATAACGTCCAAATCATCGCCTTCGTTAGAAACGAACTGTTTTTCGGTTACGCGGCGCACTGCCTGAATTTGATCGCGAATACGCGCCGCTTCTTCGAACGCCAGCGACTGACTGGCTTTTTCCATCCGGGCCACCAGCAAATTCACTACCTGTTCATCTTTTCCGGCGAGAAACAGCCGCACGTAATCAACCTGCTGGGCATACTCGTCTTCGCTGACCAACCCTGCGACGCATGGCCCGAGACAGCGGCCAATCTGGTATTGCAGACACGGTCGGGAGCGATTGCGGTACACGCTGTTTTCGCACTGACGGATCGGGAAGATTTTCTGTAACAACGCCAGGGTTTCCCGCACGGCGTAACCGTTGGGGAACGGGCCAAAGTATTCGCCTTTCGCATGTTTCGCACCACGGTGCATCGCCAGCCGTGGGTGCGTATCGCCGCTGAGGAAGATAAACGGATAGGATTTGTCATCGCGCAGCAGAACGTTATAACGCGGCTGATAAAGTTTGATGTAGTTGTGTTCAAGCAGCAGCGCTTCCGTCTCGGTATGCGTGACGGTAACATCAATCTGAGAAATTTGCGCGACAAGTGCTTCCGTTTTACGCGACGCAAGGTTGCTACGGAAATAGCTGGAAAGGCGTTTTTTAAGGTCTTTGGCTTTACCGACATAAATAACCGTGCCGCCGGCATCGTACATACGATAAACGCCGGGCTGGCTGGTCACGGTTTTTAGAAAGGCTTTTGAATCAAATACGTCACTCACTGACTTGCTAACGACTCCGCATTGCACAGGCCATGGCGAATTGCCAGGTGCGTCAGCTCGACATCGCCATGAATGTTTAATTTGCTAAACATACGATAGCGATAGCTGTTCACCGTTTTCGGGCTGAGATTCAACTGCTCGGAAATCTCAGTCACCTTCTGACCTTTGGTGATCATCAGCATAATCTGCAATTCACGTTCAGACAAACTGGCAAACGGTGATTCTGTTTTTTCTGGCTCAATTTGACTCAACGCCATTTGCTGAGCGATGTCTGATGCAATGTAACGCTGACCGGCGAAGACGGCGCGGATGGCGTTGACCACCTCCTGTGGTGCGGCCCCTTTGGTAAGATAGCCCGCGGCCCCTGCCTGCATAACCTTGGCTGGCAGTGGATTTTCCGTGTGAACGGTTAACATGATGACTCGGGTATCTGCGGTGGAGCGCGCAATTTTACGCGTGGCTTCCAGCCCGCCAATTCCTGGCATATTCATGTCCATTAGCACGACGTCTACCGGATTGGCGCGGCACCACTTCACCGCATCTTCGCCACAGCAGACTTCACCGACAACTTTAATACCCTTTATATCTTCGAGAATGCGTCGTATCCCTGCGCGCACTAGTTCGTGGTCATCAACAAGAAGGATGTTGATCAAAGGAATAATCTCCAGAATAGGGATAACGCAACTAACTCTAAATTCGCGACCATATTACCGGGTTTTATCTCGACAATGAAAGGCAAAAAATGTGTAGGGTGGGTTTTAGCGAATGTTTCTGGAAATAAGAATGTACAACCCGTGGAAAGAACCACAAAACAGGGAGATACAACAACCCTATTTTTAAACACCTATTTTCAAAAATTTCTCTAAAGCAGCGCATTTTGCACAAATGATAAATACGATTGCAAAAATGTAACAATAATTAACCGAGCGAGAACCTGAGTTAAACAAATAAGCCTTCGGACGTTTCTCGAGCACCGATAATTAGCCGTAAGCACCTCTTACCAGAGGAGAAAAAACAGGCACTCCCGTTTTTGATATCCCTTGTGGTATACTGCGCGACCTTTACAGTACACCCCGCGCATGCGCACTGAAATCTTTTACGAGGAAATAGATGAGTACTCCTGAACTTTCCACTGCTGAAAATAATCAACAATTGACCCAGGAAGTTTCTTGCCTGAAAGCGTTACTGGCGCTGATGCTGCAAGCCATGGGTCAGGCAGACGCAGGACGCGTGATTCTTAAAATGGAAAAACAGATCACGCAGATGGAAGATGAAGCTCAGGCAGCCGCTTTTTCCAGCACTGTTCAGCAGATTAAACAAGCTTACCGTCAGTAATTGCAGGCGGCTGCGATTCGCAATGCATCGCAGCCGTTTTTGCGTCTGGCACGCAGAACGTCTTAAGTTGTCAAATTATCCCAATCGCGGCGGCATAACAGGCAATCTGGGTTTTGTTAGGCGCATTAAATTTCTTCTGCATATTCTTCTGATGAAAATTCACGGTATTTTCAGATATCGACAAGATTATCGATATTTCCGCTGAGGTTTTCCCTTCCGCCGTCCACTTCAGAATTTCCAGTTCGCGCTTGCTGAATTTCATTGGCTGCGCCATGACCATCGTATCTTCCAGGCGTAGCAGCGTGGCAAGACTTAACTCCATCAGGGTTTGCAGCCGCAGTTCGGTTTCATCCTCTGACAAGGGATTGGCCTGATTGCTTTCCCGCGACACCGATAAAAAACCGAGTGCGCGGTTTGGCAGCATCAGCGACTGCGTAATCCCCCGACGCAGACCGTGATCGCGCGCGGCATCCCAAAACGCCTGGGTTTCACTGAATAAGCTTTCACTCCATGGCAAATGGCCGTTGCGGTAATTTTCCGCTTTCAACACCGGGTCGATCGCAAAATAATTTTCCGCCTGGTAATGGTCCATCCACGCTTTCGGATAGGTGGTGTGCAGGGAGAGTTTGGGCCGGGTGAAGGGAACCGGATGACGCACACAGAGCGCGAACCAGTCATATTCCAGCGAGTGAGTCTGCTGTTGCAAAATGGCATAGACCTGGTCTGATGCCGTGGCAGCATGAAATTGCTGCGAAATGTCCTTGCGCCAATGGAAAAAATCGAAATCCCTCATATCTGAAGCGAAAACTCCCTGAGTAATTATCATTCGTATGAATACTTCAAACTAACACATAAATCTTATTTATATATATGAAATATCGTGGAATGCGGAATTATTCTGAGATGGCCTGAGGTCATCAGGCCATTGGGGATTACTGCATGAGGAATTTTTCGAGGAACTGGCGGGTACGCGGCTGCTGCGGATTAGAAAACAGGGCTTTGGCTTCGCCCTGCTCCACGATGCGGCCCTGATCCATAAAGATGGCCCGGTCAGCCACGTCTCGGGCAAAGCTCATCTCGTGGGTCACAATCACCATCGTGCGTTTCTCCAGCGCCAGCTGTCGAATGGTGCTCAGCACCTCGCCGACCAGTTCAGGATCCAGCGCCGAAGTCGGCTCATCAAATAAAATCACGTCCGGACGCATCGCCAGCGCACGGGCAATCGCCACACGCTGCTGCTGTCCGCCGGATAACCGTCGCGGATAGCTGGTTTCTTTCCCCGCTAGCCCCACTTTTGCCAACAGTTCGCGGGCGCGAGTGGCGGCTTCGCTTTTGTTCTCACCTTTGACAATCACCGGCCCTTCAATAATATTCTCCAGCACCGTGCGGTGGGGGAACAGGTTGAAGCTTTGGAACACAAAACCCACATGCTGGCGCAGAGTACGGATAAGCCCTTTCTGCTGGCTCAGCGGGCGGGCAGCATCAATGGTAATGTCGCCGACACGAATAGTGCCACTTTCCGGTTGTTCGAGCAGGTTAATGCTACGCAGAAGCGTGGTTTTCCCCGAGCCGCTCGGCCCGATAATCGCCACCACTTCGCCCTCTTTCACCTCCAGACTGATACCGTGCAGCACCGTCTGGCCGTGGAATTTCTTCACCAGGTTTTTAACGTCGATAGCACTCATTTCGGATCACGCTCCTGGCGGTTCAGCTGGTTTTCGAAATAGTTTTGCAGAGCGGAGAGCACCGTCGCCATCACCCAGTAAATCAGCGACGCTGCCAGATACATGGTGAACACTTCCAGCGTGCGCGAGGTAATCAACTGCGCCTGACGGAACAGCTCCGGCACCTGAATAGTGGCCGCCAGCGATGTGTCTTTCACCAGGCTGATGAAGCTGTTGGATAACGGTGGTAACGCGACGCGTGCCGCCTGCGGCAAAATCGCCCGACGCAGTGTCTGCCACGGGGTCATACCGATACTGGCCGCCGCCTCCCACTGCCCTTTATCAATCGAGGAGATCGCTGCGCGCAGGGTTTCGGAAGTGTACGCCGCGGTGTTGAGCGACAAACCAATCATTGCCGCCGGGATCGGATCCAGCTCAATGCCAAACTGCGGCAGGCCGTAGTAGATCATAAACAGCTGGGCGATAAGCGGTGTACCGCGGAAAATTGAGGTGTAAAAGCGCGCCAGCCAGCGCACCGGTGCGATCGTCGACATGCGCATCAGCGCCAGTAAAAACCCGAGAACCAGACCGAAGAACATCCCGCCGATGCTGAGCTGTAAGGTAAAAACAGCCCCTTTCAGCAGATACGGCAGCGAGTCGATAACCAGTTGGATACTTTCTTGCATTGTGTCTTCTTATTATACGTGTGGATGATAGGCGAACAGCGCCGGAGCACCGCCGGTGTGAACAAACAGAATAGGTCCTTCATCCTTAAAGCGTTTCTGGCTGATGCCGTCGATAAGTCCGGCCATCGCTTTGCCGGTATAGACCGGATCCAACAATATGCCTTCGAGACGCGCCAGCAGTTTCACCGCTTCCATACCCTCATCGTTCGGCGTGCCATAGCCCGGTGCGAAATAGTCATCCCACAGGGTGATGTCAGCGTTAGCCTGTAGCGCGAGACTTTCCGCCACCGCCTGTTGCAGGGTGACGACTTTCGGTTTCTGGTCGGCGACGCTGCGCGACACGGTCACGCCGATCAGTTCAACATCCGGCATTAACTGTTCTAAGCCCACGGCGAGACCCGCATGGGTTCCCGCACTACCGGAGGCCACCACCACCGAAGAGAGCGATACCGCACCTTCGCACTGCTGGGCAATTTCCAGCGCACTTTCCACATAGCCCAATGCGCCCAACGCGTTCGACCCACCTACCGGAATCACGTAGGGCCGGAAACCCTGTGCCTCTACGCGGGTCGCCAGTTCTTCCAGCTGACGTTTCGGGTCGGTCAGCGCGTCGCACATTTCGATTTGGGCGTTGAAGTAATCCAGCAGCAGGCGATTGCCGTTACTGAGATAGTTTTCTGCTGTGGTGCCGATTGGGTTTTCCAGCAGCGCCACGCAGTGCAGGCCCAGTTTCGCCGCCACCGCCGCCGTCTGGCGCACATGGTTAGACTGAATCGCACCGGCGGTGATCAGCGTGTCTGCGCCTTCGCGTAGTGCATCTGCGGCCAAAAACTCCAGCTTACGCAGTTTGTTGCCGCCCATCGCAATGGGCGTAACGTCGTCGCGTTTCATGAAGATATCGCGCCCCAGATAATCGGACAGACGTGGCAGATACTCCAGCGGCGTCGGTGCGCCAATAAATTCCAGTCTTGGGAAACGTGTGAGATTATGCAGTGACATAGCACCTCCTGATTTTCTTTTTATTATGCACACAGTTGCCCTCGAAAATAAGTCCCCTCGTCCTGACCCGGTTGCCGAGGGGCTTTCCAGCGTGCGAATAGCTTATTTGGATTTGGCCGGTTGCAGACTTACGCCCTCCGCCAGACTAAACCGGACGATGGTTTGATACTCTCCGGCATATCCCATTGGCCAGGTGCAGCGTTTAAACGCCCGGCTGGTATCACGCAGAAAGATTTGCGTCCCTTTAGTATTAATACGCTTCAATTGCCCCATCGCTCCAATGTTCACCTTCAAGGTGACGCGTCCCTCCACGCCCATGGCGCGCGCTTTTTCAGAATAGACAGGCAACTTACAATCACCAAATATTTCCTGCTCTATGGTTAAAGGTTCTGACCTTTCAGGAATCGCTTTCAGGGGCGCTTGGGGCGCTTCCTTTTCTGACGTGATGGCCGGGAGCGATTCTTCTTCCAAAGAGTCAGGAGGGGTCAAGACCGGCGTATCGCTGACTCCTGCGGCTTTAGCCACCGCAGTGGCCTGTGCCGCCTCTGCCAGCGCAGCCGCTTCCACCGCTTTGGCCGCCGCGACAAGTGTTGCGGTTCTCGACACCTCAGCCGCTTTCTCCGCCCGGACTGCCTCTGCAGCCCTTGCGATGGCGGCCGCCCTGTCCGCCTCAGCCCGCAGGGTGCTCTCTTCGAGGCGGATCGCGTCTGCCGCCTTAGCCGCCTGCCCTGCGGCGGCGGCTTTCGCCTCTACGTCTACTTTTGCGGCTTTCGCCGCCTGGGCTGCACTCGTGGCGTTGGTTTTCGCGTCTGCAACGCGTTGCGCCACCTGTTCATTTTCGGCAACGGCGGCCTGGGTCGCCTCAGATGCTGACGTTGCAGCGGCCACTTTCATTTCCGCGCTGGCTTTCGCGGTTTCGGCCAGCTCGGCCGCCCTCGCAGCTTCTGTGGCTTTAGCCGCCGCAACAGCGATGGCTTCGCGGGCTTCTTGCTCGGCTTTGGCGGCCTCTTTCGCGCTGGCGACTTCAGTGGCTTTTGCTGTCTTTACGATTTGAGCGGCTTTCGTGGCGGCGGTCATGTTTTCTGATAGGGCCGCTTTTGCGGCTTTTGCCGCCTCGGCGGTACTTGCGGCCTGCGTTTCGGCCTCTGTTAGTGCGCTGGACGCATTCACTTTTGTGGTTTCTGCTTTAGCCGCTTCCTGAGCAGCAGCCAGCGCCGCCGTCACCTGTGCATTTTCGACCGCTTTAGCCGCTTCGGCTTCTCTTGCCGCCTCCTCAGCCAGTGCCGTAAGGGTATCGTTAATCGCGGTAGCCTCATTGGCAGCTTCTGTCGCCTTGTTCGCTTCTGCAACTTTAGCCACTTTGGCGACTAATGCGGCTTCTGTGGCCTTTGCCGCTTCTGCTACCTTGGTTTCTTCCAGCGCTTTAGCGGCTTGCGCGGCCCTGTCCGCCTCTTCCGCTGCCGCAAGGGCGCTCTGCGCGACACGGTCTGCGGCAGCAACGTCCTCGGCGGCTTTGGCAGCCTGGGCTATTTTTTCCGCCTCTGCCGCTTTCGCCGCTTCTGTGGCCTGTTTGGCTTTTTCGGCATCATTCGCTTTGGCAACTTTGGTCGCCTCTGCCGCCTTAACGGCTTTCGAGACTTTAGCCGCTTCTTTGGCGGTCGCGGCCTCAACGGCTTTTGCAGCATGTTCTGCTTTCGCGATTTTTGCCTCCATGGCAGCCTGCGCCGCCTTCAGCGTTTTCGCCGCTTTAACGGCTTCGGCATCGCTTGCGGTTTGAATGGCTTTTGCTCTCTTCGCGGCCTTAACGGCGTCGGCGGCTTTTGCTGCCAACATGGCCTGAGCCGCTTCCGCTTCCCGGGCCATTTCTGCCGTTTTCACCACCTCATTTATATTTACGGACTGTGCGTCAGGCGCATTCTCAACGACATTATCCGTGTGATTTGTTATCGGCGAGGTGGTTTCTGGCGGGGCCCGGTAGGGTGTAATAACCGGCGTCTCTTGTGCTGGCATGGGGATCACCGGGACGGAATGGGTGGCAGCAGTCGTGCCGGAAATAACGAGTATTCCCGTCAAAATGATATTTATCGGTTTCAATTTATTATTCCCTCAATTGACTATCCCGCTATTATCATGAACTCCCGCGGTTTAACATTGATCGCGCGCATTGAGGGTAAAGGCTATTTTGCCTATTTTATCATGCAGTTATAAATATTTTGTATTGATTCGAGGTGCGGTATTCACTGAATAATTCATTCGCCATGACCGTCGGCCAGGTAAATGGTGTAACCTGAAAAAGTAAAAAGTCCCGATCTGCCGACCGGGACTTTTTATTTAATTTGGGGCGTTCGATAACGCCCATAAGTAATAACCGTTTATTGCGTAACGTCAGCGCCGAACCATTTCTCGGAAAGCGCTTTCAGGCTGCCGTCTTTCTGCATCCCGGCAATCGCGCCGTCGATAGCTTTCAGCAGGTCTTCATTGCCTTTACGCAGCGCCACACCGGACTCCTGACGAGAGAAGGCTTCGCCGGTGACGGCCAGGGTATTGCCGGTTTTCTTCACCAGATCCAGCGCCGCCAGGCGGTCAACCAGAATCGCATCGATACGGCCAACGCGCAGATCCTGGTATTTGGTCGGGTCGTCATCATAGGTACGCACGTCCACGCCCTGCACGTTCTGGCGCAGCCACTCTTCGTAGTTGGTGCCCAGACCGACGCCGACTTTCTTACCTTTCAGATCAGCCGCCGTTTTGATCGTCCCTTCGTTGCCTTTCTTCACCAGCGCCTGAATACCGGACACGGTGTACGGCGTGGAGAAGTCATACTTCTTCTTACGCACGTCAGAAATGGTCACCTGGTTAATCACCACGTCGATACGTTTGGAATCCAGCGAGGCCAGCATCCCGTCCCATTTGGTCGGTTTCAGGTCTGCTTTCACACCCAGATGCTTAGCCAGCTCCTGCGCGAACTCCACTTCGAATCCTGTCAGTTTGCCGTCATCGCCCTGGAAGCTGAATGGCGGATAAGTGCCTTCCAGCCCGACCCGCAGTGAACCGCGCTCTTTAACCTGGTTCAGCAGATTTTCTGCGGCGAACGTTTTCACGCTTGCACCCGCAACCAGCGCCACGGCCATCAATCCCATCAGAGCCTGACGGCCCATAAATGCTATTTTCATTCTTCCCCCGAAAATTCGAATTTTTTTGCAGTGTAAGGCGTTTGGGAAAAACAGCTAATACCCGTGCGCTATATGCCATTCAAATTTAATATATATCAGAGGTTGCCTGAGACGCGAACTTCTGCGTTTCCAGCACCGGGCGCAGGCCTTTAAACTGCGAATACTTGCGCAGGGCGATGCGATAATTATTGGTGCTGGTCCGTGGCAGCCACTGTGCGAGCGCGTCGTCGAGTTCGCCGTTTAATAAATCACGGTCGATTTTCAATTCGCTAAGATGGTTGCCCAGCCGACGCAGGCGCACGACATATTCGCGCACGGTGCCGGGACTCATATCGGTTTGCTCGAAAAGGTATTGTTTAAAGCCGAGGATATCGAAGAAGTCGCTCTGCTCCTTGCAGTGCAGATCGCCGCAGAAACGGCACAGCGCAACCCAGTCAAGGCGCTCCTGCAACCAGTCGGCTTCATCCATCAGCGTATCAAGGCGGGAAATGGCGATTTTGTTGACGATTTCGCCCCGACGCACCAGCGTAATGCGATCGAGTATTTTATGGCAGTGGGCGCAATGCGTCTGGCTGTGTTTAAAGTCTTTAAGATAGCGGCTTAAAGGCCGTCTTTTTACTTGCTGCACCGTCATGATAACTCCTGGTAGTCAATGCTATATGCGGCATTTCTCCAGGCATGACAGCTTAACCGCCTTCCTGGTACCGACCCAGTTTTGTACGCAGCCGCTTGATAGCCTGGCTGTGAAGCTGGCTGACGCGTGACTCCCCCACTTCCAGCACCGCACCAATCTCTTTCAGATTGAGCTCTTCCTGGTAGTAAAGCGTCAGCACCAGTTGCTCGCGTTCCGGTAAGGCTTCAATCGCCTCCATCACGCGCTGGCGCAGGTTGCCCTCCATCAGCTGATGGAGCGGGTTCTCCTGCTGGTTCTCTTCAGTCACCAACTCGATACTGTCGCCGTGCTCTTCCCGCCACTCGTCGTAGGAGAAAAGCTGGCTGTTATTGGTATCCAGCAGCATCTGTCGATACTCTTCCACAGCAATACCAAGACGCTGAGCGACCTCTGTTTCCGTCGCGTTACGTCCCAGTTCCTGTTCCAGCTGACCCATCGCCTGCGCGACTTCACGGGCATTACGGCGCACGCTTCGCGGCACCCAATCCCGGCTGCGCAATTCATCCAGCATCGCGCCACGTATGCGTTGGACTGCATAGGTGGTAAATGCTGTGCCTTGCAGAGCATCGTAACGTTCGACGGCATTCAACAACCCAATGCCGCCCGCCTGAAGCAGATCGTCCAGTTCTACGCTCGCGGGCAGGCGCACCTGAAGGCGCAATGCTTCGTGTCGCACCAGAGGTACATAACGCTGCCACAGCGAGTGTTTATCCATTACACCTTCAGCGGTATAGAGTGAATTCACGATAAACAGCCCTGCAATAGTTGAGTTATCGGCATGATTATCCGTTTCTGGAGGGGTTTTAATCGACGGAATAGTGGCTAAAAGGGGGGGTTATTTGGGGAGTTAAGTCAAACGCTAAAACAGAAAAACCCTGCCGAGGCAGGGTTTGTTCGCATAATCAGGATTAGCCCTGCAGCAGAGACAGAACCTGCTGTGGAACCTGGTTTGCTTTAGACAGCACGGAGTTACCGGCCTGCTGGATGATCTGCGCTTTAGACATGTTCGACACTTCGGTCGCATAGTCGGCGTCCTGAATACGGGACTGCGCTTCAGACAGGTTGGTGGTGGTGTTGTTCAGGTTGGTGATGGCAGAGTCCAGACGGTTCTGCACCGCACCCAGTGAAGAACGGAACTTATCAACGGATGCGATAGCTTTGTCCAGCAGAGCCAGTGGATCTGCAGTGGAAGCACCTGCAAATTCAGCAGTTGGAGCACGGGTAGCACCGCCATCTGAAAGCTCAATACCTGTCGTATCAACAGTAGTCGTTGGTGCTGTTGATACTTTAGTGTTGGCCATTGCAGTAGGGTCAACACTAAAGTTTTTACCCTGAACGGTAACAAAACCAGTCACGACACCTTTGTCATCAGTACCCACTTTAATTGGCTGAGCCGCCATAGATGCGCCGTCAGCCGCAATACCATTAACCGCATCGCCGTAGGTCACTTTAGTGGTGTTCAGCGCAACTTTACCTGCGTCAGCACCAGTATCGCCAACAGAAACAGAGTAAGAGTCGTTGCCAGATTGAACAACATACTGGCTGGTGCCGGTCACGTTGTGCAGAGTCAGCGTGCTTGCATCCACACCCAGCGCAGTCGCAACACCTTTCAGATCAACATCTTTCGGTGTATTAGAAGCCGTGTCAGTAATCTGAGTTACTGCAGCACCCACTTTCAGGGAACCCTTGGCAACGGAGAAACCGTTCAGACCCAGAGTAGAAGAGTCGATCTGCTGCAGGTCAATGTCGATGGTCTGGCCATCGTTGGCACCAACCTGGATAGACATGGTGCCGTTTTTAGCCAGCACGTTCACGCCGTTGAACTGAGTCTGGCCGGATACGCGGTCAATTTCAGACAGACGGGATTTGATTTCGTCCTGGATTGAAGACAGGTCGGAATCGGAGTTGGTGCCAGTGGTTGCCTGAACGGTCAGCTCACGAACACGCTGCAAGTTGTTGTTGATTTCAGACAGTGCGCCTTCCGCGGTCTGCGCCAGGGAGATACCGTCGTTGGCGTTACGTGCCGCCTGAGTCAGACCTTTGATGTTAGAGGTGAAGCGGTTCGCAATCGCCTGGCCAGCCGCATCGTCTTTCGCGCTGTTGATACGCAGACCGGAAGACAGACGCTCAATGGAAGTCGACAGAGCAGACTGGTTTTTGTTGATGTTGTTCTGAGTGATCAGCGAGAGGCTGTTGGTATTGATGACTTGTGCCATGATTTCGATTCCTGTGTTTCAAGTCTGTGGTTACGGTTTGGGCTTCCACCCGTCGGCTCAATCGCCGTCATTGTGGTTATCGTCGCCACCCCACTAACCTTTAGATTTTTTTTCACACTTTTTTCTCAAACACAGAATTAATTGCTTAGCCGTCGAAATAGTCCGCCCTGTTGCCTTTATTCCCGCCATTAAAAAAAGAAAATTAACCGTAAACTTTGCGCCAATCCCGCCGATAACCCCGGTATTCAATCTACATGTCGCTACATTAAGGAATAAGTATGGCAAGTATTTCTACGCTGGGAGTTGGGTCGGGTCTGGAATTAAGCACCATTCTCGATAACCTTGAAGCCGCTGAAAAAGCCGGGCTGAAACCTATCTCTACGCAGCAGTCGTCTTACACCGCGAAACTGAGCGCGTACGGAACATTAAAAAGCGCGCTGGTCTCGTTCCAGACGGCAAATACCGCGCTGAATAAAGCCGATTTGTTTACCGCCACCACCACCAGCAGCAGCTCATCTGCCTTTAGCGCCACCACCACCGGGGATGCGATTGCCGGGAAATATACTATCAGCGTGACGCAGCTGGCGCAGGCGCAAACCCTGACCACCAAAAACACCCAGCCCGACAGCAAAACGGCGATTGCGACCTCCGACAGCAAGATAACCATTCAACAAGGTGGTGGGAAGAAGCCCGTTACTATCGATATCTCGGCTGCGAACTCCTCATTGAGCGGCATTCGCGATGCAATTAACAAATCCGATTCAGGCGTCAGCGCCAGTATCATTAACGTCGGGAACGGTCAGTATCGTCTGTCCGTCACCGCCAATGATACCGGCTCTGATAATGCGATGAGCATCAGCGTAAGCGGTGACAGCGCCCTGCAAAGCTTTATGGGTTATGACGCCGCCGGTACTGGCAATGGAATGGAAGAAAGCGTTACCGCGCAGAATGCCAAACTCAAAGTTAACAATGTCGATATTGAGAACAGCAGCAACACCATCAGCGACGCGCTCGAAGACATCACCCTGAACCTGAATGACACCACCTCCGGCAACCAGACGCTAACTATCTCGAAAGATAATACCAAGTCTGAAACGGCAATTAACGCGTGGGTCACGGCCTATAACGCCTTGCAGGATACCTTTGCCTCACTGACCAAATACACCGCGGTCGACGCGGGTACCGATGCGCAGGATACCAGCAACGGTGCTCTGCTCGGTGACAGTACCCTGCGGACCATTCAAACCCAGCTGAAAAGCATGTTGTCCAGCGCCACCGGCAGCTCTGCCTATAAAACCCTGGCGCAGATTGGTATCACCTCTGATCCGAGCACCGGCAAATTAACCGTCGATAGCACCAAGCTGGAAACGGCGCTGAAAACCAATTCAGCCGACATCAAAGACATGTTCGTTGGCGACGGTAAAAAAACCGGCATCACCACCACCATGGGTACCAACCTGACCAGCTGGCTTTCCAGCACCGGGATCATTCAGGCGGCCACCGATGGGGTGAGTAAAACCCTGAACAACCTGACGACCCAATACAACGCCGCCAGCGATCGGATCGATACCCTGATGGCACGTTACAAAGCCCAGTTTACCCAGTTGGACGTCCTGATGAACTCGCTGAACTCCACCAGCAGCTATCTGACGCAGCAGTTCGAATCGTCCTCCAGCAGCAAAAACTAATTAATCACGCTCAGGAGCTAACATGTACGGCGCAAAAGGCACACAGGCCTACGCAAAAATCGGAGTCGAAAGCGCAGTAATGAGCGCCAGCCAGCAGCAGCTGGTGACCCTGTTGTTTGATGGTGCACTCAGCGCGCTGGTGCGCGCGCGCCTGTTTATGCAGGACAATAACGTGGAGGGGAAAGGCCTTTCCCTCTCAAAAGCCATCAACATCATCGAAAACGGGCTCAAAGTCGGCCTTGATGAAAAAAGTGATGATGAGCTCACGCAAAACCTGATTGCTCTGTACGCCTATATGGTAAGGCGTCTCCTGCAGGCCAATCTGCGTAACGAGATTTCTGCCGTTGAAGAGGTGGAATCTTTGCTGCGCGACATCGCCGATGCCTGGAAGGAAGTTGCCACCTCGCCCACTCTGATTCAGGACGCCGTCTAATGAGTACCGCACCGTACCTGTATAGCCTGTACCAGCAGCTGCTTGACCAAAGCCTTGTCATGCTGCGACTCGCCTCTGAAGGACAGTGGGATGAGTTGATCGCCTGTGAAATGGATTATGTCAGTGCGGTGCAAAAACTGGCAGAACTCACGCAAAAAACGGAACCGTCAACGGTGACTCAGGAGCAGTTGCGTCCGGTGCTGCGGGCCATTCTGGAGAATGAAACCGCGGTCAAACGCCTGCTACAGGCGCGAATGGATGAACTGGCCAAACTGGTGGGCCAGTCAAATATTCAGAAATCCGTGCTGACCACCTACGGTAAACAGGGTGGACACATCCTGGTCCCACAGGAAACAGAAATCCGCGATACCCCGACCAACTGAATTGCTGGCGCGCATCGCGCGCCAGGCGTTTTTCCGCTTCGTACTCCATACTAGAGTCTCTTTCCTCGCTGGAGTCTGAGTATGCGCAATCCAACCCTGTTGCAATGTTTTCACTGGTACTACCCCACTGGCGGTGAATTGTGGCGAGAGGTCGAAGCGCTTGCGCCCAATCTGAACGAAATTGGCGTGAACATGATCTGGCTGCCTCCGGCCTACAAAGGCGCATCGGGCGGCTATTCCGTCGGCTATGACAGCTATGATCTGTTCGATCTGGGTGAATTTAATCAAAAGGGATCGGTGGCCACTAAATATGGTGATAAAGCCCAACTGCTGGCGGCCATCGACGCGCTGAAGAAAAATGAGATCGCGGTACTGCTCGACGTAGTCGTGAACCACAAAATGGGTGCTGATGAAAAAGAACGCATCCGCGTGCAGCGCGTGAACGAACAGGACCGCACGCAGATCGACGATGAAGTCATCGAATGTGATGCCTGGACCAAATACCACTTCCCGGTTCGCGCGGGACAATATTCGCAGTTTGTCTGGGACTATAAGTGCTTTAGCGGCATCGACCACATCGAAAATCCCAATGAAGACGGCGTCTTCAAAGTAGTGAACGATTATACCGGCGAAGGCTGGAACGATCAGGTCGATGATGAGATGGGTAACTTCGATTACCTGATGGGCGAAAACATCGACTTCCGCAATCATGCGGTGACCGAGGAGCTGAAATACTGGGCGCGCTGGGTGATGGAACAAACCCAATGCGACGGTTTTCGCCTCGATGCGGTCAAACATATCCCGGCGTGGTTCTACAAAGAGTGGATTGAGCACGTTCAGGAAGTGGCACCGAAACCGTTATTTATCGTCGCCGAATACTGGTCACATGAAGTCGATAAACTGCAGCAGTATATCGAACAGGTCGACGGCCAAACTCTGCTGTTTGACGCCCCGTTGCAAATGAAATTCCACGAAGCGTCACGCCTGGGTCGCGATTACGACATGAGCCAGATTTTCACCGGCACGCTGGTGGAAGCCGATCCGTTTCATGCCATGACGCTGGTGACCAACCACGACACCCAGCCGTTGCAGGCGCTGGAAGCCCCGGTTGAACCCTGGTTTAAACCGCTGGCCTATGCGCTGATTTTGCTGCGTGAGAATGGCGTTCCGACGGTGTTTTACGCCGATCTGTTCGGCGCGGTCTATGAAGATACCGGCGGGGACGGCAACACCTACAAAATCGAGATGCCGGTGATTGAGCAGTTACACGAACTGATCGACGCCCGTCAGCGCTTCGCCCACGGGGTACAAACCCTCTATTTCGATCACCCCAACTGCATCGCCTTCAGCCGCAGCGGCACCGATGAGGCACCCGGTTGCGTGGTGGTACTGTCCAACGGCGACGACGGCGAAAAAACGCTCACACTGGGCGATAATTACGGCAATAAGCGCTGGAAAGACTTTCTCAATAACCGCGAAGAAATTGTCGAAACCGATGCCCAGGGCAACGGGGTATTTACCTGTCCAGGCGGCAGCGTCAGCGTATGGGTGATGGAGGATGTGCTATAAAGCGCGAACCCCGGCGGCGCGATGCCTGCCGGGACGATATTCAATGCGGTAAGTTATGGCAGAGGTGACAGCAGCGGATTCTTTTGCAGGTAATCCGCACATTCCTGCGTCGGCCTGTCAACGCGCTTTAGGGTCATGCGATCGTAATCGAGACGCCCGTCGTCACGGTCGATTTCATATATCTCTTTTCTAACGGTGACGTTGTAGTAGTCGTCACCCCGCAGCATCAGCTTGCCTGGGCGCGCGATAACGCGTTGCCACTGGCGGCAATCCAGGGTATCGACCTCTTTGGTGATAACCAGGGTGGCTATCGCTTCCGGACTCACCATCGCACTCTGCGGGCCTTCCGACTGCCAGTAACCAGCCAGATCGGCCGGAGCGGGCGCTTTCACCACACCGCTATAGTTATCCACCTGCACGCATCCGCTCAATGCCAGCAGTGCGCCGAGAATCGCAATCTTTTTCATCACCTATCCTGAAAACCGTGAAAAAAATATTGTGGCATTAAAGCGTTAAGGCTTCCAGCCTTTACTTCGGCGCGGGCCGTTAGGATGCGTAAGAGGATCTCGAAGATCTTTACTATGAAGTGGAACTTGCTTCGGTCAATCGTCTCACGTTGTTTAAGGCAGTACAGTTTTTTGGACAGATTCATACTATAATCGCGTAAACTAAGACTCTTTTTCAGCATTCTAACTTTCACATTACAAAATCCGAATGTTACACTATCTAAAAAGTGAACTGATCACTCCACTCTTTTGGAACACAAATGAAAAATAGCAACATACAATTATTACGTGGAATTTCAATTTTGTTGGTTATTTTTACACATTTAGGAGTGTTCATACCAAATAGTAGAACATTTCAATTATTACATTCTTTCTTCGACACATCCATTGGTGTTGATCTTTTCTTTATCATTTCAGGATACCTAATGGGGGAAACATTCCTCAAGGCAATTCATAACAAAGCATTATCAAGTGAAGATGCCATTATATTTTATAAAAAAAGGATCCTGAGGCTCTATTCCCCTTGTTTTTTTTGGGCTACCCTCATCCTTTTGTTTAGCTGGATATGGCTTGACCTGAAATATTTCAAAGAATTCAGACAAATTCTTGGTGTTTTTTTCGGAGCTATTACGTTCACAGGTAATTTTTACAATGCCACACACCCTACAGTTTTTGGTTATTTTTGGTCGCTGGGTGTCGAAATGCAATTCTACATCCTACTTCCTCTACTTGTCGCACTGACCGTACGTCACAGATGGTTTCCGTGCCTTATTCTTTTGCTCGCTTTTACTGCTGTACCTGGAGGGATAAAAACATGGTGGATGTTTAGAGCAAATGGGTTATTTATTGGTTTATTACTGTGGTTCTTCACTCAAACCACATCGTGTGATAGTATCACAAAAAAACTCAATCAGTTTCCGATAATTGTCGTAACAACAATCTTCAGCCTTGCAATTTTTTCCGCATGCTATCTTTCCTATCCATATAAAATATTTGGTGGAGTAGCGCATACAATCATCGCATTGATTTTGGCATTAGCTTTTTTTAGCGTCACATTTTATGAAAAGCCTGTACTAGGCCCTTTCAGTAAGCCACTGGAAGCCCTTGGGGATATATCCTTCTCGCTTTATTTATGTCATTTACCCATTTTCCTGATGACGAAGTACCTGTTACTTGATCATATAACAAATCATTATTTTATTGCAGCAATGGGTATTCTCATGGCAATTATTTCTGCGTGCCTAAGCTATAGATTCTTAGAAAGAAGATCACAAAAAATACGGCACAACCAGATTGAACCGTATCGTTAACCTTGGGGATCACTATCTTTGTGAGATGTGCCTGTAATTAAACTTGTTTAGTTCCACGCACATTTTGAAATATCCGGAATTTCAGCTATAAGCAGGTATTATTCAGGCATCAGGTTATCCAGAAATTCATTAGGCTTCTCACTGTTATATTCAGCCAACCAGCACTCCGTGATCTCCCGCGCTTCTTTCATTGTTCTGAACAGATAATAACCCAGAAAAATACCATGTTCTTCGGCAAACTGCATCAGTGCCAGTAATATCAGTTCTGGCTCGTTATCCATCCGTATCTTCAGCGTATATCCGCTACTCGCCACTATCCTGTCTAACACTCTCATTACTCGCCAAACCAGAATATTCAAATCGATTACTATCGTAAGAACCTCGCGGTAATAATCATCTACCACATTGAAAGTCCTGAATCCTCTGCTACACACCAGAATATTGTGAATAAAATCTTAAATGCTATAGACGTCGCCAGTGGGTCCGAGTTTCGCACCGAAGGACGTTGCGTTGCCTTACGACGAAAATTCAGTTTCAGCACGAAATAAATCAGACGAACGCGCTTATGATTCGAGGCGTGGCCCTGCCTGCACAGAACCCAAAACAGGTGCTTAAACACCATATCGTGTGTAACGCTCCGCTATTTAAGTCACTACCTGATCACGGGTTCATCACGCCGCGTATTACGGTTGGTAAAATACAAAGCCCTGCTCTGCGATAACGTCCTGCATACCTGACGTACGTTCATCGAAAATGTTTCTTTCAGATAACCAACGAGCAAATGGTCCACGTGGTGTCCGGATCCTGGATGGCGGAAAACAACCATGACCAGGTGCTCATCCTGAACCAGAAATTGAGTGAGTTTGCCCCATTCATGCCCCACGCCGTGGGATCGGATGGTTATTAATTATAAATATCATTAGGTTAGATAACCTAAACTTGCATGCCCATCACTTCCTGGTAGGCCGACACCAGCTTATTCCGCACCTGAATCCCCAGCTGTAGCGACACAGAGGATTTTTGCAGGTCGGTCATCACATCATTCAATGCAATCCCCGGCTCGCCTAAGGCAAATTTCTCAGCCTGCGCTTTGGCGCTGTTTTGCGTGTCGCTGATGCGATCGAGTGCTGCGTTGAGCTGTCCGGCAAAGCTGATGCCCGGCTGTGCTTCCGGCTGCTGATTCCGCGCCACGCTGGCTGCGGCCTGCATCTGCGTCACTACCCCTTCGATACCCGTAATGGCCATGTTTATCCCCTGGTCGATGTCATGGAGGATGAGATTAGCAGTTTGTCAATGAGATAAAGGCGCTAATTAACGTTAAAAAACCCGACTATTTGAGCCATAGAAAATTCGGGAACGGCAAATAATGGCATCGCTACTACTTTGCCTTTGCCGACCGGGAGTCAGCCTTGCTTTTGTACACGTTTAACGCCATCGACCTGGATTCACGAGGTGCGCAATGAGCGCGACAGCCACGACCACGACACCAACGAAAATGCCGGAGTGGGTCACTCGCCTGCGCGCTAACCCGAAAATCCCTTTAATGGTGGCCAGCGCAGCGGCCGTCGCGATTATTGTCGCGCTGGTGCTGTGGGCAAAAGCGCCCGACTACCGCACGCTGTTCAGCAACCTGACCGATCAGGACGGCGGTGCCATCGTCACCCAGTTGCAACAGATGAACGTCCCCTATCGCTTTACCGATAGCGGTGGTGCAATTGAAGTGCCCGCGGATAAAGTCCACGAACTGCGTCTGCGTCTTGCCCAGCAGGGGCTGCCGAAAGGTGGCGCTGTGGGCTTTGAGCTGCTGGATCAGGAAAAATTCGGTATCAGCCAGTTCAGCGAGCAGGTCAACTACCAGCGTGCGCTGGAAGGTGAACTGGCCCGCACCATCGAAACGCTCGGTCCGGTAAAAAGCGCGCGAGTGCATCTGGCGATGCCGAAGCCGTCGCTGTTCGTTCGTGAACAGAAACTCCCGTCCGCTTCCGTCACCCTGAATCTCGAACCGGGCCGCGCGCTCGACGAAGGCCAGATTGCGGCGGTAGTGCATTTAGTCTCCAGCGCGGTGGCGGGCCTGCCACCGGGTAATGTCACCCTCGTTGATCAGGGCGGTCATCTGCTCACCCAGTCCAATACCGGCGATCGTGACCTTAATGACGCGCAGCTGAAATACGCCTCCGATGTTGAAAGCCGCGTCCAGCGCCGGATCGAATCCATTCTGTCGCCGATTGTTGGCACCGGGAACGTCCACGCGCAGGTCACCGCGCAGATCAACTTCGACAATAAAGAGCAAACCGAAGAGCAGTACAGCCCGAATGGCGATGCCAGCAAGTCGGTGATGCGTTCGCGTCAGGTGAATGAAAGCGAGCAGATTGGCGGCCAGAATCCGGGCGGCGTACCGGGCGCGCTGTCGAACTCCCCTGCCCCAGCGCCCAATGCGCCAATCTCGACCCCGCCGGCTAATCAACAGAACGGCGCGCAGGGCCAGCAGAGCAGTACCAGCAACACCGCCCAGAGCGGACCGCGCAATTCGTCTCGAAACGAAACCACTAACTACGAAGTTGACCGCACCATCCGTCACACCAAGATGAACGTGGGTGATATCCAGCGCCTGTCGGTGGCGGTGGTGGTGAACTACAAAAATCTGCCGGACGGCAAGCCGCTACCGCTGACCGCCGATCAAATGAAACAGATTGAAGATTTGACCCGCGAAGCAATGGGCTATTCGACCAACCGGGGCGATACCCTGAACGTGGTTAATTCGCCGTTCACCGCAGGCGATGAATCCGGTGGCGAGCTGCCGTTCTGGCAACAGCAGTCGTTTATCGATCAGCTCTTGTCTGCCGGACGCTGGGTGCTGATTGCGCTGGTGGCGTGGATCCTGTGGCGTAAAGCAGTACGTCCTCAGTTAGTGCGCCGCGAGGAAATCGCCAAAGCCGCCCTGGCAGAAGCCCAAATCGAGCGTGAAACCGCCGAAGCGGTAGAAGTCCGTCTCAGCAAAGATGAGCAGCAGCAGAGTCGCCGGGCTAACCAGCGCCTGAGCGCCGAAGTGATGAGCCAGCGTATTCGCGAAATGTCAGACAACGATCCGCGCGTCGTCGCGCTGGTCATTCGCCAGTGGATGAGTAACGACCATGAGTAACACCCTTTCAGGCACCGATAAAAGCGTCATCCTGTTGATGACCATTGGCGAAGACCGCGCAGCAGAGGTGTTCAAACACCTCAACACCCGCGAGGTGCAAACCCTCAGTGCGGCGATGGCTAACGTCCGTCAGATTTCCAATAAACAGCTGACCGACGTGCTGGCGGAGTTTGAACAGGAAGCCGAACAGTACGCGGCGCTGAACGTCAACGCCAACGAATACCTGCGTTCGGTGCTGGTGAAGGCACTGGGCGAAGAGCGTGCCGCCAGCCTGCTGGAAGATATTCTCGAAACCCGCGAAACCACCAGCGGGATGGAAACGCTCAACTTTATGGAGCCGCAGAGCGCCGCCGACCTTATTCGCGACGAACACCCGCAGATTATTGCCACTATCCTGGTACACCTCAAACGTGCGCAAGCGGCGGATATTCTGGCGCTGTTCGACGAGCGTCTGCGTCACGATGTGATGCTGCGTATCGCCACCTTCGGCGGCGTGCAGCCCGCGGCACTGGCCGAGCTGACCGAAGTGCTGAACAACCTGCTCGACGGCCAGAACCTCAAGCGCAGCAAAATGGGCGGCGTGAGAACCGCAGCCGAAATTATCAACCTGATGAAAACCCAGCAGGAAGAAGCGGTCATTACCGCCGTGCGCGAATTCGACGGCGAACTGGCGCAGAAAATCATCGACGAGATGTTCCTGTTCGAAAACCTGGTCGAAGTGGACGATCGCAGCATCCAGCGCCTGTTGCAGGAAGTGGATTCCGAATCCCTGCTTATCGCGCTCAAAGGTGCCGAGCAGCCGCTGCGCGAGAAGTTCCTGCGCAATATGTCTCAGCGTGCCGCCGACATTCTGCGCGACGATCTGGCCAACCGTGGCCCGGTTCGCCTGTCGCAGGTCGAGAACGAACAGAAGGCCATCCTGCTTATTGTGCGTCGTCTGGCCGAAACCGGCGAGATGGTGATTGGCAGCGGAGACGACACCTATGTCTGATTCAACGCCGTGGAAAGTCTGGCAGCCTGACGATCTGACCCCGCCGATGCAGGCGTTGGTGGCGGAACTCATCGGGCCCGCCGATGAGCCGGTAGATGAAGTTTCCGAGGAGCAAAAGCAGCAACAGCTGCTGGCGCAGATCCAGATGCAGGCCCATGAACAGGGCTACAATGCCGGGCTGGCGGAAGGTCGCGCCGCCGGGGAATCGCAGGGTTATCAGGAAGGATTAGCGCAAGGGCTGGAACAAGGTCTGGCGCAGGCCCAGCAGCAACAGGTGCCGCTCCACGCCCGAATGCAACAGTTAGTGAGCGAGTTCCAGCACACGCTCGATGCGCTCGATAGCGTGATTCCCTCGCGTCTGATGCAGATGGCGCTGGAAGCCGCCCGCCAGGTGATCGGCCAGGCTCCGATGGTCGATAACACGGCGTTGATCAAACAGATTCAGGAACTGCTCCAACAGGAACCGCTGTTCAGCGGCAAGCCGCAGCTGCGCGTACATCCCGATGATCTGCAACGCGTAGAGGAAATGGTTGGCGCGACGCTGAGCCTGCACGGCTGGCGGCTGCGCGGCGACCCGTCGCTGCATCACGGCGGCTGTAAAGTGTCAGCCGATGAAGGCGATCTGGATGCCAGCGTCGCCACCCGCTGGCAAGAGCTGTGCCGCCTGGCCGCTCCGGGAGTCGTGTAATGACCGCGCGCCTGACCCGCTGGCTCAACACGCTCGATAACGTCGAGACCAAAATGACGCAGCTACCGTCGGTGCGCCGCTATGGGCGCTTAACCCGCGCCACCGGGCTGGTGCTGGAAGCCACCGGGCTGCAACTGCCGCTCGGCGCGACCTGTGTGATTGAGCGTCAGGATGGGGGCGAAACGCGCGAAGTGGAAAGCGAAGTGGTCGGTTTCAACGGTCAGCGCCTGTTTTTAATGCCACTGGAAGAAGTGGAAGGCATTTTGCCCGGCGCACGCGTATATGCCCGGAACGCCTCCGGCGACGGTCTGCACAGCGGGAAACAGCTGCCACTCGGCCCGGCGCTGCTCGGGCGCGTGCTCGACGGCGCGGGAAAACCGCTCGACGGATTACCGGCTCCGGATACCACCGAAACCGGGGCGCTGGTAACCCAACCGTTTAACCCGTTACAGCGTACCGCCATCGAACACGTTCTCGACACTGGCGTGCGCCCGATTAACGCTCTGCTCACCGTCGGACGCGGCCAGCGTATGGGCCTGTTTGCCGGGTCCGGCGTCGGCAAAAGCGTGCTGCTCGGGATGATGGCCCGCTATACCCAGGCCGACGTTATCGTCGTTGGGCTAATCGGCGAGCGTGGCCGTGAAGTGAAAGACTTTATCGAGAACATTCTCGGGGCCGATGGCCGCGCCCGTTCGGTGGTGATCGCCGCCCCGGCGGACGTGTCGCCGCTGCTGCGAATGCAGGGTGCCGCCTACGCCACACGCATTGCCGAAGATTTTCGTGACCGGGGTCAGCACGTGTTGCTAATCATGGACTCACTCACCCGTTACGCGATGGCTCAGCGTGAAATCGCGCTGGCTATCGGCGAACCGCCTGCCACCAAAGGCTATCCACCGTCGGTGTTTGCCAAGCTGCCTGCGCTGGTCGAACGCGCCGGGAACGGCATCAGCGGCGGCGGTTCAGTTACTGCATTTTATACCGTGCTCACCGAGGGCGACGATCAGCAGGATCCGATCGCCGACTCCGCGCGCGCGATCCTTGACGGCCACATTGTGCTGTCCCGCCGTCTGGCGGAAGCGGGCCACTATCCGGCCATCGACATCGAAGCCTCTATCAGCCGTGCCATGACTGCCCTCATCACCGAGAAGCACTACGCGCGGGTAAGAAACTTCAAACAACTGCTCTCTAGCTTCCAGCGCAACCGCGACCTGGTCAGCGTCGGGGCATATGCCAAAGGCAGCGATCCGATGCTCGACAAGGCCATTGCCTTGTGGCCGCAGCTGGAGGCGTTTCTGCAACAGGGTATTTTCGAGAAGGCAGACTGGGAAGATTCACTTCAGGCGTTAGAGATTATCTTCCCGGCGGCCTGAGTTAGCAGGAGTAAACCATCATGGCACAACATGGCGCATTAGTGACGCTGAAAGAACTGGCCGAAAAAGATGTCGACAATGCCGCCCTGCAATTGGGCGAGATGCGACGGGGCTGTCAGCAGGCGGAAGAGCAGTTGAAGATGCTGATGGACTACCAGCTTGAGTACCAGAATAACCTGAACGACAACATGTCTCAGGGGATGGCCAGCCTGCGCTGGCAGAACTATCAGCAGTTTATTCAGACCCTGGAGAAGGCTATCGACCAGCATCGCCAGCAGCTGTTGCAGTGGAACCGTCGAGTTGAACAGGCGCTCAACGCCTGGCGTGAGAAAAAGCAGCGTTTGCAGGCATGGCAGACGCTACAGGACAGACAGGCTGCGGCCACGCTGCTGGCAGAAAACCGTCTGGACCAGAAAAAAATGGATGAGTTCGCCCAGCGTGCCACCTTAAGGAAACCCGAATGATTACTCTGCCGAAACTTGTCGTCAGTGATGCCGACCTCACCGCTTCTGCTCAGACCGGGGCGACGACCGGCGCAGCCGACGGGGCGCAGGACTTTTTCGCCCTACTCTCTGGCGCAATGTCCGGAAAGACCGCGGCGAAAGACGGCCCGCTGAGCCTCGCCGATTTGCAGGCCGTCAGCCAGCAACTGCCGCAGGGTGAGGCCAAAACCACCCTGAGCACACTGCTGGCTCAGCAGGCGGATGACGCAACACAAAAAGTCGATGTGACGGCCCAGGCCGACGCGCAGTCGGTGCTGAGCGCCTTAACGCCGGAAGTGAAAAGCGACGTGGTGAAACAGCTGGCGAAAGACCTGACCAACGGCGACGACAAGCCGCCCCTCAGCGAGGAAGAGATGGCCGGGTTAAGCGCGCTGATGGCGATGTTGCCGCATACCACGACCGTCACCGCGGCGCTGCCGACCTCGCCTGCCAATACCGCCATTACAACGACCAATGCCAGTAGCGGGAAAGGATTTGCGGACTTCGCTACCACGGCAACCCCGGTCGGCACCGCCCTCTCCGGGCATGACAGCGGCAAAGCATTAGCTCAGGGCTTGCCGACCCACGGGCTACACGCGGTTCAGACAGATGACAGCCCGGCTAACCAGACTTCGCCGCTGGTTGCGGCTGCCGCCGCGAAAGCTGATGCCGACAGTTCGCTCTCTGCCGCCGCGCCTGCGGTCAACGTCGCGCCAGTTATCAGCAACGCCACCGCGACGGTGAACACCCATCCGGTGGTAACGGTCAATTCCCAGCTCGGCACCCCGGAATGGCAGCAGAACGTCAGCCAGCACATTACCCTGTTTACCCGTCAGGGCCAGCAGACCGCCGAGCTGAAGCTGCACCCGGAAAACTTAGGCCAGGTCAACATCACCCTCAAGATTGAGGATAACCAGGCGCAAATTCAGATGGTGTCTCCGCACAGCCACGTGCGCGCGGCGCTGGAAGCGGCTATCCCGACGCTGCGAACTCAACTGGCCGATAACGGTATCCAGCTGTCGCAGAGCAACGTCAGCAGCGAAAGTTTTGCCGGGCAGCAACAGCAGTCCTCTTTCGGGCAGCACTCCTCGCCACGTTCTTCTGAAGGTCGCGCGTTTCCTGCCGATGATGAAGAGATGCTGAGCGTTCCTGCCAGCCTACAGGCGCAGGTCCGGGGCAACGGCACCGTCGACACCTTCGCCTAACGCCAGAGGTAGCACGATTATTCCCGTCTTTTCCACCCTTTGCGCTGGACTTAAGTCGGGATAATCACCCGATAAGCAGTACCGAATACAGGAAAGACGTAACAGATGACAGACACCGCGATCTCAAAGAAAAGTAAGCGTTCAATCTGGATCCCGCTGCTGGTGCTGGTGACGCTCGCCGCCTGCGCCACCGCAGGCTATAGCTATTGGCGACTGCAGCAGCACCCTACCGCCGATGCGAAAAAAGAAGTCCCGCCCCCCCCGGCTCCGGTGTTCTGGGCGCTGGATACCTTCACGGTGAACCTGGGTGACGCCGATCGCGTGCTTTACGTGGGTATTACGCTGCGTCTGAAAGATGAAGCGACCCGTACGCGCCTGAACGAATACCTGCCGGAAGTCCGTAGCCGTTTACTGCTGCTGTTCTCCCGTCAGGATGCCAGCAAACTGGCGACCGATACCGGGAAACAGGATCTGGTGAACGCCATTAAACAGACACTTGCGCCGCCTCTGGTGGCGGGCCAGCCGAAGCAGGAAGTGACTGACGTGCTGTATACAGCTTTCATACTCCGGTAATCCCATGGGCGACAGTATTCTTTCTCAGGCCGAAATTGATGCGCTGCTGAACGGCGACAGCGAGAAGAGCGACGAACCGCAAGCCGGGGCAACCGGCGAAAGTGACATTCGTCCCTATGACCCTAATACCCAGCGTCGCGTGGTGCGCGAGCGTTTACAGGCGCTGGAAATTATCAACGAACGCTTTGCGCGTCAGTTCCGGATGGGGTTGTTTAACCTGCTGCGTCGTAGCCCGGACATTACCGTCGGCGCGATCCGCATTCAGCCCTATCACGAGTTTGCCCGCAACCTGCCGGTGCCGACCAACTTGAACCTGATCCACCTGAAACCGCTGCGCGGCACGGGCCTGTTTGTGTTCTCGCCAAGCCTGGTGTTTATCGCGGTGGACAACCTGTTCGGCGGCGATGGGCGTTTCCCGACCAAAGTAGAAGGTCGTGAGTTTACGCACACCGAACAGCGAGTGATAAACCGTATGTTGAAGCTGGCGCTGGAAGGTTACAGCGACGCATGGAAAGCGATTCATCCCCTGGAAGTGGAGTACGTGCGATCTGAGATGCAGGTGAAATTTACCAATATCACCACTTCGCCGAACGACATTGTGGTCAACACCCCGTTCCATGTGGAAATTGGCAACCTGACCGGTGAGTTCAATATCTGCCTGCCGTTCAGCATGATTGAGCCGCTGCGTGAGGTGCTGGTTAACCCGCCGCTGGAAAACTCCCGCAGCGAAGACCAGAACTGGCGTGAAAACCTGGTGCGCCAGGTGCAGCACTCCGAGCTGGAGTTGGTGGCGAACTTTGCCGAGACCTCGCTGCGCCTGTCGCAGATTTTGAAACTCCAGCCCGGGGATGTGCTGCCTATCGATAAACCGGATCGCATTATTGCCCATGTGGACGGCGTGCCGGTATTGACCAGCCAGTACGGCACGGTGAACGGTCAATACGCGCTGCGCGTAGAGCATCTGATCAACCCGATTTTGAATTCGCTGAATGAGGAACAGCCCAAATGAGTGATATGAATAATCCGTCCGATGAGAATAACGGCGACATGGACGACCTGTGGGCTGAAGCGTTGAGCGAACAGAAAACCACCAGCAGCAAAAGCGCGGCGGATGCGGTCTTCCAGCAGTTAGGCGGCGGCGACGTCAGCGGCACCTTGCAGGATATCGATCTGATCATGGACATTCCGGTCAAGCTGACCGTTGAACTGGGCCGCACCCGGATGACCATTAAAGAGCTGCTGCGCCTGACGCAAGGCTCGGTGGTGTCGCTGGACGGTCTGGCGGGGGAGCCGCTCGATATTCTGATCAACGGCTATTTGATTGCCCAGGGCGAAGTGGTTGTGGTCGCCGATAAATACGGCGTACGTATTACTGACATCATTACGCCGTCCGAGCGTATGCGCCGTCTGAGTCGTTAAGATGAAACCCCAGTCAGGCATGATCCAACCGGCCCCAATGGCCGCCCCCTCTTCTGGGCTGATGGAAGTCAGCGGCGCGCTGCTGGGGATTATTCTGCTGATCCTGGCCGCGGCCTGGCTGGCGAAACGCTTTGGCATTAGCGGGGTGAAAACTTCTGCAACCAAAGAGCTGAAAGTCAGCGCCAGCGCAGCTCTCGGCCAGCGTGAGCGAGTGGTGATCGTCGATGTGGAAGATGCCCGTCTGGTACTCGGTGTCACCGCAAGTCAGGTCACACTGCTGCATAAACTGCCGCCGACGGTCATCGACCCCGATGCGCCAAAAGCGGACACCCCTGATTTTGCCTCACTGATGAAATCCGTTATCAAGCGTCCAGGGAGACTCTGATGCGCCGTCTGTTGTCCCTTTCGCTGGTCACGCTATTCCTGTTGTCTCCGGCGGCTTTTGCCCAGCTACCGGGTCTCGTCAGCCAGCCGTTGCCAAACGGCGGTCAGAGCTGGTCTCTGCCAGTGCAGACGCTGGTGTTTATCACCTCGCTGACCTTCCTGCCCGCCATTTTGCTGATGATGACCAGCTTTACGCGCATCATCATCGTGTTTGGCCTGCTGCGCAGCGCGCTCGGCACCGCCTCCGCGCCGCCCAATCAGGTGCTGCTCGGCCTGGCGCTATTCCTGACTTTTTTCATTATGTCGCCGGTTATCGACAAGATTTACGCCGATGCCTATCAGCCGTTTACCGAAGACAAAATCACCCTCGAACAGGCGATTGATAAGGGCGCGCAACCGCTGCGTGAATTTATGCTGCGCCAGACGCGCGAAGCCGATTTAGCCCTGTTTGCCCGGCTGGCAAATACCCCGCCTATTCAGGGCCCGGAAGCGGTGCCAATGCGTATCCTGCTTCCCGCCTACGTAACCAGCGAGTTGAAAACGGCGTTCCAGATTGGCTTCACCATTTTCATTCCGTTCCTGATTATCGATTTGGTGGTGGCCAGCGTGCTGATGGCGCTGGGGATGATGATGGTGCCTCCCGCCACCATTGCCCTGCCGTTCAAGCTGATGCTGTTCGTACTGGTGGATGGCTGGCAGCTATTGGTCGGGTCGCTGGCCCAAAGTTTCTACAGTTAAGGAGTGCCGCCATGACCCCTGAATCAGTAATGATGCTTGGCACGGAAGCGATGAAAGTCGCGCTGGCCCTGGCTGCCCCGCTGCTGTTGGTGGCGCTGGTCACCGGCTTGCTGATCAGTATTCTGCAAGCCGCGACCCAGATTAACGAAATGACCCTGTCGTTCATTCCAAAAATTATCGCCGTGTTCATCGCTATCATTGTGGCGGGCCCGTGGATGCTGAACCTGCTGCTGGACTACGTGCGCACGCTGTTTACCAACCTGCCGTACATCATCGGATAAGCGGGATGTTACATGTCTCAAGCGACCAATGGCTGCACTGGCTTAGCCTCTATTTCTGGCCGCTGCTGCGGGTTTTGGCGCTGATTTCGACCGCGCCCATTCTGAGTGAAAAATCAGTACCGAAGCGCGTCAAGCTGGGACTTGGGGTCATCATTACCTTTATCATCGCGCCTTCCCTGCCCGCCACCGAGGTGACGATTTTCTCACCCAACGCGCTGTGGCTGGCGATGCAGCAAATTCTGATCGGCATTGCCCTCGGTTTCACCATGCAGTTTGCCTTCGCCGCGGTGCGTACCGCTGGGGAAATTATCGGCCTGCAAATGGGCCTGTCGTTCGCCACCTTTGTCGACCCGAGCAGCCACCTCAGTATGCCAGTCCTCGCGCGCATTATGGATATGCTGGCGATGCTGCTGTTTCTGGTATTCAACGGCCATCTGTGGCTGATTTCGATGCTGGTAGATACCTTCCATACCCTGCCGATTGGCGGCCAACCGCTGAACAGCAATGCGTTTATGGCCCTGACGCGCGCTGGAGGGCTTATCTTCCTCAACGGCCTGATGCTGGCCCTGCCGGTTATCACCCTGCTGCTGACCATTAACCTGGCGCTGGGGATGTTGAACCGCATGGCCCCGCAACTGTCGGTGTTTGTTATCGGCTTCCCGATAACCCTGACCGTGGGCATTATTTTGATGGCTGCGTTAATGCCGCTCATCGCCCCTTTCTGCGAACATTTGTTCAGCGAAATATTCGATCTATTGGCAGATATTATCAGTGAGTTACCTAAGATAAGTTTCCCTTAATATTAAAATGGGCATCCTAAGGATATTCTTAAAACCACTCTGCAAAAACATCTTCCAGGATAACTCTGGCGCGGGTTAATTGTTTTTAGGTCTCTCACACATCCTAACATTTACTTTACTTTAAGATGTTTCCTGGCAAATTATACGTAACTTTACGGGATAGTTGAGGTCGCCCGATTCTCTGTCATGTTCTTTGAAACTGCTGGTTTAGCGTACGGTGACAAATAAGAAGTAATCGGGCTTGGGTTAATTATCGTTATGCATTGAGTGAGGGTTTGCCATGTCAACGATTATTATGGATCTATGCAGTTACACCCGGCTTGGATTAACCGGGTACTTGACCAGCCGGGGCATCAGGAAACGTGATATCGGCGACGTTGAGACCATCAGTGAGCTTGAAGAGGCCTGCAGGGCGCTACACCCGGCTGTCGTGTTCATTAATGAAGACTGTTTTATCCACGATACAGAAAGCAGTCAGCATATTAAGCAGATCATTAATCAACACCCCAGGACACTGTTTATCGTATTTATGGCAATTGCCAATATTCATTTTGATGAGTATCTGTTGGTCAGAGATAATCTGTTAATTAGTTCGAAGTCGATTAAGCCTGAGTCATTAGACGGCATTCTGGCGGATTACCTACAGAAGATCAGCGACAATGTGAGTCGGGTAAAGATCCCGACATTGTCACTGAGCCGGACCGAATCAAGTATGTTGAAAATGTGGATGTCGGGACAAGGAACGATTCAGATATCCGACCAGATGAATATTAAGGCAAAAACGGTATCATCACATAAAGGTAATATTAAAAAGAAAATAAAAACCCACAATAAGCAGGTTATTTATCATGTTGTCCGATTGACAGATAATGTAACAAGCGGGATCTACGTCAATATGCGCTGAGAATGCGTACAGCACTGGCGGAAACACTCCGCCAGTGGAAAATCGTCTAGTCTACTTTTTCAACAAAAATGCCATCTTGATGGCCCGTTTCGTTAAAGAACCAAATCCCCATCGGATAATCTTCCAGCGAAACCAGATACATCGTTCCTTCACTAAATTGCTCCACAGCCAGTACCACGCCCGGACGACGCGGGCCACCATCCGTTTTGACCGTTACTCGATCGTTAACCTGCATACCTTTTCTCCTGTCTTTTACTTCAGCCAGTGTAGAACAAAACCTCCGCGCTGACAGCGTCTGCGCTGCCAATGGCTGTTTTTTTCGACCGACTATACTTTGTTCTGGGTAATGCTGTTGTCCATGTAAGAGGAGCCTCTGATGAAAACTGCCAAAGAGTACAGCGATACGGCCAAACGCGAGGTGAACGTTGATGTGGATGCCCTGCTGGATGCCATCAACGAAATCAGCGAAAGTGAAGTACACCGCGCCGGGGATTCCACCCATCACGTCAGCGTTGACGGTCGGGAATACCACACCTGGCGTGAGCTGGCTGAAGCCTTTGAACTGGATATTCATGACTTCAGCATCAGTGAAGTCAATCGCTGAACGCGAGCTAAAAAAAACCCGGCCACGGAGTGGTCGGGTTGAAGCTTGCCTTCGCAAGGAAGCACTTGAAAATTCGTTACACCAGGAAATCTGATGCGGATAAAACATTATCCTCAATTATTTTGTAAGACAAGCATTATTCATAATTACCATGAATGTATTTAAGATTTTTCTGGCCTGCATTGACGTTTAAGGAGAAGTAATGCCTGATCTGCAACAGCCACTGATTGTGTTTACCGACGTGGAGGGCACTCTGCTCGACAGTCACACCCAGCTCTGGCAGCCTGCCAGCGACTGGCTATTACGCTTGCAGGAGCATAAGGTTCCCGTGGTGCTGTGCAGCAGCAAAACCGCGGCGGAGATGATGCTGCTGCAAAAAGAACTTGGACTGGGCCTGCAGCCGCTGATTGCCGAAAACGGCGCAGTCATCCAACTGGCGGGTGCGTGGCGGGATGACGAGGCGTACCCGCGTCTGATAACCGGCTCACCCCATGCTGAAATTGAGGATGTACTGCAACAGTTACGGGAAAATGACGGGTACAAATTCACCACCTTCTCTGACGTTACTGAACAACAGATTGCCGAATGGACGGGAATGAACCTGAAGCATGCGGCCCTTGCCCGCCTGCATGAGGCATCGGAAACGCTAATCTGGCGCGACAGTGATGAGAGAATGGCTGAATTTAGCGCGACGCTGGCCTCGCTGGGCCTGCAATTTGTGCAGGGCGCACGCTTCTGGCACGTTCTCGATGAGCGCGGTGGCAAAGCCCAGGCGGTAAGCTGGCTGCTGAGTCGCTATCAGCAGCGGGAGGGGTTTCGACGGCTTTCGCTTGGGCTGGGCGACGGGCCGAACGATGCCCCCCTGTTGGACACCACTGATTACGCGGTGGTGGTAAAAGGCTTAAACCGCGACGGCATCCGTTTGCAGGATGATACGCCCGAACGCGCGTATCACACCCGGCAAAGCGGCCCTGACGGCTGGCGCGAAGGGCTCGATCACTGGCTATCTTCGTCCTGACAGCAGACGCGGTTTCGGCCTTTTTGCTTCGCCAGATACAGCCGGTTGTCGGCAATGGATTGCAGGTACTCAATGTCGTACAACCCTTTATCGTCGCTGCTACTCACGCCTAACGACGCGCTAATGCGCAGCGTGGCGCTCTTGCCAATCAATATCTCTCGATTATTAATCCGCGCCCGGATACGTTCGGCCATCGCGCAGGCGTCCACCCAGGTTGCGCCAGGCAGGACAATGCAAAACTCTTCCCCGCCCACGCGGCCGGCCAGATCTTCCTGACGGATTTGTGAACCGATCATCCCCGCCACGTGATTCAGCACCCGGTCTCCGGCCTGATGACCAAAGCGGTCATTGATGCTCTTGAAGAAGTCCAGATCGAGCTGAATAACAGACAGCGGCCGCCCTTGTTCTTCGCATTGTTTGGCGGCCTCCCCTGCCAAATCAAACAGCGTGCTGCGGTTATAGAGCCGCGTCAGGCCGTCATGCCAGGCCTGCCATTGCAGCGAGGCTTGCAGGGTGCTCATGTTGCGTACCATCCGCCGAATAACCACCCACGACACGATCAACATCGAGGTAAACAAGGTCCACACCAGGCCCAGCGCCACGGAGATAGTACCGAAATCCCCACGTACACCTTCATCCAGATGATGAATACGAACCAGCACCCCATCGAAATTACGCATTTTTTCCCAGTTCACATAGCGGGTCGTGAAGCGTAATCCACCGCGGGTATCCTGCTCAAACGCCTGCGCCAACTGGGCTTTTTCCTGTGCGCTTAACGGCGATGGCGTAGTGCCATTGTTGGTCATTGAACTGGCCAGCAGATTCATTTTCTTGTCGTACAGACGGAATTCGCCGTCCTCTTCACCCTGCGTCGCCACGGTCAATAGCTGCTTCATCTGCTGCAAAGAAAATTCAATTGCCAATACACCGTACCAGTAATGCTGATAATCCACTGGCAGCGCCAGCGCTACACGACGCATATCTCCGTTTGGGGTGTCCGCCATCCAGCTTAGCCAGCGCATAGCCCGTCCGGGATTGCTGTGTTGAGACTGCTCGACAAACCACGGGCTGGTCACCAGGGAATAGTATTGCTCGACCACGTCATTGCTTCTGTCCAGCGCATTGCTGGTGATATAAAACCCAGCCCGCGAAACGTACAGCATCTGCTGCGTGGTACGCCTCAGGGTCGTTGAGAGGTGCAGGAGATAGCCGACTTCGAGCGTCGCACTCAGCTCGTTGTTGAGCAGCGGATAATCACGTGACAGAAGCGTGGTTTCTTCCACAAAGGTATCCGACACCCCATACACCGGCAGCATGCGCTGGTTATTCAGTGATATAGACCACTGGTGCTGTTCGCGTTTCTGCTGAAATTGACTCTCTGCGTTTTGCAGGCCATCAAACGCCAGCGGTGTAGCTAACGCGGCCTGCATCCCGTTGCGGTAAAAGGTCAGCCGGTCAATGTTGACCTGAAGTTGGTTATTCAACTCATGGGCCACGTTTTCCAGCGTGTTGCGCTGGCTGGAAATGTAGGCATCTTCAAGCACCGCAACTTCACGCCACGTCAGCAGCGTTGAGAATAGCAGTACGATAAAAAAACAAACGTTGACTACCCTACCCGGGTTCGAATAACGGCTGAGGCTGTTCAGCCAGCGCGGATTTTCTACGCGTGTTACGTGGGGCACACAAACTCCCTGAGTATTGCCTGATACCTGTTAACGACCAACGAAAACGCCCGGCGGCTGCCGGGCGTGGTCGTCATGACTCGTCTTGAATCCGCCGGTCACCTGGCATGAGTTCGTCTTCGCGGAAGGCTTCCCGCTTCACGCCGAACCCATCATACCATCGACATTCAACCATGCCGCTGGCATACCCGGTGACCACCATACGCGGCCCGCCACTTTTCGGTTTAACCTCATCACTGACCAAAAAGACCATAACTGCCTCCGGTATCAGAGTGAAACTGTTTCACGATAGCCGAAAATGATGGGTTTTGCGTAGTAGCTTAACAACATTTACGTAGCCGAACGCAGCCGTGAGATAACCTTCACACCCGCCAGCACCACGGCACCGACGATAAAACCAAAGACTAAATTGAACAATGTTGGCAACAGCAGCGCCACGACGCCACCCTGCGCGGCGGCAACCCCTTCAATCGCATGATGTAAGGCGGGGATGCCATGCACCACAATGCCACCGCCGACTAAAAACATCGCCAGCGTGCCCACCACCGACAGTACTTTCATCAGCCACGGGGCGATAAACAGCAATGCTTTACCGACTGCCTGCGCCACCGCGCTGGACTTCTCCACCAGCCAGTAACCCATGTCGTCGAGTTTAACAATCACCCCCACGAGGCCATACACACCCACGGTAACCAGGAGGGCGATCCCGGAGAGGATAAGCACCTGGTTGAGCAGCGGCGCATCGGCCACAATCCCCAATGTGATGGCGACGATTTCCGCCGACAGAATAAAGTCGGTGCGTATCGCGCCTTTCACTTTGTCACGCTCAAGCAGCATTGGATCCTGCTTCGCCAACGCCTCCATACGCTGCTGACGGGCCTGCGGGTCTTCTTTATGCTTACGCGCATGCAGCGAGTGCAGCACTTTTTCGACGCCCTCAAAGCACAGGAATGCGCCACCAATCATCAACAACGGGGTAATCGCCCACGGCAAAAAGGCACTGATCAGCAGCGCCAGCGGTACGAGGATCACTTTATTAATGAACGAACCTTTTGCCACACTCCAGACGACGGGCAATTCGCGATTGGCACGCACACCCGACACCTGTTGTGCGTTGAGCGACAAATCATCCCCCAACACCCCGGCGGTCTTCTTCGCCGCCAGTTTGCCCATCATCGAAATATCGTCCAGCAGGGTGGCGATATCATCAAGTAACGTTAAAAGACTGCTTCCGGCCAAATGATGCTCCTTCGTTTTTATTTATCTTACTGACCTACAGTATGAAGCAAAAGACGCAACGCGCCCAAGCATACAAACTGTCAACAAAAATACAACATAGCTCGCTAATTAAAGCGCTCGCCAGACGGCGGGTTTTCCCGTTAACTGTATGCGCCCAATTCATTGTTTGAGAAACGTCATGCACAGCCGACAACTATTACCGCTCATTGGAGCGCTTTTTGCACTCTATATCATCTGGGGATCGACCTATTTTGCCATTAGCATTGGGGTGGAAAGCTGGCCGCCAATGATGATGGCCGGAGTGCGCTTTCTGTCTGCTGGCGTGCTGCTGATGGCTTACCTGCTGTTGACCGGGCATAAGCTGCCTGCCCGTCGTCCGATGTTGAACGCGGCGCTGATAGGCGTCCTGCTACTCGCTATCGGCAACGGCTTTGTGACCATTGCCGAACACCAACACGTTGCCTCCGGGATTGCGGCGGTGATGGTCGCCACGGTGCCGCTGTTTGCGCTGTGCTTTAGCTATCTGTTCGGGATTAAAACCCGCAAGCTGGAGTGGCTCGGGATCGCCATCGGACTGGCAGGCATCGTTTTGCTTAACAGCGGTGGCAATCTTAGCGGTAATCCGTGGGGCGCGATCCTTATCCTGATCGGTTCCCTGAGCTGGGCGTTTGGCTCAGTTTACGGTTCGCGCATCGAGCTGCCCGGCGGGATGATGGCCGGTGCGGTCGAAATGCTGGCGGCAGGCATGGTGTTGATGTGCGGCTCGTGGTTAAGCGGTGAAAAGTTGACGCAGATGCCGACCCTGTCGGGCTTTCTGGCGGTGGGTTATCTGGCCATATTCGGTTCGCTGATTGCAATTAACGCCTATATGTATCTGATCCGTAACGTCTCTCCGGCGGTCGCCACCAGCTATGCTTACGTCAACCCGGTGGTGGCGGTGGTGCTCGGCACCAGCTTCGGCGGGGAGTGGCTGTCGCCTGTCGAATGGCTGGCGCTGGGCATCATAATTTTTGCGGTGGTGCTGGTGACGCTGGGCAAGACGCTGTTCCCGATGCGCGCTCCTGCTACACCCTGTCAGAGTGAGAAGTAACGGCTAACGCCGCAATGCCCTGAGTGTCGATCTGCGCGCAGCCCTCGCCGCCGCAGATCCACTCTTCCAGCCGTTCCCTAAGTGCCGCATCGCTAAGTTTGCGCTTCCCGCGTAGCGCACACTCCCAGACCACCATCACCCGCCAGCCCTGCGCTTTCAGATGCGCGATATCCCGGGCGTCACGCGCAACGTTTTTGCCGATTTTTTGCAACCAAAACTCAGTGCGCGTTTCCGGCACTTTAAACAGATAGCAGTCGTGATGATGCCAGAAACAACCGTGGGTAAAGAGGATGCAGCGCCAGGCTTCCAGCACAAAATCGGGGCGACCGGGTAGCGTCGCGTCCTGAACGGTGTAGTCAAATCCGGCCTCGGTCAGCAGTGCAGCCAGACGCTTTTCAATAGCGGTATTCTGCGTGCCTATGGCACGCATATTTTTACTGCGGGTGGCCGGGTTATGAACGTCCGCCATTGGCTTTCTCGCCCTTACGCAGCTCAACCGCCTGCAAAATGCGGGATTTGAGCAGTTTCGCTACCGCCGCAAACGCAGGGACGACCACCGAGTTGCCGAACTGGCGATAGGCCTGAGTATCTGAAACCGGAATGCGGAACTGGTAGCCCTGCGGCGCTTCGAAGCCCATCAAACGCGCGCATTCGCGTGGGGTCAGGCGACGCGGACGCCGCTGTTGGTTCTGCGGATCGTCAAAGTTCTTCTCACCGAGCGCTTTGTCCCACCCGCGGTCGATCAGTATTTCGGCCCCGTCTTTGTAATAGCGTGCCGACAGCGTGCGTGCCACGCTGCTCGGCCGGGTGGGATCAACCAGACCGTAGCCGAAGCCATTCCCGCGCGCCTGATGCTTTTTGGCGTAACGATAGAGATATTTCCACAGAACCGGGGTGAGGATAAATTTCGCGTCTACCGTCGGTTCCAGCAGTTCACCAAACGTCGGGCGACGCTCAGGATACAGCGCGGGTAAATCGCGTAGCGTGAAGCCCTGGTGCAGGTTCAAATCCCGACGGAAACCGACCAGCACAATGCGCTCCCGGTGCTGAGGCAGGAAATGCTGACCGTCGATAATTTTTGGATCGTCGGCACCCATTTCCGCTGAATCAGCCACGTCATACCCCAGTGAATCGAGAGTTTGCATGATTATCCGGAAGGTTTTCCCCCCGTCGTGGCTCTTGAGGTTCTTGACGTTTTCCAGCACAAATATCGCCGGACGGCAGGCATCGATGATGCGTGCCACGTCGAAAAACAGCGTGCCTTGTGTGTCGCAGGCAAAGCCGTGTGCGCGGCCCATTGCATTTTTCTTCGAGACCCCCGCCAGCGAAAAAGGCTGACACGGGAAGCCCGCCAGCAGGACATCATGCTGGGGGATAACGCTGCGAATGTGTGCCGCGGCCTCGCTGTCGCTGATATCCGTTTTGTGGCTCAGCGTTACGTCGCGGATGTCTTCATTAAACTGATGTTCAGCCGGGTCGCAATACCAGTTGGCTTTATAGGTGCGCACGGCGTGTTTGTTCCACTCGCTGGTGAAAACGCACTGACCGCCGATGGCCTCGAAGCCATTGCGAATCCCGCCAATACCGGCAAACAGATCGATAAAACGAAAATGCGTTGCTGCCCTGGAGGGCTGCGGCAGCAGCGCGGCTAACCGGGCGTATTCGTTATCGCCCAGCCGACGGTTGATTTTGCCGTTGTCCGTCGCGCGTTTAAGAATTGCCGGACTCCAGTGCTGCTCGCCTACCGCATTAAGCGTCGCCACCAGGGTTTTGACATCGTAAATCGTCAACAGCTGGATGAGCAGCGCCTGTGCGTCCGGCCCGGAAATTTCCGCGTCTTGTGTGGGGAGAGTGCGAGTAAGTGTGTGTTGCATTTCAGTAACCGGGCCAGACCATTTTCGCTGAGAGTAACACAATTTCCCCGGCTGAACTCAGGCCTGCGGCGCAAAACGCGCCAGAATCGCGTCATCATATTCCAGATAATCACCCTGCAACTCCGCGCTGATTTTCGCCATAAACTGCACCAGATAGCGGGCATTGTGCTCCGCCAGCGCCCGGCCCTGCGCGGTCTGCATCGTGGCGGGCAGACGCAAGAGTTTGTTCTGAAAATGATCGAGGGCATAACGCATGTCATTCAGCGGGCGTGAATCGGCAAACGGATCCTCAGCATCGAACAACGCCACATTCATTTTACCCGCGACCACAAAAACGCGCGCCAGCCCAATTGCGCCTAACGATTCAAGCCTGTCGGCATCCTGCACGATTTTGGCTTCCCGCGTCCGGGGCGCAATGTTGGCACTGTGGCTATGTGCTTCAATGGCATGGGCCACCGCAGAGTAAAGACCCTCAGGAAAATCGGGGAAATCATCCCGCAGGATGGTCAACGTTTTTTGCGCCGCCAGCACCGACGACCGGCTACGCTCAGGATGGTTTTTCGGCAGGCTGACGATATCGTGGAAATAACAGGCGGCGAGGATCACGCGTTCGTCAGTCTGTTCCGCTTGCGATAATCGTTGCGCGGTGGCCCAGACGCGACGAAAATGGGAAATATCATGTGCTGCATCATCGTCATTATGGTGCTGCATAAGCCAGTCTTCGAAACGGTGTTGCCAGGATTGCACGGTCATTCGCCCCTCTCTCTCGTACCCATTAATCGTGCGCAGCAGAGCAGCGAGGATAGCATTTTTTTAGCTTATCATCCTGACGGCTCTTCACCGCGCGGACGGGTGTACCAGGCAATCCCCCCGAGAATGGCCCCGACCGAACTCAGCACTATAAACCCGAGCAACGCCCCCAGCCATTTCCCCGTTGTCGAACCGAGATCGCTGTCCAACGTCGCGCCAGGGATCGGGTCAATCTGGCTCACAATCCAGAAGTAACGCAGCATTGCCCAAATAAAGTAGCCACAAAAGGCGTAGAACACCCATAACGCCAGCATGCCGCCGGGCCCGCGCGAACGCCTTTCATCCATTAGTAAAACCTCCCCTGCTCGGGCAAAAATGTTTGAATCTTTACTTTCTGCCATAAAAAATGTGAACCAAATCACATTATAGCGCACAAAACGCCGCAGAAAAGCGCCAGGGCATTTCTCGGCTGAATGATTCGCGATTGTTTTGATCTCTGGCAATTTTCACAAAAGGAGAGTGCTCCAGGCGTTTGAATGTAAAATAGCCGATCCGTAAATTTTGGATACTTCCTTATAGGGTCGCCAAAGAGCGTGGGGACAGTTTGCTTTCGTACTTTATTTTATGAGTAGTGTATGCAAATATTCACTGCCTTTTGTTGTTTTTACACTGCACTCACTTTTATTAACGTTAATAACGCCTGTTCAATTCTATGAACAGGCTTTTTTTTGCCCATTACAATAAGTATGATGATTGCGTCGACACCATTCATTTTCGCTATCAATAATGTTTCACGCGAACCGTCTCCTCGCTGTCACAACACAGAAAAAAGACATTATAAATCACTCATATAAATACCAAACCCAGTCTCATCACAATAACATATACCACTCGCCCATAGACACAACTGGAAATATTTTAACTAATTTATTTACATGTTTTCTTTAAATTAAAATGAACTTCATGGCTAATATTTAATTCGCACTTCGGAAAGACGTGCATTTATTCATAGAATTAATCATTTAAGGGAATATATAATGAAAAGAAAAGTATTGGCAATTCTCGTGCCCGCATTATTGGTGGCAGGTGCAGTAAACGCAGCAGAAATTTATAACAAAGACGGCAATAAACTCGATTTATACGGCAAGGTTGATGCGCGACATCAGTTCTCTGAAAATGGCGGCAGCGATGGCGACGCAACTTACGTACAAGTGGGCTTTAAAGGTGAGACCCAGATCAACAATGATCTCACAGGCTTTGGCCAGTGGGAATACAAAATGATGGCGAACAACACCGAAGATAACGGCGGCAACAATGCCTGGACTCGTTTGGCGTATGCCGGTCTGAAGTTCGGCGACTTCGGTGCATTTGATTATGGACGTAACTACGGCGTGGTGTACGACGTAGAAGCCTGGACCGATATGCTGCCAGTGTTCGGTGGAGACTCTTACTCCTGGACCGACAACTATATGGTGGGTCGCGCCAACGGCTTAGCAACCTATCGTAACTCTGATTTCTTCGGATTGGTTGATGGCCTGAGCTTCGCACTGCAATACCAGGGTGCGAACGAAAGCACCAATGCGAACGAAGATCAGGAAGGTACAAACAATGGCCGCGATGTTCGCTTTGAGAATGGCGACGGATTTGGTCTCTCAACCGTCTACGATTTCGGTATGGGCTTTAGCGCAGGTGCAGCATACTCTTCCTCTGATCGTTCTAACGACCAGGAAGGCAGTGGCGCAGGCAATAATCGCTACAGCAAATTTGCCGGTGGCGACGAAGCACAAGCATGGACTGTTGGCGGCAAATATGATGCGAACAGTGTCTATCTGGCGATGATGTATTCCGAAACTCTGAACATGACCCCGTATGGCGACACGGGTATCGCAAACAAAACTCAGAACTTTGAAGCCGTGGCTCAGTATCAGTTCGACTTCGGCCTGCGCCCATCCCTGGCGTGGGTATACTCAAAAGGTGTTGATCTCGGCGGTAACATCAACGGCAATGGCAACATTGACTACGTTGACCAGGACCTGGTTAACTACATCGATATCGGTGCCAACTACTACTTCAACAAAAACTTCTCCACCTATGTTGATTACAAAATCAACCTGCTGGACGGTGACGATGAATTCTACGGTGATAACGGTATTTCTACCGATGACGTTGTCGGCATTGGCATGATTTACCAGTTCTAATCCGCTCACCCCTGTTTAAGCCCGCCGCGAGCGGGCTTTTTTGTGCGCGCTTTTTACGATTGAAAGTACGTATGAAGGAGAGGAATCCGATCACGGGAACGATAAGCGGCTTCTAAACTGATTATTACGAAAGAGGAAAAAGTATCTGTGACGAGGGTCGTTGAAAAGTATTGCTGTAACTGATTGAATAATGGCGGAGAGAGGGGGATTTGAACCCCCGGTAGAGTTGCCCCTACTCTAGTTTTCGAGACTAGTCCGTTCAGCCGCTCCGGCATCTCTCCGCTGAGTGGTTGCCATGATGCCAGGTTCTTTGGCATTTTAACAGACCCTGTCCCTTTAATTGATATCAAGTGACGAGTTTGCGAGCAAAACGATGATTAAATGGCCCTGGAAAGCACATGACGCTCCCCATAGCGCGGATATCCCGTGGGAACAGGCTCTTGCCATTCCTGTCCTGGCGAGTCTGTCACCGGAAGAACAGCTCAAGCTCATACAGCTGGCCGATCGTTTCCTGCAACAAAAACGTCTCGTCCCGCTTCAGGGTCTGGAACTGGCACCGGTGCAGAATGCCCGTATCGCGATGCTGTTTTGCCTGCCGGTACTGTCGCTGGGCTTTGAATGGCTCGATGGCTTCCATGAAGTGTTGATCTACCCTGCCCCGTTTGTCGTCGATGATGAGTGGGAAGATGATATCGGTCTGGTGCATAGCCAGCGCGTGGTACAGTCAGGCCAGAGCTGGCAGCAAGGACCTGTCGTCCTCAACTGGCTCGACATTCAGGATTCCTACGACGCGTCCGGGTTTAACCTGATTGTGCATGAAGTGGCGCATAAACTGGATGTACGCAACGGTGACCGGGCTAACGGCGTGCCGTTGATTCCCCTGCGTGAAGTCGCGAGCTGGGAACATGACCTCCATGCGGCGATGGATAACATTCAGGACGAGATTGATCTGGTCGGTGAAAGTGCCGCCAGTATCGACGCCTATGCCGCCACCGACCCTGCTGAATGTTTCGCCGTGCTCTCAGAATACTTCTTCAGCGCACCGGAGCTGTTTGCCCCCCGCTTCCCGGCGCTATGGCAGCGTTTCTGCCGTTTTTACCAGCAAGATCCGTTATTGCGAATTCGTGAAAATGGCAGCGATGAGAGCAGTAACCTGCGCGTAGTACACTAAAACGACAGATTGCCTTTATTTCATTCAGTTGAATCAGGCAGTTAATTTTAGTGTTGACACAAAAAAGGGCACCCATTACTATGCGCCTCGTTCACACGATTCCTCTGTAGTTCAGTCGGTAGAACGGCGGACTGTTAATCCGTATGTCACTGGTTCGAGTCCAGTCAGAGGAGCCATATTTAAGAAGCCCGCTTAAGGAAACTTAAGCGGGCTTTTTGCGTTTCTAGATTTGATAATCCAACGCCACTTCTTCCGGCTCCATCACCTGACGTTTAATCTCCTCGACCGACAATCCCGCATTACACAGTTCCAGGAAGCGCCAGACGTAGTTGCGCTGTAGCTGGCCGCGTTTCAGACCTAGCCAGACGGTATTGGCATCAAACAGATGGTGAGTATCCAGCCGGGTCAGACGACCGAGTTCCTGATTATCGCCGGATTGCTCTGCCACCAGGCCGATACCCAGCCCCAGTTCGACGTAGGTTTTGATCACGTCCGAATCCTGTGCACTCAGCACGATATCCGGCACCAGACCTTTGCGGTTAAACGCCTCGTCGATGCGTGATCGCCCGGTAATGCCCTGGCGATAGGTAATCAACGGCCAGCGGGCGATAGCGTCCAGCGTCAGCGGCACCGTTTGAGTCAGCGGATGCCCTTCCGGGACCAGCAGGTTGTGATGCCAGCGAAACCACGGAAATGCCGCCAGGGTCGGGTCATTGCTCAGGCGCTCACTGGCGATCCCAATATCCGCCCCGCCGTTATGCAGCAAGGCTTCAATTTCCTGGGGAGTGCCCTGAATCAGTTCCAGCCTGACGTCTTTGAAGAGTTCGCGGAAGGCTTTGATCACCGGCGGCAGGCTGTAACGCGCCTGAGTATGGGTGGTGGCGATGGTCAGCACCCCGGAGGCATCGTTAGTGAATAAATCGGCGAGGCGGCGCACGTTGCTCGCCTCGTTGAGGATACGTTCGGCAATCACCAGCAGCGCTTTGCCCGGCTCGGTCATCCCGAGTAGACGTTTTCCGCGACGAATGAAAATCTCAATCCCGAGCTCTTCTTCCAGTTCGCGAATATGGCGACTCACGCCGGACTGCGAGGTATAAAGCATATTGGCGACTTCGGTCAGGTTGTAATCCTGCCGGGCCGCCTCACGAATAATTTTGAGTTGCTGGAAATTCACCCTTTCCTCCAGGGACCTTCAGACATAACGCTATTGTTAGAGTCTGCGCCCCTGGCGAACAAATAATAAAAACCCGCAACTTATGCTTTTTAGATCTATCGCTTAGCTGACCAACTGTAATTCACGATTTTCAAGCGACGGACGGCTGACCAGCGACATCAAGATTTCTTTCACCGCCTGAGCCTGCGGCGAAAGAGAACCCCGGGCAGACATATTCAGCGAGAGCGGTAAACTCATCGACGGGGTGGTTATCCGCGCCATCCAGCCATTTGCCGCGGCACACAACGAGCGAGCAGCAGATTCCGGCAACACGGTGACGCCCATTCCGCTGGCGATGGCCGCCGTCAGCGTCGAGAGGGATTCAATTTCGCCAATGATTTTGGCCGTCAGACGACGCAGCGAAAAGGCCTCATCAACCCGGGCGCGCACCGCGCTGTAATCACGCGGCAGGAACAGATTCATTTCTGCAACGGCGAGCAGATCCACGCTTTGACCAGGACAATCCCGCGTGCCCACCAGCCATAAATCCTCTTTCAGCAGCTGTTGGCTGGTAATACCCGCCACAGGCGAGCGTTCGTACAGCACCGCCATATCGAGCTGGCCGTTGAGCAATTTGTCGTTCAGCACCGTGCCGCTGTTTTCATGCAGGTAAACCATCACTTCCGGCAGTTCGTTGCGCACCGCCTGTAATAGCGGCATGGTGATAGATGAGGCGGCGGTGCCCGGCGCGAGCCCAATCGACACCTGCCCGCTCAGCGTCTGCCCGATGTTGCAAACTGCCATTTGCGCCTGCTCGCACTGGCGCAGAATGGTTCGCGCATGGGTATACAGAATTTTACCGGCCTCGGTCGGCGTCACGCCCCGTTTGGTGCGGATCAGGAGCTGCTGGTCCATCTCACCTTCCAGCGTAGCCACCTGCTGGCTTAATGCAGGCTGAGCGATATGCAACACCTCAGCCGCCTGGGTCAGGCTACCGATATCGACGATTTTTACGAAGTATTTCAGTCGTCTTAAGTTCATTTTGCCTCCGGTTCGGGATGCCAGTGCCAGCGCTGGCGATTCAGTTGTCGGAGGAGTTGCAATATGCTTGCCAGTTGTTGACCAGCCGGACCAGAAGGTCTGCACAGGCCGTGGAATAAGAGATTCTAATAATTTTAGCGTTTTTAGTAACCGGTCAGTGGATTGCGCTATGCCCCATCAGGAGGACGAGTTGCACCAATCCGGTGCGTGCTGTGCTTATTTTCAGCAATTAACCGCATTTTGCTGAAATTGTCAGCAATCGAACCTCGGATGTGCAGACAGGCTTTGACATGCCGTTCGGGTCTCGTTAGTATTCGCCCCGTTAACCGATTCCTCTGTAGTTCAGTCGGTAGAACGGCGGACTGTTAATCCGTATGTCACTGGTTCGAGTCCAGTCAGAGGAGCCAAATTTAGAAAAGCCTGCTTTCGAGCGGGCTTTTTGCTTTTCTGAATCCCTGCTTTATTCAGCTTTTTCCTCTCGCTTTTGTTTCACATTCCTGTGACATACTATCGGGTAACACCGCAGAGCTGAATGAAGGAGCGAATGATGAATAATAAGGGTGCCGGTCTGACACCGGAACAAGCGCTGAAACAACTCGATGCGCTCTACAATCAATCGGTAACTGCGCTGCGTGAAGCGATAGGCCGCTACATCAACGACAACGTTTTGCCCGATGCCGAACAGCGAGCCAAAGGGTTATTTGTCTATCCGTCGCTGTCGGTTTCCTGGGATGGCGAAGCGCATAACGCCCTGAAAACCCGCGCCTGGGGCCGTTTTACCCATGCCGGTTGCTACACCACCACCATTACCCAGCCAACGCTTTTCAGCCATTACCTGCTGGAACAGTTGACCTCGCTGTATCAGGATTACGGCGCGCACATTACCGTCGAACTGTCGCAGCACGAAATCCCTTATCCTTATGTGATTGACGGCTCCACGCTGACCCTCGATCGCTCAATGAGCGCAGGTCTGACGCGCCATTTCCCGACCACCGATCTGGCACAGATTGGGGATGAAACCGCAGACGGCTTATTCCATCCTACCGAGCTGTATCCCCTGTCGCATTTTGACGCGCGCCGGGTGGACTTCTCTCTCGCCCGCCTGCGCCACTACACCGGCACGCCGGTCGAACATTTCCAGCCGTTCGTACTGTTCACCAACTACACCCGCTATGTCGACGAGTTCGTGCGCTGGGGTTGCAGCCAGATCCTCGATCCCGATAGCCCGTACATCGCCCTCTCCTGCGCCGGTGGGGTGTGGATCACCGCCGATACCGAAGCGCCAGAAACCGCCGTCTCGGACCTGGCGTGGAAAAAGCACCAAATGCCTGCCTGGCATTTAATAACCAAAGACGGCCAGGGTATTACGCTTATCAACATCGGCGTCGGCCCGGCGAATGCTAAAAACATCTGTGACCATCTGGCGGTGCTGCGCCCGGACGTGTGGCTGATGATTGGGCACTGTGGCGGCCTGCGCGAAAGCCAGACCATCGGCGATTACGTGCTGGCGCATGCTTACCTGCGTGACGATCACGTACTGGATGCGGTGCTTCCACCGGATATCCCGATCCCGAGCATCGCCGAAGTGCAGCGCGCGCTGTATGACGCCACCAAGCAGGTGAGCGGCATGCCGGGCGAAGAGGTCAAACACCGTCTGCGCACCGGCACCGTGGTCACCACCGACGACCGTAACTGGGAGCTGCGCTATTCCGCATCTGCGCTGCGCTTTAACCTCAGCCGCGCGGTTGCCATTGATATGGAAAGCGCCACCATTGCCGCTCAGGGTTACCGTTTCCGTGTCCCGTACGGCACGCTGCTGTGCGTCTCCGATAAGCCGCTCCACGGTGAAATCAAGCTGCCTGGACAGGCAAACCGGTTCTATGAAGGGGCGATTTCGGAGCATTTGCAGATTGGTATTCGCGCCATTGACCTGCTGCGTGCCGAAGGCGACAAGCTGCACTCGCGCAAACTACGCACCTTCAACGAACCGCCGTTCCGTTAACGTTCAGGACAAACACAATGCAAATCGCATCCTCTCTTTCCGCCCTGCGCAGCCACCTGCTGGCGCAGGGGCTTGATGGCATGATTGTGCCGCGGGCCGATGCCTGGCAGAGCGAATACGCCGCGCCGCATGACAACAAACTGGCCTGGCTGACAGGTTTTACGGGTACCGCAGGGGTCGCACTGGTGCTTCGGGACAACGCCCTGATTTTCGTCGATGGGCGTTATCAGGTGCAGGTGCGTAACGAAGTGGATTTGCAGGCATGGGAAATCCATCATCTGCACAACGATCCGCTGGAAAGCCACCTCCCCGCCAACAGCCGGATTGGCTTTGATCCGATGCTGATGGTCAACAGCCAGTTCGAATTGCTGAACGCGACCGACTGCGAACTCATCCCGCTGAAAGACGACCCGTTCGTCGCAGTGTGGCACGACAGACCTGCCGCCCCGCAAGGTGCGATCCGCGAAATGCCGTTAGCCATTGCCGGTGAAAGTAGCGCCGATAAACGCGCCCGTATTGCCGCCGGACTGGATGCCCGTGGCGTGGATTATCTGGCGATCACTCAGCCGGATAACATCGCCTGGCTGCTGAATGTACGTGGTTCTGATATCGCCACCAGCCCCGTGCCGCTATCGTTTGCCCTTCTCAGCCGCACAGGTGAGATGCAGTGGTTTGTCGATACGGCAAAAACGGCGAATTTATCACAGGAACTGCTGGGCAGCCTGACGCTGTCGCCGATGGAAGGACTGGTATCCCGCTGTCAGGAGATAGCGAGCGGCAAGCGTATTCAGCTGGATGCCGACAGCGCCCCGGTCGCGCTGCGCTTTGCCGTCGAGCACCACGGTGGAGAAGTGACCTGGGCCGCCGATCCGATTACCCTCATCAAAGCGACCAAGAATCAGGTCGAGTTGGAAGGCTATCGCGACAGCCACAAAAAAGACGGTGCGGCGTGGGTGAATTTCCTGGCCTGGCTGTCGCACGAAGTTCCGGCCCGTCTGGCGGCCGGAAACCCGCTCACGGAGCTGGAAGCGCAGGCCAAACAGCTCGCCTTCCGTGAGCAGCAGGACACCTTTATCGAGCAGAGTTTTGGCACCATTTCCGCCGCGTCAGCCAATGCGGCGATGTGCCACTATCATTCCAGCGAGGCGACCAACGCCGCCATCACCGCCGACAGCTTCTACCTCAATGATTCTGGCGGGCAGTATCACACCGGCACCACCGATGCCACTCGCACCCTGGCATTCGGTTCGTTAGATCCGCAGCGTAAATTGCACTACACCGCAGTGCTAAAAGGCTTTTTATCGCTGATCACGCTACAGTTCCCTTCCGGCAGCTTTGGTCATCAGCTGGATGCGTTCGCCCGCCGTCATTTATGGGAGTTGGGGATTGATTTTGATCACGGCACCGGGCATGGCGTCGGACATCAGTTGCTTATTCACGAAGCGCCGCATCGTATTGCGAAGAAGGTCAACCTGTGGCCGCTGGCGGCGGGCAACATAATGACCATCGAGCCGGGCTATTATCTGGAAGGCGAGTATGGGATCCGGATTGAAAATCAGGTGGAGGTTATTGACGCAGTGCCAGGCTTCTGTCGCTTTGCCTCACTGACCATGATCCCGATTGATTTGAGCCAGGTTGAACTCAATATGCTCACCGACCGCGAAAGACAGTGGCTGGATGATTATCACCAGCAGGTACGCGACACGCTGTCACCGTTGGTCGATAGCGATGCCCGCCCGTGGCTGTTCGCCGCCACCGCCCCGGTTCGGGTGCTGGTGAGTTAAGACCCGTCTACACGCCCGGCGGCGCACGCTTGCCGGGCCTACAAAACCACGCAGCATATTGGTGTTGTAGGCCCGGTAAGCAACGCGCCACCGGGCAACAGGTTCCAGGATTATCCCTTCGGTTCAATCCCGCGAGACTGTAATTCCTTACGCAATATTCTTTTCAGCCAGGTGGCAAGCGTCTTGTTGCCATCAATCCTTGCCTGCTCTTCCAACTGCGCGAAACTATTCTGGAAGACACATCTGATATTAGGGAGAGCGTTTTTCTTCTGGTGTTGACATTGGCATGGACCGGGAATGCAGTGGTTGATGCCGATACTAACATGACAGGATTTGTCGCGTGCATGCATGGCCCTTTTTTGCGGCCTCCGCCGCATCCTCTTGGGTATCCGCTGTCGGCTAGGCATTTTATTCTGGACCTCGATTCATGCTTTAAAAATATCGTCTGGGATGTTCATCGGGTTGTCATCACACTTCCACATAGCTTTACACCTATATAGTATTTAACCTATATTGCAAGGAGCAATGACGTGTGGAACATTGAATCAACCGAGACGTATGAAAGATGGCATCAGAGTTTGAACAGCAGAGGACAGGCTCGTGTTCTGGCTGTACTCAGATTACTTAAAGAAGAAGGTCCCGGGCTGTGCCGACCTTATGCGGACACAGTCCGTAGTTCGCGATTCAGCCATATGAAAGAATTGCGAGTTCAGAGCCATGGTGAACCGATCCGCATCTTCTTCGCATTTTCACCGACCCGTACCGGCATTTTGCTTTGTGCAGGCAATAAAGTCGGTGATGAAAAACACTTTTATGACGCAATGGTTCCGCTCGCGGATCATGAATATACCGAATATCTGAATACTGTATTTGAATCGAGGTGAAAGATGGGCAAAACACTGGAACAGCTGATGGCGGAAACTTCGCCTGAGATCCTTGCAGAGGCTGAGGTTATCTATCAAGAGATCCGGCTGGAGTACAATTTGGCGAAACTGCGTGAAAAGGTGGATAAGACCCAGGTAGAAATGGCTGAAACCTTGGGCATCAAACAACCTACCGTGGCGGGGATGGAAAAGCAGGGACGTGATATTAAACTCTCTTCACTCAAACGTTATGTCGAAGCTGCGGGCTGCAAGCTGAATCTGGATATTGAAATGCCGGACGGGTCGCACATCGGTTTTTCGCTGTAGCCTGACTAAAAAGCAAAAAGCCCGCTTAAGTTTCCTTAAGCGGGCTTCTTAAATATGGCTCCTCTGACTGGACTCGAACCAGTGACATACGGATTAACAGTCCGCCGTTCTACCGACTGAACTACAGAGGAATCGTGTGAACGGGGCGCATATTAGCGATGCGCCCTCGCCTTGTCAAAGGCTGTTTTTCACATTTTAAATCGTTTGCCGATTTCTTCTCCAGGCTGAGTAAAAATTACTCCCAGGCCCGTTCCGCTTTCGCCGCATCGAACTGCGGCGGCGGCTTGCGAAAGCGTCCTGTCAGCCAGGTGAGATACAACACACCGACCGCAGCCCACACCAGACCCAGCGTCAACGAGGTGACTTCCAGATTGACCCACAGCACCGCGACGGTCGCCGCACCAATCAGTGGCAGGATCAGATAATGAACTTTATCCTTCCAGGTTTTGTTGCGCCCCTCGCGACGCCAGAAGTGGTTGAACACCGACAGATTGACGAAGGTAAACGCCACCAGCGCACCAAAGTTAATCAACGCCGTGGCGGTCACCAGGTCAAAGAATATCGCCGACAGCGCAACGATGCCCACCATCAGCACATTCAGCGCCGGGGTACGCCATTTCGGATGCACGTAGCCGAAATATTTCTCCGGGAATACGTTGTCCCGGCCCATCACATACAACAGACGTGAGACGCTGGCATGTGACGCCAGGCCAGACGCCAGGGTGTTCACAAAAGTGGTGCACAGGAAAACCGACTGGAACAGTTTGCCCCCGACGTATAGCGCGATTTCCGGCAGCGCGGCGTCCGGGTTCTTAAAGCGGCTGGTATCCGGGAAGAACAGCTGCATAAAGAATGACGCCGCGATAAAGATGACCCCGCCGTACACCGCCGTCAGGAAAATCGCTTTCGGGATGGTTTTCGCCGCATCCGGGGTTTCTTCCGACAGCGTGGTCACAGCATCAAAGCCGAGAAACGAGAAGCACACTATCGTCGCCCCGGTAATGATCGGTACCAGATGCGCGTTCTGGCTAATAAACGGCTGGAGCGACCAGACTGTGCCAACGCCCTCGCCTTTACGTAAACCTTCCACCACCAGGATGATGAACACCACCATAATGCAAATCTGCACCAGCACGAACAACGTGTTGAAGTTAGCGACCAGATTCACGCTTTTGAGGTTGGCGGCGGTGAGGATCGCCACAAAGCCGACCACCCAAATCCATGGCGCGACGCCAGGAAACAGCGCGGACAGATAGATTTTCGCCAGCAGGACGTTAATCATCGGCAAGAACAGATAATCCAGTAACGATGACCAGCCGACCATAAACCCGACGTGTGGGTTGATCGCTTTTTGCGCGTAGGTGTAGGCGGACCCCGCCTGAGGAAACTGGCGCACCAGTTTGCCGTAGCTAATGGCGGTGAACAGCACGCCTGCCAGCGCCAACAGATAGGACGCAGGAACGTGGCCGCTACTGATACCGGACACAATCCCGAAGGTGTCAAACACCGTCATTGGCGTGAGATAGGCCAGACCCATCATCACCACCTGCCAGAGTTTTAAAGATTTGCGCAGCTGCGGTTTACCCGCCTGCGGCTGGAGTTCGAGAGAGGAGTTAGTCGCCATGACGAAGCCCCCCCATGCGCGTCCAGGTTTGCGATGATGTCGTCGTTAGTGCAAACCTGCGTAGCCTGGGGGTGCGTCGTGGAGTCAAAGGAGTTAACGTCGGGTTATAACTGTTCGCCGGTCCGTCGTAGTCACTGCGGCAACGGCATTCACCTTCGCCGTGCGGGTATTTGAACATCTGCATCATCTCCATCCTCGTCATACAATCTGTCGTTTAACTGAAGACCCGTTGCCGCCAGCGCTCCATTACGCGACTCCGGGAAATGGCAGGTTGCCCTGCAAAACGTCCGGCCTGACTCCGCTCAGACCGTATGATGCTGCTTATTTTTTCTTTACTGCCCGGTGGCGCGATGCTTACCGGGCCCAGGCGATCGTCGTCCGGTCAGGCGTTTTTCAGCATCCACTCAATTTCAGTTTCTGTGATCAGACGCTCAAACTGAATCAACTCGTCGTTCTTACAGGCGTGGAATACATGGCTGAAGCGTTCCCCCATCAATTCACGCAGACTGTCGTTTTGTGCGAACTCCCACAGCGCATCGCTCTGGCGGATAGGGAATGGCAATCCCTCCTGTTCCAGACCGTTGCCTTCCACTTCTTCCTGTAACGGCAGGTCGTTATCCAGGCCGTGCAAAATGCCCGCGAGGATTGACGCCATTACCAGATAAGGGTTGGCATCGGCACCCGCCACGCGGTACTCAACACGGTGATTGTCACGATCGCCGCACGGAATGCGCAGCGCAACGGTACGGTTGTTGTGTCCCCATGACGCCTGGGTCGGCACATACATCCCTGGCTGGAAACGACGGTAGGAGTTAACGTTCGGCGCTAACAGTGCCATAGACGCAGGCATCAGATCTATCATTCCTGCCAGTGAACGCTTAAGGATGCTCGAATCTTCGCCATCCACATCGGCCAGCACGTTCTCGCCTTTGCTATTCAGCATACTGATATGAATGTGCATCCCGCTGCCCGCGTATTCCTCATACGGCTTGGCCATAAAGGTGGCGTGCATTTTGTGTTTCTCCGCCACGGTACGCACCAGTCGTTTTAGCGCCAGCGCATCGTCACAGGCATCCAGCACATTATCGGTATGGTGAAGGTTGATTTCGAACTGGCCCGGCGACGCTTCCGCCACCGCACCATCGGCCGGGATAAGCTGTAAACGCGCCAGATCGTCGATATCGGTCAGGACATCCGCGAAGTGGTTGAGGTTATCAACGGAGTAAACCTGGCTCTGGGTGTTACGGTCATCGGTGCCCGGCGCGCACGGTGGCTGTAGGTAACCTTCATTATCGCGCTGACGGTCAAGTAAATAGAACTCCAGCTCTACCGCTACCACGGGAAACAGGCCGCGCTGGCGCAGCTGCTGCCAGAGTCGATTCAGCACGTTCCGTGGCTCAACGTCAAAGGGAGCGCCATCTTCATCCAGCATGGTCAGCATCATCTGCCCGATAAACTCCGGGTCGGCCGCCGACGGAGTTAAGGTGCCCAGTACCGGAACACAGCTCCGGTCGGGTTCGCCCAGCTCCTGACCCAGTCCGGCTTCTTCCACGACATTACCGAGAATGTCCATCGCAAATACGGACGCCGGGAAATAGCAGCCTTTCTCAATCTTGCGCAGGCTCGACACCGGAATACGTTTGCCGCGGAAGCAACCGTTCAGGTCGGTCAGCAAGACATCAACATATTGGGTATTGGGGTAACGCTCGAGGAAGGTTTTGACTTCGCGTGCGAACGCGCTACTTCGTCTCTCTTCGGAATGCTGAACAAAATTCTCAACTTCTACGATATTGGTTTCCATGATTCACCACCGTTGCTTTGGATGCCGGTCGCTTGCTTTGACCGTTAAATATAATGTCCACTTATCGACAATGGCGCTAACCAAAATGTTTGTCAAATGTTAAATTGAGTTTGCAAAGAGGTTATCGCACTGCTAAATTGAGAAAATATTGAACGGAAATGAGCCATATGGAAGAGTTTGGCAATAATTTAGTCCAGAATGTGAGGTTGATCATGGGCAATATATTTGACAAGCCAGTTATCGGTGTCGTGATGTGCAGGAACAGGCTTAAGGGTCATCAGACCCAAACATTGCAAGAAAAGTACCTGAATGCCGTTTTACATGCCGGCGGTTTGCCGATTGCCTTGCCACATGCGTTGGCAGAGCCGGAACTGCTGAATGCGCTGTTGCCAAGACTGGATGGGATCTTCCTGCCGGGCAGCCCCAGCAATGTGCAGCCGCACCTGTATGGTGAAAACGGCGATGAGCCTGACGCCGATCCCGGGCGTGATGAATTGAGCATGGCGCTGATTACCGCCGGGCTTGAAAGGCGCATCCCCATTTTCGCCATCTGCCGGGGTTTGCAGGAACTTGTTGTCGCCACCGGCGGGACTCTGTATCGTCGCCTGTGCGATCAGCCTCAGTTCCTGGAACATCGTGAAGATCCGGAACTCCCGGTGGAGCAGCAGTACGCGCCATCACATGAAGTCCAGGTTCAACAGGGAGGATTGCTTTCGACATTAATACCGGGTTGCAACACGTTTTGGGTTAACTCATTACACGGACAAGGCGCTAAATCGCTCGGCCCGTTACTGCGCGTGGAAGCCCGCTCGCAGGATGGCCTGGTGGAAGCCGCCAGCGTGCACGATCACCCGTTCGCGCTTGGCGTGCAGTGGCACCCAGAATGGAACAGTAGCGAATACGCCCTGTCGCGTTTGTTGCTTGAAGGTTTTATCACCGCTTGTCAGAACCACCTCGCTGAAAAACAGCGACTCTGACCCCTACAGTTAAGGAAATGCCAATATGAGCGATGACGGCCTGGCGCCGGGTAAACGTTTGTCAGCGATCCGCCAGCAGTTGGGTCTCTCTCAACGTCGTGCCGCCGAACTGTCTGGATTAACGCATAGCGCCATCAGCACCATAGAACAGGACAAAGTCAGTCCTGCCATCAGTACGCTGCAAAAGCTGCTGAAAGTTTATGGGCTGTCGCTCTCCGAGTTCTTTGCGGAACCGGAAAAACCTGATGAGCCGCAGGTGGTTATCAATCAGGACGACCTGATTGAGATCGGCAGTCAGGGTGTTTCAATGAAGTTGGTTCATAACGGAAATCCGAACCGAACACTGGCGATGATCTTCGAGACCTACCAACCCGGCACAACCACCGGGGAGAGGATTAAACATCAGGGTGAGGAAATCGGCACGATACTGGAAGGTGAAGTCATACTGACCATCAACGGCCAGGATTATCACCTCGTTGCAGGGCAAAGTTATGCCATAAACACCGGCATACCACACAGCTTCAGCAACACCTCGGCAGGCATCTGCCGCATCATCAGTGCCCATACCCCCACCACGTTCTGATTATCCAGGGTTAAACCCGGCCTGAGTTTCTCAGGCCATTTTAAAACACCGCCTTTTTTACAGGATTTATTTCCTGGGGCGTTTTGCAGCCCGATTTTGCCGTTAGCAGCAGAGAGAGACCGTTTAACGAATTGAATTTAAAGGAGTCAGCATGGACTTTCAGCATCTGAATTACTGGCAGGAAAAAGCGAAAAATGTCTCGCCTGAAACCCGGTTATTTATTAACGGCGAATATTGCCAGGCGCAGGATAACAGCACCTTTGAAATTGTTGACCCGGCCGGACAGCGCCCGCTGGCGCAGGTGGCTCGCGGTAAAAAAGCCGATGTGGACCTCGCCGTACGCGGTGCTCGCCAAGTATTCGAACGCGGTGACTGGTCACAAGCATCGCCTGCGAAACGCAAAGCGGTGTTGACCAAGCTGGCGGATTTAATGGAACAGCATCACGAGGAGCTGGCGCTGCTGGAGACACTCGATACCGGCAAACCTATCCGCCATAGCCTGCGTGATGATATTCCCGGCGCGGCCCGCGCTATTCGCTGGTATGCCGAAGCGATTGATAAGGTGTATGGCGAAGTCGCCACCACCGGCGTTAACGACCTGGCGCTGATTGTCCGGGAACCGATTGGCGTGGTAGCCGCCGTGGTGCCGTGGAACTTCCCGCTGCTGCTGGCGTGCTGGAAGCTCGGCCCGGCCCTCGCTGCGGGCAATAGCGTTGTCCTCAAGCCCTCCGAAAAATCCCCGTTAACCGCCCTCCGTCTGGCCCAGCTTGCGAAAGATGCCGGGCTTCCGGACGGCGTGTTTAACGTCATCAGCGGTTTTGGACATGAAGCGGGTCAGGCGCTGTCGCAGCATCCTGACGTGGACGTGATTACCTTCACCGGTTCAACCCGCACCGGCAAACAGCTGCTGAAAGACGCGGGCGACAGCAACATGAAACGCGTGTGGCTGGAAGCCGGCGGTAAGAGCGCCAACATCGTGTTCGCCGACTGTGCCAGTCTCGAGAAAGCCGCTGCCACCACCGCCGCCGGTATTTTCTACAACCAGGGCCAAGTGTGTATCGCCGGAACCCGTCTGCTGCTGGAAGAGAGCATCGCAGACACCTTTATTGAACTGCTGAAAGAACAGGCCAAAAACTGGCTGCCGGGCAACCCGCTCGATCCGAAAACCACGATGGGCACGCTAATTGATAACGCCCATGCGGACACGGTGCACAGTTTTATTCGCGATGGTGAAACCCAGGGCACGCTGGCACTGGATGGCCGCGATGGCAACCATCCGGCAGCCATCGGCCCGACCATTTTTGTCGATACCGACCCAAATGCCCGCGTGGGCCGGGATGAAATCTTCGGCCCGGTGCTGGTCGTCACCCGCTTTAAAAACGAAGCGCAGGCGCTGGAGCTGGCCAACGATAGCGAGTATGGCCTCGGGGCCGCCGTGTGGACTAACGATCTGTCACGTGCGCACCGGATGAGCCGCCGCCTGAAAGCCGGGTCCGTGTTCGTTAACAACTATAACGATGGCGACATGACCGTGCCGTTTGGCGGGTATAAACAGAGCGGCAATGGACGCGATAAGTCCCTGCACGCCCTGGAAAAATTTAGTGAACTGAAAACTATCTGGATTGCCCTGGAGCCTTAATCATGACTGAACATACCACCAGCTATTACGCCGCAAGTGCCAATCAGTATGAACCGTTTCCGACGCTGACCGAATCCGTCACCTGTGACGTGTGTATCGTTGGCGGCGGCTACACCGGGCTTTCTTCGGCGCTGCATCTTTCGGAAATGGGTTATGACGTGGTGCTGCTCGAGTCCGCCCGAATTGGTTTTGGGGCCAGTGGCCGTAACGGCGGTCAGTTGGTGAACTCCTACAGCCGCGACATCGACGTGATTGAACGCACCTACGGCCCGGACGCAGCCAAAATGCTCGGCAGCATGATGTTTGAAGGCGGGAATATTATTCGCGAGCGCATCAAGCGTTATCAGATTGACTGCGATTATCGTCCGGGCGGCCTGTTCGTGGCGATGAACCACAAACAGCTGGAAACGCTGGAAGAGCAGAAATCCAACTGGGAACGCTACGGCAATACCCAGCTTGAACTGCTTGATGCCAGCGAACTGAAGCGCGAAGTGAACAGCGATCGCTACGTCGGTGCCCTGCTCGATCACAGCGGCGGCCACATTCATCCGCTGAATCTGGCGATCGGTGAGGCCAATGCGATTCGCCTGAACGGCGGACGCGTGTATGAGCAGTCGCCGGTGACCAAGATTCAGCATTCCAGCCCGGCGGTGGTCAGCACCGCGAAAGGCCAGGTTACGGCGCGGTATGTGATTGTGGCGGGTAACGCCTATCTCGGCGATAAGCTGGAGCCAGAACTGGCGAAACGCAGCATGCCATGCGGGACGCAGGTGTTAACCACTGAACCGTTGGGCGAAGATGTCGCCCGCTCGCTGATCCCGAAAAATTACTGCGTGGAAGATTGTAACTATCTGCTGGATTATTACCGTCTGACCGGCGATAACCGCCTGCTGTACGGCGGCGGTGTGGTGTACGGTGCGCGCGACCCGGCGGACATTGAGCGTCTGGTGATGCCTAACCTGCTGAAAACCTTCCCGCAGTTGAACGGCGTGAAGATTGATTACAGCTGGACCGGCAACTTCCTGCTGACGCTGTCCCGTATGCCGCAGTTTGGCCGTCTGGATAACAACATTTACTACATGCAGGGCTATAGCGGCCACGGTGTGACCTGTACCCATTTAGCGGGTCGTCTGATTTCCGAACTGCTGCGCGGGGATGCCGAACGCTTCGATGCCTTTGCCAATCTGCCGCACTACCCGTTCCCGGGTGGCCGCACGCTGCGCATTCCGTTTACCGCCATGGGGGCGGCGTATTACAGTCTTCGCGATCGCCTTGGGGTATGATTTCCCGGTGGCGCGATGCTTACCGGGACTGCCGATCGCGTAGACCCGGTAAGCTTGCGCCGCCGGGCGTTTTGGCCATTTACCCGACGCACAGCGGTGATCCCCTGTGCGTTTTTTTAGGTGCTTTTCACGCGCGGGTATTTCCACAGCCAGCGGCCGCTGACCATCCGCCAATAGAAAGCGACGCCGCGCACTGCCCAGTCGAGGAACATCCCCAACCACACGCCGACCACGCCCCAGCCCAGCACAATCCCAAGGATGTAACCGGCAACGACGCGGGCCCCCCACATGCTGAACATGGATACCCACATCGCAAATCGGGCGTCACGTGCGCCTTTCAGCCCCGCCGGTAAGACCCACGATGCAGCCCAAATAGGCATAAACGCGGCGTTAAGCCACAGCAGGTGTTTCACCACCTCTTTTACCTCTGCCTCGTGGGTATAGAAGGAGGCGAACAGCCCGGCTAACGGCGCGGTGCCCCAGGCAATGGCGGTGAGCACAATCGTCGAAAGCCAGAACACGTGCCGCAGTTGTTTTTCAGCCTGCCCAATCTGACCTTTGCCCAAACGCTTACCGGTAATAATGGTCGAGGCCGATCCCAGGGCGTTGCCCGGCAGGTTAATCAGTGAGGCCACCGAGAAGGCAATAAAGTTACCGGCAATCACATCGGTGCCCATTCCGGCGACGAACATTTGGGTCAGCAGTTTCCCACTGTTAAACAGCACCGATTCGATACTGGCTGGAATGCCGATGCCCATCACTTCCCAGATAATGGCGAAGTTAAGCGGCTTGATATAACTCTTGAGCGGAATACGCAGCGCCGGATTAAAGCCGACTGCCAGCACCGCAACAATCGCCACCGCGCCAATATAACGCGAAATCGTCAGGCCCAGCCCCGCGCCGACAAAGCCCATGCCCTGCCAGGAAAAAGCCCCGTAAATCAGGATACTACTGATAATAATGTTAAGGATGTTCATCCCGCCATTAATCAGCAACGGTATTTTGGTGTTCCCCGCCCCGCGCAGTGCCCCGCTGCCAATCAGCGCAATCGCTGCTGCCGGATAGCTCAGCACGGTCAGCTCAAGATAGGTCAGCGCCAGTTCTTTAACATGCGGTGAGGCGGCCCCGGCCACCACTTCAATAATCTCCCGGCCAAACAGATGAATGACCACCGCGAGAATAATCGAGAACAAGGTCATGATAACCAAAGACTGACGGGCGGCCGCCCGCGCCTGTTTTCGGTTGCGTTTACCGAGACTGAAGGCCACCACTACGGTCGTCCCGAGATCGATAGCGGCAAAAAACGCCATGATAACCATGTTAAAGCTGTCCGCCAGCCCTACCCCGGCCATTGCATCCGCCCCGAGCCAGCTCACCAAAAAGGTGCTGAGCACGCCCATCAACAGAACGCAGGTGTTTTCCAGAAAAATAGGCACGGCAAGCGGGGTGATTTCACGCCAGAACAGTACACGGTAGGTTTTGCGGTTTTTATACCAGGTTGTGCGCGTGACGGCCTGGCTTACTGCGGCAGAGACGTTCAAAGGGTGCCTTAGAGAGAAAGTTGAAACCTCGTTTTAAATGATGAGGGAGAAATGCCAAACCTGCAACGTTGATTTGCGTTTAAATTGTGGGTAAATACAACAAATTGTTGACATAACCGACAGTCGCAACGAAAGGTTCCAATAGAGGTTTGACAAAAGTTTTTTCGCCGCTAAGATAAGCCTCCAACCGATTCCTCTGTAGTTCAGTCGGTAGAACGGCGGACTGTTAATCCGTATGTCACTGGTTCGAGTCCAGTCAGAGGAGCCATATTTAAGGGAAGCAGACGTTCACTGACGTCTGCTTTCTGCATTTCTATCAATTTGTTACCCCCTTCTTCAGGTTCACCCTCGTTCACTAAAAACCACTCGAAGCCATACCCATTTGCTGGTAAAAATGTTGGCAATGGTAGTGATCTTACCCACGTAAGGTGGACACGGCCCTAAGCGAAGTTCTGGTTTTCAAACTGTTCCGGGCTGAGGCCGCCACAGGCACTGTGACGACGCCACCGATTGTAATCACACTCGATATAATTAAACACCGTCGTCCGCATTATTTCCCGGCTGATAAAGCGTTCCCCGTGGATACATTCCACTTTCTGCGAATGGAGAAGCTTTCCGCGCAGGCATTGTCGTAACAACATCCTTTGGCACTCATGCTACCGTGCAGATTATGCCGCTTCAGCAGTACCTGATAGTCCCCCGAACAGTATTGCCCGCCGCGATCGGTGTGGACAATGACATTTCCCGGTCGCTTACGTCGCCAGAGTGCCATCTGCAGCGCATTGCAGGCCAGCAGCGCATCGCAGGCCAGCTGCGCTGTCATCCGCGGCGACATTGAGCAGCCGATGACAGCCCGCGACCACAGGTCAATCACCACCGCGAGGTACAGCCAGCCCTCGTCGGTGCGAAGATACGTGATGTCTCCTGCCCACTTCTGATTCGGGCCACTCGCGTAAAAATCCTGTTTCAGCAGATTTTCAGACACCAGCAGGCCATGTTCTCTGTAGCTGACCGGGCTGAACTTCCGGGCAGCCTTTGCACAAAGTCCCTGACGTCGCAGGCTGGCGGCAATGGTTTTGACGTTGTACTCACGCAGTTCGCCAGCGAGACGAGGCGCACCATAACGCTGTTTTGCCTCAGTGAATGCCTTACGGACAGCAGTATCACAGACGAGCCGGAACTGCTGACGTGGTGTTATCTGCTGACGACGCAGACGCCAGGCATACCAGCCGCTGCGGGCGACCTGCAGTACCCGGCACAGGTTTTTGACGCTGAACTCAGCCCGATGATTTTCGATAAAGACATACTTCATTTCAGACGTCTGGCGAAGGATGTCGCGGCCTTTTGGAGAATGGCCAGTTCCTCTGCCTGTTCCGCCAGTTGGCGTTTAAGACGGGCAATTTCAACGGACATTTCCTGCTCACGTTCGGAAGAGCTGCGGGCATTGTTAATCTTGCTGCGCCATGCGTAGAGCTGGGATTCGTACAGACTGAGTTCCCGGGCAGCGGCAGCAACACCGATACGTTCCGCAAGCTTCAGGGCTTCGTTGCGGAATTCAGGTGTGTGCTGTTTGCGGGGCTTCTTATTGGTTGATGCTGGTTTTGTCATGAGTCACCTCTGGTTGAGAGTTTACTCACTTAGTCGTGTGCCCACTATTCGCGGGTAGGATCAGATGGCCTAAGCAACGGATCAATGCCCCAATATTTATTGTCATTTATATAATCCCATTGATGAGAAGGGATAAAAGTTGAAGCAGCACCCAAGGTATTTCGTGCTGCTTCAGAGATATTTGTAATGTATTAGACACTGCCGCCTGAAATCTGTAGAGAGTGATCAGAGGAATAGAATTTTTTACATAGCAAGCGCTCTAATTTAATCGCTTGGTTTTCATTAATATTATAAACACCAATTCCTAATGAAAATTCCTTTTTATCCTCTTCACTCCACCCCATAATTTCAGCTACATCTGACAGTTTATTCTCTGGGATTTCAATTTCAAGAAGCAACGCCTCATCCACTTTACTATATACATCAATAGTATACGATATCGTCATTTTTCCACCTTTCTTGTTGGGTCTGCGGGTTTTGTTTGCTCACCAGTGATATGATTAAATTCACCTAAATGATTGCGACCTGAACGATCATAAACTTCTACCGTGCCATGTTGAGAATCCCACTCATAGATTTTTCCTTTTGAATCTTTCCAACGATTACGTAGTTTCCCACCTCCCTTAACAGGTGTTTTAGCTTGCGCTTTTTTGGCATCAGGATACGCAGGTAGTGGAGGATTTTCTTTCGGCGGAGTGTAGTATTTATGATCCGCGTTTATATAAATATAAATCGGCGGAATAGCCGATATAGGCAGAACAAGAATGTAATCCGCAAAATTCTTTTCCTCCGGCGCAGGGCTGGTTGTAGTATCAATACTGGTATTTTCCGGCAGCGGATCAACAATAACAGGGTTAGGTATTCTTACCGGGTTCTGGTTGCCTGTATTTGAAGGAACATTGACACCTGAACTGTCTGGCGTCCAGATGATGGTAATACGCGGATCTTCCTCTGTAGTGAACGTATACGCCTTACGGCTGCTGTCCCACTCCATTTTGCGCACACGCACCATATCTTTACCCGGTGGCGTATGCCAGCCATGAGGAACCGGATTACCTTTATCGTCTTGTTCCCATGTATAACGCACGCGGCTTGGCGCTTCACGCATTTGCTCCAGCCTCATGCGGTCAATAAAATCCTGTTCACCGTCATTGAGTCTTCCGGGCATCATTCCCATCACGACTGCGGCGATGGGAGCACCGGGACCGCTGGCGGCTATTCTTCCGAGTCCGGTTGCCATTTCCCCAAGTTTTACCGCCCATGTTCCTGACGTGATGGCACTTCCACCTACCAACCCAAGAACGCTGGCACCTTCAACAGCCATCTGAGCATTAGCAGCACTTGTAGCTGCTGCTGTTGCCAGCTGGTATTCAATTTCCTCATGATTACCGTTCAGCCATTTATACAGGGCGCTTCGCTTCTTCGGCTTTGGAATATCTTCAACAGGTTTCTTTTTCTTGGCGGTCTGAGCATGTTGAGGAACATCAGTATCTGATGCTGGATCGGCAGAAGAAACAGACTGATAAAATGCCATTGAAGCAAAATTGGTATGAGGCTCCTGATCTTCTCCGGCATCATTACAGCCCTCACCACGAAGGCAGGATTTGGCGAATACCCGATTGCGGTCACGCTCTTCAGCCAGTTGTTTAGTTCTTTCTTCTTCTGCGGCCTTACGTTCAGCAACCAGTGCTGCAAGGGCTGCAATGGAAGGATCCGGGCCTCTTCCAACCCATTGTCCTGCTGGTGCGATAATCCAGTTAGACCCGGAAGGACAGGCACAGCGCACGATTGAACCATCAACCGCCGCTATTTTTCCATTATTGGTATCTCGGGGTTCACCGGATACGATAACCCCTACCTCACCACATTTAGGGCATGGGGTTGTTTTATCCCCAACGCGAACAACCCTGCGCCCATGTTCAGTATCATTGGACATTGAGGCAATGCATTCAGCACCCGTGGTTGTTTTATCACCCTCAAGTGCGGTTCCTCTTCCATAACAGTCAGATCGATTTCCCATTACGCCACCTCTACAGATAACAGGAAATCCTCCGGCATCTCTTCTCCTATACGACCTACAATCATCTGTCCATCGCACGGTGTGCTGATAATCTCATCTCCGTTATCCAGATGGCTGTTGACCAGTGCTACACCACGACCATTCACTTCACTCATTCTACCCGCACCAGTGACAATTTTCGCCGTTCTCCCATCAGGGTAAACAACATCATCACCAACCAGCGCAACATTAACCTTACTACCATCTGAAAGTTCGATTTCGTTTCCGTTGTATGCTGCACGAACTGTTCCGCCCTCTCTGGTAAGGCTGCCATCCACTGCAATACGGTATATGGCATTAACAGGATGCTGGCGGCAATATTCCTGCTGGTCAGAGATGAGCGCCCGCGTTTCATCATTCATTCCGGCCAGTTGTTCCGCCGTAAACGGTGATTGATCCATTGTTGCCAGCACTTCCTGGGTCAGTTCATTGTTGTATTGACGATCCATTTCCTTTTCCTTGTCATTTTTGTGGTTAAGCTGATGCAATACTAACCGATCCTTAATTTGACTTAAAAGCATTATCTATCATAATGCTAAGACATGGTTTCGAAGCAATAACAGACGAATTCTGATCCCAACTGATAGCTACAGGATGTGTTTTCCAGCCTTACAGAGATCCCAGTATTCTGTTCAGCAACAGAATAGTTTTTAATCTATCGCTATATTCAAAGCCGGATAAATTATCCTGTGTATTTTATCTGAAATCTTTTAAATAGCATTTTTAACCAATATATCATTTCAGGTCTTTGAACTGAGAACAATCGTCCCATAGAATGGGAAAAACGTTTTTAACGCAGCCCACTATGATTGTCATCAACAATCACATGGCTGAACAGGACTTGCTCCTGCTAATGATGGATTTATCTATAAAAAATCGCGGCGTCAGCCGCCAGTGATGTTGAAGAAAATGTATAAGCATAGAAATAAGCAGCGTTTTGTGATTGTATAAAACAATTACTTGCTGTCTATAACATAAAGTGAAATTAAGCAGGAAACACAATAAAAACCTCTTGTACGGAAACCAACATTTTTTCTATGGAAACTTTCATATTCCCTGCTATTAATGAACGTAATTTCACAAAGGTGTATTACTTTTTCCACATTTATTTTTGATTTAACAAATCAGACAGCACGTAATCGATTAAGAACATACAGCCAGTGAAATCTTATTGGTTTTATTTTAAATCACTTAGAATCGTTCCCGTGGCGTTTTATCACTATTCCTGACAGACAACTCCGATCTTTATTCTGTCATCTAAAATACGTTATCATTGATCACCAACATCAATTTGACATTATTTCCCCTATTGGATGGAAAAACCATTTCTTCGATACATTTTCTTTATAGCATAAAAGTTAACCCATTCAACATGATAGAGAAAGTGAAAAAGAGGGGACGGGTTTTCAAAATGCTGTGAGACCAGATAAGTGACCTTGGAGGCCAATACTTCAATCTTGACTAAACATCTTTTATTTACTAAAAAATAACTAATTGTTTTATATCAATTACTTTCTCCAAGATAGCAACAACATCATATTGACAGTGAAAGAATGGTAAGGTACTCATAGTCAAATGTTTATAACAACAACTAATTGTTTTTAATTGACATTTTTATCATAAGAAAACAATAATGATGGTAAATATGTTGGTAAATAACTGTCTTGTTTTAACAATCCCATAAATAGAAAGGAATACAGATGAAGTTCGAGTCCAGTCAGAGGAGCCATATTTAAGAAGCCTGCTCAGGAAACTGAGCGGGCTTTTTGCTTTTTCGTCTTAGCGACTATTCAGAACTGCCCGGCCTTTGTCGCACCCGCGCCGATCATTACCGGCATCCCGGAACGGCGCGTTAACGCGGCACTGACGACGCTGGCATCCACGTCGACTCCCTGGGTGGCTGCGTGCAATGCCGGGGTCATCGGGAGCGGAACTTTCCTGTCAGATTCAAACTCGGCCCGGTTGCGGGACAGTGGCTCATGCACCTCCAGCCAGCGGCTTCCATCTGGCTCCACGGTGGTTTTCACCGGCCTATCAATCAACTGGACGCGCGTTCCCACCGGCACGGTATCAAACAGATATTTGATGTCGTCTTTACGCAGTCGGATACATCCCTGACTCACGCGCAGACCGATCCCAAAGTTGGCATTGGTGCCGTGGATGGCGTACAGCTTGCCGATATAAATGGCGTAGAGCCCCATCGGGTTATCCTCACCCGGGGGAACGAACGCTGGCAAGGTTTTCCCCTCTTTCGCATATTCACGCCGGGTATTCGCCGTTGGAGTCCAGGCTGGCGCTTCTTGCTTACGCTCCACTTTCGTCACCCAGTTACGCGGCGTTTCACGTCCGGCCTGACCAATGCCAATCGGTAACACCTCCACCGTGTTACCGTCTGCCGGGTAGTAATACAGCCGCATTTCGGCGACGTTAATTACAATCCCCTCGTGGACCGTGTCCGGCAGGATCAGCTGCTGCGGAATGGTCAACGGCGTTCCGACTTTGGGCAGGAACGGATCGACACCGGGATTAGCCTCCAGCATATTGCTGAATCCCTGCCCATACTGCGCGGCAAAATACTCCAGCGGCTGGGTATTCCCCTCCGGCACGGTAACGGTAATCGGTGCGCCGATCAGACGGCTACCTTCAGGCGGCAGCGGATAGCTGACCGCAAGAGCGCTGTGGGTCACGGCGGTGAGCACCAGGGCAAGCGAAAGCGAACGGATCATAATTTCCCTATTATCAGACGTGATGGCACTACGATTACTATAGCGCTCCACATTGAGAGCGCAATCTTCCTCATTTAACTGGCCCGACCCCGAGGAACTGGCATTGTAGCTGCCATAAAAAAACCCCGCATCGGCGCGGGGTTTTACATTCAGCTCACTGCGAAGCGCAAACTTACTCGGATTTCGGTTCTGCCGTTTTCAGTTCGCCCATCACTTTCAGCTTTTTAGAGATCTCGCGACGCTCTTTCGACAGCTCAGCATTTTTGATGATGTAGTCGTCAACGCGATCTTCATAGTCGGTTTTCATGCTGGCGATGATGCCCTGAATGGCTTCAACGCTCATGCCTGGTTTGATGTAGTCGCTGAGGTTATCAAGCAGCAGCACACGCTTCTGGTTGTCACGGACCTTTTTCTCAACGTCCTGAATTTCGCGCTGCAGTTTGTTTTTACGACGGAACAGACGAACAAACTCCAGAACGTCCTGGAACGAAGGTTTGGTTGTTTCCATTTTTACACCCCTGATAATTGAGATTCGGATTCGTAAAACAGCCGCTAAGGGTAAACATAACTGCTGGCGGCCGTGAATGACAATGGTTTTTGCTCTGGGTTCATCATAACCCTAAACGCAGCTGAATCGAAACAAGCGCAGGATAAACCCTGATCATATGGATGTTATTTGCGCAACGCCCGGCAGATCAGATGCGACAATAGTTCCAGCTGTCGCGCCAGTTCCATACTCAACCATACATAGCCATGCATCGAGGTTTCTGCCAGGTTTTCGTCCTGATGCTCGCGCATCAGTTGGCGCAATTCCGTCACTATCTCGTTAAGCTTTTCGTTGTTAGCAAGGATGGGCTGCGGGTTACCTTCATACAACGCGTGGGCGATAGTCAGCAACGTCTGCTGCGTCATGGTTTGCATGTCGCGCAGCGTATGCGCGTTAAGCATCACGTAATGACTGGTGCGAGAAGCCCAGTAGGCGTTGATCTGCAGTTCCAGCATACAAACCAGGTTGCGGTTGACCGTCTGGATGCCTTCGAATATGGATTTCTGTATATGCGTCTCTTTGCTGGCAGGCGTGATAAAGCCGCGCATTTTGACCACGTCAGTCAGGATTTTCTGCAAACGGCGTTCGAGTCGCGGACGCTCAAGTAAATTGGGTGAGAACCCGGTTTGATACAGGCGGTTAAACTCAGTGACATAGTTCGCCATCTGAATACGCCAGTGGATGAATGCCCGCTGCGGCCAAATCCCGGTAAACAGCATTGCCAGCAGCGAGCCAATGACCACATCCCCGCTTCGCCACAGCGCGATATGCATATCGCCTGCGGGTGCGCCGACCACCACCGCAAGGGTGATGCCGATCAGTAAGGCCTGATAGGGCTTCTTGCCCAGCGCCAGCCAGCCGCAGAGGAACATCGCCGCCGCACACCATAACATCATCAGCGGCAACGATATCAATTCAAGCTTTAGCGCTACAAGCCCCAGTGCAGAACCAAATATCGTGCCACCGATACGCTCAAATGCGCGCGGGACCACATTTCCCCAGAAGGAGATCGGGCCCATGATGACCACGATAGTAATCAGAGGCCACGTCCCTTCTGGCACATCAAAAAGGCGCACCAGCAGGAACGTCAGCACAAAGGCCAGAGCAATACGCACACCGTGAACCACACGGTAGTGACGATATAAACGGATTTCGAAAGGGCTTAACGATTTATCGGCGCGCACACCTGCTCTCCGCCAGGACAGAAAACACAATTGTATCTGTTTTTCTACGGCTGGCATCACGTCTGCGCAAATAACCTTTCAATTACCAGGCTTGTTAACCTCAAAACGCGCGTTTTTTAACAGACACATACATCTCGATATCCCAGTGCCCATCTTTGTTACCGTCATTGAGGTACAGTTCAAAGCACGGTTTCTCGTCTATCTCATGCTCGTTGTCCTGCAACACGCTATTGAAGAACTGATACCACGGCGTCGAGAAATCGTTCCCGATAACGCGCGCTTGAGCTTTCGCGTACAACCCGGCCGCGATTTCCGTCACAATCACCCCTTCGCTATTGGCCGGGGGCGTAAAGCCCTCATCGACGGTGACGACCGTATCGCAGCGCAGTTTTTCCGCTGGCACCTGGTCTGGATTGTCGTAATAGACCGCTACCCATTCTCTGGCGGGGATCTTCTGCCCGTTAACCCACATCGCTAACTGTTCAAACCCCTGTTTAACGGTCTTTTCCCACGGGCCTACCATGTGAAAACCTGCCACTACACGCCGATTTTCCTGCTTGATGCTGTAATCCATATTGCCTCCGCGACTACGTTTACTGGATAAATATACATGCAAAACTTAGCAAACAGCCCCGATTGAGTATGTGCGATATTTCACAGAACGGAAAAGTAAAACGCCCTCCGAAGAGGGCGCAATGTCTGGTCGATAACGTCAGGATTTGTGGTGCATCCAGTCGCTAAAGCGGGAGAACATGCCACCTTTGCCGACGCTTTCCAGCGTCACCAGCGGCCAGTGGGCGACAATCTTATCGCCATCGTAGAGCTCAATTTCGCCCACGCGCTGATGCGCGGCAATCGGTGCCTCAAGCTCTTTCTTATCCATCACGTATTTGGCTTTAATGTTCGGTACTTCGGCCTTCGGCAGCGCCAGCCAGAAGTCCTGATCGGTGCCGAGATCGATGTGCTCTTGAGAGCCATACCAGATCCGCTCTGTGCCCACCTTTTTACCGTTATGGAGGATTTGCACCGTATCAAAGTTCTGTTGACCCCACTGCAACAGCTTCCGCGCCTGATCTTCACGACCTTTAGGGCTTTGCGCCCCCATTACGACCGCTATCAGACGACGCTTCCCGTCGACGGCAGAGGCGATCAGGTTAAAGCCCGCGCTGGCGGTATGCCCTGTTTTCAGCCCGTCGACATTCAGCGTTTTATCCCACAGCAGGCCGTTCCGGTTGTTCTGCGTGATACCGTTCCACGTCAGACTCTTTTCGCTGTACATATGATAGAAGTCTGGCTCACCGTGAATGATAGCCCGGGAAAGGACCGCCAAATCGTATGCTGAACTGTGCTGTCCTGGCGCATCAAGACCGTGCACTGTTTCGAAATGGGTGTCTTTCAGGCCCAGCTTCTTCACGTAATCATTCATCATGTTGACGAACTGCGGCTGGCCGCCCGCGACATAGTCAGCCAGCGCCACACAGGCATCGTTCCCGGAATCGACAATCAGGCCACGGCTTAAATCGTGGACGCTGACCCGATCGCCTGCTTTCAGAAACATCAGTGAAGAGCCGTCAAACACCGGATTGCCTTTGGCCCAGGCATCGCGTCCGACGGTGACGATGTCATCGGGTGAAATACGGTGGCTGTCGATAGCGCGGTCCACGACATATCCGGTCATCAACTTAGTGAGGCTGGCGGGATTACGCTGCTGGTGTTCATTACCGGCAGTCAGAACCTGGCCTGTAGTGAAATCCATCAACACCCAGGACGCAGCCTGGATAGCGGGAGGTTGTACCGGTGCGGGAATAAAATCTGCGGCAACTGCGCAGGAAATGCTCGACGCGAGCAAAGAAACAGCAATAAAAATACGGCCTTTCAACAGCATATCCTCAACGTTCTCAAATTCACGTTCTTTTTACGGCAGTTGCGCTTTCCTGACAGCGTTTAATTGCAAGAAAATATGACATTTCCTGCGAGCGACGCCGCGGGAATGCCCCTCTCCGCTTCTGATGAACGGGCAAATCGTTTACCATAACCGGCTAACGCGCTCACGGGTAACAGACAGACCATGCAAGAAACGCAACCGCAAGCCGGATTCCTGTTTCATGATTATGAAACCTTCGGCACCAGCCCGCAGCTGGACAGGCCAGCACAGTTCGCAGCCATTCGCACCGACGCTGATTTCAACATCATCGGCGAACCTGAGGTGTTCTACTGCAAGCCCGCTGACGATTATCTGCCCCAGCCTCAGGCGGTGATGATAACCGGGATAACCCCGCAGGAAGCGCTGGCAAAAGGCGATAACGAGGCAACTTTTGCCCGTCGTATTCATGACCTGTTTACCGTGCCGAAAACCTGCGTGGTGGGCTACAACAACGTCCGTTTCGATGATGAAGTCACGCGCAATATCTTTTATCGCAACTTCTACGACCCGTATGCCTGGAGCTGGCAGAACAATAACTCTCGCTGGGATCTGCTCGACGTAATGCGCGCCTGCTACGCGCTGCGCCCGGAAGGGATTAACTGGCCAGAGAACGACGACGGTTTGCCAAGTTTCCGGCTCGAACACTTGACCAAAGCCAACGGGATTGAGCACAGCAATGCCCACGACGCGATGGCCGATGTGTACGCCACTATCGCGATGGCGAAGCTGGTTAAAACCCGCCAGCCGCGGCTGTTTGACTATCTCTATACCTACCGTGGCAAGAACAAACTGGCGACGCTGATTGACGTACCGCAAATGAAACCGCTGGTGCATATTTCAGGCATGTTCGGTGCCTGGCGCGGTAACACCAGTTGGGTGGCCCCGCTTGCCTGGCACCCGGACAACCGCAATGCGGTGATTATGGTCGATCTGGCGGGAGACATTTCGCCCCTCCTCGAGCTGAACGCGGACGAATTACGCGAGCGTTTGTACACCCCGAAAGCCGATCTCGGCGAGCTGGCGGCCGTACCGGTGAAACTGGTGCATCTGAACAAATGCCCTATTCTGGCCCAGGCCAATACCCTGCGTCCGGAAGATGCCGACCGCCTGGGTATCAATCGCCAGCAGTGTCTTGATAATCTGAAAGTGCTGCGCGATAACCCACAGGTTCGCGACAACGTGGTGGCTATTTTTGCCGAAGCGGAACCATTCGTACCGTCTGACAATATTGATACTCAGTTGTACAACGGCTTCTTTAGCGATGCAGACCGCACGGCGATGAAAATCCTGCTGGAAACCGAGCCGCGCAACCTGCCCGCTCTGGATTTAACCTTTGCCGACGCGCGCGTCGAAAAGTTGCTGTTTAACTATCGGGCGCGGAACTTCCCCGGCACGTTGGACGAAACGGAGCAGCAGCGCTGGTTAGAGCATCGCCGAAACGTGTTCACCCCGGAATATCTGCAAGCCTACGCCAACGAGCTGCAAGAGCTTTACGCGCAGTATGAAGGGAATAGTGAGAAGCTGGCCCTGCTGAAAGCGCTGTATCAATATGCGCAAGAGATAGTCTAAGGCTAAATGCCAGGTATAAAAAAACCGGAGACAGTTCATGCCTCCGGTTTTTTTTATCGCTATGACTTAGGCGATGTCTTCGTACTGCGGAACCGGGTTGCGGAAGCTACGGGTGACACAAGCCAGGTAAATCAGGCCGATTGCGCCCCAAATCAGACCCAGTACCATTGAACTTTCTTCCAGGTTGATCCACAGCGCACCGACGGTCAACGCACCACATACCGGCAATACCAGGTAATTGAAGTGGTCTTTCAGCGTCTTGTTACGCTTTTCGCGGATCCAGAACTGGGAGATGACCGACAGGTTAACGAAGGTGAAGGCCACCAGCGCACCGAAGTTAATCAACGCCGTTGCGGTTACCAGGTCGAATTTAATCGCCAGCAGCGCAATCGCACCCACCAGCAGCACGTTCCAAGCCGGAGTACGCCATTTCGGATGAACGTAACCGAAGAAACTTTTCGGGAACACGCCATCACGGCCCATGACATACATCAGACGAGATACGCCTGCGTGTGCGGCCATACCGGAGGCCAGTACGGTCACGCTGGAGAAAATCAGCACGCCCCACTGGAAGGTTTTACCCGCGACGTACAGCATGATTTCAGGCTGTGACGCATCAGGATCCTTAAAGCGAGAGATGTCCGGGAAGTAGAGTTGCAGGAAGTAAGAAGCAACAATAAATACCATCCCGCCAATCAGCGCCGTCAGGAAAATCGCTTTCGGGATAACGCGTTCAGCATCTTTGGTTTCTTCAGACAGAGAAGAGATCCCGTCGAAGCCCAGGAACGAGAAGCACAGAATCGTCGCACCGGTGATCATCGGCGTGATATGCGCGCCATCAGACCAGAACGGACGACTGCTGGTCAGCGTACCTGCACCCGTACCGTTATAGACACCCCAGATGATCATGCCGACGATAACGGCAACGATACCCATCTGCAGCACCACAATCAGGGTGTTGAAGTTAGCCACGGTTTTGATGCTGCGCAGGTTCGAGATGGTCATAAAGGCCACCAACCCGACAACAAATATCCACGACGGTACCGATGGCACCAGCGCTTCAAAGTAAATTTTTGCCAGCAGGATGTTGATCATCGGCATAAACAGATAATCAAGCAGCGAAGACCAACCCACCATAAAGCCAACCGTCGGGCTAATGGATTTCTGGGCATAGGTATAGGCTGAACCCGCTGACGGATAGCGGCGAACCAGCTTACCGTAACTTAATGCAGTAAACAGGATGGCTATCAGAGCGAATGCATAGGCTGTCGGGACGTGACCATCGGTCAGTCCAGATACGATACCGAAAGTATCGAACAGCGTCATAGGCTGCATATAGGCAAGACCCATCATAACAACCGGAATCAACGTAAGAGACTTACGTAGTTCCACGCGAGAGGTGTTTGGAGTAACGTTATGCGACATGGCTATTCCCCTTTACGGTGAAAACGGTCGCGTAAGCAAAAAATTGCCCCATTTGTGTGGATCCTCAGCGACAACAACTGTCGATTTTTAAGTAAGTATCTATCCGGTACGAAGCCCGGCCTCTTGTTTGAATGAGTGTTTCGAAAACAAAAAAATAACCGACGCCTTTTAAAATTGCGTCGGTTACTCCTTTTTTTCTGGCGCGTATTTTGCCCCCATCTCCTGACAAAAACAAGAGAATGAGAAGTCCAGCAATAAATTCTTGTGCTTAACTGTCTGATTATTCATCACTGCCGCGCTGGTACACGGCAGCGATAGCACTATTTGCTAAAACAGCGTCTCGCCACCAGGCGCTGGCGAGCCCCGCCGTCTGTTCGTTCCAGCCAATCCACACCGCATCAAACGCAACGTGAGCCGCGACCTGTTTTTCCACCAGCGCACCGGTGTCGATAAAACGCTGCGCCAGATAACGGGGTAAATAACCGCATCCGATACCGGTAATTTGTAGCTCCAGCTTGGTTTTGAAGTCAAAAACAGTGATCGCTTCCTGATCATCCAGCAGTTGCTGGAAGGCCGGGCAGTCCGGGGTTGTACCATCGCCCACCACGATGGCACGATGGTGTCGGATGGTTTTGCGGCTCAGCGGTTCGGCTTCACTGGCTAACGGGTGATGCGGGGCGACGACAAAAATCTGCTCCAGCTCGCCGAGCGGGGCAAAACCGAAATCGCTGAGTGGGGGCGGATCGTGCAGCGCACCGATCACAATATCTGCTCGCCCCTGTACCAGCGCATCCCAGGAACCGCCGAGTACGCCATTGATAAATTTAAGCCGTGTGACGCTGTGCCGTTCGTAGAACTGTTCGATTAACGGAGCAAGTAGGGAAAAGGGAAAGGTGTCGTCGACGCCAATCACCAGATCGTTCTCCCAACCTTCGTGCAGCTTGATAGCCTGCTTCTCCAGCTCGCGCACCGTGTGCAGCACTTCCCGCCCTTTCTCCAGCAGCATCTGTCCGGTACGGGTAAATTTCGCCCGGTGGCCGCTGCGGTCAAGCAGTTGAATATTGAGATCGCTTTCCAGCTTATGAACGGTGTAACTCAGCGCCGACGGGGTCTTAAAGAGCTTTGCCGATGCTGCAGCAAAGCTCCCTTCTTTATCGAGCGCATCAAGAATGATGAGAACTTCCAGCAATGGTTTCATCTTCGCCCCCAGAGGGTACGCGATGTCACCGCAGGCCGTTTACTCCAGCGGCATCACCAGCGGATCGGGATACTGATACTCAAAACCCAGTTCAGAACAGATGCGGTTGCCATCAATTATCCGTCCCTTCTCAGCGCTATCGCTGAACACAGGCGGCTCGAGCCCAAGCTCACGCGCCATCTGCGGATAAAAAGTCGATCGTGAAGGATGACCCGGCGCACAGAGATTATAGATGTGACCGCCCTTCGGTGCCTGCAGCAATAGCGTTATCGCAGATACGACGTCTTCCAGATGCACGAGGTTAACGCCCTGCTGCCCGTCGGGGGCTGATTTCCCGGCGAAGAAGCGTCCCGGATGACGCCCAGGGCCAACCAGACCGGCGAGGCGTACAATATCGACCGACGTGCCTGGCAGATTATGCAGCCAGTCTTCCAGCTCTTTCAGCACCCGGCCGCTCGAGGTTATCGGTTCACGCGGCGCGGTTTCTTTAAGGGTCCCCTCCCCTTTACCGTACACCGAGGTCGAGCTGGTGAAGACTATGCGAGGGATGTGGTACGCCAGCGCGGTATCGACAATTTCCTGCACCGCCTGCAAGTAGAACTCTTCCCCCGGCCCGCTGCGTCGGGCTGGAAGCGTTATCACTAATGCGTCAACGTTCATCAGCGCGTCGAGATCGTCCGTATCACAGACCAACTGCGGATCAAGGCGCAACACATAGCTGTCAATTCCGCACATTTTTGCAGCTTCAATCCCATCTTCGGTAGTTTTGCTGCCGGACACCTGCCAGCCTCGCGCCGTTAATGACAGGGCCAGGGGCATACCCAGCCAACCCAAACCGACGATTGCGACCTTTTTCATCTGTGCTCTCCTGACTCATTCGCGTTCCTTTAATAAGGCTACGCCAGCCCTGGCCAACTGACAATTTATCTGATGAATATGAAATGAATTAAAGATGTAAAAAAGCCCTTGCTTTCTGGCGTTGAACTGGTTTAGGTTAAAAGGCATCAAATGCATAAGCATTCAACGAGAAAATTATGAACTGCGTTCAATTTAAAAACCACCATCATCACCATCACCCTGACTAGTCTTTCAGGCGATGTGTGCTGGAAGACAGTTAGATCTTCCAGTGGTGCAGAACGCAAGAGAGAGCCCCCGGAAGATTCACACTTCCGGGGGCTTTTTTTTGGGCGCGAGTTTCAGTGATTCACACAGGACTACGAGGATAAGAGAATGTTAGACAACAACCGTTTACGCATAGCTATGCAAAAATCCGGGCGCTTGAGCGATGATTCACGCGAATTACTGGCCCGCTGCGGCATAAAAATCAATCTGCACACCCAGCGCCTGATTGCACTGGCAGAAAATATGCCGATCGACATTCTGCGCGTGCGTGACGACGATATCCCGGGCCTGGTGATGGACGGCGTGGTCGACCTCGGCATCATCGGTGAAAACGTGCTGGAAGAAGAATTACTCAGCCGCCGCGCCCAGGGCGATGACCCGCGCTATTTCACGCTGCGTCGTCTGGACTTCGGCGGCTGCCGCTTATCCCTGGCCACCTCCGCAGATGAATCCTGGGACGGCCCGGCAGCTCTCGACGGCAAACGCATCGCCACCTCTTATCCACACTTGCTCAAGCGCTACCTCGACCAGAAAGGCATTTCGTTCAAATCCTGCCTGCTGAACGGCTCCGTTGAAGTCGCCCCGCGTGCCGGTCTGGCCGATGCGATTTGCGATCTGGTCTCGACCGGCGCAACGCTTGAAGCCAACGGCCTGCGTGAAGTGGAAGTGATTTATCGCTCCAAAGCCTGTCTTATTCAGCGCGACGGCGACATGCCGGAAGCCAAACAGCAACTGATCGACAAACTCCTGACCCGTATTCAGGGCGTGATTCAGGCCCGTGAATCGAAATACATCATGATGCACGCCCCAACCGAGCGTCTGGAAGAAGTGATTGCCCTGCTGCCAGGTGCCGAGCGCCCAACGATTCTGCCACTGGCAGGCGATCAGCAGCGCGTCGCGATGCACATGGTCAGCAGCGAAACCTTGTTCTGGGAAACAATGGAAAAACTGAAAGCGCTTGGGGCCAGTTCCATTCTGGTACTGCCTATTGAGAAGATGATGGAGTAACCGACCATGAGCTTTAATACTGTCATCGACTGGAACAGCATCAGCCCCGAGCAACAGCGCGATTTGCTGATGCGCCCGGCGATTTCCGCCTCGGAAAGCATCAGCCGCACCGTGGCGGAGATCCTCGACAACGTCAAGGCCAGAGGCGATACCGCGCTGCGGGAGTACAGCGCAAAGTTCGACAAAACCGAGGTCGCAGGGCTGAAAGTCAGCGCCGAGGAAATTGAAGCGGCAAGTTCTCGCCTGAGCGATGAGCTGAAGCAGGCCATGGCCGTCGCGGTGAAAAACGTCGAGACGTTCCACGTGGCGCAAAAACTGCAACCGGTCGATGTAGAAACGCTGCCGGGCGTGCGCTGCCAGCAGGTCACGCGCCCCATTGCCTCCGTCGGGCTGTATATTCCCGGCGGCTCTGCGCCGTTGTTTTCTACCGTATTAATGCTCGCAACACCGGCGCGCATCGCCGGTTGTCAAAAAGTGGTGCTGTGCTCGCCGCCGCCGATTGCCGATGAAATTCTGTATGCAGCAAAACTGTGTGGCGTGCAGGATATCTTCAACGTCGGCGGCGCACAGGCCATTGCTGCGCTGGCGCTGGGCACCGAATCCGTGCCGAAAGTCGACAAAATTTTTGGCCCCGGCAATGCGTTCGTGACCGAAGCCAAGCGCCAGGTCAGCCAGCGTCTGGATGGGGCAGCGATTGATATGCCTGCCGGTCCTTCCGAAGTGCTGGTGATCGCCGACAGCGGTGCTACACCTGATTTCGTGGCGTCTGATTTGTTGTCCCAGGCAGAGCACGGCCCGGACTCTCAGGTCATTCTTCTCACCCCGGATGCCGACATGGCCGGTCGCGTCGCTAAAGCCGTGGAGCGTCAACTGGCCGAACTCCCCCGGGCAGAAACCGCGCGTCAGGCACTGGCTGCCAGCCGTCTGATTGTTGCCCGCGATTTAGCGCAGTGCGTGGAAATCTCTAACCAGTACGGTCCTGAACACCTGATCATTCAAACCCGCAACGCGCGTTCGCTGGTCGACAGCATCACCAGTGCAGGCTCGGTATTTTTAGGCGACTGGTCACCCGAATCCGCAGGCGACTACGCGTCAGGCACCAACCACGTGCTGCCGACCTACGGCTACACCGCCACCTGTTCCAGCCTCGGACTGGCGGATTTTCAGAAACGCATGACCGTTCAGGAACTGTCGCAGGACGGTTTTTCCGCCCTGGCCTCAACCATTGAAATTCTGGCCGCCGCCGAACGCCTGACCGCCCACAAAAACGCCGTTACCTTACGTGTGGCCGCCCTCAAGGAGATGAAATGAGCATTGAAGAGTTAGCCCGTAAAAATGTTCGCGACCTTACGCCGTACCAGTCTGCCCGTCGACTCGGCGGTAAAGGTGATGTCTGGCTGAATGCCAACGAATTTCCGACGGCGGTCACGTTCGACCTTTCTCAGCAAACGCTTAACCGCTATCCGGAGTGTCAGCCGAAAGCCGTCATCGACAACTATGCGCAGTACGCGGGTGTGAAGCCGGAACAGGTTCTGGTCAGCCGTGGGGCGGATGAAGGTATCGAACTGCTGATCCGCGCGTTTTGCGAGCCGGGTAAAGATGCCATTCTTTTCTGCCCGCCGACCTATGGCATGTACAGCGTCAGCGCCGAAACTTTTGGCGTGGAGTATCGCACGGTGCCCGCCCTGGAAAACTGGCAGCTGAATTTGCAGGCCATCGCCGACAAACTCGATGGTGTTAAAGTGGTGTACGTGTGCAGCCCGAATAACCCAACCGGGCAGATTATCAATCCGCAGGACTTGCGCGTCCTGCTGGAAATGACCCGCGGCAAAGCGCTGGTCGTGGCTGATGAAGCCTATATAGAGTTTTGCCCGCAGGCGACGCTGACCACCTGGCTGGCCGACTATCCGCATTTAGTGGTGCTGCGCACGCTCTCTAAAGCGTTCGCCCTGGCCGGACTGCGCTGCGGTTTTACGCTGGCCAATGAAGACGTCATTGCCCTATTGATGAAAGTCATTGCCCCCTACCCGCTGTCGACCCCGGTTGCGGATATCGCCGCCCAGGCGTTAAGCCCGCAGGGAATCAATGCGATGCGCGAGCGCGTGGCGCAAATTCTCGCCGAACGTCAGTACCTGGTGACCCAACTGCGGGAGATCCCTTGCGTGGAACAGGTCTTCGATTCTGAAACCAACTACATCCTGGCACGCATTACGGCCTCAAGTGCGGTCTTCAAATCCTTGTGGGATCAGGGCATTATCTTACGTGACCAAAATAAACAACCTTCTTTAAGCGGTTGCCTGCGTATCACTATCGGCACCCGCGACGAGAGCCAGCGCGTCATTGACGCCCTTCGTGCGGAGAAAGTATGACCCAGAAGTTCCTCTTTATCGATCGTGACGGCACCCTGATCAGCGAGCCGCCGAGTGATTTCCAGGTCGACAGGTTCGACAAACTGGCGTTTGAAGCAGAGGTCATCCCTTCGCTGCTGAAGCTGCAAAAAGCAGGCTACAAGCTGGTAATGATTACCAACCAGGACGGGCTGGGCACCGACAGCTTCCCGCAGGCAGATTTTGATGGCCCGCATAACCTGATGATGCAGGTGTTCCGCTCTCAGGGCGTGCAGTTTGACGATGTGCTGATTTGTCCGCATTTCGAAACGGACAACTGCGAATGCCGCAAACCAAAGACTAAAATGGTGGCTGCGTGGCTGAAGGACGGCGTGATGGACGTGGCGAACAGCTATGTGATTGGCGACCGCGCCACCGACGTAACGCTGGCGCAAAACATGGGTATCGTTGGCCTGCGTTACAGCCGCGATGACCTGAACTGGCTGAAAATCACCGAGCAACTCACCCAGCGTGACCGCTATGCGCACGTCGAGCGCAACACCCGCGAAACGCAGATTGACGTTAAAGTCTGGCTCGACCGCGAAGGTGGCAGCAAAATTAATACCGGCGTCGGTTTCTTCGACCACATGCTGGATCAGATTGCCACCCACGGCGGCTTGCGCATGGAGATCACCGTCAAAGGCGACCTCTACATCGACGATCACCACACCGTGGAAGACACCGGTCTGGCACTCGGCGAGGCGCTGAAGCTGGCGCTGGGCGATAAACGTGGCATCAACCGTTTTGGCTTCGTGTTGCCGATGGATGAATGTCTGGCCCGCTGTGCGCTGGATATCTCGGGCCGTCCGCACCTGGAATACCGCGCCGAATTTACCTATCAGCGCGTGGGGGACCTGAGCACCGAGATGATCGAGCACTTCTTCCGCTCGCTCTCTTACACTATGGGCGTCACGCTGCACCTGAAAACCAAGGGCAAGAACGACCACCACCGTGTAGAAAGCCTGTTCAAAGCCTTTGGTCGTACGCTGCGTCAGGCCATTCGGGTGGAAGGCGATACCCTCCCCTCCTCGAAAGGAGTGTTGTGATGAACGTCGTTATCCTTGATACCGGCTGCGCCAACCTGAATTCGGTGAAATCGGCCATCAGCCGCCACGGTTACGAGCCGGTAGTCAGCCGCGATCCGGATATCGTGCTGCGTGCCGACAAACTGTTCTTGCCAGGCGTCGGCACCGCTCAGGCCGCAATGGACCAGATTCGCGAGCGCGAGCTGGTCGATCTCATTAAAGCCTGTACCCAGCCGGTGCTGGGTATTTGCCTCGGGATGCAAATCCTGGCTCGCCGCAGCGAAGAGTCCAACGGTGTCGACCTGCTGGGCATTATCGATCAGGACGTGCCGAAGATGACCGATTTCGGTCTGCCGCTGCCGCACATGGGCTGGAATCGCGTTTACCCAAAAGCGGGCGATCGCCTGTTTCGCGGTATTGAAGACGGGTCGTATTTCTATTTCGTCCACAGCTATGCGATGCCGGTCAATCAATGGACCGTCGCCCAATGTAATTACGGCGAACCGTTTACCGCGGCGGTACAGAAAGACAATTTCTTCGGCGTGCAGTTTCACCCTGAACGCTCTGGCGCGGCGGGCGCGCAGTTGCTGAAAAACTTCCTGGAGATGTAATGATCATTCCAGCTTTAGATTTAATTGATGGCACCGTGGTTCGCCTCCATCAGGGGGATTACGGCCAGCAGCGCGATTACGGCAATGACCCACTACCGCGTTTGCAGAACTATGTTTCTCAGGGGGCGCAGATACTGCATTTGGTCGATCTGACCGGCGCGAAAGATCCGGCTCAACGCCAGATCCCCCTGATAAAACACCTCGTGGCGGGGGTGAATGTCCCGGTGCAGGTTGGCGGCGGTATTCGGACTGAAGCAGACGTCTCTGCCCTGCTGGACGCGGGCGTGGCCCGAGTGGTTATCGGCTCGACGGCGGTAAAATCACCGGATGTCGTGAAAGGCTGGTTTGAACGTTTCGGCGCAGAAAAACTGGTGCTGGCGCTGGACGTGCGGATTGATAGCCAGGGCACCAAACACGTGGCGGTCAGCGGCTGGCAGGAAAACTCTGGCGTCACGCTGGAAGAACTGGTGGAAACCTATGTGCCCGTCGGCCTGAAGCACGTGCTGTGCACCGACATTTCCCGCGACGGCACCCTCGCCGGGTCTAACGTTTCATTATATGAAGAGGTTTGTGCCCGTTATCCGCAGGTTGCGTTTCAGTCTTCCGGTGGCATCGGCGGCCTCGATGATATTGCCGCCCTGCGCGGGAGCGGCGTGGGTGGCGTGATTGTCGGACGGGCCTTACTGGAAGGTAAATTTAACGTAACGGAGGCCATCCAATGCTGGCAAAACGGATAATTCCTTGTCTTGACGTGCGTGATGGTCAGGTCGTGAAAGGCGTGCAGTTCCGCAATCACGAAATCATCGGTGATATTGTCCCGCTGGCAAAACGCTATGCCGAAGAAGGTGCAGACGAACTGGTGTTCTATGATATCACCGCCTCCAGCGATGGCCGTGTGGTCGACAAAAGCTGGGTGTCGCGCGTGGCGGAAGTCATCGACATTCCTTTCTGCGTGGCGGGCGGGATTAAAACCGTGGACGACGCGGCAAAAATTCTGTCGTTTGGCGCAGATAAAATATCAGTGAACTCCCCGGCGCTTGCCGATCCGGAGCTGATCACCCGCTTGGCCGATCGCTTTGGCGTGCAGTGCATCGTGGTGGGGATCGACACCTGGTTTGACGCAGAAACCGGGAAGTATCACGTGAATCAATACACTGGTGACGAGAGCCGTACCCGGGTTACGCAGTGGGAAACCCTCGACTGGGTGCAGGAAGTGCAAAAGCGCGGGGCCGGTGAAATCGTTCTGAATATGATGAACCAGGACGGGGTGCGTAACGGCTATGACCTCGAGCAGCTGAAAAAAGTGCGCAATGTCTGCCACGTTCCGCTGATTGCCTCCGGCGGTGCGGGCACGATGGACCATTTCCTCGAAGCCTTCCGCGACGCAGACGTCGACGGCGCGCTGGCGGCATCGGTATTCCACAAGCAAATCATTAATATTGGCGAACTAAAAGCGTACCTGGCACTGCAGGGCGTGGAGATCAGGGTATGTTAACTGAACAACTGGACTGGGAAAAAACCGACGGACTGATGCCCGCCATCGTACAGCACGCGGTATCCGGTGAGGTGCTGATGCTGGGCTATATGAATCAGGAAGCCCTGACCGCCACGGAAAAAAGCGGTAAAGTGACCTTCTACTCGCGCACCAAACAGCGCCTGTGGACCAAAGGTGAAACTTCCGGCCATTTCCTCAACGTGGTGAGCATCACCCCGGATTGCGACAACGACACCCTGCTGGTGCTGGTGAAGCCGATTGGCCCGACCTGCCATAAAGGCACCTCCAGCTGCTTTGGCGATACCAGCCACCAATGGCTGTTCCTGTATCAACTGGAGCAACTGCTGGCAGAGCGTAAGACGGCTGACCCGGCCAGTTCGTATACCGCCAAACTGTACGCCAGCGGCACCAAACGTATCGCTCAAAAAGTGGGTGAAGAAGGCGTGGAAACCGCGCTGGCCGCCACGGTGAATGACAGGCATGAACTGACCAATGAAGCCTCTGACCTGATGTACCACCTGCTGGTGCTGCTGCAGGATCAGGAGCTGGATTTGACGACCGTGATTGAGAATTTGCGCCAGCGTCATCAGTAGTCTTTTTCAGGCATAAAAAAAACCGGGCGAATGCCATGCCCGGTTTTTTATTGCCGAAATAAACGGTTAGACTTTTGGCTGATAGTTACGCAGCGCGTTGCGGCCTAATACGACACCCGCTCCAACCATACCGCCCAGCAGCACGGCCAAAACTAGAATAATGGCGCGTTTCGGGCTGTCACGATAGAACGGCAGCGTTGGTTTCATCACGTAACGGTAGGCGTGAATAGCCGGCACTTTGGGCTGATCGTCTTTACCCCCGGACATCAGGTTATTCACGTCCAGCAATGTCTGACGCGTCTGATAGTAACTGCCAGGGAACTCCAGCGGCCGTGTGGCTTCATTTTTAACCATGGCACTCAGCGCATCGCTGCCGAGCATGAACATGGTGTCCTGAGAGACCTGGTCAACCTGCTGGATTAGCGGCAACTTAATTTTAGATTGCTCAGCAATGGTCAATGCCTGGCTAATTTGCGCTATGCGCAATGCCTTCTGCTCGGTAACCACTTTTTCCTGCGTGGTCAGCGATTGCTCAATATCGTTCCTACGAGAGGTTATATTGGCTTTTAAATCACCTGCTACGGCCTTGGCCACGCTGTCGTCAACCTGCTGGATGTACTGCGCCAGTGTCTTCTGTGCTTCTTCCGCTGTCTGGGCCACATACGATACGCGCAAAGGCAAACTTTGCCCCTTTACTGCGGCTTCAATGTTTAGTACCTCCGGTTCTTCCTGATTATCCAAAGACTCGGAGAGGGCGGAAAACGTAGAGTTAAACCGGGTAATCAAATCCTGCTGAATCGCACCCACTGACGGCGAGTTGCTGCCATAGAGAATATTCATCGCGTTGTAGTAGCTTGAAACCTGTCCTGAATCAGGCTGAGTTACCAGTGCTGTAGAGGTCCATTTCTCTTTGGCAACCATGATGTAACCCACCGCGAGCAGAATAGCGACAACCACGCACACCATGATGGTGACCTTCCCGCGCCAGATTTGCATCACCAGATCGATGAGATCAATCTGTTCTGGCTCGTTGCTGCGACCGTTAAAACTTTTATTGTTATCCTGCGTCATACAAACCTTAACTGCGAAATTTATGAAAAGCCCACAAGGCGGAATAGTGTACTTACGTGTAGCAGAATTACTATAAGAATTATGCCTGAAGGCCCGCTAATTTACCGAAAAAACGGGCTACGCTAATTGTAGATAACGATTATCTTTTTGCACCCGCTAACGGTATGATTTTGCTTTCGGTTGTACCAGACGCATATGGCGATTTTCTGGTCAGTTTGTGAGGAAAAGTGATGAAATATCTGGTTACCGGCGCAGCCGGCTTTATCGGCTTCCATGTCAGTGAGCGTCTGCTGCAGGCAGGCCATCAGGTGGTGGGGATTGATAATCTCAATGACTACTATGACGTTAACCTGAAACAGGCCCGGCTTGACCTGCTGCAAAAGCCAGGTTTCAGTTTCCATAAAATGGATCTGGCCGATCGTGAGGCGATGACTGCCCTGTTCGCCGATGAGAAATTTGACCGGGTTATCCATCTCGCCGCCCAGGCCGGGGTGCGTTACTCGCTGGAAAATCCACATGCTTACGCTGATGCCAACCTGATTGGTCACCTGAACGTCCTCGAAGGTTGTCGCCATAATAAGGTTCAGCATTTGCTGTATGCTTCGTCAAGTTCGGTTTACGGTCTGAACCGTAAGATGCCGTTCTCGACCGATGATTCTGTGGATCACCCCGTGTCACTTTACGCCGCCACCAAAAAAGCCAACGAGCTGATGTCGCACACCTATGCGCACCTGTATGGTTTACCCACCACTGGCCTACGATTCTTCACCGTTTATGGCCCGTGGGGACGTCCGGACATGGCGCTGTTCAAGTTCACCAAAGCCATGATTGAAGGCAAGAGCATTGATGTTTACAACTACGGCAAGATGAAGCGCGATTTCACCTACATCGACGACATCGCGGAAGCCATTATTCGTCTGCAGGATGTAATTCCTCAACCTGACGCCAACTGGACGGTTGAAACCGGTTCCCCGGCCAGCAGCTCTGCCCCGTATCGCGTGTACAACATCGGTAACAGCTCTCCGGTCGAGTTGATGGATTACATTACCGCCCTGGAAGAGGCGTTAGGCATTGAAGCCGAGAAGAATATGATGCCGGTGCAGCCGGGCGACGTGCTGGAAACCAGCGCCGACACCCAACCGTTGCAGGAAGTAACCGGCTTCAAACCCGAAACCACGGTGAAAGACGGAGTGAAAAACTTCGTGGACTGGTATCGTGATTTTTATAATAAATAATACTTAGGGTGGTAATGCCAATTGTATAGTTAAAGCAATTGGCATTATTAATCATCTAGAAACTCAACTGATTTTCCCATTAAAACCTCGGCCTACGCGGATTAACTTCAAATAATTAACCATCGGTTTTTCAATATACAAATATACAATAGCACCTGAGATAATAGCGGGAACTAAAAGTCCAACCGAAAAAACATAGGGGATATTTAAATGTATTTTTTTAAGGATCATTGCTACCGGACTCAAAATGAATGGATGAACTAGATATAACGAGTAAGAACTATACCCCAGTAAAACCCCAACTTTTAAATAAATATTATTTCCTTTCCCCAACCATTCTTCCAATGCCAAAAAACCATGAAAAATTAACCACATTGGCAGACCAACACTCAAAGCTCCAGGCATGGATGACAAAAGATACATATGATTGTTTTTATAACCAAGCAACACAACCCCGACACATATAAGTATTAAACCTGTTTTTTTCTCAAGTTTGTATTTAGCAAATAAATAAAATGAAACTACGCCCATTGCAAACTCATAAAGCCAATCACTAAAGATAAATTTAATCAGAGTATTATGCGCTACAAATAACTGGCCTATCGTTGCGAGCCCAAACAATGTCAAAACGATGCCTAAATACCTAACAAACCTATTCTTGGTTAAAAAAATAAAAAACGAAAAAATGATGTAATAATAAAATTCATAACTTAATGTCCAACCATTTTGAACTAAATACTTATCGCTCGTGGGTATGAGAAAGTATGAATTGATAACGCTAGTATGCCCGCCAGAAGAATTGACTAAATGTGGATACATAATGAAGACAAAAAGTGCTAACGTTGTAAAAAGCCAATACAATGGAATAATGCGTTCAAATCGCAAAAAAATAAACTTTGAAAATGACATTTCTTTATTATGCGTTGCGTAACACATAATAAACCCAGAGATTATGAAAAACAGATCCACGCCAGATGCACCTATATGCAACCACTCTAATCCATTTACACCATATACCTTTTCTTTAAATGCTATGTGATGAAGTACAACCAAAAGAGCTGCCAGCCCACGCAATAATTGAATTGAAAGTAACATTAATAGCCTTTCCTACCATTTAATGGTTTCATATACACCTGCAAATCATGCCCCCTGTATTATCTGTACATATTGAAGAGTTTGCAATTGCTCTAATGTCAAATGAAAAATATAAGACGTGCTTAACTTAAATTAGGCACGTCCTAGGATGTCAATTAATCATTACCGAATAAATCACGGGTATAAACCTTATCTGCCACGTCTGCCAGCTCGTCCGCCATGCGATTGGAGATAATCACATCGGCTTCCTGCTTGAACGCCTCGAGGTCACGCACCACGCGAGAATGGAAGAACTCATCTTCCTGCATCACCGGCTCATAAATAATGACCTGAACACCTTTGGCTTTAATGCGCTTCATGATCCCCTGAATGGAGGATGCGCGGAAGTTGTCAGAGCCACTCTTCATGATCAGACGATAAACGCCAACCACTTTTGGTTTACGCGACAGAATGGAGTCTGCGACAAAATCTTTACGCGTGCGGTTGGCATCGACGATGGCCGAAATAATGTTATTCGGCACCGACTCGTAGTTAGCCAGCAGCTGCTTGGTGTCTTTTGGCAGGCAGTAACCACCATAACCAAACGACGGGTTGTTATAGTGGTTGCCGATACGTGGGTCGAGGCAAACGCCTTCGATGATCTGACGGCTGTCCAGGCCTAAGCTTTCTGCGTAGCTGTCCAGTTCGTTGAAATAGGCAACGCGCATCGCCAGGTAGGTATTGGCAAACAGCTTGATGGCTTCGGCTTCGGTGGAGTCAGTGAACAGGGTCGGGATCTCTTTCTTAATTGCCCCTTCCTGCAACAGCGCGGCAAAACGCTCTGCGCGCGCGGAGCGCTCACCGATCACAATACGTGACGGATGCAGGTTATCGTACAGAGCCCGGCCTTCACGCAGGAATTCCGGCGAGAAAATCACGTTATCGATGCCCAACTCGTCTTTGATGGACTGGGTGAAACCCACCGGAATGGTCGACTTGATGATCATCACCGCCTTCGGGTTGATCGCCACCACATCGCGGATCACCGCTTCAACGCTTGACGTGTTGAAATAATTGGTTTTTGGGTCGTAATCGGTTGGCGTGGCGATAATCACATACTCGGCATCACGATAGGCATCCTGCTTGTCCGTCGTGGCGCGAAAGTTGAGCGTTTTAGTCGCTAAATACTCCTCAATCTCTTTATCGACAATCGGCGATTTTTTCTGATTGAGCATGTCCACTTTGGCCTGCACGATATCCAGCGCCACGACTTCGTGGTTCTGAGCAATCAGAATGCCGTTTGAAAGGCCAACATAACCTGTACCGGAAATTGTAATTTTCATTAGAACGCAACTTTATTCAGTTAACGGGTAGAGATGGCACCCGGGCCACCACGATAATCAATAGCTGCTGGGATTTAACCTCTTGCGTGAAGGCACTGTCAAGGCGCAGCCCCTGAATTCCCGCAATGTTGAGGTGACATTCAGACTACTTCGAATACACGACCGCTTTTTGGATAAAAAAACCCGGAGACAAGCTCCGGGCCTTGATGCTGCTGTGGCTGAATTAAGATTAATCCATCCACTCGGTGTGGAACACACCGTCTTTATCGGTGCGCTTGTAAGTATGCGCCCCGAAGTAGTCACGCTGCGCCTGAATCAGGTTCGCTGGCAGCACTTCTGCACGATAGCTGTCGTAGTATGCGATAGCCGCAGAGAAGGTCGGGACCGGAATACCGTTCTGCACGGCATAAGCCACAACATCACGCAGCGCTTGCTGGTAGTCGTCAGCAATCTTCTTGAAGTACGGAGCCAGCAGCAGGTTCGCGATGTCAGCGTTTTCAGCATAGGCATCGGTGATTTTCTGCAGGAACTGAGCACGAATAATGCAACCGGCGCGGAAAATCTTCGCGATTTCGCCGTAGTTCAGATCCCAGTTGTATTCGTTCGACGCTGCACGCAGCTGAGAGAAGCCCTGAGCGTAAGATACGATTTTGCCCAGATACAGTGCGCGACGCACTTTCTCAACGAATTCTGCTTTATCGCCCGCCGGTTTTGCCTGAGGGCCGCTCAGCACTTTAGACGCAGCAACACGCTGATCTTTCAGAGAAGAGATATAACGGGCGAATACCGATTCAGTGATCAGCGACAGCGGCTCACCGAGGTCCAGGGAACTCTGGCTGGTCCACTTGCCGGTACCTTTGTTAGCCGCTTCATCCAGAATCACATCAACCAGGTAAATCCCTTCTTCATCTTTTTTGGTGAAGATGTCTTTGGTGATGTCAATCAGGTAGCTGTTCAGCTCGCCGTTGTTCCACTCGGTGAAGACCTGCGCCAACTCTTCGTTAGACAGTTTCAGGCCACCTTTCAGCAGGGAGTAAGCTTCAGCGATCAGCTGCATGTCGCCGTACTCGATCCCGTTGTGCACCATCTTCACGTAATGACCTGCACCATCCGGACCGATATAGGTCACGCACGGCTCACCATCTTCAGCTACAGCGGCGATTTTAGTCAGGATCGGTGCAACGAGTTCGTATGCTTCTTTCTGACCGCCAGGCATGATTGATGGGCCTTTCAGGGCACCCTCTTCACCACCGGAAACGCCGGTACCGATGAAGTTAAAACCTTCAGCAGACAGCTCGCGGTTACGACGCACGGTGTCCGGGAAGTAGGAGTTACCCCCTTCGATGATGATGTCGCCTTTATCCAGGTAAGGCTTCAGAGATTCGATGGCTTTGTCCGTGCCCTCGCCCGCCTTCACCATTAACAGGATACGGCGTGGTGTTTCCAGAGACTCGACGAATTCCTGCACCGTGTAGAAAGGAGCCAGTTTCTTGCCTGGATTTTCGGCAATGACTTCTTCTGTCTTTTCACGGGAGCGGTTGAAGATGGAGACGGTATAACCACGGCTTTCGATGTTGAGCGCCAGGTTGCGCCCCATCACTGCCATACCGACGACGCCGATCTGTTGCTTGGACATTACATACTCCTGTCAGGTGTGGTCACCACGCGAGGTGTGCGTGGCTTGATATGTGGTGAAGATGTTAACTCAGGAAGAGCGTCAATGAATAGCTTTTGCTGATCAATGTCACACTGAACGCCAATTCTGAAATCCCCCATAAGCTTCCGCACATGGGGCATTCAACGGCTTAGTGTTTACATTCTAAGCAGTTCGAGAATTTCTTTCGTCTTATCTTCCATTAACTTCGTATTTGCTCGCGATTCCACATTAAGACGCACTACTGGCTCGGTGTTCGAGGAACGCAGATTAAAGCGCCATTCGTCGAACGCCAGGCTGATGCCATCGGTGCGGTCAACGTCCAGCGCATGCGGCGCAAAATGCTGCTCAACGCGGGCAATCGCCGTTACCGGATCGGCCAGTTTGCTGTTGATTTCGCCACTCGCCGGGAACGCCGCCATGCGGTCACGCACCAGTTCGCCCAGCGTTTTGCCCTTCAGGCACAGCAGCTCGGTCACCAGCAGCCACGGGATCATCCCGCTGTCGCAATAGGCAAAATCGCGGAAGTAGTGATGGGCGCTCATTTCGCCGCCGTAGATGGCATCTTCCTGGCGCATACGCTCTTTGATGAACGCGTGACCGGTTTTCGACATTACCGGGGTGCCGCCCGCCAGGTTCACCACGTCAACGGTGTTCCAGGACAGACGCGGATCGTGGATGATGCGCTCCCCGGGCTGTTTTTCGAGGAACGCTTCCGCCAGCAGGCCAACGATGTAGTAGCCCTCGATAAACTGCCCGTTTTCATCGAACAGGAAGCAGCGGTCGAAATCGCCGTCAAAGGCGATACCCATATCCGCGCCGTGTTCGATCACCGCATTGCGGGTATCGTCGCGACACTCCGGCAGTAGCGGGTTCGGGATACCGTTCGGGAAATTACCGTCCGGGGTGTTGTGAACTTTGATAAAGGTGACCGGCAGGTTCATTGCCTGGAAGCGCG
>NZ_JAWXRD010000028.1:0-210740 GCF_033843265.1 Scandinavium lactucae
CCTCCGACCCACTGGTCCCAAACCAGTTGCGCTACCAAGCTGCGCTACTCGCCGAATGCGGAGCGCATCTTACTGCTGCGATGCTACCCCGTCAATCCCTTTTCCACAAAAGCCAGACTGATTGGCGATAAACTCGCCATTGATTTACTGGCCTTTTGCCGGAACGTGACACCAGTTGTTGTTCTCGTTGATCCCGCCGTCTGGCGAGGTGTATCCAAGACAGCCCATGATGGTGTCATATAGCTCCACATGACGACGTGGCACCTTCATGTCGGCTTCCTTCTTCAACTGCTTAAACGCCTGCTGATGCGCGGGGTTTTCCAGATACTTATCGGACATCCACACCAGCATTGGCACCCGGAACTGCTCTGGTGGGGCCAGGTTGCGCGGCGTACCGTGCAGGTGCTCTTTCTCGTTGATCGACTCACCGTGGTCAGCGGCGTAGAAGACGATGGCCTTCTTATCGCGCAACTGGTCGAGCACGTCGCTGATAAAGGTATCCACGTACAGTACCGAGTTATCGTAGGCGTTAATCAATTCTTTCTTGCTGCAATAATCATTGATGCCGACACACTCTGGCTGCCATTGGGCAAAATCGCGGGTGTAGCGCTGGTAGTAACTCCAGTGCGACCCTTTGGTGTGCAGGATAATCAAATGCTTACCGTTCGGATGGCCTTCCAGCGATTGCGCCACTTCAGGCAACAGCAGTTTATCTGCCACGTCTTTGCCACGGTTACGTGGCTCAGCGCCAATCTGCTCGCGATAAGCGATGTTATCGGCCATGGTGTTGCTGTAGAACCACATCTCACTCTGCATCGCGAACAGATCTGAGCTAAAGCCCAGCTGTTTCAGCACCGCAAACACGTTCTGCTCTTTCAGCGTACGCTGAGGATTGTCCTCCGCCCCGCCCTGACGCACAAACATGCAGCGCAGTGACAGCTTGGTGGCGGTGTCGCAGGATGTGCCGCGATAGGCCACCAGGTTTTTCTCCTGCGACAGCTTCGGCGTAGTATTCCGGTCATAGCCGAGGATGCCCATGTGATCCCAGCGGGTCGTTTCCCCGATGATAAACACCACGTAGGTGTCATCCAGGTCGTTACCCGGTGCCACGTAGGTGAATTTCTTCGCCGGGTTGATTAAGGATCGACTGTCAGAGGATTCGTCCACCTGCGCCCAGGCATATAACCCGAGGGCCGACACCCAGTTTGAGGGCAGGTAGGAGTTGGCTATCACCCCCCCGTAGCTCGGCATATCACCCTGAGACGTTTTCTCGACCTGTTTTTGATGGCGATCCATCAAACGAATCGGGGCCCAGACCAGCAGCCCGGCCATCAGCACCACGGCAAGATTACGCGTGCGCTGTCCACGGGTGCGCAGCTGGCGTAACAGCGTATAGCGGCAGCGGTTGCTCCAGATGAAGAACAACGGCGGCAGGCTCGAGAGCACGGTCCACATCAACAGGCCGCGACCCATCACTTCTTTGGACAAGTCAACGTCGGTGGTCATCACCGAGGCCACGATGCCATAGCCAATGACCACGTTCATAAAGGTCATGTAATAACTGGCTGCGGCGGAAATAATCACCACCAGAGAAGTAAGAACCTGCCACGGACGGCGGCCAAACAGCGACAGCAAGCGCAGTAAGAAGAAGGTGGCAAGGACTGAGCCACAGAGTTCGATGACGGCAAAAATTCCATTTTGTGCCGAGAAATCTTCGAAGTAACCCAAGAGACGACGGACCAGCACCGCACCATTCAGGAACAGGCCGATGTAGAGCGCAAGGAACAGACACAGCCGTTGTTGCGTTAACGATTTAATATAATTCATTCAAGCAAAACCCTGGGAAAAGGGGTACAAAAAACCCACTTATCTATCGGTATGACAGTAAGCAGATTAAGGAATCGCGTAAGAAACGGTTATCAGAAACGTCTATAAGCGCCACAAGTAGACCATAGCGGAAGGGAAAAGTGTCATCAGGAAGTGTGATCCGGGCAATATTTACAAAAATAATTACCCGGACCGAATGATTTATTGCAGGAATGTGTTAAGAGCGGGTTAAAAGTCTTTCTAAATCAGGCGTGGGCCTGTTGAAGAGCCTGGGTTTTTGGCTGACGAATGGTGGTCGACAGCGCCAGAGAGAGGATCAGCAGGGCAAAGATGACGCAGAAGGTCACGTAGAAACCGCCGAACAGGGAGGCGATAATCGAACCACAGATGCTGCCAATCCCGAAGCCGAGATAAATCACTCCGTAGTTTTTCGCCAGGTTGTTCAGACCGAAGAACTCGCTCACCAGCGACGGGAACACGGTGATGGTGCCGCCGAAGTTGAAGGCCACACAGGCAATCGCCGCGAAGAAGCTCACCGCATTCAGCGGGGCGAACAGCAGTGCAGCCATACCGACCAGGGAAATGACCTGCCCGATAGTAATCACCCGGATACGAGCAATTTTGTCGGACAGGATCCCGAGTACCAGACGGCCACTCAGGTTGGCGATGGAAATCACAGTCACCGCATTCGCCGCGGTCATCACGTCCAGATGGACCATGCCCTGGGCGATATCTTTCGCCACGCCAATCACATACAGACCGCTCATGCAGGCGGTGAGGAACATCACCGCTAACATCCAGTACTGCGGTTTACGCATCGATTCCGCGAGGGTGAAGTCATTCTCAACCACGCCGTTGGTGGTTTTCACTTCCTGCTGCGGGGCGTCTTTCATTAGCGTCGCGCCGAAGACAATCATCACCAGCACAATCGCGCCCCAGATAATAAAGGTCTTCTCCAGGCCTACGGTCGCCAGCAGATGGCTGTCGATGAATTTAAAGCCGAGGCTGCCCAGGCCGTATGCCCCGATGGAAAACGCAGAAATCAGCCCTTTACGCTCGGGGAACCACTTCACGCAGTTCGACAGCGTCAGCAGATAGCCCGCACCGTCCGCCAGCCCTACCAGCACGCCCGCACTCAGCCACAGCATCAGCAGGTTGTTGGCATGAGCGGTGAGGAAGAAACCGACCCCGAGCAGGATGCCCGAGGCCATGGTGACGCGTTTCACCCCAAAACGTTCCTGCAATTTCCCGGCGACGGAAGACGAAATCGCCAGACCGAGGCTTAACAAACCGAAGGAAAATGCCACCTGACTCACCGGTGCATCCAGTTTCGCAGACAGCGCACCGTTGAACAGACTCCAGGTATACACCGAGCCCAGTGCAAACTGGGTGATAATTGTCCCGACCAGCGTCAGCCAGCGAGTAGAAGGGCGGATTGCAGCGTTCATCGCGTATTTGCCTTATCAAGATTAACTGCTGCCAAAATAACGAAGTGCCGTTGATGCCTGGTTAAAAAAGGCATGAACTGCCGTCAGTGCGGAATGAAATGCATTGAGAGGAGAATGAATGACATTGCGGAAAACGAAATACGCCTATTGTTAGTGCTTACTATCGCGCTACAAGCCGCCGTTATTGTGAATTAACAGGAAACGCGATGTACTTAAAACGCTGAATAAATGTTAAAAACGGGCGCTCACCCCCATGATATAGAGGTAATTCGGGCCTTCACTGAGATTATCGGCCTGCGACAGCGACGCATAGGCGGCGATGCTCGGATTGAGCAGCATATCCGCGCCGACGGTGACATCCATCCAGTTACCGTCCTGGGTGGTAGTCGGGGTGCGGTTCAAACCCGACTGCGTTTTCCACTGATTGTCGCCGAACTGTTGGTTGTAGCTGATTTGCGCCCATGGATGCACGCCCCACAGCGGCTGTGAATCAAAGCGCCAGCCCAAGGTGCTGATGCTGGCGTGCCACATAGGGTCGTTGAGCGCGGTAGTGCTGGTCCCGCTGTCGCCAAACTCATTCCAGGTTGAGGTAGCGGACCCGTCATAGTGCCAGCTCGCCACCGGCCCGGTGGTGAACAACGCGCTCAGGGGGATATTCCACACCATGCTCAGGGTGCGCGTTGCATCCATCGGTGTATCATCGGGGAGGTTCATGGCCACGCCGGGCTGAATTTGCGCCGCACTGATGCGCTCCGCCAGAATATCGTCATAACGCGGTTGGTGATCGCTATCCCAGGTATAGCGTTCAGGCGTATTACTTTGTGGGTCAGTAACGATATATTCCTGTTGCCAGGCAAATGAAGATGTCACCAAAGACATCCACACAAAAAAAGATACCGGGCACAGACCACCCCGGAAGCCATTGCATTTCTTAACACTCATTTTTGCGACTCCGAAAGAGCCGAATCCGGCATTGTTGTTATGATTTTTTTCGCGACTGCGTATTACTAAATATTGTCATTTTATTTCTGTCGTCAAGGCAGGTTGAACAATTCTTCATCGACATCAAACAGTGGGAGAATCAGATGGAACGTTGCGGTTGGGTCAGTCAGGATCCGCTTTATATCGACTATCACGATAACGAATGGGGGGTCGCCCAGCGGGATAACCAAAAACTGTTTGAAATGATCTGTCTGGAAGGCCAGCAGGCGGGGCTTTCGTGGATAACGGTGCTGAAAAAACGTGAAAATTATCGCGAGGCCTTTCACCAGTTCGACCCGAAAAAAGTGGCAGATATGAATGAAGAAGACGTTGAAAAACTGGTGCTCAACGCAGGGATCATTCGTCATCGGGGAAAAATTCAGGCCATCATCGGTAACGCCCGTGCCTTTCTGGCGATGGAAGCCAACGGCGAACCCTTCGCTGATTTCGTCTGGTCGTTTGTCGATAACCAGCCACAGGTGAGGCACGCCACCACGCTGGCAGAAATCCCCACCCACACCCCCGCGTCAGATGCGCTGGCAAAAGCGCTGAAAAAACGCGGCTTTAAGTTCGTCGGCACCACGATTTGTTACTCCTTTATGCAGGCCTGTGGGCTAGTGAATGACCACACCACCGGCTGCGTCTGCTATCCGGGAGGGGATAATGATCCGCAAATGGCAAAGTAGCAATCGCCAGCCGCTGTTAACGCTGTGGCTAGAAAGCACCCTTTACGCGCATCCGTTTATTGAAGAAAGTTACTGGTACGACAGCGAACCGCTGGTGCGCGACGTGTATCTCCCCGCCGCGCATACGTGGGTATGGGAAGAAGAAGGCGAGTTGCAGGGATTCATCAGCGTAATGGACCAGCGCTTTATCGGGGCATTGTTTGTCGCCCCGCCCTGCATCGGGCGCGGCATTGGCCGGGCGCTGATCGCCTACGTCTGCGATCGCTACCCGGATTTAAGCCTTGAGGTGTATCAGAAAAACAGCCGGGCGGTGAATTTCTACCATGCGCAGGGTTTTCGGATTGAAGACAGCGCATGGCAGGATGAAACCCGGCAGCCGACGTGGATTATGCGCTGGCAGGCGGATCGAATGCTGTAAGCGGCAGCGCCGGTCCGCGGTATTTCTCCAGCCACACCAGGGCCGTATTTCCCGCACAGCCATTCCCCAGCTTCGAGCTGGGGATATCTTTGGTCAGCACGTTCACCGCCCCGTTTTTGCAAATCCCGCCCGCTTCAGGGTCGAGATCTGGCCATGCGCCTTCATGCAGACAAATCACGCCCGGACGAATGCCGTCGGTGACCACTGCTCCGGCCAGCACCTGCCCTCGCCCGTTCCACACCCGCACCAGGTCGCCATCGGCAATCCCGCGCATGTGGGCATCGTCAGGATGAAGCGTCAGCGGCTCACGCCCCGCTACCGCATAACGCTCGCGCAGCGAGGTGTAATTAAGCTGGCTGTGCAACCGGTGCGCCGGATGCGCCGATAGCAGCTGAAGCTGTTCTGGCTGCGCGTTGCCGTGCCATTCATCCGGCTCAAGCCAGGTTGGATGGCCCGGACAATCGGCATAGCCAAACCCGGCGATACGCTGCGAGTAAATCTCAATCTTTCCGCTGTCGGTTTTTAACGGATTGGCCTGCGGATCGTCCCGGAAGGCGGCGAAGCGCACGAACTGCGCGTTCTGCTCGCTCTGCGGCATCTCTATCAGCTGATTAGCCTCCCAGAACGACGGGAACGGCGGGAGCGTCACCTGCTGGCTGGCCCCACGCTGCCCGGCAATCTGATAGAAAGTCTCCAGCCATTGCAGGTCGGTTTTGCCTTCGGTAAAGCGTTCGCGCCCGCCCGCCTCCCAGCGTTCGCTCAGCTCGGCGAACACCTCAAAATCATCCCGCGCCTCATCACGCGGCGACACCACGCGTTTCATCGGCACCAAATGCTGATTGCTGTAGTCGCCGGTCATGGTCAAATCGTTGCGTTCAAACGAGGTGGTCGCGGGCAGGACGATGTCCGCATGACGCGCGGCGGCGGTCCAGAAACACTCGGAGATGACGATAAGTTCCGGCTTCTGCCAGGCGCGGATCAACCGGTTGGTGTCCTGATGGTGGGTAAAGTTGGCCCCACCCGCCCACCAGACAAAACGAATATCCGGGAAATGGCGGTCCATGCCGTTGTGCTGATACGGCGCGCCGGGGTTTTCCAGGGCTTCAACAATGCGTGCCACCGGGATTTTATCCACTGCATCGGTGCCATTGGCCACGCTACCCTGCATCGACGCCAGAACCGCCGCACGCCGGGTCGGGTTGCCGCCGTTAGCAAAATGATAAGAAAGGCCGAAGCCACCGCCCGGGGTGCCGATTTGCCCCAGCATCGCCGCCAGCGTGACCAGCATCCAATGTTTCTGCTCGCCAAACTGCTGACGCTGCATCCCCCACCCGGACATCAACATGGTGGTGTTTTCATGGAATAACTGTGCCAGTTCGCGAATTTTCGCCGCATCAATGCCGCATATCTCTGCCGCCCATTCGGCGTTTTTCGCCACGCCGTCGCGTTCCCCGGTCAGGTATGCCGCAAAATGGTCATAGCCGGTGGTGCAGCGTCCCAGGAACGTAGCATCGTGCCAGTTGTTTTCCACCAGGGTGTGGGCGATGCCGAGCATCAGCGCCACGTCGGTACCCATGTGCGGGGCAATCCACTCCATTTTGTCGCCAAAGAAGTCGACGGTTTCTGAGCGCATCGGGTCGATACAAATCAGTCGTTTACCGCTGTTTCGCAGTTTGTCGAAGAAGGTAATGCCCTGCTCATCCGACGCGTTCCAGGCAATTTTCAGGGTGTTCAGCGGGTTGGCGCTCCACAGCACCACCACGTCGGTATGTTCCAGAATCAGCGGCCAGCTGGTCTGCTGCTGATACACCTCATTTCCGCCAACCACGTACGGCATGATGGCCTGCGCGGCTCCGGTAGAATAATCCCCCAGATGCCCGGTGTAGCCGCCTGCGAGGCTCATGTAACGCTGCAACAGAGTGGCGGCCTTGTGCAATACCCCGTTCGAGCGCCAGCCGTATGACCCGGCAAAAATCGACGCCGGGCCATGGGTGGCGCGAATGCGTTGATGTTGCTGGTGAATCAAATCCAGCGCTTGATCCCAGCTTACGCGGACAAACTCATCCTGGCCGCGCACGCCCTGTGGGCTGTCCGGTGAGGCGAGGAAACCTTTACGCACCATCGGAAATCGCACCCGCGTTTTGCTATGTACCTGGTCACGGACCACGCTTTGCAGCGAGTTCTCAAAAGTGCCAGATAATGCACCGCGCGAGGCCAGCACGGTATCGCCATCAGTTTCGACCAGCATCGGCCCCCAATGGGCGGCGGTCAGAACGGTTTTTGTTGTAGATGAGTTTGCCAAAACGGGCTCCTGATTAACGGATGCAGGTGTTGCGACGGCGTATTTTTCATCACCATTCGATTTATTTACACATTTTCGGATCGTTCTGGAATTTTCCACACAATCGCACGTCATAATCAACCGCCACGTTTGCGCTGGCAAAGAATAAAAAGGATTAAGGAAAGAAGATGAAAAAACGCGTGATCATGATTGCAGCAATGGTAAGCGGTGCGCTGGCCCTTTCAGGCTGTACCACCAACCCGTATACCGGCGAGCGTGAAGCCGGGAAATCCGGCATTGGGGCGGGCATTGGCGCGTTAGCGGGGGCGGGCATCGGGATGCTCTCTTCCTCGAAGAAAGACCGCGGTAAAGGCGCACTGATTGGGGCCGCCGCCGGGGCCGCCGTCGGCGGTGGCGCGGGCTATTACATGGATGTGCAGGAAGCAAAACTGCGTGAGAAAATGCAAGGCACCGGCGTGAGCGTCACCCGTAGCGGCGACAACATCGTGCTAAACATGCCGAATAACGTCACCTTTGACAGCAGCAGTGCCAACCTGAAACCGGCCGGGGCCAACACTCTGACCGGGGTAGCAATGGTGCTGAAAGAGTATGAAAAAACCGCGGTGAATGTGGTCGGCTACACCGACAGCACCGGCAGCCAGGACCTGAACATGCGCCTGTCTCAGCAGCGTGCCGACTCGGTCGCCAGCGCACTGATCACTCAAGGCGTGGCCGCCAACCGCATCCGCACCACCGGGATGGGTCCGGCGAACCCTATCGCCAGCAACAGCACCGCCGAAGGCAAAGCGCAGAACCGTCGCGTAGAAATCACCCTCAGCCCGCTGCAGTAATCGTTGTTCCGGGCGGCGGCGCTGTCGCCCCCGGTCAACACCTCGCCCTGCCATAACCCCTCCAGCATTAACGGCTTGCCATCGTCTATTTTCGCGCTAAGGTGTTCACACATTCAGGTGAAGGAAGCCCTCATGGCGAACAAGGCACGAGCCACCATCAGCGACGTAGCGAAAGCGGCAAAAACCGGTAAGACCAGCGTGTCACGGTATCTTAATGGCGAAAAGCACCTGCTTTCCGATGCCCTCCTGGCGCGTATCGAACGCGCTATTGCCGATCTCGATTACCGCCCAAGCCTGATGGCGCGCGGCCTGAAGCACGGGCGTACCCGGCTGATAGGTCTTATCATCGCCGATATCACCAATCCCTACTCCGTCAACGTGCTCAGCGGCATTGAAGCCGCCTGCCGCGAGCAAGGGTTCACCCCATTGGTCTGTAACACCAATAACGAGGTGGATCAGGAACGCCATTATCTCGACCTGCTGCGCAGTTATCAGGTGGAAGGGATCGTGGTCAACGCCGTGGGGATGCATGAAGAAGGGCTGAATCGTCTGCAACAGTCGGCGCTGCCGATGGTGCTTATCGACCGTAAAATTCCTGATTTCGCCTGCGATGTGGTCGGGCTGGATAACACCCAGGCCGCCACCACCGCCACCGAACATCTGGTCGAGCAGGGCTTTGAAGCCTTACTGTTTCTCAGCGAGCCGCTCGGCAGCGTCAATACGCGCCGGGAGCGTCTGGCCGCATTTCGCGCCACCCTGGCACGCTATCCGGGGATCAGCGCCGCGAATACCGAAGTGCCGCTCAATGACGGGGCGATGATTGATAACGCCCTGCGCCAGTTCCACGCCACCCATCGCGGAATGCGCAAAGCGGTTATCTCTGCCAACGGCGCACTCACGTTACAGGTGGCCCGCTCGCTCAAACGCCTCGGCCTGCACTGGGGCAGCGACATCGGCCTGCTCGGGTTTGACGAGCTGGAATGGGCCGAACTGGCGGGCGTCGGCATTACCACCCTCAAACAGCCTACCTGGAAAATCGGCCATGCCGCCGTAGAGCAGGTGGTACGCCGGATCGAAGGCAGCAACGAACCTATTCGTGAACAGGTTTTCTCGGGCGAACTGATCGTCCGCGGATCCACCAGCCGCTAATTCCCTTGTGATGGCGATCATAAATCGGGCAAGCCGATCTTTTCTTTGGAACCGGTTCCATCTAGCGTATTAAAGAGAAACCCCTTCTCTTTTCACTCTGGAGTGACCAGATGGCCAGAAAAATTATCGTTGTCACCGCCGCTTACGGCCACGATCGCCTACAGGCTCTGGGTGGTCAGCGTGCCGTTTTGCCCGTGATTGCCGCTGCGGGTGCCGACGGCGTTGAAATTCGCCGTGAACTGTTCACCCCGCAGGACATTGACGCCCTCCCGCAGCTGGGCGCAGAAATTACTCAACACCTGCTGCTGGCCTGTTATTCCGCGCCAGAAGCGCTGTTCGAGGCCGACGGCAACCTGAACCCACGCCTGGGTGCCCTACTGCTGGAAGCCAAAGCCCTTAACGCGCTGTGGCTGAAACTGTCACTCGGCAACTTCACCCAGCCCACCGCGCTGGAAGCGCTGCGCGCTATGCTGGCGGAGGGCAACGTTCCGCTGGTGGTGGAAAACGATCAGAGTGAATACGGCAAGCTGGCCCCGATGCAGCGCTTCCAGGCCGCCGTTCAGGAGCAGAATTTATCGGTCAGGCTAACCTTTGATATGGGCAACTGGCTGTGGCTGGGTGAATCCCCTGAACAAGCCGCGCACCATCTGGCTCCCTCGGTCGGCTATGTGCATGTGAAAGCTGCTGTCCCGCATCATAACGGTTGGCGTGCCGTGCCTCCGGATGCCGATCCGCGATGGTCTGCCCTGCTGCAATCCTTACCCACCGACGTACCGCGTGGGATTGAGTTCCCGCTTGAGGGCGACGATTTGGTCGCCGTCACCCGGCGTTATGTCCACTGGTTACGCGAGGAGTAAGCCATGAATCAGGCACTGGATGTCATTACCATTGGCGAAGCCATGGCGATGTTTGTCGCCCAGCAACCCGGCCCGCTCAGCAAGGGTGAAACCTTTGTGAAACGCATTGCGGGTGCCGAGCTGAACGTCGCTACCGGCCTGGCACGACTGGGGCTGAACGTCAGCTGGGTCAGCCGCGTGGGCGATGACAGCTTCGGCCAGTTCGTGCTGGAATCTCTTCAGCAGGAAGGGATCGACCCCGCAGGCGTCACCCTCGACGCACGCTATCCGACCGGATTCCAGCTCAAATCTAAAGTTGAAAATGGAACCGATCCCATTGTGGAATACTTCCGCAAAGGATCGGCGGCCAGCCACCTCAGCCCGGACGATTTTAACGTCGAACTGTTCACTCGCGCGCGCCATTTGCATCTCAGCGGCGTGGCGGCGGCGCTGTCAGCCAGTTCATTTGAATTACTCGATCATGCCGCGAAGGTCATGAAAAAGGCCGGAAAAACACTCTCTTTTGATCCGAACCTGCGCCCGGTGCTATGGAAAAGTGAAGCCGAGATGGTCGAGAAACTCAATCGCCTCGCCTGCCAGGCCGACTGGGTGCTGCCGGGTCAAAAAGAGGGTCAGATCCTCACCGGCGAAAGCTCGCCCGAAGGCATTGCTGAGTTCTACCTTAGCCGGGGCGTGAAAACGGTGGTGATTAAAACCGGGGCCGACGGGGCTTGGTATCAGACCGCAAGCGGTGAAAAAGGGGCTATTGCAGCGGTAAAAGTCGAGAACATCGTCGATACCGTCGGTGCAGGTGATGGTTTTGCCGTGGGGGTGATCAGCGCCCTGCTGGAAGGCAAAACCGTGGCGCAGGCCGTTACGCGCGGGAACAAAATTGGTTCGCTGGCGATTCAGGTGCAGGGCGACAGCGAAGGTCTGCCCACCCGGGACGCGCTCGGCGAGGCATAACGCTCAGAACATGACCCAACAACGCTACCCTGTACCCTACCAACAGCGGTAGCACACACCTCACCAACAGAGGCTCGCTTATGAACCGTTCAAGCCATGCAACCAAACGCTGGTGGTACATCATGCCAATCGTGTTTATCACGTACAGCCTGGCGTATCTCGACCGCGCAAACTTCAGTTTCGCTTCCGCCGCCGGGATCAACGACGATCTCGGCATTACTAAAGGCGTCTCCTCGTTGCTCGGGGCGCTGTTCTTCCTCGGTTATTTTTTCTTCCAGATCCCCGGGGCGGTGTACGCCGAACGGCGCAGCGTGCGCAAACTGATTTTCGTCTGCCTGATCCTGTGGGGCGGCTGCGCGTCGCTTACCGGGATGGTGAACAACATCCCGATGCTGGCGGCGATCCGCTTTATTCTCGGAGTGGTGGAAGCCGCAGTGATGCCCGCGATGCTGATTTATATCAGTAACTGGTTCACTAAATCAGAACGTTCGCGTGCCAATACTTTCCTGATCCTCGGCAACCCGGTGACGGTACTGTGGATGTCGGTGGTCTCCGGCTACCTGATCCAGTCCTTCGGCTGGCGGGAAATGTTCATCTTCGAGGGCATTCCGGCGGTGATTTGGGCATTCTGCTGGTGGGTGCTGGTGAAAGACAAACCGACCCAGGTCGGCTGGCTGTCAGAGGCCGAAAAAACTGACTTACAGCAACAGCTCGATCGCGAACAGCAGGGCATCAAAGCGGTGCGTAACTATGGCGAGGCCTTCCGTTCGCGCAACGTGATTTTACTGTGCCTGCAATATTTCGCGTGGAGTATTGGGGTGTACGGTTTTGTGCTGTGGCTGCCGTCGATACTCCGCAGCGGTGGGGAAAACTTAGGTATGGTGGAAGTGGGCTGGCTGTCGTCGGTGCCTTATCTGGCCGCCACTGTGGCGATGATCCTTGCCTCGTGGGCATCGGACAAAATGCAAAACCGCAAGCTGTTCGTCTGGCCGCTGCTGCTGATTGCAGGCTGCGCCTTTATCGGTTCGTGGGCCGTCGGGGCCGATCACTTCTGGATTTCTTACACCCTGCTGGTGATTGCCGGGGCCGCGATGTACGCCCCATACGGGCCGTTCTTTGCGATTGTGCCGGAGATGCTGCCGCGTAACGTCGCCGGTGGCGCGATGGCGCTGATCAATAGCATGGGCGCGCTCGGCTCGTTCTTCGGCTCATGGTTTGTCGGTTACCTGAATGGGGCCACCGGCTCGCCGTCCGCCTCCTACATTTTTATGGGGGTGGCACTTTTCGTCTCTGTGTGGCTGACTTTAATTGTTAAGCCTGCTAATAATCAGAAGATCCCTGTCGGCGCACGCCACGCCTGAACCTTTGACACTGGAGAGAGGAATGAAACCGTCCGTCATTCTCTACAAAAAGTTACCTGACAACTTGTTACGCCGCCTGGAAGCCCACTTCACGGTGACCCGCGTCCATGACCTGAGGGAAGAGACCGTCCGCAGCCACGCGCAGGCATTTAAAGAGGCCGTGGGCCTGCTCGGCTCAAGTGAAAAAGTGGACGCCGCGCTGCTGGACAACATGCCCGCGCTGCGCGCCACGTCGACCATTTCCGTGGGCTATGACAATTTCGACGTCGAGGCCCTCAACGCCCGCAAAGTGCTGTTGATGCACACCCCAACCGCGCTGACCGAAACGGTGGCCGATACACTGATGGCGCTGATCCTCAGCAGCGCGCGCCGGGTGGTAGAAGTGGCCGAACGTGTGAAAGCCGGGGAGTGGACCAAAGGCATCGGTCCGGACTGGTTTGGCACCGATGTGCATCATAAAACCATCGGCATCGTCGGCATGGGCCGTATCGGTCTGGCGCTGGCGCAACGCGCGAATTTGGGCTTCGGGATGCCGGTGTTGTATAACGCCCGTCGCCAGCACAAAGAGGCCGAGGCGCGTTTCAACGCCCGCCACTGTGACCTCGACACCCTGTTGCAGGAAGCCGATTTTGTCTGCTCTATCCTGCCGCTGACCGACGAAACGCGTCATCTGTTTGGCGCGGCGCAGTTCGCCAAAATGAAATCCTCGGCGATATTTATCAACGCCGGACGTGGCCCGGTGGTGAACGAGAAAGCGCTAATTGCCGCGCTGAAAGAGGGTGAAATTATGGCCGCAGGGCTGGATGTCTTCGAGCAGGAACCGCTGTCGGTAGAGTCTCCGCTGCTGTCGATGCCTAACGTGGTGGCGCTGCCGCACATCGGCTCCGCAACACATGAGACGCGCTACAACATGGCGGCTACGGCGGTGGATAATCTGATTGATGCGCTGAACGGTAACGTGGAGAAAAACTGCGTCAACCCGCAGGTGGCTTGACGGAAGAGAGGAGCCGGGCAGGCAGATGTGCCGCCCGGCTATTTCACTTAACGCGTGGCGTTAACCGCTGCGGTCCAGGCCTGATTAAACGCCTGGTGCTGGGAAGCCAGCGGACCAATCAGCGAGTTGTACTGGCTCGCCTGTTGAGAGGTCGGGAACTGAATACCGTTGGCAACGAAGCTCACCTGGGTGTCCTGCTGCGCGATAAAATCGCCCACCTGCACCAGCTGCTGGGTGAAGATCTGTGCCGCTGGGATCAGCGGTTGCATCGCATTGGCTGGCAGGGTCACGACTTTGTTGTACACCTGGTCATAGACCGGCTTAAGGTCGTCGTTCTGTTTCAGCGCCGCATGGGCCGCATCGGCCTGCATTTTGGCGTTTTCCAGCTGCTGGCTCAGTACGCCGAGCGAGCCATTAGCCTGACGCAGCGGTTCACGCTGGGTCAGGTAATCCTGCGGAACGCGAATAGCATTCACGCTGTCCACCACCGGACGCAGACCGGCATCCATCGCCTGGCTCACCTGCTGCGAGTAGCCATAAATCACCGCGTAATCGGAGACGAACGGACCAAACTGTTTTTTCTGATCGGTGGTCAGCGTTGGCAGACGTTCGCCGCTACGCATCACGGAATTCTGTAGGAAGTCGATGAACGCTTTGCGCTGATCGCCTTCTTTATCGAAACATCCACTCAGGCTAACTACCATCAATAACGCCGCAATAGACGCAAACCAGCGAGAGCAGGACTTTCCTGTCGCCATTTTCATACTCCTTCAGCCAAAAAAGCGCAAACTGGCACACACGTGCCTGACGTTGACAAGGATAGTCGACGAGCGCCTCGCAGGATAGACTTTCCTTCAATCACGCAGGGAAAAGTCGCACACGGTCCTCTCGCGGGATAAATGTTAATTATTTGTTGCCCACATCACAAATCACATCTTTATCGCTCTGCGCAACTTCACGCTTAACTTACTGAAAGACTACTCTTTTCTTCATCGTACGCGTCATCATCGCCACACGACGGACGATAATCGCACGCTTCCCCCGCTCGCCCCGTTGTCGAAAAACCGTGCAGATGGTTTGATTGAATGAACGATTAACGGATAGATGTTCGGTAATCGCACATTTTACCTTCCAGGAATCGCGCCATGACCAAAACCACAACCGATATCCAGGCCTTTATTAACGACAATCCATTCACCAAATATCAGTGGATGATCCTCGTGCTGTGCTTTATCACCGTCGCGATGGACGGGTTCGACACCGCCATCATCGGCTTTATCGCCTCTGACCTCGTGCAGGAATGGGGGGTGCAAAAATCCGCCCTCGGCCCGGTAATGAGCGCCGCGCTGGTCGGGCTGGCGGTGGGTGCCCTGACCGCAGGCCCGATGGCGGACCGCATTGGCCGTAAAAAGGTGCTGATTCTTTCCATCATCGTCTTCGGTAGTTTCAGCCTGCTGACCGCGGCAGCAACCAGCCTCAATCAGCTGACGCTGCTGCGCTTCCTGACCGGGCTGGGCCTCGGGGCGGCGATGCCGAATGCCGCCACGCTGATGAGCGAATATGCACCGGAACGCCGTCGGGCATTGCTGGTCAACCTGATGTTCGTCGGTTTCCCGATTGGCTCATCGCTGGGCGGGTTCATTTCGGCCTGGCTTATTCCGCATTACGGCTGGCAGAGCGTGCTGATCCTCGGCGGCGTCATGCCGTTGATCTTAGCGGTGGTGCTGATTTTCCTGCTGCCGGAATCGGTCCGCTATCTGGTGGCGAAAAACAAATCGCAGGCACAGGTGGCGACCATTCTGCGACGCATCGCCCCGCTGCCCGCCGATCCCCACTTTGTGCTGCATGAAACCGGCGGCATGCCGGATAAAACGGCTCTCGGCGTGATTTTCTCCCCACGCTACGCACTGGGGACGGTGATGCTGTGCCTGACCTACTTTATGGGCCTGCTGATTTTCTATTTACTCACCAGCTGGCTGCCGTTGCTGATCCGCGAAACGGGTGCCACCCTGAGCCAGGCTTCGATTGTTACCGCCCTGTTCCCTCTCGGCGGCGGGATTGGCGTGCTGGTGCTCGGCGCGCTGATGGATAAATTCAATCCGAACAAAGTGGTGGCCGTCGGCTGGCTGCTGACCGGGGTATTCGTGTGCCTGGTCGGCTTCTCCACCAGTAGTCTGGTGCTGATGGGGGTGATGGTGTTTATTGCGGGCAGCATTATGAACGGCGCGCAGTCCTCAATGCCCGCGCTGGCGGCAGGATTCTACCCGACTCAGGGCCGGGCGACCGGCGTGGCGTGGATGCTCGGCATCGGGCGTTTCGGCGGCATTCTTGGAGCCTTCAGCGGCGTATTCCTGATGCAGGCCCAGCTGTCGTTTGAAACCATCTTTATGCTGCTGGCTATTCCGGCGCTGCTGTCGGCCACGGCATTAATGGTGAAATATGCCCTGACTCTCCCAAAGCGTCAGTCCGCAACCACCTCCAGCGATCTCCCTAAGGCGACACAAAAAGCCTGAGACGAACACGGCGGGTGCCTGCACCCGCCTTTGCCAGAACTTTACTAACGATTTACAAAAAACGTTCTGAATAACTTTCCCGTTTCTTTATCAAATAATTAGTCGGCGTCTGCCCAGAGCTGAAACGGGTCCGGGAACCGATATCGCACGAATAGTCACCTCCGTGACCACTCCTCATCCTTTTTACTGACTATTCTTAAGAGGCTCTGAGTTGTTCACGTATCCACCGTGTGATGTAGAGGAGTTCTCAATGGAATCTAAAGATCCTATGTTTGAACTGTTGAGCAGTCTTGAACAAATCATTTTCAAAGACGATTCGCAGAGAATTACCCTGACCCAAAAGCCCACAGCCTTTACCGAGTTTGAGCAACTACGTAAAGGCTCCGGTTTGAAGATAGATGATTTTGCCCGAGCGATGGGCGTCAGCGTTGCCATGGTGCAGGAGTGGGAGTCGAGACGAGAGAAACCGTCGCCCGCCGAACTGAAGCTGATGCGCTTGATTCAGGCCGATCCACGATTAAGTAAGCAGCTGATGGAATGAAGTGACGACCCCCGCCTTGCGGGGGTTTTTGTTTACCTCTCACTGAACACCCAGCCTGACGCCTGCCATTCAAGGCTGTGGGTCAGCTGCAAACCATTTAAAAACGCCTCGTCATGAGACACCACCAGCATCGCACCGGGGAAGTTTGCCAGCGCGGCTTCGATGGCCTGCGTCGACGCCAGGTCCAGATGATTGGTCGGTTCATCTAACAGCAGCAGTTGGGTGGCTTCCCGCCGCCAGAGCACGCTGGCAAGGGCGGCTTTCAGGCGCTCGCCCCCGCTGAGCGATGACAGCGGCAGTCCCACCTTCTCTGCGGTCAACTGCAACTGGGCCAGGCGGCTGCGCAGTACCCCCTCCTCCAGCGGCGTATCGGCGAGACTCAAGTGTTCCATCACCGACTGCGACAGACTGAACTGGCTCAGATGCTGATCGAGCCAGGCGGCATTGACTGACAGTTTGCAACTGCCGCTCGCCGGGGGTTCCAGGCCCAAAATGGTTTTGAGAAAGGTGGTTTTTCCGCAACCGTTCGGACCCCGGAGCGCCACCCGCATCGGGCCGTCGAGACGCCAGGTCAGCGGCGCGAGCGCGCTATGTGCCAGCACCAGATTGTGCAGTTCCAGTACCTGTTTACCCGCCGCAACCTGATTCCCCGGCAGCGTCATCATCACAGGCATTTCATCCTCTACCCGCTCACGCGCCTGATTGACCGCCGCGTTCAGGGCATCGTTCTGCTCGCGATGCTGACGGCGCAGCGTGCCGGGCCGGGCTTTCGCCGCACCTTTATAGGCTACGCGTTCGAACGAGGCGATATTCAGGGAATCGACGGTGCGTAGGGTTTGGGCCGAGCGTCGCTGGCTATTATCGTGTTCTTTTTGCAGCCTGGCGCGGGTCCGGCGGCGCTCAGACGCCGCGTGGTCCAGCGCAGAACGCGCCGCCTGCTGTTCCGCATCACGTTGTTGCTGGTAGACCTCAAAATTACCGCCGTACTGCCGCAACGTTCCGGCTGAGAGTTCCAGAATGCGCGGCAGTTGCGCCAGCAATGCCCGGTCGTGGCTGGCAATCAGCGCCCCGCCGCGCCACTGGGCAAGTTGCTGATAAAACCACGCCCGCCCGGCGCTATCCAGGTGGTTAGTTGGCTCGTCGAGCAACAGATAATCGGCCCCGGAAAGAAACGCGGCGCACAGCAGCGCTTTCACGCGTTCGCCACCGCTCAGGGATGACGCCGGGCGATACGGGTCAAACTCCGGCAACGATAACGCCGTAAACGCGGCAGCCAGACGTTCTGATATATCCCAGTTATCCTCGAGCACATCCCCGTCTTCCGGCAGCATTTCACCCTGAATCACCCGATGCAGGGCGGAGAAGATGTTCGTTAATCCAAGCAAATCCGCCAGCGTACTTTGCGCAGCCAGTTCCGGCTGCTGAGCCACGTAAGCCACATTGGCAAAATATTCGATATGGCCTTGAGCGGGCGTTTCTGCGCCTGCCAGCAGCTGTAACAGACGGGTTTTCCCGCTGCCGTTACGCCCAACCAGGCCACACAGGGAACGTTCAAGGGAGAGATCCAGCGGACCGAATAACACATCGCCCGTCGCAAACTGACAGGTGACCTGATGCAAAATAAACGCAGGGGATTGCGCACAAAAATGAGCCATAAGCACTCCTGAATGAAATCAAAAACCATCCCCGCCAACGCGATTGCGTTATGTCAGGGCCGAATTCATCAGTCGTGATTGTTCATTTTCGGGATGCGCTCCAGAGAGAAGAGAAAAGTCGGGAGACAGGATAGCCGGATTCCGGCCAGGATTTCAAGGTTAAATGTTCGCCAGTGGGGCAGGGATAAAACGTCCGGTAATCATCTACGCTCAGTGAGTTTGCGAGCACGCTTCAGGAAATAACAGGAGTCATGAATCACCGGATGGCGATTCATGACTGAAAGACGGGATTAATCAAAAACACCCTTAATGATCGACGTCACGATGGCGGTACTCAGGGCAACCAGTACTAAATCGTTGCCGACGGTCTGCCATTCATAGCCTGGATAATAGGGCAGTTGATTGAGCATCGAACCGGGAACCGTTCTTTTTGCAATGCCTGGAGGTAACGGCTTACCCCGGGCGAGATTTTTAGCAATCCCGGGAGGGAGCGGTTTGTAACCGGTCAGGCCCAGGTTGACTGCGAGCCTGCGGGCATCAGAGGAACTGATATCGGAATCCACGTGATCAGGCTTGCCGTAGTTTTTCCTGCTGCCGTGATCGCCAGATGCGTTGCCTTTCCCATTTCCGTTACCTTTATTGCCGTGATCGCCGCTGTTTCCATGATTACTGCTATTACCACTGTTTCCGCTGTTACCCTGTCCGTTGCCATTGCCGTTTCCGTTTCCGGGATTCGCCATCACAGGCAACACCACCAGAGACAGACTCAGCGCGGTGACCGCCGCCGTCATAAAGCCACGATGTTTACGCATGTTGATTACCTTCAAGTAGGTGATTCTCAATCAACATAGGCCACACTCCTACTTTCGTGCCATGACATTTGTCTTAAATATCTGTACTGCCACTCTTTTTGCGAGCACGCTTCAGGAAATGATAAAAACGGAACACAGGATTGTGTCTCTGGAGGAGTGGGACGCATATAAAAAACCCGCCTTTCAGCGGGTTGATTTATACGTATAACCGATTACTGCAGCAGGGAAATATCCGCGACTTGCAGGAACAGCTCACGCAGTTTGCTCAGCAGCGTCAGACGGTTGAGACGCACCTCTTTTTCGTCGGCGTTAACCATCACGTTCTCGAAGAACTCATCCACCGGCTCACGCAGGGACGCCAGTTCGATCAGCGCATCCTGATAACGGCCTTCGGCGAAGAACGGCTGCAGCTTATCGCGCAGCACCACCAGGTGAGTCGCCAGCTTGATTTCCGCCGCGTCTTTCAGGACCGAAGCGTGAACGGTATCGTTCAGCGTTTCGTCAGACTTGGCCAGAATGTTGGAGACACGCTTGTTGGCAGCGGCCAGCGCAGCGGCTTCATCCAGGGTACGGAAGTGCGACACCGCCTTCATACGGGCATCGAAATCTGCCGGACGGGTCGGACGACGCGCCAGCACGGCCTGAATGGTGTCAACGGTGTAACCTTCGTCCTGATACCAGGCGCGGAAACGGCCCAGCATGAAGTCGATTACCTCATCAACCACGTTAGCGTTGGTCAACTTGTCACCGTACAGACGCACCGCTTCTTCGGTGAGCGTTTGCAGATCGAGGTTCAGGTTCTTCTCAACGATGATACGCAGAACGCCCAGCGCAGCACGACGCAGCGCAAACGGATCTTTGTCGCCTTTCGGATGCTGACCGATCCCGAAGATGCCCGCGAGGGTATCCATCTTATCGGCAATCGCCACGGCACAGGCGACCGGGTTGGATGGCAAATCGTCACCGGCAAAGCGCGGCTGATATTGCTCGTTCAACGCCACCGCCACGTCTTCGGCTTCGCCGTCGTGACGCGCATAGTGCATACCCATGATGCCCTGAGTGTCGGTAAATTCGAACACCATATTGGTCATCAGGTCACATTTCGAGAGCAGGCCCGCACGCGTAGCATGATTCACATCCGCGCCAATCTGTCCGGCAATCCAGCCCGCCAGGGCCTGAATGCGGTCAGTTTTGTCACGCAGCGTGCCGAGTTGTTGCTGGAACAGAACGGTTTGCAGGCGTGGCAGATGGTCTTCCAGACGCTTTTTACGGTCAGTGTTGAAGAAGAATTCAGCATCCGCCAGACGCGGACGAACCACTTTTTCGTTCCCGGAAATAATCTGAATCGGATCTTTCGACTCAATGTTGGTCACGAAAATAAAGTTCGGCAGCAGTTTGCCGTCGTTGCCATACACCGGGAAGTACTTCTGGTCACCCTTCATGGTGTAGACCAGCGCTTCAGCCGGAACGGCGAGGAATTTTTCTTCGAATTTCGCGGTTAGCACTACCGGCCATTCGACCAGGGAGGTGACTTCTTCCAGCAGGCTTTCGCTCAGATCAGCGTTACCGCCGATTTGACGCGCCGCTTCTTCAGCATCCGCCTTGATTTTGGCTTTACGCTGTTCGTAATCCGCCACAACCTTGCCGCGTTCCAGCAGGATCTGCGGATACTGATCGGCGTTGTCGATGGTAAATTCCTGCTCACCCATAAAGCGATGACCGCGGATCACGCGATCGGAAGCAATGCCCAGGATGGTGGCAGGCACCACGGTGTCGCCCAGCAGCAGGGTCACGGTGTGGACCGGACGCACGAACTGCACATCGGACGCACCCCAGCGCATCAGTTTAGGGATCGGCAGCTTCGCAAGCGACGTGGCGACCATCTGCGGCAGCAGCGCTTCGGCGCTTTCGCCTTTGACGTGCGCACGATACAGCAGCCATTCACCTTTATCAGTGACCATACGCTCGGCCTGATCAACGGTGATACCGCAACCACGCGCCCAGCCTTCTGCTGCTTTGCTCGGCTTGCCTTCGGCGTCAAACGCCGCAGACACCGCCGGGCCACGTTTTTCAACTTCGCGATCTGGCTGTGATTCCGCCAGTGCCGCGACTTTCAGCGCCAGACGACGCGGAGCCGCAAACCACTCTACGTTACCGTGCGCGAGACCCGCGTTATCGAGTTCTGCTGTAAAGTTCGCAGCGAAGGATTCCGCCAGGTTGCGCAGGGCTTTTGGTGGCAGCTCTTCAGTGCCGATTTCCACCAGGAAAGTTTTTTCAGACATGGCCGCCTCTTATTTATTCTTGTTGCACATCGGGAAGCCGAGGGCCTCACGGGAAGCATAATAGGCTTCTGCCACGGCTTTGGTCAGGGTGCGAATGCGCAGAATGTAGCGCTGACGCTCGGTGACCGAGATGGCTTTACGCGCATCCAGCAGGTTAAAGCTGTGGGCGGCCTTCAAAATACGCTCATAGGCAGGCAGCGGCAGCGGGTTTTCCAGCGCCAGCAGCTGTTGTGCTTCTTTCTCATACTGCTCGAAGCAGGAGAACAGGAAGTCGACATCGGCATATTCGAAGTTGTAGGTGGACTGCTCCACTTCGTTCTGATGGAACACGTCGCCGTAGGTGGTTTTACCCAGCGGGCCGTCGCTCCAGACCAGGTCGTAAACGCTGTCTACGCCCTGAATGTACATTGCCAGACGTTCCAGACCGTAGGTGATTTCACCGGTCACCGGCTTACACTCCAGGCCGCCAACCTGCTGGAAGTAGGTGAACTGCGTCACTTCCATGCCGTTCAGCCACACTTCCCAACCCAGCCCCCAGGCACCCAATGTCGGGTTTTCCCAGTTGTCTTCCACGAAACGAACGTCGTGAATGGTCGGGTCCATACCCAGCTCTTTCAGAGACCCAAGGTACAGCTCCTGAATATTGTCCGGCGATGGCTTAATCACCACCTGGAACTGGTAATAGTGCTGTAAACGGTTCGGGTTTTCGCCATAGCGACCATCGGTCGGGCGGCGGGACGGCTGCACATAAGCCGTCGCCATTGGCTCAGGGCCCAACGCGCGCAGGCTGGTCATTGGATGAGAGGTGCCAGCGCCTACTTCCATGTCCAGTGGTTGAACAATGGTGCAGCCCTGACGAGCCCAGTAATCCTGTAAGGTCAGGATCAGGCCCTGGAAAGTCCTGGTATCAAACTTTTGCATATTTTTAGTGCTGGATACGTGTGGAATTAAGGAAGGGTCAAGTATACCCGCTGGCTGCGAGATATACAGTATGAATGGCAGTTGTTTGCGGAAAATTGAGGGAATATTGGGGAAACGCCAGGCATTTCCCTCCGGCAGCGTCGCCTGTTAGCGCATCGAAAGGTGTAAAAATTGCCCTTCTGCATCGAAAGAACAGACGAAACTCTCTTTCTTTGGCGTATTGCCCCGTAGCTCATAGCTGCCCTGGAATTGCTCGAAGCCAATCAGTTCCACTTTCTGCGGCCCGGTATTGTACCGCGCAGCCGCTTGGCTCTTGCAAAGCTGCTCCATATCCAGCGAACTCACCGGCGGCATTTTCGCGCGTTGCGCTTTTTGCTCCGGTGCGTGGTGAGCACTGCACCCCGCCAGCAGCGCGACCAACAATAGGGATAAACCACACTTCATCATCATTTTTGGTTACGGCCTTCTTCTTTGCCTGTTATTGTCATTTTAAGACTAGTTGCTTTTTCAGACCGCGCATTCCGCAAATGCGTTCCGTGATCGACAAGCGCCCCGGGACAAATCAGAATTTTCCATTGCATCAGCGGCTACAATCGCAGGTCAGAGTTTTTTTCATCTTCACTATGGGGAACGGATGTCGGGAAAGATTAGCTGGATTACCAACCTGCGAGGGATTGCCTGTCTGATGGTGGTCATGATCCATACCACTACCTGGTATGTCACCAACGCCCACAGTATCAGCCCGTTCAATTGGGATGTCGCCAACCTGCTGAATTCTGCCTCGCGCGTCAGCGTGCCGCTGTTCTTCATGATTTCTGGCTATTTGTTCTTTGGCGAACGCAGCGCGGCTCCGCGCCATTTCCTGCGTATTGGGCTCTGTTTACTGTTTTATAGCGCCGTGGCGCTGATTTATATTCTGCTGTTTACCCATATCAACGTTGAACTCTCCCTGAAGAATCTGCTGCAAAAGCCGGTGTTCTATCACCTGTGGTTTTTCTTCGCGATAGTCGTGATTTATCTGCTCTCCCCGCTGATTCAGGTGAAAAGCGTCAATGGCTGGATGCTACTGGCGCTGATGATAGTGCTCGGGATCGTCGCCAACCCGAATACCGTGCCGCTGAAAACCGGTGGATTTGAATGGCTACCGGTGAATTTATACATCGACGGCGACACGTTTTACTACGTGCTGTATGGCCTACTGGGGCGTGCGTTGGGGATGATGGACACCGACAAAAAACCGCTGACGCTGCTCTGTGTCGCGCTGTTCGCGGCCTCAGTGTGGGTGATTTCGCGCGGCACGCTGCACGAACTGCAATGGCGCGGGAATTTCGCCGATACCTGGTATTTGTATGCCGGGCCGATGGTGTTTATCTGTGGCGTGACGCTGTTTACGCTGGTAAAAAATACGCTAAACAGCCGCGAACTGCCGGGATTACGCACAATTTCTCAGCACTCACTGGGGATTTACGGGTTTCATGCTCTGGTGATACATGCGTTGCGTTCCGGCGGCGTTGAACTCAAACGCTGGCCAATCCTGGATATCGGCTGGATCTTCTGCGCAACCCTCGGCGTCAGCCTGCTACTGTCAATGTTGTTGCAGCGCATCGACACCCGCAGGCTGGTGAGTTAACGCCCGCTGACGCGCCCGATGCAGCTGGCGGGCCGAAGTAAAGCCCGCCGCCTGTGCGGCTTGTTCTACCCCGCAGCCCTGCAACAGTTGCTGTTCTGCCAACGCCAGCCGAAGCTGTTCCAGATAATCCCGCACGCTGACCCCCAGATGCTGCTTAAACAACCGTGTGAGATGGCGCGGGGTGACGTGGGCCCGGTCGGCAATATCGGCTAGCGGCCAGGCGCGCTGCGGGGCGGCGGTGAGCGCGTCCTGCGCCCGATGAATGGCTGGATGCAGATGATTCCGGTAGCGCAGCCACGGCGAGAGCTGCGGGTCATCACCTGAACGGCGGAACCACACCACCATCTCCCGCGCGACCGCCATCGCCTTCTCCGGGCCATACAGTCGGTTAATCAGATGCAGTGCCAAATCGATGCCCGAGGTGATCCCGGCGCTGGTCCAGATCCCCTTGTCCTCAATGAAAATACGGTTCTCTTTGACCATCGCCCCTGGGGCTGCGGCCTTAAGACGCGAAATCACATCATGATGGGTAGTGCATTGCACTCCGTGTAACAGCCCGGCTTTCGCCGCCAGCAGCGAGCCAGAACAGACACACATCAGGGTGATTTTCCCGCTGTGCAGAAGAGGCTGCTGGCGGGTGAGCCAGCGGCGTACAAGCTCGGCCTGGGGAGTAGAAAAGAAGTGGTTTGAATCGCAGACCCCGGGCAACACCAGCAGGCTGCCCGCTGGAAGCGTGTCCGGTAATGGCTGAATATTACCCATCGTCATGCCGATGGAAGTCGGCACCTGGGCGTCTGGCCCGATGTAGTGCAGACGAAATGCGTCACCCGCCAGCACAAACGTTTCTGCCGGGCCGGTCATATCCAGCGACAGCACGCCGGGCAACATCACGAACCAGACATCGGTGGTCATAGCGCTTCAAGCGTCTCCGTTACGGTTTTTACGCTGGCAAAACGCCCTTCGAGCACGGTTTCCGTGCGGTGGCGCAGCGTCTCAACGTCCAGCGTAACGCCTTTGTGGGTCATCGGAAAGGTCAGCGTAGCCTCGGTGACAAACGTCACCTGATATCCGAGGTCAGATGCCACGCGGGTGGTGGTTTCACAGCACTGTTCGGTCCGCAATCCACAGATAATCAGGTGGTTAATATCACGGCTGCGTAGCCAGAAATCCAGCCCAGTATCGGTAAAGGCGTTATGCACGTGCTTATAAAAAATCACCTGAGGCTGATGACGTAAAAAGGACATCGGTTTCACAAAGCCACTTTCCAGCGAAAAAGGTCCCTGGTCGTCGACGTGGAAAATATCCACCACCGGGATATCACGCTGCTCACACCCGGCGATCAGCCGCTGCATCGCAACCTGAAACGCGGGAAAATCGGCGGCTGTCCAGAATGGACGCTGTTCGAAAGATTGCTGAGTATCGATGTTAATCAGGGCGGTGCGGGACATAATGAGACGCCTTTTCATGTGGATGTAGGCCTATTGTGGCCACGAAAAGGCGTCTTGCTAAGGTCAAAAAAGGACAGCTAACCGTTCATTCAGGACATCAGGGGTTTGAGCTGCTGATAAAGCTGGCGGAAGGTTTCACGCCGTGGGGCATAGGCCGCATTTTTCGCCGCATCGGGCTGATGCGTCTGTTCCAGCGCCAGCTGCGGAAGCAGGTCCGCAACAGGTTTACCAGGGTGCATTGCCAACTGCGCCAACCGCGCTGCACCGAGTGCCGGGCCGACGTCACCGCCGGTACGATAGTCCAGCGCCATGCCGCTGATATCCGCCAACATCTGACGCCAGTACGCGCTTCGTGCCCCGCCGCCAATCAGGGTCACGCTTTCAGGCGTAATCCCGCAGCCATGTACCACGTCCATGCCCTCTGCCAGCGCAAATCCGACACCTTCGAGCACCGACAGCGCCAGCTCCGCCGGGCCATGTTGGTGCGTCAGGCCAAAGAACACGCCTTTGGCATTCGGATTATTGTGCGGCGTACGTTCCCCGGATAAATACGGCAGGAACCACACCGGATCAGCGTTTTTATCCGCCGTTTGCGCGGCCGCCAGCAGCGCAGGCACATCGCCCAGGCCCGTCAGCTTCGCCGCCCAGTCGAGGCACGATGCCGCGCTGAGCATCACCGACATCAAATGCCAGCGGCCCGGCAGCGCATGACAGAAACTGTGTACCGCGCTTTCCGGCTTGCTGAGAAAGCCATTGCTGACGGCGAAGTAGACCCCGGAAGTCCCGAGCGACAGCATTGCCTGTCCGGCCTCGGCCATACCGACGCCGACCGCGCCCGCGGCATTATCGCCGCCGCCCGCCACCACCGGTATCGCAGGCATATTCCACGCCTGTGCAACAGATGCCCGTAAAGTGCCGGTAATGTCGCAGCCTTCGAACAGCGCGGGCAAGTTGTCGCGACTCAGCCCACTGGCCTGAAGCATTTCATCGCTCCAGTCGCGCTTCGCCACGTCCATCCACATTGTGCCCGCCGCGTCGGACATGTCGCTGGCGAACTCGCCGGTCATGCGCAGACGCAGATAATCTTTCGGTAACAACACTTTATCAATCTGCGCAAACACCTCAGGCTCGTGGCGTTTAACCCACAGTAATTTTGGTGCAGTAAAGCCGGGCATCATCAGATTCCCGGTGATTTCCCGCGAGCGAGGCACCGATGCTTCGAGCAGGGCGCACTCTTCGCCACAGCGCCCATCGTTCCAGAGAATAGCGGGCCGCAGGACGCGTTGCTGTTTATCAAGCAGTGTCGCCCCGTGCATCTGCCCGGCAATCCCTAATGCCTTCACCTCTGCCAGCGAATGCTGCGCGCCCAACGCTTTCATCGCGCTGTCCGTTGCCCGCCACCAGCTCTCAGGATCCTGCTCGGACCAAAGCGGATGCGGGCGCGAGACGGTCAGTTTCTCGGTGTGCGAGGCCAGCACGTCGCCCTGCTCGCTGAGCAGAATAGCTTTGACGCCAGAAGTGCCAAGATCGATCCCGATATACATAGTGACGATTCCTTAATTGAACATGCCCGGCGACGCGAGGCGTACCGGGCTTCAGGCGATAACGAGCTTACTTGTCGAACAGGTAATGATTAACCAGGTTTTCCAGCTGCTCCTGATGCCCGCTCTGATGCTGCGGAGACAGGTTATGCTGTTCAGCGTACTTCGCAATGTCGGTGAGTGACATCTGGCCTTTGAGGATCTGCTGGCCCAGTTCACCATTCCAGCCCGCATAGCGACGCGCCACGCGTTTATCCAGCTCGCCGTCTTCAATCATGCGCGCCGCCACTTTCAGTGACAGAGCCATGGTGTCCATTGCGCCGATGTGACCGTAGAACAGATCATATTTGTCGGTGCTCTGACGGCGCACTTTGGCATCGAAGTTCAGGCCGCCGGTGGTGAAGCCGCCCGCCTTGATAATTTCATACATCACCAGCGCGTTTTCTTCCACGCTGTTCGGGAACTGATCGGTATCCCAGCCAAGCTGCGCGTCGCCGCGGTTAGCATCGACAGAACCGAACAGGCCCAGCGCAATCGCGGTGGCAATTTCGTGGTGGAACGAGTGGCCCGCCAGGGTGGCGTGGTTCGCTTCAATGTTCAGTTTGATCTCTTTTTCCAGACCGAACTGCTTGAGGAAGCCGTACACGGTAGCCGCATCGTAATCGTATTGGTGCTTGGTTGGCTCCTGCGGTTTTGGCTCGATAAGCAGCGTACCGCGGAAACCAATCTTGTGTTTGTGCTCGACCACCATTTGCATGAAGCGGCCAATCTGCTCGCGCTCCTGACGCAGGTCGGTGTTGAGCAGCGTTTCATAGCCTTCACGGCCACCCCACAGCACGTAGTTTTCACCGCCGAGCTGATGGGTCGCGTTCATCGCGGTCACCACCTGTGTGGCGGCCCAGCTGAACACTTCCGGGTCAGGATTGGTGGCGGCACCTGCGCCGTAGCGCGGGTTAGTGAAGCAGTTCGCCGTGCCCCACAGCAGCTTAACGCCGGTCTGTTGCTGTTTTTCCGCCAGCACGTCGACCATCTGCGCAAAGTTATTCAGATACTCTTTCAGCGACGCGCCTTCCGGGGAAACATCAACGTCGTGGAAGCAGTAGTACGGCACGTTCAGCTTATGGAAGAACTCGAAGGCCACATCGGCTTTGCGTTTGGCCAGCGCCAGCGCTTCGCCGGGCTGCTGCCATGGACGGTCAAACGCGCCCACGCCGAACATGTCTGCACCATTCCAGCAGAAGGTATGCCAGTAGCACGCCGCAAACCGCAGGTGATCTTCCATGCGCTTGCCGAGCACCAGCTCATCAGGGTTATAGTGGCGGAAAGCCAGCGGATTTTGCGTTTTCGGGCCTTCATAACGGACCCTGTCGAGTTGGTCGAAATAAGCTTGCATAATTGAACTCCATTAGACGCGGCGAATACCAGGTTGTGGGCTAATACTGTTACCTGTTTGGCGGTTGCTCAATTACGTTATTTCACACTGAGATTAAGAGAATCCACAAACGTGCGCTGGCTCGCAAAATATTTCCTCATTGACTCTTTTTTCGGCCTTGCTTCCAGACATCAATGCAACAAATAGCTGAAACGATTTAAAATCAGATCGCGGTCATAAATCAGCAAAGAAACCAAATATCGTAACCAGAAGATAAAAATCTATAATTGCCATAAATCCCTCCCGTGCTAAAAATTTGCAGCGTATCCGTCGTACCTGTTTCTTTTATCGCCAATCTCAACACCCCTACACCCAGAAAAGGCCCTACGATGAAGATAAAGAACCTCTGCCTCACGCTCTGCGCCTCGCTGCTGCTGACAAGCTTTGCAGGCATCGCCAAAGAAGTGAAAATCGGGATGGCTATCGACGACCTGCGTCTGGAACGCTGGCAAAAGGATCGCGATATATTTGTAAATAAAGCCGAATCATTAGGTGCAAAAGTATTTGTGCAGTCGGCGAACGGTAACGAAGAAACGCAAATGTCGCAGATTGAAAATATGATTAACCGCGGCGTCGATGTGTTGGTTATTATTCCTTACAACGGTCAGGTGCTCAGCAACGTCATTAAAGAAGCCAAACAGGAAGGCATAAAAGTGCTGGCGTATGACCGGATGATTAATAACGCCGATATTGATTTTTATATTTCTTTTGATAATGAAAAAGTCGGTGAAATGCAGGCCCAAAGCCTGATTGATAAAGTGCCGTCGGGAAATTACTTCCTGATGGGCGGCTCGCCGGTGGATAACAATGCCAAGCTGTTCCGTGCCGGGCAGATGAAAGTCTTAAAACCGTATATCGACGACGGCAAAATTAAGGTCGTGGGCGATCAGTGGGCCGACGGTTGGCTGCCGGAAAATGCACTGAAAATTATGGAGAACGCGCTCACCGCCAATAACAACAAAATTGATGCCGTGGTGGCGTCGAATGATGCCACCGCCGGGGGGGCGATTCAGGCGCTGAGCGCCCAGGGGCTGGCGGGCAAAGTTGCCATTTCCGGCCAGGATGCTGACCTCGCAGGGGTGAAACGCATTATTGCCGGTACTCAGACCATGACCGTGTATAAACCCATCACTCAACTCGCCACCACCGCCGCTGAAATCGCGGTGGAATTGGGCAACGGCCAGCAGCCTAAATCTGACGCGACGCTTAATAATGGCCTGAAAGACGTGCCTGCACGCCTGTTAACGCCAATTGAGGTCAATAAAACCAACATCGACGACACCGTGATTAAAGACGGCTTCCACAAGAAGAGCGATCTGTAATTCCGCGCGCCCCTCTCTCGAGAGGGGCATTTCCCTTCAACGTGGAACGCTACACGGAGTCGCTATGCCTTATCTACTTGAAATGAAGAGCATTACCAAAGCCTTTGGCGCGGTAAAAGCTGTCGATAATGTCAGCCTGCGCCTTAACGCCGGGGAAGTGGTTTCCCTGTGCGGGGAGAACGGGTCGGGAAAATCGACCCTGATGAAAGTGCTGTGCGGCATTTACCCCTACGGCAGCTTTGAGGGCGAAATTGTGTTTGCCGGTGAACCGCTCCAGGCGGCGCACATTCGCGACACCGAGCGCCGGGGCATCGCCATTATTCATCAGGAGTTAGCGCTGGTGAAGCACCTGACGGTGCTGGAAAACATCTTCCTCGGAGCGGAAATCACCCGCCACGGTATTCTCGATTATGACCAGATGACCCTGCGCTGCGAGAAATTACTCGCCCAGGTGAGCCTCGCCATTTCGCCCGATACCCGGGTGGGCGATTTAGGGCTGGGGCAACAGCAGCTGGTCGAAATAGCCAAAGCGCTGAATAAACAGGTACGCCTGCTTATTCTGGACGAACCGACGGCGTCGCTTACCGAACAAGAAACGGCAGTATTGCTGAATATTATTCGTGACCTGCAAAACCACGGCATCGCCTGTATTTATATCTCCCACAAACTTAACGAAGTGAAAACTATCTCGGATACCATTTGCGTGATCCGTGACGGGCAACACATCGGCACCCGCGACGCCAGCGGGATGAGCGAAGACGACATCATCACCATGATGGTCGGTCGCGAGCTGACCGCGCTGTACCCGAACGAACCCCATACGCCCGGTGAGGAAATCCTGCGGGTGGAAAACCTTACCGCCTGGCATCCGGTTAATCGTCATATCCGGCGGGTGGATAACATCTCCTTTTCCCTGCGACGCGGGGAAATACTCGGTATCGCCGGGCTGGTCGGGGCCGGACGAACCGAAGCGGTGCAGTGTCTGTTTGGCGTCTGGCGCGGACGCTGGGAAGGCAAGGTGTTTATCGACGGCCAGGCGGTGAACATTGAGAACTGCCAGCAGGCGATTGCCCACGGCATCGCGATGGTGCCGGAAGACAGGAAGAAAGACGGCATCGTGCCGGTGATGGCGGTCGGGAAAAATATCACCCTCGCCGCGCTGGACCAGTTTTCCGGACCGCTCAGCGCGCTGGATGAGGCCGCAGAGCAGAACTGTATTCTGCAATCCATTTCCCGCCTGAAGGTGAAAACCTCTTCGCCAGACCTGTCGATTGGCAGGCTCAGCGGCGGTAACCAGCAGAAGGCGATTCTGGCCCGCTGCCTGCTGCTCAACCCGCGTATTCTGATCCTCGATGAACCGACGCGCGGGATTGATATCGGCGCGAAATACGAAATCTACAAACTGATTAATCAATTGGTGCAGCAGGGCATTGCGGTGATCGTCATCTCTTCCGAACTGCCGGAAGTGCTCGGCCTGAGCGACCGCGTGCTGGTGATGCACGAAGGCAAACTGAAAGCGAACCTGGTCAACCATCAGCTGACCCAGGAACAGGTAATGGAAGCGGCTCTGAGGAGTGAACGTCATGTCGAAAAACACGCCGTCTGAACTGAAGCTCGAGACGCGGGTGCCTGTCGCCTTCGCCGGGCTTAAAAATCTCAATTTACAAGTGTTTGTGATGATTGCCGCGATAGTCGTCATCATGCTGTTCTTCACCTGGACCACCGACGGCTCGTACCTCAGCGCGCGTAACGTCTCAAACCTGCTGCGCCAAACCGCCATCACCGGCATTCTGGCGGTGGGCATGGTGTTTGTGATTATCTCGGCAGAAATTGACCTGTCGGTGGGCTCGATGATGGGCCTGCTCGGCGGCGTGGCGGCAATCTTCGATGTCTGGCTCGGCTGGCCTTTACCGCTAACCATCGTGGTCACGCTGGCGCTGGGACTGGTGTTAGGGGCGTGGAACGGTTGGTGGGTGGCGTATCGCAAAGTGCCTTCGTTTATCGTGACCCTCGCCGGGATGCTGGCGTTTCGCGGCATTCTGATTGGCATCACCAACGGCACGACCGTCTCGCCGACCAGCCCGGCAATGTCGCAAATCGGTCAGAGCTATCTCCCGGACGGCGTTGGCTTCATCATCGGCGTGGTGGGGCTGATGGCCTTTGTCTCCTGGCAATGGCGTGGTCGGCTTCGTCGTCAGGCGCTTGGGCTGAGTAACCCGGCCACCACGCGCGTGGTGGGTCGTCAGGCGATCACCGCCGTGATTGCGCTGGGCGCTATCTGGATGCTAAACGACTATCGCGGGGTGCCAACGCCAGTGCTGATCCTCGCCCTGTTGCTGCTGGCAGGCATGTTTATGGCTACCCGCACCGCGTTTGGTCGGCGCATTTACGCTATCGGCGGCAACCTGGAAGCCGCGCGCCTGTCGGGCATTAACGTCGAACGCACTAAGCTTGCGGTGTTCGCCATTAACGGCCTGATGGTGGCTATCGCCGGATTAATTTTAAGCTCGCGTCTTGGGGCCGGGTCGCCTTCCGCGGGGAATATCGCCGAGCTCGACGCCATTGCTGCCTGTGTGATTGGTGGCACCAGCCTCGCAGGCGGCGTGGGAAGCGTCGCGGGCGCGGTAATGGGCGCGTTTATTATGTCTGCGCTGGATAACGGAATGAGCATGATGGACGTGCCGACTTTCTGGCAATATATCGTTAAGGGTGCCATTTTGCTGCTGGCGGTGTGGATGGATTCAGCCACTAAGCGGCGGGCCTGATCGCGGCAGTTTCCGCTACGATGGCGGTGCCTTCGGGTATCGCCATTCTTGTCTCTTCAGGAAAGCAAAATATGTTTGAAAAGCGCCACCGCGTCACGCTGTTATTCAACGCCAATAAAGCCTATGACCGTCAGGTCGTGGAAGGCGTGGGCGAGTATTTGCAGGCGTCGCAGTCGGAATGGGACATCTTTATCGAAGAGGATTTTCGCGCCCGCATTGAAAACATTAAAGAGTGGCTCGGTGACGGCGTGATTGCCGATTTTGACGACCCAACTATCGAAGCCCTGCTCGGCGATGTGGAGGTGCCAATCGTCGGCGTGGGCGGCTCTTACCACCGCCCGGAGCAATATCCCGCGGTGCATTATATCGCCACCGATAACCACGCTCTGGTGGAAACCGCGTTTTTGCATCTGAAGGAAAAAGGCGTCCACCGTTTTGCGTTTTACGGTCTGCCCTCTTCAAGCGGTAAACGCTGGGCGATGGAGCGCGAACATGCATTTTGCCAGATAGTGGCGAAAGAGAAATACCGTGGCGTGGTGTATCAGGGCCAAGAAACCGCGCCGGAAAACTGGCAGCATGCGCAGAACAGGCTGGCGGACTGGCTGCAAACGCTACCGCCACAAACCGGGATTATCGCCGTGACCGATGCCAGAGCGCGCCACATATTGCAGGCCTGCGAACATTTGCACATTCCGGTGCCCGAAAAGTTGTGCGTGATTGGCATCGACAACGAAGAGTTGACGCGCTATCTGTCACGCGTGGCGCTGTCGTCTGTGGCACAGGGTACGCGTCAAATGGGCTATCAGGCCGCTAAGCTGTTACACCGCCTGCTTGATAACGAAAGCCTGCCACTGCAACGTCTGCTGGTTCCCCCGGTGCGCGTGGTGGAACGCCGCTCGACGGATTACCGATCGCTTGACGACCCGGCGGTCATTCAGGCGATGCACTACATCCGCAATAACGCCTGCAAGGGCATTAAAGTGGAACAGGTGCTGGATGCGGTAGGGATTTCGCGTTCGAATCTGGAGAAACGCTTTAAAGAGGAAGTGGGGGAAACCATTCACGCAGTCATTCACAGCGAGAAACTGGAGAAGGCCCGCAGCCTGCTGGTTTCAACTTCATTATCGATTAACGAGATTTCGCAGATGTGCGGTTATCCTTCGCTGCAATATTTTTATTCAGTATTTAAAAAAGAGTACGACGCCACGCCGAAAGAATATCGGGAGCGTTTTGGTGAAACGTTGATTTAAAAACTAAAAATTTAAAAACAAAAACGCCTTCCGATGGAAGGCGTTTCTTAGCTGACGGGTTGCCATTACATATGGGCGGCAATCAGACGCTGGTTATCCTGGTACATACTGAACAGGAAGTTATTATAGCTCGACCCACGAGTCGAATAGCCTTTCAGTTTGTGGATCATCGCACTGGCCGTGACTTCCTGGTCCGTTTTACGCAGCTGCGCACGGGACTTACGGAATGACTTATAAGCCGGATGCGTGTTCAGGTTCACCACATAGGCATCCACAGACTCTTTGACCGAGTCAAAGTGAGAGTAGCCTTTCACCTTGCCGCTCCCCGCAGGACATTTGCCTGAACCACATTTCATGCCGAACAGGTTGTTGTTGTTGCGCGCCAGTTTGGACGTACCCCAACCGCTTTCTGCTGCGGCCATGGTTGCCACCATGCTGCCAGGAATAATATCCACACGCTCAAGCAGCGAGTTCCACGGAATTTTACGCGTATTCCCGGACCAGCTGATTTTGTAGCGCTGGGTAATTTTTTTCATGCGCGCACGTTCAGACGGTGACCAACGACCATCGTACTGCTTGGAAACAAGCCAGTTACGATCGGCGGTGATTGCCGCATTTTGGCTGGTAATATAAGGCATTACGGTCCGGAGAAACGCTTTTTTACGAGGTGTTCCGGAAGGGTATTTTCGCAAATCAGGAAGTGAACTACTCTTTGCACTATTGCGAGAATACTCTTGTTTACTGCTAACCTTACTACTACTGCTTGCCTTTATTATCGGGGCTTTGTGACTCGTTGTTGCTGTGTGCGTCTTTGCCAGCACGCTACCTGAAAATGCACAGGTGAGTAACATGAGTATCGCGGCCCCATATCGTCGAATGGGAGTCGATATCATTAGGTCTCCTGGTCGGAAAAAATCATTCCAACACCTTGTTTTATTCACATAACTGCGAAATGAATCGCGAATCATAGCAAAAATACCGTGTGGACGCACCCAAAGAAATAATCCAATTCCGAAACGATGTCACGCATAAACTACTCCCTTTCGACTCATAAGCCTGAAATTGCTGGCGTAATCGCAGAAATTCCTTTTCTAATTTGAAGCCGATCACTCACCCTGCGCCATCCTCCCCTTCAATGTGGTTCAGGGATGAGGGGCCGGATGGGGTCTGCTGGCAAAATGTACAAAAACCGACTCAGGTGAACGAAATGAAACGTGCCGCCCTTATATTGCTTCTGCTGCCCGAAATCGCCCTGGCGGCCTGGACTGCGCCGGATTTTCCTGCCTTCAACGCGCAAGCCAGCGGAAAATTTGTCAGTCAGAAAACGCTGACGAAGGGTACTCGTCCGCTGACGTTAAATCTTGACCAGCAGTGCTGGCAGCCCGCCTCGGCCATCAAACTCAATGAGATGTTGTCGCTGGAACCCTGTCAGGGCGCGACACCGCAGTGGCGACTGTATCGTGACGGGGAATACACCCTGACCGTCGATACCCGCTCCGGCACGCCAACGCTGATGCTGAGCGTGGAAAGCGCCGCCACGCCGTCGGCAAAGGTCGAGACCCGCCAGTGTCCACGGTGGGACGGTAAACCACTCACGGTGGATGTCAGCAAAGTCTTTACCGAAGGCAGCAAAGTCCGTGATTTTTACAGCGGCCAGACCGCGACGGTGAGTGGCGGGAAAATCACCCTGCAACCCTCCCCTGACAGCAACGGCCTTCTGCTGCTGGAAAATGCACAGTCAGACTCGTCCGCCGACTTTAACTGGCACAATGCCACCGTCTACTTTGTACTGACCGATCGCTACGTGAATGGTGATCCCGCCAACGATAGCAGTTACGGTCGGCATAAGGACGGATTGCAGGAGATAGGCACTTTTCACGGCGGAGATTTGCAGGGACTCGCCAGCAAGCTCGATTATTTGCAGCAGCTTGGGGTGAATGCACTGTGGATAAGCTCTCCGTTGGAGCAAATTCACGGCTGGGTCGGCGGCGGCACCAAAGGCGACTTCCCGCACTACGCCTATCACGGCTATTACCCGCAGGACTGGACGAAACTTGATGCCAACATGGGCAACGAGGACGACCTGCGTCATCTGGTGGACGAAGCGCACAAACGCGGGATCCGCATTTTATTTGACGTGGTGATGAATCACACCGGCTACGCCACCCTGGCCGACATGCAGCAATATCAGTTTGGCGCGCTGTATTTGCAGGGTGAGGAACGCAAAAGCATACTCGGCGAGCACTGGACCGACTGGAAACCCGGCCCCGGCCAGAGCTGGCACAGCTTTAATGACTACATTAACTTCAGCGATAAACCCGCATGGGACAACTGGTGGGGCAAAAAGTGGATCCGCACCGATATCGGCGACTACGACAATCCCGGCTTTGACGATTTAACGATGTCGCTGGCTTTCCTGCCGGACGTCAAAACCGAATCGAAGGAAGCGTCTGGCCTGCCAGTGTTCTATCAACACAAGCCAGATACCGCAGCTAAAGCGATTGCAGGCTTTACGCCGCGCGACTATCTGACCCACTGGCTGAGCCTGTGGGTGCGCGATTATGGCATCGACGGTTTTCGCATTGATACCGCCAAACACGTTGAGCTTCCGGCCTGGCAACAACTGAAAACCGAGGCCGCCGAGGCGCTGGCGCAATGGAAGAAAGCCAATCCGGGCAAGTCACCGGATAATGGTCCCTTCTGGATGACCGGCGAAGCCTGGGGCCACGGCGTGCTAAAGAGTACGTATTACCAGAACGGCTTCGATGCGATGATTAACTTCGATTATCAGGATCAGGCGGCGAAAGCGGTGGATTGCCTGGCGAATATCGACCTCACCTGGCAGCAGATGGCCGACAAACTGCAAAACTTCAACGTGCTGAGCTATCTCTCATCGCATGATACCCGGCTGTTCCGCGAGGGCGGTAGCGAGGCCGCAGAGCTATTGTTGCTGGCCCCCGGCGCGGTGCAGATATTTTATGGCGATGAATCGGCGCGTCCGTTCGGCCCGACCGGGTCTGATCCGTTACAAGGCACGCGTTCGGACATGAACTGGCAAGACGTCGGCGGTAAAGAGGTCGCAACCGTTGCTCACTGGCAGAAACTCGGCCAGTTCCGCGCCCGTCACCCGGCGATTGGTGCGGGCAAGCAAACCACGCTTTCATTGCCGCAGGGTTACGGCTTCATGCGCGAAAAGGGCGAGGACAAAGTGATGGTGGTGTGGGCAGGAAAACCCTGAAGTGTAAAACAGAGTAATCATCCGCATTGTGAGCCATAAGCAGTCGAAGGAACCAAAGGCGCAACCCTTGCCCGGTTTGCACCTTGCTGGCGCAGGGGTTATGGTTAGCCCCTAACCAGTAAGACCGACAGAACACCTGCATATGACTTTTTCACTTTTCGGCGACAAATTCACCCGTCATTCCGGTATCACCCGCCTGATGGAAGATCTCAACGATGGTCTGCGTACGCCAGGCACCATCATGCTCGGCGGCGGCAACCCGGCGCAAATCCCGCAGATGAACGACTATTTCCACCAGCTGCTGGCGGATATGCTGGAAAGCGGTAAAGCCACTGAAGCACTGTGCAACTATGATGGCCCGCAGGGTAAAACCGAGCTGCTGGCAGAGCTGGCGAACATGCTGCGCGACGAGCTGGGTTGGGATATCGGACCACAGAACATTGCACTGACAAACGGCAGTCAAAGCGCGTTTTTCTACTTGTTTAACCTCTTTGCTGGCCGTCGCGCCGACGGGACCACCCGAAAGGTGCTGTTCCCGCTGACCCCGGAATACATTGGCTATGCCGATTCCGGCCTTGAAGAAGACCTGTTTGTCTCGGCCCGGCCAAACATCGAGCTGCTGCCGGAAGGCCAGTTCAAATACCACGTTGATTTCGAACACCTGCGCGTCACCGACGACACCGGGATGATCTGCGTTTCGCGTCCAACCAACCCGACGGGTAACGTTATCACCGACGAAGAGTTGATGAAGCTGGACGTGCTGGCCAATCAGCATGGCATTCCGCTGGTGATTGATAACGCCTACGGAGTGCCGTTCCCGGGCATTATCTTCAGCGAAGCGCGTCCGCTGTGGAACCCGAATATCGTGCTGTGCATGAGCCTGTCGAAGCTCGGCCTGCCCGGCAGCCGCTGCGGCATTATCATCGCCAATGAGAAAATCATCAGCGCGATAAGCAATATGAACGGCATCATCAGCCTCTCTCCCGGCGGAATTGGCCCGGCGATGATGTGCGAGATGATCAAACGTAAGGACCTGCTGCGCCTGTCGGAAACGGTGATTAAACCGTTCTATTACCAGCGCGTTCAGGAGACGATCGCCACTATTCGCCGCTATTTACCGGAAGAACGCTGCCTGATCCACAAGCCAGAAGGGGCGATTTTCCTCTGGCTGTGGTTTAAGGATTTACCGATCACCACCGAAATTCTTTATCAGCGCCTGAAAAAACGCGGCGTGCTGATGGTGCCGGGCGATTTCTTCTTCCCGGGGCTCGATAAACCCTGGCCGCACACGCATCAGTGTATGCGTATGAACTATGTGCCGGATCCGCAGAAAATCGAAGCGGGTGTTAAAATCCTTGCCGAAGAAATAGAAAACGCCTGGCGTGAAAGCGGGTGCTAAGCCCGGCGGGTACTGAAAATACCTAGCCGGAATTAATATGCTCTTTGCAGTAGCGACGCTTCCACGCCGCGGGTGTGAGCCCGGTGTGTTTGCGGAAGATTTGTCGGAAATAGCCGCTATCGTTGAATCCACAGCGTGCCGCCACTTCGGTTAACGACAGCGAATCACTGATCAACAGCTTCTCGGCCGCCATTACCCGCTGACGATGCAGCGACTCGGTCAGCGTCAGGCGAAACGTGCGCCGATAGACGCGACCGAGATAGTCCGCATTGCAGTGCAGCTCTTTGGCGAGCGTTGAGGTAGAAATCGGCAGATGAAACTGGGTGCGGATACTCTGCTGTGCCTTCCACGCCAGCGCCACGCCGGGACTGTCGCCCACGCTTTCCTCTACGCCAGCCGCCGAAAGCTGCTGGAGGATCAGCAGCAAAATGCACTCCAGCGCAATGCTGCGATGCACGTTCTCCTGCTCGCTCAGGAACTGGCGAAACAGGGCGATGATGTACTGCGGATGGCTCACGCTGGTGTGCTGGGGAATACTCAGTAACGTCTGGCGCAGGGCCGAGTCTACCGCGCTTTCCAGCCAGTCAAAATGCAGCCAGTAAAATTTTAAATCGCCCGGAAACTGGCCCTCGCCAACGTGCTGACACCCCGGACGCAGCAGCAGGCTTTCACCCGCCTGCACCCTAAACAACTGCCCTTCCTCGCGGATCTTCAGCTCGCCGCGTTCAACAAACACCAGTTCCCAGGAATTAAGCCTGCGCGCCGGATGGCTGCCCACCCCACGGGAAATGAACAGGCCACCGTTCTGCACGCGAATCGGAAACGCTATGGATAATTCGAGCATGGATATGTGTTTTCCCGCTTATCGAAAGATAAAAATCCACATTTGCTATTGATTATAAACAAAAATAACAACATCACCTGACAGCGATCACAGTTTGCACATCAGGTCGGAATCCTCATCTTTTTATACTTTTCCCTTCCCTTGTTGCGCGGGCGATTCCGGGCAGAATTGAGGATGTACCTTACACATCACATCCGAAGCCCGCGAAAAAGCGGGTCATACCCCCTGACTTACGTGAGGAGTTTTCGATGACTTCTGCTCCGATTACACAAACCGAACTCGCCCAGCAGTCCATTAACGACGCGCTGTCGCTGCGGGAGAAAATCGGTTACGGGCTGGGCGACGCCGGCGGGACGGTGATCACCTGCCTTATCATGAACTTTCTGACCTTTTTCTATACCGACGTTTTCGGTTTGACCCCGGCGCTGGTCGGCACGTTGTTTATCGCCCTGCGCGTGTTCGATGCGATTTCTGACCCGATTATGGGCGTGATCGCCGACCGAACCCAAAGTCGCTGGGGACGCTTTCGCCCCTGGCAGCTGTGGATTGCACTGCCGATCGGCATTATCGGCGTCCTGACCTTTACCGTGCCCGACGTCAGCATGAGCATCAAAATCGTTTGGGCATTCGGCACCTATCTGCTGCTGTCCATCAGCTACACCGCCATCAACGTGCCCTACTGCGCGCTGATTAACACCATGACCACCCGCCATACGGAAGTGCTGGGCTGCCAGTCCTGGCGCTTTGTGCTGTGTGGCGTGGCGGGGTTTTTAGTCTCCGTCGGGCTACCGTGGCTGGTATCCGTTTTCGGTAAAGGCGACGTGGCGCACGGCTGGCAAATGGGGGTCAGCATTCTGTGCGGCGTGGCGGTGGTGATGTTCCTGTGCTGCTTCTTCTGGGTACGCGAGCGGGTGCCGCTGGACGCGCTGGGCAAATTTACCCTACGCCAGCACATCGCCGGGCTGCGGAAAAACGATCAGCTGCTGCTGATGCTGGTAATGTCCTTCCTGCTAATTAACGTCTTTAACATCCGCGGTGGCGGCTATATGTACTTCATCACCTACGTATTACAGGGCAGCACGGCGTACACTTCGCTGTTCTTCACCATGGTGACCTTTGCCTCAATTTTAGGGTCGATCCTCGTCAATCCGCTGACCAAACGCGTCGATACCGTCAAACTTTACTCTTACACCAATCTGGTTTTAGCCGCACTGGCGGTGGCGATGTGGTTTCTGCCCGTTGGTCCGGCATGGCAGACGCTGTGGCTGGTTGTCATCCTTGGCAACGGCATCATTCTGGGCTTTACGCTGCCGCTGCACTTCGGCCTGATGGCCTTCGCCGACGATTACGGCGAGTGGAAAAACGGGGTGCGTTCCTCAGGCATGAACTTCGCGTTTAACCTCTTTTTCATCAAACTCGCCTGGGCCTCCAGCGCCGGGATTGTCAGCCTGGTGTTTGTCTTGGTGGCCTATCAGCCCGGCATCGGTAACCAGACGGCGGCCTCGCTGCACGGCATGACCGCGATGGAAACGCTGCTGCCCGCCGTGTTCCATCTGCTGCTGGCCTTCACCCTGCGTACCTGCAAACTCAATAACCCGATGATGTCGCGCATCGCCAGCGATTTACGCGTGCGCCATGTTCAGTCTTAAGGAGACCGTTATGTCCGTGATGGAAGTCGATCTACACAAGCTCAAAGTCAACGATCCGTTTCTTGGGCAGTATCAGCAACTGGTTCGTGATGTGGTTATCCCCTATCAGTGGGACGCGCTGAACGACAGGATCCCACAGGCCGATCCAAGCCACGCTATCGAGAATTTCCGTATCGCCGCCGGGCTGTCAGAGGGTGAGTTTTACGGCATGGTTTTCCAGGACAGCGACGTGGCGAAATGGCTGGAAGCCGTGGCGTGGTCGCTGTGCCAGAAGCCGGACCCGGCGCTTGAAAAAACCGCCGATGAGGTAATTGAACTGGTGGCCGCCGCCCAGTGCGACGATGGCTATCTCAATACCTATTTCACCGTCAAAGCCCCGCAGGCGCGCTGGACCAATCTGGCGGAATGCCATGAGCTGTACTGCGCCGGACACATGATTGAAGCAGGCGTGGCGTTCTTCCAGGCGACCGGCAAACGTCGTTTGCTGGAGGTGGTCTGTAAACTTGCCGACCACATCGATAGCGTGTTTGGCCCTGCCGAGTCGCAACTGCACGGTTACCCCGGTCATCCGGAAATCGAGCTGGCGTTAATGCGCTTGTTCGACGTGACGCAGGAACTGCGCTACCGCGAGCTGGTGAACTTCTTCGTCGAACAGCGGGGAACACAGCCGCATTTCTACGACATCGAGTATGAAAAACGAGGAAAAACCTCGTACTGGAATACCTACGGCCCGGCATGGATGGTGCAGGATAAAGCCTACAGCCAGGCGCATCAGCCGCTGGCTGAACAGCAGAGCGCCATCGGTCACGCGGTGCGTTTCGTCTACCTGATGACCGGCGTGGCCCATCTGGCGCGGCTCAGTCAGGACGAAGCTAAGCGTCAGGACTGCCTGCGCCTGTGGAACAACATGGCCCAGCGTCAGCTGTATATCACCGGCGGGATCGGTTCCCAGAGCAGCGGCGAAGCCTTCAGTAGCGATTACGATTTACCGAACGACACGGTGTATGCCGAAAGCTGCGCCTCGATTGGGCTGATGATGTTCGCCCGCCGAATGCTGGAGATGGAAGCCGACAGCCAGTACGCCGACGTAATGGAGCGTGCGCTGTATAATACCGTGCTCGGCGGGATGGCGCTGGATGGCAAACACTTCTTCTACGTCAACCCGCTGGAAGTGCATCCTAAATCGCTGAATTTCAATCATATCTACGATCACGTCAAGCCGGTGCGCCAGCGCTGGTTCGGCTGTGCCTGCTGCCCGCCGAATATCGCCCGGGTGCTGACCTCGCTCGGGCACTATATCTACACCCCACGTGAGGACGCGCTGTACATCAACCTGTATGTCGGCAACAGCGCAGAGATTGCCGTCGGCGATGAGACGCTGCGCCTGCGTATCAGCGGCAACTTCCCGTGGCAGGAAAAAGTCACGATCGCCATCGACTCGGCGCAGCCGGTGCAGCATACCCTGGCGCTGCGCCTGCCCGACTGGTGCGATGCCCCACAGGTGGCGCTCAACGGCGTGCCGGTAGCGAAGGATATCCGCAAAGGGTATCTGCACATCAACCGCCGCTGGCAGGAAGGCGACACCCTGACGCTCACCCTGCCGATGCCGGTGCGTCGGGTGTATGGCAATCCGTTAGTGCGCCACGTCGCCGGGAAAGTGGCGATACAGCGCGGGCCGTTGGTGTACTGCCTTGAACAGGCGGATAACGGCGAAGAACTGCATAACCTGTGGCTTCCCGATGCGGCAACCTTTAACGCCTTCGAAGGCAAAGGGCTGTTCGCACACAAGGTGCTGATTCAGGCCGAGGGCTATAAGCACACCGCCGTCCAACCCGAGCAGCAGCCGCTTTGGCATTACGACCGCTCACCCGCCACGCGTCAGGCGCACACCCTGACCTTTATTCCGTGGTTCAGCTGGGCCAACCGCGGCGAAGGCGAAATGCGGATTTGGGTCAACGAGGGGTGATTTTTCCGTTTGCCGGGCACAATGAAACACGCCACCCGATTGAAACGGTGGATGATATCTATTCCTGGGCCGATATTCTAAAAGCCACGGCGGCGCTTTATCTTTAAATGTTAGGGCTTCCCGCCCGGCGGCGGAGCTGCCGGGTCTACGGTTGGAAGGGTAGGCCCGGCAAGCGAAGCGCCGCCGGGCAATTAAACTCGCTCTCCGGCAACCATTTCGGCTGTATCGCCCGCCCAATCCAACAGATAAAGCCCATTACGTACATCGCGATGAAAGGTGGAGAACGGCCACGATTTCACCTGCTTAACCCACCCATGTTTCACAGGATTGATGTAGATGTAATCCATGTGCCGACGGTAATCCTGTTCATCCCGAATGGTGTGCTCCCAAAAGCGGGGCTGCCATATCTCTCGCGCACCCAAATCACGGGTAAACCGTTTTTTGATATCCCGCCAGCGACCCGAAAAATCGCTGTCATTTTCCGGTAGTGTCCACAGGCAGTGCATGTGTTCGGGTAAAACCACCCAGGCGTTAATGTGAAACGGCTTATGGCATTTGACCTGTGTTATCGCGCGTTTTAGCAACGCAATCTGACGCACCAACAGGTCACTGCGCCGATCTCTGAGATTGACGGTGAAAAACCACGACCCACCTTTAATGTAGTTACGGCGATAATTTGACATGGTGTGCTCTGCATACTTGCCCGGCGGCGCGAGCTTGCCGAGCCTACAACGTCCACCATACTGCACCCTACCGCGTATCGCCGTCGGTGATTTTTCATTCGGGAAAGCTTGCCGCAAAAAAGTTAATGCGCCGTGCAATCGACAGCATTTTTTGCGGGCATAGACGCAAACCTCCTCAGCCAAACGGTTTGTCAATCCGTGTGCTTTACACTGACACTATTTGACAATTATTGACCGGGCAGTAATCATAAAGTTAATTACTGACCAGGCAGCTATTATGACAACGCACACGCAGTCTCCCGCTAAAAACCTGCATCTGGGTTTACTTTTTCATCTGACTAACCAGTTTAAAGATCAGCTCATTGGGCATTATTTCTCTGGGGCAGGCATTACTGCACCGCAGTTTAAAGTGTTGATTAATATCTATAAAGGCAACACCAGCCCGGCGGAAATTTGCAAGAGCCTGCTGATGGATACTGGCGCGATGAGCCGGATGGTTGAGCGCATGGTGAAGAGTGGGCTTATCGAACGTCATCGTAATGCGCAGGACAAACGCCAGGTGATTCTGGCCCTGACCGAGAAAGGACAGTCGCTGTGCAATACGTTTCAGAATGAAGCATTAAACACCATTCTGGCGGAGCTCACCGCCCGTCTGACCGCCGAAGAATCCCAGCAACTACAAGCCCTTATTATCAAAATGCTGCCGGATGAATACACGGCACCCCATCGCTAAGTTCCCGTTTTAAGGCTCTGAACATTATGGAAAACACCGCTCCTGAAGCTACTCAGCGTCCAAGCCGACGCAAACGTAACTTCGCTATTTTACTGCTGATCCTGGTGCTGGCCGCCGCGGGCTGTCTTGCCTGGTATCTGCTGTATGCCCGCTATTACGAATCCACCGACGATGCCTACGTCAACGGCAACCAGGTCACGCTCACCCCGCAAATTGCCGGGACCGTGACCCAGGTGACGGTGGACGAAGGCGATTTCGTGCAGAAAGGCCAGCCGCTGGTGCTGCTCGACCCGAGCGATACCGAAATCGCATTGCAGCAGGCCGAAGCTGACCTCGCCAGCACCGTGCGTCAGGTGCGTGGGCTTTACAGTACCGCCGATAATTACCGTGCCCAGGTCGACGCGAAAAAAGTTGCCCTGCAAACGGCGCAGAATGACTACAGCCGTCGGCAGAAAATTTTCACCAGCGGTGCCATCGCGGCAGAAGATCTGTCGCATTACCGTGATGCGGTGACCAGTGCAAAAAGCGATTTGCTCGCCGCGCAACAGGCGTTGAAAACCAATCAGGCGATGGTCGATGACACCGTGATCGACAGCCATCCGGAAATTAAAACCGCCGTCGCGACGCTGCGTCAGCGCTATCTGGATAACGCCCGTAGCACGATCGTCGCGCCGGTCAGCGGGTATGTCGCCAAACGCGCAGTGCAGCTCGGGATGCGTGTCACATCCGGCACCACGCTGCTGTCGATCGTGCCGCTGAAGGAAGTGTGGGTCGATGCCAACTTTAAAGAGAGCCAGATGCAGGACATGCGTTTGGGGCAAAAAGTGACCCTGAATGCTGACCTCTACGGCGATGACGTGCAGTACCACGGCACTATCGAAAGCTTAGGTATCGGCACCGGCAGCGCGTTTTCCCTGCTGCCTGCGCAGAACGCCAGCGGAAACTGGATAAAGATCGTGCAGCGCCTGCCGGTGCGCATTCTGCTCGACGAACACGACATGCAAAAACACCCGCTGCGGATTGGCCTGTCGATGAACGTAAAGGTCGATATCCGTGACCTCGATGGCCATCTGCTGCCACAAAAAACCGTCAGCCAGCCGCGCTTTACCACCGACGTGTACAACACGCCGATGGCCGCCGCCGACAAACTGGTCGCACAAATCCTGCGTGACAACAGCCGCGCCGTAGCCGCACAGCGCTAAGAGAGACCGCATGTCTGAACCGAAGGCGGCCTATACGCCCCCGAGCCTGTTTCTGGCGACGCTGGCGCTGTCGCTGGCCACCTTTATGCAGGTGCTGGATTCCACTATCGCCAACGTGGCGTTGCCAACCATTTCCGGCAACCTCGGGGTGAGCGCCGATCAGGGCACCTGGGTTATCACCTCGTTTGCGGTGTGTAACGCCATCGCCCTGCCGCTCACCGGCTGGTTTACTCGTCGCTTTGGCCAGCTACGGCTGTTTATCGCCTCGGTGGTGTTTTTCACTCTGACTTCGTTCCTGTGCGGATTTGCCCATAGCATGACGGAGCTGATTATTTTCCGTGCATTGCAGGGCTTTTTCGCCGGGCCGATGTTCCCGATGTGTCAAACGCTGCTGCTGATTATTTTCCCGCCGATGAAGCGCAGTATGGCTCTGGCGCTGCTGTCGATGGTCACCGTGGTGGCCCCCATCGTGGGGCCGATCACCGGTGGCTGGATAACCGATAACTACTCGTGGCCGTGGATTTTCTACATCAACGTGCCGATCGGGATTTTTGCCTCGATTGTGGTCTGGACCCAGCTGCGCGGGCGCGAAGAAACCACCCAGTCTTCGCCTGTCGACTACATCGGCATTGCGCTGTTAGTGCTTGGCGTCGGGCTATTGCAGGTGGTACTCGATAAGGGCAACGATGAGGACTGGTTCGCCTCGACGCCGATTATCGTGATGTCGATTGTGTCGGCGGTAAGCCTGATTGCCTTTGTGATCTGGGAGCTGGATGACAAGCATCCGATCGTTAATCTGCGACTGTTTAAGGACCGCAACTTCGCGATTGGCACCCTGGCGCTGATGCTCGGCTATGCGGCATTCTTTGCCATTAACATTATTCTGCCGCAGTGGCTGCAAACGCAGATGGGCTATACCGCGATTTGGGCGGGGCTTGCCGCCGCGCCGATGGGCTTTTTACCGCTGCTACTGACGCCGATCATCGGGCGTTACGCCACCAAAGTGGATTTGCGTATTCTGTGCTCGGTGTCGTTCCTGACGATGGGCGCGTCCTGCCTGATGCGCGCGCAATTCTCCACCGATGTAGACTTCCGCACCATCGCTAGCGTGCAGATGTTTATGGGGATCGGCGTGGCGTTCTTCTTTATGCCGCTCACCACCATCGTGCTGTCGAATCTGCACGGCAATCAAGTGGCGGAAGGCTCCGGGCTGGCGACATTTTTCCGCGTGCTCGGCGGGTCGTTTGCCTCGTCGCTGACCACCTGGATTTGGCAGCGCCGCGAAATCTTCCATCACGCGAATCTGGCGGAGAACGTGTCGCAGTACAATCCGGCGGCGGTGGACTACGTACAGAAGATGGGTGGCCCGACGCAGCAGCACTTTGCGCTGATCGATAAAACCATCGAACAGCAGGCGTACATGATGTCGACCATCGATTATTTCTGGATATTAGGCTGGGGCTTTATGGGGCTGGTGCTGATTATCTGGTTTACCCGGCCGCCGTTTGTGAAGTCCGGTGCGCCGAGTGCCGCCGCGTCTGCGGGTCATTAAGACAAAAGAAATGCCGGTGGCACGATGCTTACCGGGCCTACGCGTTATTTGTAGGCCCGTGCAAACGAAGTGCCGCCGGGCGTTTCCCGTTAGAACAACCCTAACGGTTTATCGGAGTAGCTCACCAGCAGGCACTTGGTTTGCTGGTAGTGTTCGAGCATCATTTTGTGGGTCTCACGGCCAATCCCGGACTGCTTGTAGCCCCCAAAGGCGGCATGGGCCGGATAGGCGTGATAGCAGTTGGTCCACACGCGCCCGGCCTGGATCCCGCGGCCCATTTTGTAGGCCAGATTGCCGTTGCGGCTCCACACGCCCGCCCCCAACCCGTACTGGGTATCGTTGGCAATCTCCAGCGCCTCCTCCATGGTTTTAAAGGTAGTGACCGACAGCACCGGGCCAAAAATCTCTTCCTGGAACACCCGCATATTATTTTTGCCAAACAGGATAGTCGGCTCGAGGTAATAGCCCTCTTTCAGTTCCCCGTCGAGCACCTTGCGGCGTCCGCCGGTCAGCACGTCCGCGCCCTCTTTCTTGCCGATATCAATGTAGTTGAGAATGGTGTCCATCTGTCCGCTGGAGACCTGCGCCCCCATTTGAGTGATGCTGTCGAGCGGGTTGCCGCTACGAATACTCTCCACCCGGCGAATAGCGCGTTCCATAAAACGGTCATAAATCGATTCATGCACCAGGGCGCGGCTTGGGCAGGTACAGACCTCGCCCTGGTTGAAGGCAAACAGCGCCAGCCCTTCCAGCGCTTTTTCAAAGAAGGCGTCCTCTTCGTCCATCACGTCGGCAAAGAAAATATTCGGCGATTTGCCGCCGAGCTCCAGGGTCACCGGAATGATGTTCTGGGTGGCGTACTGCATGATTTGCTGGCCGACTTCTGTCGAACCGGTGAAGGCCACTTTATTGATGCGTTTTGACGTCGCCAGATATTCACCGATTTCCCCGCCCGCGCCGTTGACCACGTTAACCACGCCCGGCGGCAGCAGATCGCCGATGATCTCCATCAGCATAAGCACCGACAGCGGCGTCAGCCGTGCAGGTTTGAGGATAACGCAGTTCCCGGCAGCCAGCGCCGGGGCCATTTTCCAGCTCGCCATCAGCAGCGGGAAGTTCCACGGAATGATTTGCCCGACCACGCCAAGCGGCTCGTGGAAGTGATAGGCCACGGTGTCGCTGTCAACTTCGCTGATCCCGCCCTCCTGCGCACGAATACAGGAGGCAAAATAGCGGAAGTGATCGATAGCCAGCGGCACGTCGGCGGCGGTGGTTTCACGGATAGGTTTGCCGTTATCCCAGGTTTCCGCCGTTGCCAGCAGCTCGATATTCTGCTCCATGCGATCGGCAATTTTCAGCAGGATTGAGGCCCGGTCCTGCACCGAGGTGTGCGCCCATTTGTCTTTGATTTTGTGCGCCGCATCGAGCGCCAAATCAATGTCTTTGGGCCCGGACGAGGCCACTTCGCATAGCAACTGGCCGGTTACCGGGGTCAGATTTTTGTAGTATTCACCGTCCGCCGGAGCGACCCAGTTGCCGCCGATAAAGTTGTCGTAACGGGGTTTAAGCTTCAGCGGGTAACCATAAACACCGGGCTGGATGCCCGTGGAGGGAGGATTGTTGGTCATTACCGTCTCCTTGCAGTGGGGTGTCCTGTAAGGGTAGACGCGGCTGGCGATTTATTCGCCAGCCGTTTATCGCTTTACGAGCGCGGTCACGGATTGCGGTTATCGGCGGCCGGGAACAGCATGCCATCACGCAGGAGATGATCGTTGCCGCGACGGCGGGTAAAGCCGATGCGGTCGAAATATTCGAGGATTTGAATGGCCAGCTTACGCCCGACGTTGAGGCTGTCGCGGAAATCAGCGGCGCAGGTTGAGCCACGCGCGGTATCCAGGCCGCGAATCAGCCCGGCAAACTGCACGATACGGTCGTTGCGGTAGTAACGGTCTTTGACGATGGCGGTGATCATCCCCTGCTGCGCCGCCTGCCGCAGCGTGGCGCGCATGACCTGCTCATCGATGCCGGTGTGCTGCGCCAGATCGCGCACCCACCACGGCTCGTCACCAAACAACGGCTGCGCTTTGTGCCAGACGCTGGCCTGCTCGTCGGTAAATCCGGCTTTGTGGCTCGGCAAATGCAGCCAGCCGTGATGGCTGTCGATCAGGCCAGAAGCCCGCATTTTCTCCAGCAGCATCAGCACCAGCGCTTCGTCTTCCATCGGCAGCGCAATACGACGCAGACGCTCGCGCCCGGGGCCGGGCTCATCCCGGTGCTGGTCATGATAGGTCGTCAGCGCGTTGAGCAATTTTTCCTGCCAGCGGGCGGCCAGGCTGGCGCTGAGAAGGCTGTCACCCGCCATCAGCACGTCGGCCTGGGCGGTGAGTTGCGCCAGGCCCGCCGCGTTGAGCTGCCGCGCCCAGCCAAATTCGCTCAGGCGAAGCGCATCGCGTTGCAAATGGATATCCAGCGCCTGAGCACTGTTTTCAGCCGCCGCCAGTGCTGTCAGCCAGCTCAGGTACTCCGGTTTCCGCTTACCGCGACGCGGCGGATTCAGCGTCACCACCCGCGCACCCGCCAGCGTGACGCGGGCCGAGATATCGCGCAGCACCAGCCGATCGTTGTCTGCCAGCCACAGCGGCGTGTCGAGCACCAGTTCCGCCAGCGTGTTGTCCAGCAGCGACACCCGCCCGGTGATATGGCTCGCCGCGTGATGAATGTGCAGCGGCTGCCACTGGCTGAGCGGCGTGTGGCAGTGCAGCTCGACAATCACCCGCTCTGATGGCTCACCAGGCTGTTGCGCCAGCAGCCAGTCGCCGCGAGTGAGGTCTTCTTTCTGCGCATCGCCAGTGATGTTCAGGGCGATACGCTGCCCGGCATGGGCCTGGTCGACGGGCTGATTCTGCGCATGCAGGCCGCGTACGCGCATCGGGGTGTTGACGCCCGTCAGCCACAGCGTATCGCCAATTTTAACCTCGCCAGACAGCGCGGTGCCGGTTACCACCAGCCCGGCACCTTTGACGGTGAACGCCCGGTCGATAGCCAGACGGAAACGCTGATGCGCCACCTGCTGGCGTTCAGCCAGCTGTAAAAGATGCGCCCGCAGGGCGTCGATGCCGTGCATTTGCGTGGCGGCGGTCTCAAAAACCGTTACGTGGTCAAAGCCATATTCGCGCAGAACGTCCTGAACTTGCCGATGAACCTCGGCAATTCTGGCGGCATCTGCGCGATCGACTTTGGTCAAGGCCACCGTCAAGGTCGGTTTCCCGGTCAGCTGTAAAATCGCCAGGTGCTCACGGGTTTGCGCCATCACCCCGTCGTCACAGGCCACCACCAGCAGCGCATGATCGATCCCGCCGACGCCCGCCAACATATTCGCCAGAAACTTTTCGTGGCCCGGCACGTCGATGAACCCAGGCACGCGTCCATCCGGTTGCGGCCAATAGGCGTAGCCCAGATCGATGGTCATCCCGCGCGATTTTTCTTCCGGCAGACGGTCGGCGTTAACGCCGGTGATCGCCTGCAACAGGGTGGTTTTGCCATGGTCGACATGACCGGCGGTGGCAATAATCATTTCAGCACACTCTCCATGAATTGCGCCTCATCCTCGAGGCAGCGCAGATCGAGCCACAGGCGTCCGTCATAAATACGCCCTAATATCGGCCTCTCGAGCCGACGCCAGCCTTGTGCCAGCGCGTCGAGGGTCGCGCCGCGCCCGTCGTTAGGCGTGAAGGTCAGCGCGTGGGACGGCAGTCGGTCAACGGGCAGCGAACCGCTGCCGATTTGCGATAAACAGTTTTCCAGCCGCACGGTGAACGCCGGGTAATGCACCTGAAACGCGGTCAGCAGCCGTTCACCCTGGGCATGAATGTCGTCCCGCTCGCGGGTTAACAGACGCAACGTCGGCAGCGACTGACGTAATTTTTCCGGGTGCAGATATAGGCGCAATGTGGCTTCCAACGCCGCCAGCGTCATTTTATCCGCCCGCAGCGCCCGCTTGAGCGGATGCTGTTGCAGCTTCGCAATCAGCTCGCGCTTGCCGACGATAATTCCGGCCTGCGGCCCGCCGAGCAGCTTATCGCCGGAGAAGCTCACCAGACTCACGCCGCTGGCAATCAGCGCCTGCGGCATCGGCTCTTTCGGTAAACCATACTGGCTTAAATCCACCAGTGAGCCGCTGCCTAAATCAGCCACTACCGGAATGCCCTGCTCCTGGCCGATGGCCGCCAGCTCGGCTTCATCCACCGCTTTGGTAAACCCTTCCACGCTGTAGTTGCTGGTGTGGACTTTCATCAGCAGCCCGGTGCGCTCGCTGATGGCTGCCCGGTAGTCGCGCGGATGGGTGCGGTTGGTGGTGCCTACCTCATGCAGCGTACAGCCCGCCTGGCGCATCACGTCCGGGATACGGAACGCGCCGCCGATTTCCACCAGCTCGCCGCGAGAGACCACCACTTCTTTACCGTTGGCCGTCGCCGCCAGCATCAGCAGCACCGCCGCCGCATTGTTATTGACGATGCAGGCGTCTTCCGCTCCCGTCAGGCGGCAGAGTAAATCCGCCAGGCCACGATCGCGATGCCCGCGTCCGGCGTCATCCAGCGAATATTCCAGGGTGACCGGGGCACGCATCACCTGGCTTACCGCCGCCACCGCGGCTTCCGCCTGAATGGCACGCCCGAGATTGGTGTGCAGCACGGTGCCGGTCAGGTTAAACACCGGACGCAGCGGGCTTTGTGCCTCCGCCGACAATCGCCCGGCAACGGCCTGCGCCCAGTCTGCGCCCCAGGCAGGCAGTTCGCCCTGCTCGCGGATAGCCGCCCGGGCCTCGGCCTGTAGCTGACGCACCACTGTCACCACCTGGCTATGCCCGGCGTGGTCAATGAGCGAGGTAAAAGCCGGGTCGCGCAACAGGCGATCGGTGGCGGGTATTTGACTGAACAGCGAAGGGTTTTCCGGGGTCATGAGCAAGCCTGTGGTATGCCCCCTCCCGACGGGAGAGGGGAATAAACGTGCGGGAATTGTACTGCGGTTAGGGGCAGAACGATATTGATCGCGCTAGGCTTTTGGCGGTTCTGTGCGCGCAAAACTGTCGCGCTGGAACAGCGTTTCCACCAGCTTCACCAGATGCGGACGCGTGGCGCACCAGCCCGGCGATACGCGGCGGAAATTGAGGTAGCCCACCGCACAGGCCACGGCGATGGTCGCCAGGTTCAGTTCATCGGCCTTCAGCGTGCCATCGGCGGTATAGGCTTCCAGGGCATCCAGCGCGCGGGTAATTTTCTCGCGCTGGCGAACCAGTTCTTCCGGTGATTGCTGGGCGGCCGGACGCGCCTGTTCCCGCACAGATACCAGGCCCGCATCCATTATGCCGTCGGCCAGCGACTCCAGCTGGCGCATCCGCAGCGCCGCTTTGGGGTCGCGCGGCACCAGCGCCGGGGCGATATCCAACAGTTCGATGTACTGCGCAATCAGCGGTGAGTCGTACCAGCATTCACCGTCATCGGTCACCAGCGCGGGCACTTTGCCGAGCGGGTTATACTTCGCCACGCCGTTTTCGGCGTTGTACGGCATCTCGTTGATAAACTCGAACGTTATCCCCTTTTCCAGCAGGATAACCGAAATTTTACGCACAAACGGACTGGTATAACTGCCAATCAGTTTCATCGCCTGCTCCCTTCATCATCCGCAAAAATATCAGTATGGCGCAGGCGCATTAAAAATTCAGGTTAATGATCGAGATACAGATAGTGCATCCAGCTGGTCATGCGCAGCAGCACTTTGCGCATTACCGCCACGTGGCTGAAATGGTCGGAATAGACCGCCACCTGCGCAAAAATGCCGTCAGGGAGGGCCTCCACTTGCGCATTCGGTTGCAGTTCGATAAGGGCTAATACGCCATCGCTCCCGGGCGTGACCGTTAACGATTGCAGGGTGCCCTGTGCCTGATACGAGCCGCCGGGAACGACGGGAATGACACTGGTCAGTTTCCCGACGAAAACCTGCCCCGGTAGCGCATTGAACACCACTTCGGCCTCATCGCCCGCTTCGAGGCGCAGCAGCGAGTTTTGCCGGAACTGAGCGATAATTTGCCGTTTTTGCTCAGGGATAAACACCATCACCGGGCGCAGCGGCAGGGCAGCCGCGTAGGTGCCGGGGCGAATCAATACCTGGGTGGCATAGCCGTCGCTGGGAGCGCGCACAATGGTTTGATCGAGGTTGTAGCGGGCCTCCGTCAGCTGTGCCCGCAGGCTCACGATCTGCGATTGCTCGCCGTTAATCACGCTGTCGAGCTGGCTTTTTATCTGCGACTGCTCGGCAACCGACGATTTCACCAACGCATCCTGGGCGAGATAATTTTGCCGGGCATTGTCGATATCACTTTCTGAGAATGGATTCACCCTCGCCCTGCTGCCTTGCAGATAGCGCTGATAGTCCTTGTACAGGCGGTCGCGTTCAGCACCGACGCGCTGGGTATTGGCGATGGCCTCGTTCAGTTCTCCCTTCATGGCATCGGCATTATGGATAGCCGTCACCAGATCGGCCTCAAGGCGGCTGACCCGAGCCTGATAGCGGGTCGGATCGAGCTTAAACAGCACGTCGCCTTTTTTAATCAGTTTATTTTGCTGATCCGTCACTTCGCTAACGATACCCGTTACCTGAGGGGTAATGGGAATAGAGATCACCGCTTTTTGCGCCTGAGCGGTATAAGGATGGTTGTAATTCATTAATAAGATAAGCCCGCTAACGATAAACACGCCACCTAATGCTGCGGTCGGCACTGTCCATTTATTTACCGGGATTTTGAATATTTTAAATATCGCCCAGGCCAGCGCGACATAGGTCAGAATAATGAGCAAATCCATGATGGTTACTCCGCTGGCGAGCGTGATGTTTCCGCGAGTTTTTGCTCAAGCTCCGTGACCCGGCGCTGCAACTGAGCGAAAGATTCCTGTTCTGCCTGCTGCATTCCCCAGCCGCGCTCCGGGCGGTAAAGGGTGGCCCAGATCCATAAAAACGGCCAGATGACGTGGAGGGTAAACAAACTCACCCAACCCGCGACGTGAATCGCATCGGCATGAGGGTGATTACGCGATTTGGCGATAAGATAAGGAATATCATGCAAAATAATGATCCCGTAAAAAATCACCAAAAAAACGAAAATAAGCACACCCAACGCAAAATAATTAAGAAACATAGCCGCCTCGAAATTATGACATGCCCATCGGCACGCGCCCCATTGCGAAGCGCCTGAGTGATCACTGAAAAAATAATCGTTAGTCGGTCATATTGCTATAACACAGAATCACTAAACTCGCCGTCCGTTGCCCTGGAATTAACTCACCGCGATGACACAGCGAAATGCAGAACATGCGGGCGGTCACAGTTGCCCGCGCGCAGATGAAAATACTTTGTGATGTTAATCACATAACAACAACAAATCCCCGACAACAAAATGTGATTAACATCACATTAACAGCCCTTTGGAGGTGATTTTTCAGCCGACGCACTTTTTTCATCCCGTCATTTTGTGACAACGATCACGTCAATTACGCCTCATCACCCCATATTAGCGTGACTCAGATCACACAACCTGGGGCTCGCTGGACAGTTGAACGATTCAGTGCCAGATTTCGCATCATCAACAGGGTCCGGCTACCTCTGCCGCTACTTAACAACAAACCAAACCTCGGGCTTTTAGCCTGCGCGACAGCAAACATAAGAAGGGGTGTTTTTATGTCATCCGATATCAAGATCAAAGTGCAAAGCTTTGGTCGATTCCTCAGCAATATGGTGATGCCAAACATCGGCGCGTTTATCGCGTGGGGTATCATCACCGCGTTATTTATTCCAACAGGGTGGTTGCCAAACGAAACGCTGGCGAAGCTCGTCGGCCCAATGATTACTTACCTGCTGCCATTGCTGATCGGTTATACCGGTGGTCGTCTGGTTGGCGGTGACCGCGGCGGCGTGGTCGGTGCGATTACCACCATGGGCGTTATCGTCGGTGCGGATATGCCGATGTTCCTCGGCGCGATGATTGCCGGTCCACTGGGTGGCTGGGCGATTAAGCGTTTTGACGCCTGGGTAGACGGTAAGATCAAATCCGGTTTTGAAATGCTGGTGAACAACTTCTCTGCGGGCATCATCGGTATGATCCTCGCAGTACTGGCGTTCCTCGGCATTGGTCCTGCGGTTGAAGTGCTGTCCAAAGTGCTGGCTGCTGGCGTTAACTTCATGGTTGTGCATGACATGCTGCCGCTGGCGTCTATCTTTGTTGAACCGGCGAAAATCCTGTTCCTCAACAACGCCATCAACCACGGTATCTTCTCGCCGCTGGGTATTCAGCAGTCCCATGAGCTGGGCAAATCCATCTTCTTCCTGATTGAAGCTAACCCGGGTCCGGGTATGGGTGTTCTGCTGGCATACATGTTCTTTGGTCGCGGTAGCGCCAAACAGTCTGCGGGCGGGGCGGCTATCATCCACTTCCTCGGCGGTATTCACGAAATTTATTTCCCGTATGTGCTGATGAACCCACGTCTGATCCTGGCCGTTATTCTCGGCGGTATGACCGGCGTGTTCACCCTGACTATCCTCAACGGCGGCCTGGTGTCTCCGGCCTCTCCAGGCTCTATCCTGGCGATTCTGGCGATGACGCCGAAAGGCGCTTACTTCGCTAACATTGCGGCGATTGTGGCGGCAACAGTCGTCTCCTTCGTGGTCTCCGCTATCCTGCTGAAAACCAGCAAAGTGAAAGAAGAAGACGATATCGAAGCGGCAACCCGTCGTATGAACGACATGAAAGCCGAGTCCAAAGGTGCCGCCAATCCGCTGACCGCGGGTGACGTAACCAACGATCTGAGCCACGTGCGTAAAATCATCGTCGCCTGTGACGCCGGTATGGGTTCCAGCGCCATGGGTGCAGGCGTGCTGCGTAAGAAAGTGGCAGATGCGGGTCTGAGCCATATCTCTGTGACCAACAGCGCTATCAACAACCTGCCGCCGGATGTCGACCTGGTGATCACTCACCGCGACCTGACCGAGCGTGCGATGCGCCAGGTGCCGCAGGCCCAGCATATTTCGCTGACCAACTTCCTCGATAGCGGCCTGTACACCAGCCTGACCGAGCGTCTGGTTGCCGCCCAGCGTCACGAAGATAACGAAGTGAAAGTGCGCGACAGCCTGAAAGACAGCTTCGACGCTGACGACAGCCACCTGTTCAAACTCAGCGCGGAAAACATCTTCCTCGGCTGCAAAGCGTTCAGCAAAGAAGAAGCCATCCGCTTCGCCGGTCAGGAACTGGTGAAAGGCGGCTACGTTGAACCTGAGTATGTGGAAGCGATGCTGGAACGTGAAAGACTGACCCCGACCTACCTGGGTGAATCTATCGCGGTACCGCACGGCACCATCGAAGCGAAAGACCGTGTACTGAAAACCGGCGTGGTATTCTGTCAGTACCCTGACGGCGTGCGCTTCGGCGAAGAGCCGGACGACATTGCCCGCCTGGTAATTGGTATCGCAGCGCGCAATAACGAGCACATCCACGTTATCACCAGCCTGACCAACGCGCTGGACGATGAATCTGTCATCGAGCGCCTGGCGACCACTAACAGCGTGGGCGAAGTTCTGGCACTGATTTCGGGTAACAAAGTCGCCTAACGGCAACCCCCCTCTCCTGTAACAGGGAGAGGGTTCCGGTGAGGGGAAATTCGCCGTCCCTCACCCGAGCCCTCTCGGGTAAAAACATTGATGAAGGTTGAGACTATGAAAGCATTACATTTTGGCGCAGGTAATATCGGACGTGGCTTTATCGGCAAACTGTTGGCTGACGCGGGTATCACCTTAACGTTTGCCGATGTGAATCAGGTGGTTCTGGATGCCCTGAATGCCCGTCATAGCTATCAGGTGCATGTGGTTGGCGAGAACGAGCAGGTAGAAACCGTCTCCGGCGTGAACGCGGTCAGCAGCATCGGCGATGACGTGGTGGAATTGATTGCCGAAGTTGATCTGGTGACCACCGCCGTTGGCCCGGTCGTGCTAGAGCGTATCGCCCCGGCAATTGCCAAAGGTCTGGCAAAACGTAAAGCGGCGGGCAACACCACCCCACTGAACATTATCGCCTGTGAAAACATGGTGCGTGGCACCACGCAGTTGAAAGGCCACGTTGACGCAGCGCTGGCTGACGGCGATAAGGCCTGGGTTGCAGAGCACGTGGGCTTTGTCGACTCTGCCGTGGACCGTATCGTCCCGCCGTCTGAATCAGCGACTAACGACCCGCTGGAAGTGACCGTTGAAACCTTCAGCGAGTGGATTGTCGATAAGACCCAGTTCAAAGGCACGCTGCCGACGATCCCAGGAATGGAATTAACTGATAACCTGATGGCATTTGTGGAACGCAAGCTCTTCACCCTGAACACCGGGCATGCTATAACCGCGTACCTCGGTAAGCTGGCAGGTCATCAGACCATTCGTGATGCAATCCTCGATGAGCAGATCCGTGCGGTGGTGAAAGGCGCGATGGAAGAGAGCGGCGCGGTGCTGATTAAGCGCTACGGTTTTGATGCCGATAAACACGCTGCCTATATCCAGAAAATCCTCGGTCGCTTTGAGAACCCGTATCTGAAAGATGACGTCGAGCGCGTAGGCCGTCAGCCGCTGCGTAAACTGAGCGCGGGCGATCGCCTGATTAAACCGCTGCTCGGAACCCTGGAGTACGGTCTGCCGCACGCCAATCTGGTGAAAGGCATTGCCGCGGCGATGCACTACCGCAGCGAGCAGGACCCGCAGGCCCAGGAACTGGCGCAGCTTATCGAACAGAAAGGCCCGCAGGCAGCCCTGGCCGAGATTTCCGGTCTGGACGCCAACAGCGAGGTGGTTGCCCAGGCCGTTGCGGCCTATAACACGACCGCATGATGCAGGACCCGGTGCTGCTCTTGCAGCAGCACCTCAACACAAGATTGTCAGATATGCAGGCCATAATGGAACAAACGCAAGCCTTTGAAAACCGTGTGCTTGAGCGTCTGAATGCTGGCAAAACCGTACGAAGCTTTCTGATTGCCGCCGTCGATCTGCTGACCGAGGCGGTGAACATGCTGGTGCTTCAGGTGTTCCGCAAAGACGATTACGCGGTCAAATACGCAGTGGAACCGTTGCTGGACGGCGAAGGCCCGCTGGGCGATCTGTCGGTACGCCTGAAGCTCATTTACGGGCTTGGGGTGATCAGCCGTGCGGAATACGAAGACGCCGAGCTTCTCATGGCGCTGCGCGAAGAGCTGAATCACGACGGCAATGAGTACGCGTTCACCGACGATGAAATCCTCGGCCCGTTCGGCGAGCTGCATTGTGTTGTCGCGCTACCGCCGCAGCCTGCATTCGATACCAGCGATGCAGAGCTGTTTGCCATGCAGAAACAGCGTTATCAGCAGGTCGTCCGCTCAACGATGGTCCTGTCTCTCACCGAGCTGATTTCACGGATCAGCTTGAAAAAAGCCTTCCAGAAATAATCCGCTCAGCGCGCTCTGACGCTCACTTTCCTGACTGCACGCCGGTTGATCAACCGCTAATTGACGATAATTAACTATCGGGAAAAGCGCTCAGCGCATACTATTAAGCATCGATATTTTTTTACTAGCAAAAGCCACAAACCATGAAAGAAGTTGTTAAGAACGAAATCAAACGCCTGAGCGACCGCCTGGACGCTATCCGCCACCAGCAGCCGACCCTGTCTCTGGTCGATGACGCTGAGAAATACGCTGAACTTGAAAAAGAGAAAGCGACGCTGGAAACCGAAATCGCGCGCCTGCGTGAAGTGCATACTGAGAAGCTGAGCAAAGAAGCGCAGAAGCTGATGGATATGCCGTTCCGTCGTGCGATCACCAAGAAAGAGCAGGCCGACATGGGCAAGCTGAAGAAAAGCGCGCGCGGTCTGGTGGTTGTCCACCCGATGACCGCTCTCGGCCGCGAGATGGATCTGAAAGAGATGACCGGTTTCGCGAAGACTGAGTTTTAATCTCCCCGGTCTGTTACCTCCTCTCCCGCCCGGGAGAGGTCTCCCTGTAGTCCCTTCATAATCACCCTGCTTAGATTGGCCCTACCAATTCCCATTCGTTGTGCTCATCGCTTCACAGAACCCACATCTCATGCAACATATGAATTGCCTGTTGGCAACATATGGTTAACCATTCTTTGGCATTACCCTCACATGACCCTATTGGCAGGACCACTTTTACAGAGCGTGTGACGCAGAGCTGAGCGCAGACTCGCCCGCGTCGTCGTGGAGTGGTTCTCAGGAGACCTGCATGAACCTCTGGCAACAAAACTACGACCCCGCGGGAAATATCTGGCTCTCAAGCCTGATTGCCGCCCTACCGATCATCTTTTTCTTCTTCGCGCTGATTAAGCTCAAGCTGAAGGGCTATGTCGCCGCGAGCTACACCGTTGCTATCGCGCTGGTTGTCGCATTGTTGTTTTACAAAATGCCGGTCGACCGCGCGCTGGCATCCGTGATTTATGGCTTCTTCTACGGCCTATGGCCGATTGCCTGGATTATTATTGCCGCGGTCTTCGTCTACAAAATTTCGGTGAAAACCGGGCAGTTCGACATCATCCGATCATCAATATTGTCGATAACCCCGGACCAGCGCCTGCAAATGCTGATTGTCGGCTTTTCGTTTGGCGCGTTCCTCGAAGGGGCCGCAGGCTTCGGCGCACCGGTGGCGATTACCGCCGCCCTGCTGGTTGGGCTCGGCTTTAATCCACTGTATGCCGCGGGCCTGTGTCTGATCGTCAACACCGCGCCGGTGGCGTTTGGTGCGATGGGGATTCCGATTCTGGTTGCCGGACAGGTCACCGGTCTCGACAGCTTTGAAATCGGCCAGATGGTGGGCCGTCAGCTGCCGTTCCTGACCATTATCGTGCTGTTCTGGATCATGGCGATTATGGATGGCTGGCGCGGGGTGAAAGAGACCTGGCCTGCGGTGATGGTGGCGGGCGGTTCATTCGCCATCGCCCAGTATCTGAGCTCGAACTTTATCGGCCCGGAACTGCCGGATATTATCTCGTCGCTGGTGTCATTGGTGTGCCTGACGCTGTTCCTGAAACGCTGGCAGCCAGTGCGTATTTTCCGCTTTGGCGATATGGGCGCGTCGCAGGTGGATATGACTCTCGATCGTACCCAATACACTCCCGGACAGGTAATCCGCGCCTGGTCGCCGTTCCTGTTCCTGACCGCCACCGTCACGCTGTGGAGCGTTCCGCCGTTTAAGGCGCTGTTTGCCCCTGGCGGCGCGCTGTATGACTGGGTGATCAACATCTCCGTGCCGTACCTCGACAAACTGGTCGCCCGCATGCCGCCGGTGGTTCATGACGCTACCCCGTACGCGGCGGTGTACAAGTTTGACTGGTTCTCCGCCACCGGGACCGCGATCCTGTTTGCCGCCCTGCTGTCGATTGTCTGGCTGCGGATGAAGCCGAAAGATGCCGTTGCCACTTTTGGCCATACGCTGAAAGATTTGGCGCTGCCGATTTACTCCATCGGTATGGTGCTGGCGTTCGCGTTCATCTCTAACTACTCCGGCTTGTCGTCTACCCTGGCATTGGCGCTGTCACATACCGGCAGCGCGTTCCCGTTCTTCTCGCCGTTCCTCGGCTGGCTGGGCGTATTCCTCACCGGATCGGACACCTCCTCGAACGCCCTGTTTGCCGCCCTGCAAGCCACGGCTGCCCAGCAGATTGGCGTGTCTGACGTGCTGCTGGTCGCAGCGAATACCACCGGGGGCGTGACCGGCAAGATGATTTCGCCGCAGTCTATCGCTATCGCCTGTGCGGCGGTGGGGCTGGTCGGCAAAGAGTCGGACCTGTTCCGCTTTACGGTTAAACACAGCCTGATTTTCACCTGCATGGTGGGGATTATTACCACCCTGCAAGCTTACGTCTTAACCTGGATGATCCCATGATTGTGATGCCCCGGCGTCTGGCAGACGAGGTTGCGACCCGTGTGCGGGCGCTGATTGAAGAACAACAGCTGGAAGCGGGAATGCGATTACCCGCCGAACGCCAGCTGGCCATACAGCTCGGCGTATCGCGCAATTCACTGCGAGAAGCGCTGGCGAAACTGGTGAGCGAAGGGCTGCTGGTCAGCCGTCGCGGTGGCGGCACCTTTGTGCGCTGGCAGCATGAGCCGTGGTCTGAGCAAAATATCGTTCAGCCGCTGAAAAGCCTGCTCGCCGACGACCCGGATTACAGTTTCGACATCCTCGAAGCCCGCCACGCCATTGAGGCCAGCACCGCCTGGCACGCGGCACTACGCGCCACCGAGACCGACAAAGAGAAAATTCGGATGTGCTTTGAAGCAACGCAAAGTGACGACCCGGATTTGGCCTCGCAGGCTGATGTGCGCTTCCATCTCGCCATCGCCGAAGCGTCGCACAATGTGGTGCTGCTCCAGACCATGCGCGGTTTTTTCGACCTGCTGCAGTCGTCGGTCAAACAGAGCCGCCAGCGGATGTACCTCGTCCCGCCGGTGTTCGCCCGGCTGACCGAACAGCATCAGGCGGTGCTGGATGCAATCCTCGCGGGCGATGCGGAAGGCGCGCGCCAGGCGATGATGTCGCACCTCGGATTCGTCCACACCACCATTAAACAATTTGATGAAGACAGAGCCCGCCAGGCGCGGATCACTCGCCTGCCCGGCGACCATAACGAGCATTCCAGGGAGAACCATTGATGATTATTTCAGCCGCCAGCGATTATCGGGCCGCGGCCCAACGCATCCTGCCGCCGTTTTTGTTCCACTACATCGACGGCGGGGCATACAGCGAGCACACCCTGCGGCGTAACGTGGCGGATCTTTCGGAGGTGGCGCTCCGCCAGCGCGTGCTGAAGAACATGTCCGATTTGAGTCTGGAAACCAGGCTGTTTAATGAAACGCTGTCGATGCCCGTCGCGCTAGCCCCGGTGGGGCTGTGTGGGATGTATGCCCGTCGCGGTGAAGTGCAGGCCGCTGGCGCGGCAGATGCGAAAGGCATTCCTTTTACCTTGTCGACCGTGTCAGTGTGCCCGATTGAAGAAGTGGCCCCGACTATCAGGCGCCCGATGTGGTTCCAGCTGTATGTCCTGCGCGACAGAGGCTTTATGCGTAATGCGCTGGAGCGCGCCAAAGCGGCGGGCTGTTCAACCCTGGTATTTACCGTGGACATGCCTACGCCGGGCGCACGCTATCGCGATGCCCATTCCGGGATGAGCGGCCCTAACGCGGCCCTGCGCCGCTACTGGCAGGCAATGACGCATCCACAGTGGGCGTGGGACGTGGGCCTGAACGGGCGTCCGCATGATTTGGGCAATATCTCCACCTATCTCGGCAAACCAACCGGACTGGAAGATTACATCGGCTGGCTGGCGAATAACTTCGATCCGTCGATATCGTGGAAAGACCTGGAGTGGATCCGTGAATTCTGGGATGGCCCGATGGTGATCAAAGGGATCCTTGACCCGGAAGATGCCCGTGATGCGGTGCGCTTTGGTGCCGACGGCATTGTGGTATCCAACCATGGCGGCCGCCAGCTCGACGGCGTACTCTCGTCCGCCCGCGCGTTACCGGCTATCGCCGACGCGGTGAAAGGGGATATCGCCATTCTCGCCGACAGCGGCATTCGCAACGGTCTGGACGTGGTACGCATGATTGCGCTGGGTGCCGACAGCGTACTGCTGGGGCGCGCCTATTTGTATGCGCTGGCCACCCACGGCGCTGCGGGCGTGACCAACCTGCTGAATTTGATTGAGAAAGAAATGAAGGTGGCGATGACCCTGACCGGGGCGAAATCCATCGGCGAGATTTCCCGCGATTCGCTGGTGCAGGAAGCGAAGCATCTGGCCGCAGCGTTGGCACCGGTCACGCGCGGAGATGCGGCGTAATCTTTTCCGATCTGCTATTCTGCCCTCGCAATTAAGGGGGCAGCATGCTTAACATCGTTTTATTCGAACCAGAAATCCCACCCAATACCGGCAACATTATTCGCCTGTGCGCCAATACCGGTTTTCGTCTGCATATCATCGAACCGATGGGTTTTACCTGGGATGATAAACGTCTGCGTCGTGCCGGGCTGGATTATCACGAATTCACCGCCGTACAGCGTCATGCCGATTACGCGGCCTTTTTCGCGGCGGAACAACCGAAGCGTCTGTTTGCACTCACCACCAAAGGCACGCCTGCGCACAGCGCAGTGAGTTATCAAGCCGGTGACTATCTGATGTTTGGTCCGGAAACGCGCGGTCTGCCCGGCAGCATTCTTGATGCGTTGCCGCCTGAGCAAAAAATCCGTATTCCGATGATGCCGGACAGCCGCAGCATGAACCTGTCAAACGCGGTGTCGGTGGTGGTGTATGAAGCCTGGCGTCAGCTGGGATACGCTGGCGCGGTACTACGTAGCTAATTATTCCAAAATCGCCCGGAGACGCTGCGCTTACCGGGCCTATAGGTCAGATACCGTCGCCATATTCAAAGGTATGGTGTATCCCGTTGAAATGCTGATCCATATCCATTGACGGCTTATCGCTGTCAGGCTTGCCGACGATTCGCGCCGGTACGCCTGCGGCGGTGGTATGCGGCGGCACGGGCTGTAACACCACGGAACCCGCGCCAATTTTTGCCCCACGTCCCACTTCGATGTTGCCCAGAATTTTCGCCCCGGCACCAATCATCACCCCTTCACGAATTTTCGGATGGCGATCGCCGCTGGTTTTACCGGTCCCGCCGAGGGTGACCGATTGCAGAATAGAAACATCGTCTTCGATTACCGCCGTTTCACCCACCACAATGCCGGTGGCGTGATCGAGCATGATCCCACGGCCAATGGTTGCCGCCGGATGGATATCCACCTGGAAGGTCACCGACACCTGATTTTGCAGGAAAATCGCCAGCGCCCGACGCCCCTGATGCCACAGCCAGTGGCCGATGCGATAGGCTTGTAACGCGTGGAAACCTTTCAGGTACAGCAATGGCGTGGAGTATTTATCCACTGCCGGGTCACGGGTGCGCACGGCCTGGATGTCGCAGGCAGCAGAGGCAATCATTTCCGGGTCGGCTGCGTAGGCTTCTTCCACCACTTCACGGATAGCGATGGCAGGCATGATCGAGGAGGCGAGCTTATTGGCGAGCATGTAGCTCAGCGCGCTGCCGAGGTTTTCGTGCTTGAGGAGCGTGGCGTGGTAAAAACTGGCGAGCATAGGCTCACAGTCAGCCAGCGCGCGGGCTTCGGCTTTAATATTGTTCCAGACGATATCCAGTTCTTCACACGGCATTGCGAACTCCAGCAGATAGCGAATGACCGGTCAGTTCTGCGCTGACCGGGTCATTGAGGTGACTAGTTGTGGCTGCGCTCTTCCTTGCTGGCACGACCTAATAGGGTCAATGCTGCCTCGCGAGCATTCTTTCCGCAATACAATACCTGATAAATTTCCTCGGTTATTGGCATTTCGACACCAAATCGGTGAGCAAGTGCCCTGACCTCTTTGGTATTGCGGTAACCTTCAACCACCTGACCAATCACGTCCTGCGCGGTTTGCACATCTTTTCCTTCGCCGAGCATCATGCCAAAGCGACGGTTGCGCGACTGATTGTCGGTACAGGTCAACACCAGGTCGCCCAACCCCGCCATCCCCATGAAGGTTGACGGATCGGCACCGAGCGCAGTGCCAAGACGCGACATCTCAGCCAGCCCGCGGGTGATCAGCGCCGTACGCGCGTTCGCCCCGAAGCCCATGCCGTCGGACATGCCAGCACCAATCGCAATCACGTTTTTCACCGCGCCGCCCAGCTGGACGCCGATGAAATCCGGGTTGCTATAGACGCGGAAACTCTTGCCGCAGTGCAGCAGCTTTTGCAAATCGTCAGCAAACTTCGCATCGGTTGATGCCAGAGAAATGGCGGTCGGTAGACCTGCCGCTAACTCTTTGGCAAAGGTTGGGCCCGAAATCACCGCCAGCGGAATAGCGTCACCCAGGGCTTCACGTGCGACATCCTGTAACAGACGTCCGGTTTCAGCTTCCAGACCTTTGGTGGCCCAGACCAGACGCGCATCCTGACGCAGCAGCGGTTTTAACTGGCGCAGTACGTCACCAAACACATGGCTCGGAACCACCACCAGAATATCGCGGCTGGCGGCCAGCGCCGTGGCGAGGTCAGCTTCAAGGTGCAGCGTGTCAGGGAAAGGCACATCGGGAAGGAAGGCCGCGTTGCAGCGGTCTTGTTGCAGGACCGCGAGGTGTTTCGGGTCGTGTCCCCAAAGCACCACATCGTGGCCATTTCTTGCCAGGGTGATGGCAAGAGCGGTGCCGTAAGAGCCGGCACCGATCACAGTCATTGCAGCATTAAGTGCGTTCATCAGGCATCCTGATGTTGTTCGGCACCTTCGCCAGCCTGCTGTTGCAGATAGTTCATGAACAGCGCATCAAAGTTGACTGGCGCAAGGTTCAGTTGCGGGAACGTGCCGCGGGAGACCAGGCTGGTGATGCATTCGCGCGCATACGGGAACAGAATGTTCGGGCAGTATGCACCCAGGCAATGCGCCATCTGGTTGCCGTCGATACCTTCGATGGAGAAAATGCCACCCTGCTGAACTTCGCACAGGAACGCGGTTTCTTCGCCCAGAGATGCAGTAACGGTTACACGCAGTACGACTTCGTATACGCCTTCAGCCAGTTGGGATGAAGCCGTATCCAGATCAAGTTTAACCTCTGGCTGCCAGTCTTTCTGGAAAACATGCGGCGCATTTGGCGCTTCAAATGAAACGTCCTTGGTGTAAATGCGCTGAATCTGGAAAGTCATTTCTGGGTTGTTTTGTTCTGACATCTTTTTTTGTCCTTAAAAGGGATTATTTCAGCAGGGGATCAAGTCCACCACGCTCATCAAGTGCATACAAGTCGTCACAGCCGCCAATGTGCTGTGCATCAATAAAAATCTGCGGCACCGTGGTGCGGCCACTACGTTGAATCATCTCTTCACGTTTCATCGCGTCGCCATCGATTGGCAGCTCATGAAAAGTGACGCCTTTGCTGTTCAGCAGCGCTTTCGCGCGATGGCAGAACGGGCAGGTTGCTTTGGTATAGATCTCAATATTGGCCATGACGTTACCTCAGACTATTACTTTCCACGAACCAGCGGCAGGTTCTCACCGCTCCAGCCAGCAACGCCTTCTTTCAGAACGAATACGCGCTCAAAGCCCGCTTTGTTCAGCGCCGTGGCAGGATCTTGTGCCTGCATACCGGAACCATCTACTACGATGATGGGTTTATCTTTATGTTTTTCAAGTTCGCCAAGGTTGTTGGCTTTGATTTCAGTCGGCAGCAGGTTGATAGAACCGGCAATGTGACCTTTACGGAAATCATCACGCTGACGCAGATCGACCACCACTGCATCTTCTTTGTTGATAAGACGCGTCGCTTCACCGCGAGTGATCACTTTGATTTTAGAGGTCAGGCCTTTAAACGTCGTGAACAGTACGGCAGCCAGTAAGCCAACCCAGGCGATACTCAGTATGGGATGACGGCTAACAAATTGCATAATTTCTTGCATGGGGGGTGATAACTCCCGACTCAGTGATTAAAAAAACAGGAAAGGAGTATACCTGTGCAAGGTGGCAAATACAGCAAGCCGGACTCAAGCTAATCTAATTTCTGCGGGCTGTTTCGAGAAATTATGCCCAAAATTGATGAAACACATCCTCTGGCTCGCCTGTTCTTTGATCTTCCAGGGCAGATTTATCGATTCAGCTGTAGTAAAATTACGCAAATTTTTCATCTCGTGAGCATGAGGTTGTCGCAATGTCTGTTACTAAAAAACCAATGGTGCTGGTGATTCTGGATGGCTATGGCTATCGCGAAGACCAGCAGGATAACGCGATTTTCAACGCGAAAACGCCCGTTATGGATGCCCTGTGGGCCAAACGTCCGCATACGCTGATTGACGCTTCCGGCCTGGAAGTGGGTCTGCCAGACCGTCAAATGGGTAACTCCGAAGTCGGTCACGTCAACCTGGGCGCGGGCCGGATCGTGTATCAGGACCTGACCCGTCTGGATGTTGAAATTAAAGAACGTACTTTCTTTGAGAACAGCGTGCTGGCTGGTGCGGTAGATAAAGCCGTTGCCGCAGGCAAAGCGGTTCACATCATGGGTCTGCTGTCTGCCGGTGGCGTTCACAGCCACGAAGATCACATCATGGCGATGGTTGAGCTGGCCGCGGAACGTGGCGCAGAAAAAATCTACCTGCATGCCTTCCTCGATGGCCGCGATACCCCGCCGCGCAGCGCTAAATCTTCTCTTCAGCAGTTCGAGGAGAAATTTGCTGCGCTGGGTAAAGGCCGCGTAGCGTCCATTATTGGCCGTTACTTCGCAATGGACCGCGACAACCGTTGGGATCGCGTAGAACAAGCGTACGACCTGATGACCCTGGCGAAAGGCGAGTTCCAGTTTGATACCGCTGTTGAAGGTTTGGCAGCCGCTTACGCCCGTGATGAAAACGACGAATTCGTGAAAGCGACCGTTATCCGCGCTGAAGGCCAGGCCGATGCCGCGATGGAAGATGGCGATGCGCTGATCTTCATGAACTTCCGTGCTGACCGTGCGCGTGAAATCACCCGTGCGTTCGTGAATAAAGACTTCGACGGCTTCGCGCGTAAGAAAGTGGTTAATCTCGACTACATCATGCTGACCGAATACGCCGCAGACATTAAAGCCCCTTGCGCCTACCCACCTGCATCCCTCGCGAACACCTTCGGTGAGTGGATGGCGAAGAAGGACAAAACCCAGCTGCGTATCTCCGAAACAGAGAAATATGCGCACGTGACCTTCTTCTTCAACGGCGGCGTTGAAGAGCCGTTTGCCGGTGAAGAACGCATCCTCATCAATTCCCCGAAAGTAGCGACCTACGATCTGCAGCCAGAAATGAGCTCTGCAGAATTGACTGAAAAATTGGTCGGTGCAATCAAAGGCGGTCAATACGACACCATTATCTGTAACTACCCGAATGGTGACATGGTTGGCCACACCGGCGTGATGGAAGCGGCAGTGAAAGCGATTGAAGCGCTGGACAACTGCATTGCCGAAGTCACTGCCGCAGTAGAGTCCGTTGGTGGCCAGATGCTGATTACCGCTGACCACGGCAACGCCGAGCAGATGCGCGATCCGTCTACCGGCCAGGCGCACACCGCGCACACCAACCTGCCAGTGCCGCTGATTTACGTCGGCGACAAAGCGGTTAAAGCGGTCGATGGCGGTAAGCTTTCCGATATCGCCCCAACCATGCTGACGCTGATGGGCATGGAAATCCCGCAAGAGATGACTGGCAAGCCGCTGTTCATCGTGGAATAATCCCTCCCCATGAGGGGAAAGGCGATTGTTTCAAATACATGGATCGCGACGGCAGTCCGATCCGTTTGCTACGCCAGCGCACTCAGCGCTGGCGTATTGCTGTGCGCGGCATCCGCCCATGCGGACGATCGTGACCAGCTGAAATCAATTCAGGCCGATATCGCCAGCAAAGAAAAGGCGGTACGCCAGCAACAACAGCAGCGCTCTGCCCTGCTCGCCCAACTCAAAAAGCAGGAAGAAGCGATTTCCGCCGCCGCGCGCAAACTTCGCGAAACCCAAAATACGTTGGCTGACCTCAATAAGCAGGTTGATGCGATGAACGCGTCCATTGCCAAACTCGAGAAGCAGAAAGCCGCTCAGGAGCGCTCACTCGCGGCCCAGCTTGATGCCGCGTTTCGTCAGGGCGAGCACACCGGCATTCAGCTGATCCTCAGCGGGGAAGAGAGCCAGCGTGGCCAGCGTCTGCAGGCCTATTTCGGCTATCTGAACCAGGCCCGCCAGGAAACCATCGCCGATCTGAAACAGACCAGCGCCGAAGTGGCGACGCAAAAAGCCGAGCTGGAAGAGAAGCAGAGTCAACAGCAAACGCTGCTGTACGAACAGAAAGCGCAGCAGGCTAAGCTTGAGCAGGCGCGCAACGAACGTAAGAAAACGCTATCCGGGCTGGAGTCCTCGATTCAGGCCGGTCAGCAGCAGCTTTCCGAACTGCGGGCCAACGAATCCCGCATGCGCTCCCGTATTGCCCAGGCCGAAGCTGCCGCCCGCGCACGTGCCGAACGTGAGGCCCGTCAAGCGCAGGCCGTTCGCGATCGTCAACAGGATGCATCGCGCAAAGGCACCACCTACAAACCGTCCGAGAGCGAACGCTCACTGATGTCCCGCACCGGCGGCCTCGGCTCACCGCGTGGTCAGGCCTACTGGCCGGTTCGCGGCCCAACGCTGCATCGCTATGGCGAACAGTTGCAGGGTGAACTACGGTGGAAAGGGATGGTTATCGGTGCCTCCGAAGGCACCGAGGTGAAAGCCATCGCCGATGGCCGGGTTATCCTCGCCGACTGGCTGCAAGGTTACGGCCTGGTGGTGGTGGTTGAGCACGGTAAAGGCGACATGAGCCTGTATGGCTATAACCAAAGCGCGCTGGTCAGCGTCGGGACCCAGGTTCGCGCCGGTCAGCCGATTGCCCTTGTGGGCAGCAGTGGCGGTCAGGGCCGACCGTCACTCTACTTCGAAATTCGCCGCCAGGGTCAGGCGGTCAATCCACAGCCGTGGTTGGGAAGATAAGTTTTGCTTCAATTTCGCTCGCTAGCGTTGTCCGTCACCGCCGCCCTGGCGATGATTTCCCCGGCCCACGCCGGAAAACTCTCGATAGTCATTGATGATTTTGGCTACCGTCCTCATCAAGAAAACCAGGTCCTGGCTCTGCCCAACACCCTCTCCGTTGCCGTGCTGCCGAACGCGCCGCACGCCCGTGAAATGGCGACCAAAGCCCATAACAGCGGCCATGAAGTGCTTATCCATCTGCCGATGGCACCACTCAGTAAACAGCCGCTGGAAAAAGACACCCTGCGCCCGGAAATGAGCAGCGATGAGATAGACCGCATTATTCGTGATGCGGTCAACAAAGTGCCGTATGCCGTGGGTCTGAACAACCACATGGGCAGCGCCATGACCTCAAGCCTGTTTGGGATGCAGAAGGTGATGCAGACGCTCAGCCACTACAATTTCTATTTCCTCGACAGCATGACGATTGGCAATAGCCAGTCAATGCGGGCTGCGGCGGGCACGAATGTGAAGGTGATTAAGCGCCGGGTATTCCTCGATGATACGCAAAACGAAGCGGATATCCGGGTGCAGTTTAATCGCGCTATCCAACTGGCGAGACGTAACGGCTCAGCGATTGCCATCGGCCATCCGCATCCTTCGACGGTGCGCGTATTGCAGCAGATGGTCTACAACCTGCCGCCGGATATCACCCTGGTGCGCCCAAGCAGCCTGCTCAACGAACCGCAGGTCGATAACTCAACGCCAAATAACGCCGCACCTGTTCAGCCAACTGCCCCACGCAATCCGTTCCACGGCGTGAAGCTGTGTAAACCTAAGCAGCCGCAGCAGCCGGTGTACGCCAGCCGCTTCTTTAGCGTGTTGAGTGACAGCATTACGCACAGCACGCTGGTACAGTACATGCAGCTGCAATGGCAGGGTTGGGATAAGCCTTAATTTTAGCCGCCAGGCAAAAACGATCACTCAATGACTTGAGAGTCCGAATGTTCTTTAGCAACGGACTCTTTTTTTTCCGGGTGCTGATACCAGGCTTTGAAGTATTTCAGAAAGCTGTATGAGGTGGCGTATAAGCCCGTCACGACGCCCACTTTCCCGTATCGCCACGCCCCGCTGAAAAGATACCATTTGAAGAATGCCCCGATCGCGCTAATCACTCCGCGGGCAATCGACGGTCGAATCTTCTGATATTTAACCAGTCGGGTGGTGTAACTATTGAGCTTATTGAATACTTCATGGAGCGAGTAAAACGTATCGTGGCGTACACGGCCAGGCATGATAGCCGTCATCACATTGCCCTCAACCTTGTCGTCGACTGGCCGATTATTGAATTGTGCCTGTGTGCGATTAAATAGCCGTACCGGGAAATCGGGGGAGGACACCGGGTAAATTGTGCGGACTTCTTCGCCCAGCACATGCCAGTAACGCGCAATACGCCAGGCGTAGTGTGCATCGGGTTCTTCGCCCGCTTTAAGCGCCAGAATAAACTCCACGGTTTCAGCATCCAGAATTTCGTCACTGTCCATGCAGAGTACCCAGTCATGGCTAGCTAATTGCGTAGCATGCTGCATTTGCGCGCCGTGCATGGTGTAAGGATGATGATGGGGCGTAATACCATACTCCTGGCAAATAGTTAACGTCGCATCCGTACTGCCGGAATCCACAACAATAAACTCATCCGCCACTGCCACCAGAGGAGGCAGAACTTCGTGCAACAGACGTGCAGAGTTAAAGGTTAATAAGCAAACAGTGAGTTTGAACATAGACGCTATAAAGTTAAATGGAACCTCAACAAACTTTATAAACGTATGGGCAAAAAAGCGAAGAATTCCTGGTGGAAATCCGATTTTGAACTAAATAACGTGAAACTGGCACAAAAAAAGCGCCCGAAGGCGCTTTGTCTGATTAATCCCAGCTCAGGATAACTTTTCCTGATTGACCTGAACGCATGGCGTCAAAGCCCTTCTGGAAGTCGTCGATGCCGAAACGGTGAGTGATAATCGGGGAGAGATCCAGGCCTGACTGGATAAGCGCCGCCATCTTGTACCAGGTTTCGAACATCTCACGGCCATAAATGCCTTTGATGAACAACCCTTTAAAGATGACTTTGGTCCAGTCGATAGACATATCTGATGGCGGAATACCCAGCATCGCGATACGCCCCCCGTGATTCATGGTGTCGAGCATGGTGCGGAACGCCGGTGGTGCGCCGGACATTTCCAGGCCCACGTCAAACCCTTCGGTCATGCCCAGTTCGGCCATCACATCGGTCAGGCTCTCTTTGGACACGTTCACCGCGCGGGTAACACCCATTTTACGCGCCAGATCCAGACGGTATTCATTCACGTCAGTGATGACTACGTTGCGCGCGCCGACATGTTTCGCCACCGCCGCCGCCATGATGCCGATTGGGCCTGCGCCGGACACCAGCACGTCTTCACCCACCAGATCAAAAGAGAGCGCCGTATGAACCGCGTTGCCGAATGGGTCGAAGATAGAAGCCAGATCGTCAGAGATGTTGTCCGGGATTTTGAACGCGTTAAATGCCGGAAGAACCAGATACTCGGCGAAACAGCCAGGGCGGTTGACGCCCACCCCGGTGGTGTTACGGCACAGATGGGTGCGGCCTGCACGACAGTTACGGCAATGCCCGCAGGTGATGTGGCCTTCACCGGAAACGCGGTCGCCGATTTTAAAGCCCTTCACTTCCTGGCCGATGCCAACCACTTCGCCGACATACTCATGGCCAACGACCATCGGCACCGGAATGGTTTTTTGTGACCATTCGTCCCAGTTGTAGATGTGTACGTCGGTACCACAGATAGCGGTTTTGCGAATTTTGATCAGCAGATCGTTATGTCCGACTTCCGGTGCCGGAACATCGTTCATCCAGATGCCTTCTTCAGCCTTCAGTTTCGATAATGCTTTCATCTCACATCCTCAGGCAATCACGCCCAGTTGCTTACCGATGCGGGTAAACGCGTCCACCGCACGTTCAATTTGCTCAGGGGTATGCGCCGCAGACATCTGGGTGCGGATACGCGCCTGACCTTTTGGCACCACCGGGTAGAAGAAACCGGTGACGTAAATCCCTTCTTTTTGCAGCTCGCGGGCAAAATCCTGCGCGACGGACGCTTCACCTAACATCACCGGAATGATGGCATGATCGGCCCCTGCCAGAGTAAAGCCTGCGGCAGACATTTTCTCGCGGAACAGGCGGGCATTGGCCCACAGACGGTCACGCAGCTCAGCGCCGGACGCCACCATTTCCATCACTTTGATTGAGGCAGAAACGATAGCCGGGGCCAGAGAGTTGGAGAACAGGTACGGACGGGAGCGCTGACGCAGCCATTCAACGACTTCTTTACGCGCCGCGGTGTAACCGCCGGATGCGCCGCCGAGCGCTTTACCCAGCGTGCCGGTAATGATGTCTACGCGACCCATTACCTCGCAATATTCGTGGGAGCCTCGACCGTTTTCACCGACAAAACCGACCGCATGGGAGTCATCCACCATCACCAGCGCATCGTACTTGTCGGCCAGGTCACACACGCCTTTTAGGTTGGCAATCACGCCGTCCATCGAGAATACGCCGTCGGTGGCGATCAGCACGTGGCGCGCCCCGGCTTCGCGGGCCTCTTTCAAACGAGCTTCCAGTTCTTGCATATCGTTGTTGGCATAGCGGAAACGCTTGGCTTTGCACAGACGCACCCCGTCAATGATCGAGGCGTGGTTCAGGGCATCGGAAATAATCGCATCTTCCGCACCGAGCAGGGTCTCGAACAGGCCGCCGTTGGCGTCGAAACAGGAGGAGTACAGGATGGCATCTTCCATACCGAGGAAATCGGCCAGTTTCTTTTCCAGCACTTTGTGGCTGTCCTGGGTTCCGCAGATAAAACGGACGGAGGCCATGCCGAATCCGTGGCTGTCCATGCCTGCTTTCGCCGCCGCGATCAGTTCTGGGTGGTTCGCCAGCCCCAGATAGTTATTGGCGCAGAAGTTGATGACATGGCTGCCATCACCGACGGTAATATCCGCCTGCTGGGCAGAGGTAATGATGCGTTCTTCTTTGAACAACCCTTCCGCGCGAGCGGTTTCCAGGTCGCTGGTTAACTGTTTGTAAAAATCACCACGCATTGCAACTCTCCAGATTCGGCAAAATTTGGCACATATTACCCAAAGCTCTACGCTGATACGAGATGACACAGCACCCGTTACCCGTTTTTGCAGCATAAATCACGTGTACCCCTGCGGGTTGTCGGTGAATGTGAAGACTCCGCACAGTGGTGGTATGATAAGAACCATTAGCGTCCGGGATAGTCCCGGTCATCCACATTTCAAAGGTTATCGTTATGATCATCGTTACCGGCGGCGCAGGCTTCATCGGCAGCAACATTGTTAAAGCCCTGAATGATAAAGGCATCACTGACATTCTGGTGGTGGACAACCTGAAAGATGGCACCAAATTCGTCAACCTGGTGGACCTCAACATCGCTGACTATATGGATAAAGAAGATTTCTTGATCCAAATTATGGCTGGCGAAGAGATGGGCGAGATCGAAGCGGTGTTCCATGAAGGCGCGTGCTCGTCTACCACTGAGTGGGACGGCAAGTACATGATGGATAATAACTATCAGTACTCCAAAGAGCTGCTGCACTACTGCCTGGAGCGTGAAATTCCATTCCTGTATGCCTCGTCTGCAGCCACCTACGGCGGCCGTACCTCCGACTTTATCGAATCCCGCGAGTACGAAAAGCCGCTGAATGTGTACGGCTACTCCAAGTTCCTGTTCGATGAATACGTGCGTCAGATCCTGCCGGAAGTCGATTCCCCGGTGGTGGGCTTCCGTTACTTCAACGTCTACGGCCCGCGCGAAGGCCATAAAGGCAGCATGGCGAGCGTGGCCTTCCACCTCAACACCCAGCTCAACAATGGCGAAAGTCCGAAACTGTTTGAAGGCAGCGACAGCTTTAAGCGTGACTTCGTGTACGTAGGCGATGTGGCCGCCGTAAATCTGTGGTTCTGGGAAAATGGCGTCTCCGGTATCTTCAACCTTGGAACCGGTCGGGCGGAATCCTTCCAGGCTGTCGCCGATGCCACGCTGGCGTACCACAAAAAAGGCAGCATCGAATACATTCCGTTCCCGGAAAAACTGAAAGGCCGCTACCAGGCATTCACTCAGGCCGATCTGACCAACCTGCGTGCGGCAGGCTACGATAAGCCATTTAAAACCGTGGCCGAAGGCGTAACGGAATATATGCACTGGCTGAACCGCGACAGCGATACACATTCACAAAATCATTGAAGCAGTATCAAGGCGGCAACTGAGTGACCCCCAGGAACAGAGGATAACTACGTGACTGGGGTGAACACAGGCAGCCCACGCAGAGACAGCTTGAAGGATGAAGTGAATGAAAATATTGGTGGTTGGCCCGTCATGGGTGGGCGACATGATGATGTCGCAAAGCCTCTTTCGCACGCTCAAGGCGCGCTATCCGCAGGCGATCATTGATGTGATGGCACCCGCGTGGTGCCGTCCGCTTTTATCGCGCATGCCAGAAGTGAATGAAGCGATCCCTATGCCGCTGGGGCACGGCGCGCTGGAAATTGGCGAGCGTCGTCGGTTGGGGCACAGTCTGCGTGAAAAACGCTACGACCGCGCGTATGTCCTGCCGAACTCATTCAAATCAGCCCTGGTGCCGTTCTTTGCAGGTATTTCGCAACGTACCGGCTGGCGCGGTGAAATGCGCTACGGTTTACTGAATGATGCTCGGGTGCTGGATAAAGCCGCCTGGCCGCTGATGGTCGAGCGCTATGTGGCACTGGCCTATGACAAAGGCGTGATGCGCTCGGCGAAAGATTTACCGCAGCCGCTGCTGTGGCCGCAGCTTCAGGTGAACGAAGGCGAAAAATCGCAGACCTGTACCGCATTCAACCTCTCGACGGAACGCCAGATAATTGGTTTTTGCCCCGGGGCCGAATTTGGCCCAGCAAAACGCTGGCCACATTACCATTACGCCGAACTGGCTAAACAGCTGATCGACGAAGGATATCAGGTGGTGCTGTTCGGCTCCGCTAAAGACCACGATGCCGGGAATGAGATCCTCGCCGCGCTCAGTCAGGAACAGCAGGCCTGGTGCCGCAATCTGGCGGGTGAAACCCAGCTTGAACAAGCGGTCGTTCTGCTCGCGAGCTGTAAAGCCGTCGTCACCAACGACTCGGGGCTGATGCACGTTGCGGCGGCGCTGAACCGCCCGCTGGTTGCGCTTTACGGCCCAAGCAGCCCGGACTTCACTCCGCCGCTGTCGAACAAAGCGAAGGTGATTCGACTGATTACCGGCTACCACAAAGTCCGCAAAGGCGATGGCGACGCCGGTTATCACCAGAGCCTGATCGATATTACGCCAGCGCGCGTGCTCGAAGAGCTGAACTCGCTGTTGCTGGCCGAGGACGTATAACGAATGCGCGTGCTGATCGTTAAAACCTCCTCAATGGGCGATGTGCTCCACACCTTGCCCGCCCTGACCGATGCCACTCAAGCGATCCCAGGGATCCGCTTTGACTGGGTGGTGGAAGAAGGTTTCGCACAAATTCCCGGCTGGCATGCGGCGGTGGATAGCGTCATTCCGGTGGCGATTCGCCGCTGGCGCAAAGCCTGGTTCTCTGCCCCGGTAAAAGCCGAACGTCGCGCGTTTCGCCAACGCGTGCAGGCGGAACACTATGACGCCATCATTGATGCCCAGGGGCTGGTGAAAAGTGCGGCACTGGTGACGCGTCTGGTGCACGGCACAAAGCACGGCATGGACTGGCAAAGCGCCCGCGAACCGCTGGCCAGCCTGTTCTACACGCGTCGTCATCACATCGAAAAGCAGCAGCACGCCGTCGAACGCACCCGGGAATTGTTTGCCAAAAGCCTCGGTTATCCAAAGCCGCAGACCCAGGGCGATTATGCGATTGCACAGCATTTTCTGACCCCCGGCGACACGGCCGCTGCACCTTATCTGGTCTTCTTGCACGCCACGACGCGTGACGAAAAACACTGGCCAGAGTCGCACTGGCGTGAACTGATTGCCCTCCTGGCACAAAGCGGGCTACAGATAAAATTGCTGTGGGGCGCACCGCATGAAGAAGCGCGCGCAAACCGTCTGGCACAAGGGAATGTTAACGTAGAGGTTCTGCCTCGCATGAGCCTTGAAAAGGTCGCGCATGTGCTGGCGGGTGCTCGGGCAGTGGTGTCCGTTGACACCGGACTGAGCCACTTAACGGCCGCGTTAGATCGCCCGAATATCACGCTATACGGCCCTACCGATCCCGGTCTTATCGGTGGCTACGGAAAAAACCAAACCATTTGCCGCCCTGAGGGTTCAACCCAATTGAGCCAGCTCAGCGCGTCCACCGTTTTTGAGCAATTAATGCCCATCCTGGATGCAGAGAGTCATCATGCCTGATTTTTTCTCACCGAATCGTCCGCCAAAGCGGGTTCTGGTCATTAAGCTTCGCCATCACGGCGATGTACTCCTGACGTCCCCGGTCTTTACCGTGCTGAAGAAAAACTGGCCAGGCGTTGAGGTTGATGCCCTCGTTTATGATGATACGCAGGCGATGCTGACCAGCCATCCGTCGATAAATCAGGTACATACTATTGGTCGCAACTGGCGCAAGCAGGGTTTCATCAAACAACTGACGCTGTACCGGGCCTTGCTCAACACGCTGAAAGCCCGTGATTACGATGTGTTAATCAATCTGACCGAGCACTGGCACGGCGCGCGACTGGCCCGTCGCCTCAAGCCTCGCGTGTCCGTCGGCTTCAAGCCGGACAAACGCAGCGGCCTTGCACGTCGTCGTTGGGTGAAATCCTTTACCACCCTTTACCCTGCGATTCAGGATAACTCTCGCCATATGGTGGAGGTGAATCTGGATGCGCTGCGTCATATCGGGATTCATCCGCAGACCGCCGAAGATAAGCACACGCTATTTGTGCCCGGTGAAGAGGCGGAAGCCTCGATTGCGCAGAAACTGGCAGATTTTGGCGTTACCGCCAACTCGTACGTGCTGGTGCACCCGACGTCCCGCTGGATGTTCAAAGCCTGGACGCTGGATAAACTCGCCGCCACTATCGATACCCTTTCCGCACGCGGCCTGCCAATTATTCTCTCTGCGGCTCCGTCCAAAGAAGAAAGTGAGTATATGGATGGCCTGCGGGCACTGCTCACCCAGCCGTATCACGATTTAAGCGGCCAACTGAACCTGAAAGAATTAGGCGCTTTGATGAAGCACGCCCGGCTCTATTTTGGCGTGGATTCGATGCCGATGCATCTGGCGAGCGCCGTCGGCACCCCAACGGTCGCAATCTTTGGCCCAACTGGGGCGATTAAATGGTCGCCGTGGGGCGTGCAATATCGGGTGATCACCGCCGGATTTACCTGTCAGCCCTGCGGGAAAGCAGGCTGTGGCGATAGCCATGTTTCCGATTGCATTACTGCCATCACGCCTCAGCAGGTGTTGAGCGCTATCGATACGCTGCTGTTGGAAAACCCGGCATGAAGCTCGCTATCGTCAGACAAACCTACAATCCCAACGGCGGCGCGGAGCGATTCGTCTCCCGCGCCCTGAATGTGCTGGCCCGCGATACCGAGATTGATGTCACGCTGATTGCGCGTAAATGGGAAAATGCGGCGGGCTGGAATACGTTGACCCTCGATCCGCCGTTTCGCAATCGCCAGGCGCGGGAAGAAGGTTTTGCTGCCGCCGCCGCGGCACATTTCAACGATTTTGATCTCGTCCAGAGCCATGAACGTATCCCCGGAGCCTCTATTTTCCGTGCGGGTGACGGCGTTCACGCCGCATGGCTTGAGCAATACAACCGCATTCAGTCGCCGCTGTCGCGCTGGGCACAGTCGTTTAGCCGTTACCACCGCTACATTCTGAACGCAGAGCAGCAGATGTTTACGCATCCTAATCTGCGCAATGTTATCTGCAATTCACGGATGGTGCGGGACGATATCGCCCGTCGCTTCGGGCTCAGCGCCGACAAGCTGACCGTGATTTATAACGGGGTCGATACGCAACATTTTCATCCGGACGTGCGTCAGTTATCGCTTCGCGCGCAGCTTGGCATTCCTGACACGGCATCGGTGCTGGCCTACGTCGGCTCCGGGTTTGCGCGTAAAGGCGTTGCCACCGCGCTCAAGGCCATTCAGCCTTATCAGGACGTCTGGCTGTTAGTCGCCGGGCGCGATAAACATGCGGCAAAATTTGCGAAATTGGCCCATAAGTTGGGCGTCGCGGCTCGGGTCAAATTCCTCGGCCCGGTGACTGATGTACGTGAAGTTTATGGCAGTGCGAATGCCCTGATTCTGCCCACGCTCTATGATCCGTTCCCCAATGTGTGTGTGGAGGCCCTTGCCTGCGGTTTACCGCTGCTGACCAGCCACGGCTGCGGGGCCGCAGAGTGGATAACCGAAGGGGAAAATGGCTGGGTCCGCGATGCGTTGGATGTGGCAGGCTACCAGCAGGCGATCGAGGCGTGGCTTGAAGGGCAGCGTCGTGGGGTTGATTATGCGGCAGCCGCACGCGCCACCGCAGAACCCTATACGCTCGATAACATGGCCCGTCAGCTACAGACCCTTTATCGCGAGTTGCTGAGCTGAGCGGCGTCGCTGAAGACTTTCTCCATCGCCGTCAACATACACTCCCGGGTGAAATGCGAATTCAGGTATTCATTGCCCTGGCTGGCGAGTTGGCGGCGCAACGCTTCATCGTGATACAGCGTGAGGATCGCCTCACGTAAGGCATCAACATCCCGCTGGCCAATTAATAACCCTGTTTGCCGGTCGATAATCGCATCCGCCGTGCCACCGGCATCAGTGGCGATGGTCGCCACGGCGGACGCCAGTGATTGCAGCACGCCCTGCGGCACGCCTTCCATATCGTGTGATGGGCTAATCGCCACATCGAACGCCGGGAACCAGCGTTCAGGATCGGCCCGATGACCCGCTAACACCACGCGCGTTAACAGATTTTGCTGGATAACTTCACTTTCCAGCGCCTCACGGTGCGGCCCATCGCCGACAATGGCGAGCTTGATTTCAGGAATATCGATTTGTGCCAGCGCGTTGATCAATACGCTGTGGCCTTTATTCGGCCGTAAATGTGACACCACGCCGAGCCAGAAATCGCCCTGACGCAGATCGCAGTGATTGCGCGCGGCCTCTTTATCACCCGGATGAAAACGCGATGTGTCTACACCGCTGGGAACTGAAGTGGTGTTTTCCAGCGGAACGCCTAATGCAACCATCTGCAAACGCAGCGCTTCTCCGGTGGAGACAATATGTTTGCAGGCTTTGCGAAACAGCCAGCGCGTGGTCCAGTTGTTACGTGGCACACCCGAGGCGTGGCGCGTGCGCACCAGCGGAACCGGACGGGATAAAAACAGATTCGCCAGCGCCACCAGCCAGGTATCGGCGGAGTTATGGCTGTTAATGACGTCGATGCTATCGCGATTGTCACGCAACCAGCGGCGCAGTTGCAGCAAATTGCCGACATTCTTCCGTCGCAGCGGCATGGTCACCACATTGAGCCCTGCCGATTGCGCCAGCTGATGCAGCGGCGCAGTTTCAGGGCAGAGGATGGTCACCTGGTGCCCGCGTTGTATCATGCCCAGAGATTCATTGATGATACGCAGCGGCTGGCCGCCTTTTCCGCCATCGGCTTCGGTGTGGACAATGTGCATACTTTTCCTGTTCATAACCTAATTTCAAACTAATCCGCGTAGTATATACGTTGCTCTGATGTAATACATAAAAGACCCCAGGGTTACAAATGAGAGAGATTATTCCTGCTTACAAACATTGCCCTTCTGTAGGAGGGGTATCTGTGGTAATTTTCTCCGGTTTTTTAAATGGCACTGCGTAAACCCAGTGGAAATCACACAGCGTCCAAATCTTGCCAGTAAAGATGCCGAAGTCCGAAACCAGCCAAAAAACTATGACAAATACTCGAAATATCCTGACAGGGGCGATCATCCTGTCTGTATTGGCTTTATGTTTTATCTGGCCAATCCCAAATGATCAGCTGCCATTTCATCGTAATGGATTGATTTACCCCATTATTGTTGTTTCTTTTGGCCTGTTTTTTAGCTCCGTAACAGCAAAGCAAAGTCTGAATCTAAGCAAAGTTAAATTCGTGCTCATCGCACTGTGGATATTGACCTTTTTCATTCTGATTAACGGCTTTTTTGTCGCCCCCGATATCAAAGAGATGGTGTCAACCTGGGATGGACAATGGCTGCGTCCGGTGTTGCTCTTTTGCGCCGGGCTGGTGTTATTACCGGTTATCCAGACCCATTTCTCCTCGCTGACAGCTGCTCGCCTGTTTACACTCGTTATCCTCTTCTTCTGGGGAGTCGTACTAATACACCTGCTGGATACCGCTTATCTCTACTGGCGTGATGGCATTATCCATTGGGGCGAGACGCGTATTGTTTTCAACCGCACGCGGATGAGCTTCCAGGTGAACATGATTACCGGCTTTATCCTTGCGGAACTACTGGCGCGCGGATTGCTGCATCAACGTTTCCTGCGCCTTAGCACTCCGGTACTGTCGTTGATGCTGCTCTGTAATCTGGTGTGTACCGGCCTGGTGGATACCCGGTGGGGAACCATCGGTCTGGTAGGCAGCCTGTTCTCGACTTTTATCTTGTTAAGTCTCCACAGCATGCGCCGCAGCCGCGTGGTGCTGACCGGCGGTATTCTGCTGGCAATTGTTCTCGCCTCTGTGGCGCTGGGCTATGCATCCTGGAAAACGGACCCGCGCTGGCAAAATCTTGAAAGTGATGCGGTGGCGGGATGGAATGCACCCTTTTCCAGCTTCTGCTACAACAGAACAAATGGAACCAGGCCATTAAACGATCTCGGTGTGCCAATGAACCATTCCAACGGCTGTCGCGCCAGCTTCTTCCACCAGGGCTGGAAACTGGTGGGTGAGCATCCTGCCGGGATGGGGCCTCGCAAAGAGGCATTCCGCTACGTACTGCGCCGGGATACCCAGGATAAACGCATTAATATCCCGCACAGCCATTATGGTCTGATTGAATTTGGTATTCAGAATGGCATTGCCGGGATCGCCGGATGGCTGATTCTCTTAGCGGGATGCTGGTATATTGGCTGGAAAGAGTTCCGTCACGGCAACACCATGGTTGGGATGTTCCTGTTATTGTTCACCATTGGCTTCTTCTCCCGAACTATGGTCGACCATAACCTGAAAGATCACTACCTGGAGCAGTACATGTTCCTGACCGGATTGCTGATCGGCATGTGTGCCCTCCGAACGCCGCAAGCCACAGATAAACCTGCCTGATTGCGTATTGACCGCGTCCAGTCGCGATAAGCCTGGCGCGGTCGAATCCTACAGAACTCTTTAGCCTGACGGCTGTCGAATTGCCATCGCACGATACAGTTAGACTTTGATAACCACGTCACCGCGTTATACAACGGAGAAAGCATGTCTGGTACGCCGCAATTAAGCCTCGTTGTCGCCGTTTACAATGGCGAGAAATTTCTGAGTGCTTTCTTTGACAGCATCAAAAAACAGAATCTCGACAATCTGGAACTCATTATCGTTAATGATGGTTCCAGCGATGGTTCGGCAGAAATTATCAGCCGCTATGCCGCAGAATTTAGCGATTTTAAGGTGATTGATCAGGCTAACGGTGGCGTCTCGGCGGCACGCAACACCGGGCTTGCCGTGGCAAAAGGGGAATATGTTGCCTTTCCGGATATCGATGATGTTATCTATCCCGGAATGTACCCCCGCCTGCTGGAAATTGCCTTTGCCGGTCACTTGGATGTCGCGACCTGTAACGGGACCTACATTTATGACGATGGCCGTCCATCGAAAAAGATCTTCCCCTCCGATAAGCTCTCTTCAACAGATGTGCTGGATGGCCCGACCTGGCTACAAAAGGCGCTGGAATCCCGCAAGTTCCTGCATGTCACCTGGCTGAATATCTATCGACATGCCTTTATCAAAGAGCAGGGATTTACCTTCGAGCATGGCCTGCGCCATCAGGATATTCCCTGGACAACCGAAGTGCTCTTGACCGCGAAACGCGTACAGTATGTGGATGAGGTATTTTACGATTATCTGATTCACTCCGCCTCGGTTTCCCATACGCCAGGCACTGACGATACGCGGATGCGCTCATCTCGCCATTATATGAAGATTCTTGAGATGCTGGATGCCATCAATAAGCGCCATCCAGAACAGGTCAAGCGCGTACCGGCCTGCCAGTGGCAGATTGCGAAAGAAGGCCTTGGGATCCTGCACAGCATCAACAACATTGAAGACATGGCGAAAAAGCGCGAGATAACGCGCGAGCTTTTCGACAGAGGCATCTGGTCAATGATCTGGCAGAATGCTCGTGGTTTTCGCCAGCGGTGGCGTCTGGGACGTCGCTACTTCCGACTTAAAAAAATTCTCGGCTAACGGACATTATGAGCAAACTTAAACTCCACGCGGTTTCCCGCGCTGATTTTATCGCTAAAAACTATGCAGATTTTCAGACCCTGCTCGATAACCGTGTAAACCCGGACGCTATCCCGGAACGCTTTTATTGCGGCGGACGCGGCGGATGGACATTCCAGACGACGTTGGCATTGAAACACTACTATGGTGATGAGATTGAATGTTCGTTCGGTTCAGAGTGCCGTTCTGACGCCATTAATCTGATGCACAACGACGACTTCGGATCGCGCGTAAAACCCTGGCGCGGCGTTACCGTCGTCGCACGAGCCGATCGCCCACCAGTTATCGGGGCGGATGTAGTCGTAGATCAAAACCCGGAAGTCGATGGCCACAGCAATCGTATTTTCGTTCCTTACTGGCCACAGCCGGGGGTAAAACCTCGCCAGCGTACCGATGAGACCATCAAAACGGTCGCCTTCTTTGGCCGCGTAGACAGTTTCCCGGAAGCGTATCGCGAAGGTACTTTTAAACAGCGTCTCGCCGAGCAAGGCATCGAACTGCGTATCTCGTTTGATAACTGGACCCACTACCAGGACGTGGATGTCTGCATCAGTTTTCGCAAATCCCACGACCACAAACTGGCCCGTAAGCCTGCCAGCAAGCTTATCAATAACTGGCTGGGCAAAACGGTGATGGTTTGTGATGATGAACCATCGTACCGGGCGATTCGCGAAAGCGAACTGGATTACCTGATTGCAAAAACCCCGGATGAGGCGTTTGAGGCGATCATGAAACTGAAAAACTCCCCTGAGCTGTACCGCCAAATGCGAGAACAGGGCGACAAACGTCTGCAGGTCTATTCCCGAGAAGCCGTTGCGGCGCGGTGGTTAAGCCTCTTTGAAGATATCTGGCGTAAAGGATTGCATAACCGCCCTACACTGGTTCGCGCATTACGCTTTGGTTTTGGTAAAGCGATTCGTCCGCTAACTAAAAAATTCTGAGTCAGATTGAGTCCATTCATGTTTAAAACATCTGCACAATCATCACTCACCCTCCGTCGTAATATCATACGCACGGTGGGGTTAACGCTGGCCTTCCTGGTGCTCTTTTCGCTGTCTGAAGCGATCATTTTGCTGAAGGACCACGTTTATCAGCCTAAAGCAGGCGATATTTCACTGTATCTGATTATTTCGCTGCTAGCGGCCGTCAGTGCACGCTTTCTGCTGACACGTTGTCTGCTGGCGGTCACGTTCATCGTGCAGATATCCGAAGCTATCTATTATCAGTTCTACGGCCAGTTCTACGGCCCGAGCGAAGTATGGCTGGCGTTTGTCGAAACCAAAGATATTGCCAGCGGCATCACCGACAGCCTGGGCTCTCTGGGTGTCTATTTTGCCATTATGGTTGTGGCCGTGGTATTTGCGCTGGTCTTTACCCGCCGCCTGGCACCGCAATGGAATAAATGGCTCGCGATCCCGTGCCTGCTGGCGATCGTCGTGATGTTTGTCGGCCAGTTCTACAAAGCCGTTAATGGTCAGATGTATAAATTTAACCCTGACCTGCGCCACTCGCTGCTGCGTAATGGCTTGTCAGCCATGAGCTTTAGCGCTATACGCCTCATTCCAGAAGCGATGTCCGGTGAAAACCAAAGTCTGACTCATTACGAACCGTACAACGTCACGCCTGTTGAAGGCACACATGCAGGGAAATACTCGATCATACTGGCGATTGGTGAGAGTCTGAACCCGCATCACGTTAGCGCCCTGGGTTACGAACGTGACACAACACCTGAACTTAAAGCGCTGATGCAGCAGTATCACGGAACAGGTCGCCTGATTGTCTCTAACGCGGTATCAACGCGCGTGGCAATCCCGATGCTGGTGAACAATTTGCGCGAGCCGGACAACTACGGGGCGTATAAGTCGAAAGCGACCAACATCTTCGCTAACGCCAAAAAACAAGGCTATCAGACCGCATTCATCTCTGCACAAGGGCTGGAAGGTCTGAGTAACTGGATTGGTATCCACAACATCGACCTGTGGGAAGACACGCAAATCCGCCCGGCCCCAGAAGTCGGTGCGGACGTAGTGCTGACACCTTCCGTTGATAAAGCCACGCTCGACTGGAACAAACCGTTCCTGATGGTGTTGAATAGCCGTGCCCCGCATATCCCTTACGAACGGAATATTCCGCAGGGATTCGCGAAATTCTCAACGCCACGTCTGAGCGATGATGTCGCGCAGAAGAAAAATGAATACGATGATGCGGTTCGTCTGTATGACAAAGAGCTGGCATCGGCTATTCGCACCGCTATGGCCAAGTCAAAACTGCCGGTGTTGGTGTTTATCACCTCCGATCACGGTGAGCGCGTGGGCGACGGGGGTCTGTTCGGTCACTCCATTGTCGAAATGCCGATTGCCCAGGTCCCGTTTATCTACTTCAGTAACGACCCGACTTATTCAATGAGCGCCATCGATCCACAGGTGCCGTTGAACCACTACCAGGTCGCTACGCTGATAAACAAAATGTTGGGCTACTCGGTGAGCAACCCGAACCAGAAAGATGACAGCTACTTCATTACCGGCGGTGATATCCGTGGCCTGTCGGAACGCGTGACCTATCATCTCAACGCGCTCCCCGAAGCAGAACGCTAATCCAGTACACGACAAACGGGCAAGCGATTGCCCGTTTTTTCATTTTCGAATGAACGTATCGCAGGCAAATGAACGAGCAAAAGCGCCAAAGAGATAGCTTTAGACGGCCTAAATGCTTAGAATTTGCCCGCCGAAATACAAAAACGGATAAATCGCTTGGAATTTCTGTATACCACCTTGCTCTACCTGATTCAGCCGCTGGTCTGGCTACGATTGCTGTTACGCAGCCGCAAGGCACCCGCGTACCGTAAACGCTGGGCTGAACGCTATGGCTTCTGCAAAAACAAGGTACTGCCTGATGGCATACTGCTGCATTCCGTCTCTGTGGGCGAAACGCTGGCCGCTATTCCTCTGGTGCGCGCGCTGCGCCACCGTTATCCGTCATTGCCAATAACCGTCACCACCATGACGCCAACCGGCTCAGAACGTGCCTTGTCCGCCTTCGGCAAAGATGTGCAGCACGTCTATCTTCCGTACGATTTGCCCGGGGCAATGAACCGCTTCTTCAATACCACACGACCCAAATTGGTTATCGTGATGGAAACCGAGCTGTGGCCGAATATGGTCGCCGCCCTGCATAAACGCAAAATCCCGCTGGTGATTGCCAACGCCCGCCTGTCCGAGCGATCGGCGAAAGGCTACGGCAAGCTCGGCAAGTTTATGCGCCGCCTGTTAAGTCGCATTACGCTGATTGCCGCACAAAATGAGGAAGACGGGAACCGTTTCCTCTCTCTGGGCCTGAAGCGCAACCAGCTCGCGATTACCGGCAGCCTGAAATTCGATATCTCCGTGACGCCAGAACTGGCGGCGCGTGCCATCACCCTGCGTCGCCAGTGGGCCCCGCATCGTCAGGTGTGGATAGCCACCAGTACCCACGACGGCGAAGAGAAAATTATTCTTGAGGCGCATAAAAAGCTGTTGGAGACGTTCCCTAACCTGCTGCTGATCCTGGTGCCGCGCCATCCTGAACGTTTTGCTGATGCACGGGAACTGGTGCAGAAAGAGGGGATGACGTTCACACTGCGCAGCACTGGCGAAATCCCGACCACGGCGACCCAGGTTGTCATCGGCGACACCATGGGCGAGCTGATGCTGCTGTACGGAATTGCTGACCTCGCCTTCGTTGGCGGTAGCCTCGTTGAGCGCGGGGGTCACAACCCGCTGGAGCCCGCTGCACACGCGATTCCCGTGCTGATGGGCCCTCACACCTTCAACTTCAAAGACATCTGCGCCAAGCTGCAGCAGGATGACGGTCTGATCACCGTCACCGATACCGACACGCTGGTGAAAGAAGTCTCTACCCTGCTCACGGACGAAGATTACCGTCTGTGGTATGGACGTCACGCCGTCGAGGTGCTGCATCAGAACCAGGGCGCACTCGCCCGTCTGCTACAGTTACTGCAACCCTATTTGCCTCAGCGGAGTCACTAATGTCCCCACGCCTGTCGGTGGTGATGATTGCCAAAAACGCCGCTGATGTGCTGCCAGAATGTCTGGCGTCGGTACAATGGGCCGATGAAATTGTGCTGCTGGACTCCGGCAGCGACGATAACACCGTAGAACTGGCACAACGCCTCGGCGTAAAGGTCCACGTAAATACCGACTGGCAAGGCTATGGTATTCAGCGCCAGCGCGCACAGACGCTCGCGAGCGGCGATTATGTGCTAATGATCGATACCGACGAGCGCATCACCCCTGAACTCCAGCAATCCCTGCGGGACGTGCTGTCAGCCCCTCAACCGGGCGCGGTCTATAGCATCGCCCGTCGGAACTATTTCCTGGGTCGTTTTATGCGCCACAGCGGCTGGTATCCGGACCGCGTGTTACGTCTTTACGAGCGTAGCCGTTGGCAGTACAACGACAATCAGGTACATGAGTCTCTCGACTGCCGTGATGCCCAAGTGATTGAGCTGAAAGGCGACCTGAAGCACCTGACCTGCCGTGATTTCGCCGACTTCCAGCGTAAACAGCTGGCTTACGCCACGGCTTGGGCACAGGAACGCCATCAACACGGTAAGAAAACGTCTCTGACCGGCGTGTTCAGCCATACGTTAGGCGCATTCATGAAAACGCTGGTGCTCCGTGCAGGCTTTCTCGATGGCGCACAGGGCTGGCTGCTGGCAGTCGTGAACGCGCAGTATACGTTTAACAAGTACACCGAGCTGTGGGCGCTGAACCGCGGCTTTAGCAAGAAGGCGTAAGTCATGAGCACAAAAGCCATCTATCCGGGCACCTTTGATCCGATAACCAACGGGCACATTGATATCGTCACCCGCGCCAGCCGCATGTTTGATAACGTGCTATTGGCGATTGCCGCCAGCCCGAGCAAGAAGCCGATGTTTAACCTGGATGAACGCGTCGCGCTGGCCCAACAGGCCACATCGCATTTGCCCAACGTCGACGTGGTGGGCTTTAGTGACCTGATGGCTAATTTCGCCCGTGCGCAGCAGGCCAATATTCTGATTCGTGGCTTACGCGCAGTGGCAGATTTTGAATATGAGATGCAGCTGGCGCACATGAACCGCCATCTGATGCCCGATCTGGAAAGCGTATTTCTGATGCCATCGAAAGAGTGGTCGTTTATTTCATCATCACTGGTGAAAGAAGTGGCGCGCCACGACGGCGATGTCGCCCACTTCCTGCCCCCGGCTGTCCATCAGGCATTGATGGACAAACTTAAGTAATCACTTCTGACAGTGGCGGCAGTAAAATGTCGCCCGCTGGGCATGTTTGGTGGCAATAATCGGAGAACCGCAGACCCGACAAGGTTCATCTTTTCGACCGTAGACCTGCAATTCCTGAGCAAAATAGCCCGGCTTGCCGTCGCTTTGCAGGAAGTCCTTCAGCGTCGTTCCGCCCTGCTCAATGGAGCGCAGTAAAACTGCCTTAATTACCCGCACCAACAGCTCACACTCTGCCTGAGACAGCGACGACGCTAGCCTGTCAGGATGGATCCCCGCCGCAAACAACGATTCACTGGCATAGATATTCCCGACACCCACTACCAGTTTGTTATCCATCAGCCACGGCTTGATCGGCGTTTTCTTTTTCGCACACTTCTCGCGGAAGTATTCTGCGTTAAACGCGTCACTGAGCGGCTCCGGCCCAAGATGCGCCAGCACGCTGTGGCCCTCAAGCTCTTTGGTCCACAGCCAGGCCCCAAATCGACGCGGGTCGGTATAGCGCAGCACTTTCCCGTTGCTCATCACCAAATCGACATGGTCGTGTTTCTCAGCGGGCCGTTCTTCCGGCAGGATACGCAGGCTCCCGGACATGCCCAGATGCACGATAATCCAGCCGTCAGGCAGTTCCAACAGCAGATATTTAGCACGCCGCTGAACGCTGAGCACCGGCTTATCGCTGAGGCTGTGAATTTCAGCAGAAACAGGCCAGCGCAGGCGGCCATTGCGTACGATCGCGTGCAGGATGGTCTGGCCAACCAGATGCGGTTCAATACCGCGGCGGCTGGTTTCGACCTCAGGTAATTCAGGCATGACGTCTCCAAAGACAATGCGGAATGCTTTTATTATGGGGACGAGCAGAAAACAAAAAACCCCGCCGAGGCGGGGTTTTTCGATAAGAAAACTAAAATTATTTGATTTTAGCTTCTTTGTACAGCACGTGCTGACGGACAACTGGATCGAACTTTTTCAGTTCCAGTTTTTCCGGCTTAGTACGCTTGTTCTTCGTGGTGGTATAGAAGTGACCAGTACCAGCAGAAGAAACCAGCTTGATTTTCTCACGAATACCTTTAGCCATGATTTAACTCCTCTTAGTACTTAGTACTTTTCGCCACGGGCACGCAGTTCGGACAGAACTGTATCGATGCCTTTCTTGTCAATTACACGCATACCTTTAGCAGATACACGCAGGGTGACAAAGCGCTTCTCGCTCTCAACCCAGAAACGGTGAGAGTGCAGGTTCGGCAGGAAACGGCGCTTAGTCGCGTTCAGTGCGTGGGAACGGTTGTTACCGGTCACCGGACGCTTGCCAGTTACTTGGCAGACTCGGGACATGTCTATTCTCCAAAAATCAAATTAGCTCGAGCTTCGTATAGGGTATTGGCGCCTCGTCAGGCTGCTACAGCCCGGTCTGACGGTTCTAAGTGAACTCGTATAGCCAGGCCCAAATGCCAAACCCGAGATTCTCAAAGGTGGCGTAGTATACGCTGACTCCGCGGTGTGCTCAAGTCCCGAACAGACAAAGATCCCGATGGATCGCTAAATCCAACCGTGTTCGGCAAAAGAAACCATCTCACCTTTACCGACAATGAAATGATCGAGGACGCTTATCTCCATGAAGTTGCAACACTTTATCACTCTTTCTGTAATAATTCTATCCGCTTTACTCGGCTGGGCGCTGCCTGAAGGATGATTGTGCGCAAGGATCAGCGCGGCGGCATTAACCTTTATCGCCTCACGTACTATCTCGCGAGGGTGTACTTCAACGTGACTTAAGGTGCCGCTAAACAGCCGACAATGCTTCAGGACCCGGTTCTGGTTGTCGAGGAAGATAACCATAAAAATCTCCCGCTCTTCATTTGCCAACTGACTTTGAAGGAACTCTCGCGTGATATCGGGGCTGTTGAGCGGGTCTTCCAGCAGCATCAGGCGCACGTTAAAGAAGCGCCGCGCCAGTTCGGCAATCCCTTTGAGTTGGGCATACTTGGCAATACCGATGCCGTCCATCTTGATGAGCGCAGACTCTGAAGCCTGCAACAATCCGTACAGCGAGCCAAAATGTTCCAGCAGATAGCGGGCGAACGAGAGCACATCCCGGCGCTGCGTTCCTGTTCTCAGAAACAGGGCCAGCAGCTCCACATCACTCAGGGCTTCAATTCCTTTGATTTGCATTTTTTCGCGCGGCAACATCAGCTCAACGTCTTCCATAAACGCCCTCCTTTTGACGTGCGCCATCTTGCCACGCCTGCATCAACCCACACGACTACGCAATTTCACTCTTGCGTAATGCCTCGCAAAGTGGATTTTCCTTTGCAGCACGACAGCATCGGGATTGTGATAAAATGGCCAGATTCCTACCTCCTTCACAGGAAAGAATCATGATGAGCCTGGCCGGTAAAAAAATCGTTCTCGGCGTCAGCGGCGGTATCGCTGCGTATAAAACGCCGGAACTGGTGCGTCGTTTGCGCGAACGGGGTGCCGACGTTCGTGTCGCCATGACCGAAGCAGCAAAAGCCTTCATTACCCCGTTGAGCCTGCAGGCGGTCTCCGGTTATCCGGTTTCCGATAGTCTGCTGGACCCGGCAGCCGAAGCGGCGATGGGTCATATCGAACTCGGGAAATGGGCCGATTTAGTTATCCTGGCTCCGGCCACCGCCGATCTCATCGCCCGCGTTGCCGCCGGCATGGCAAACGACCTGGTTTCAACTATTTGCCTGGCCACACCGTCTCCGGTGGCGGTCGTTCCGGCGATGAACCAGCAGATGTTTCGGGCCGCGGCAACCCAGCAAAATCTGAATACACTCGAATCACGCGACATTTTGCTCTGGGGCCCGGATAGTGGGAGCCAGGCGTGTGGCGATGTTGGCCCTGGCCGTATGCTCGATCCGTTAGTGATTGTCGAAATGGCCGCAACGCATTTTTCGCCTGTCAACGATCTGCAACATCTCAATATCATGATTACCGCAGGCCCGACGCGAGAACCTCTCGACCCGGTACGTTACATCACTAACCACAGCTCCGGTAAAATGGGATTTGCGATTGCCGCCGCAGCGGCACGTCGTGGCGCGAATGTCACTCTGGTCAGCGGCCCTGTTTCACTGGCGACGCCACCGCTCGTGCAGCGTATCGATGTCACCACCGCACTTGAGATGGAAGCGGCGGTTCAGGACAAGGCTCAGGCACAGCACATTTTTATTGGCTGTGCCGCCGTCGCAGATTACCGTGCAGCGGCGATTGCGGATGAGAAAATTAAAAAGCAAGGTGATGAATTAACGATAAAAATGGTGAAAAACCCAGATATCGTTGCCGGTGTTGCCGCGCTGAAAACTTCTCGTCCTTACGTCGTAGGGTTTGCCGCAGAAACAAATAATGTGGAAGAATACGCGCAGCAAAAACGCGCCCGCAAGAACCTTGATCTGATCTGTGCGAACGATGTGTCGCAGGAAAATCAGGGCTTTAACAGCGATAACAACGCCTTGCACCTATTCTGGCAGGATGGAGATAAAGTCTTACCGCTTGCGCGAAAGGAACTCCTGGGCCAATTACTACTGGACGAGATCGTTACCCGTTATGATGAAAAAAATCGACGTTAAGATTCTGGACCCGCGCGTAGGCGAGCAATTCCCACTGCCAACTTACGCCACTTCCGGCTCTGCCGGACTTGACCTGCGAGCCTGTCTTGATGACGCCGTGGAACTGGCTCCTGGCGCAACCACCCTGCTGCCAACTGGTCTGGCTATTCATATCGCCGATTCGTCTCTGGCGGCGGTGATTCTGCCACGCTCCGGCCTCGGCCATAAGCATGGTGTCGTGCTCGGCAACCTGGTTGGCCTTATCGACTCCGATTACCAGGGCCAGCTGATGGTTTCCGTATGGAACCGTGGTCAGCAAAGCTTTACCATCGAGCCGGGCGAGCGTATTGCTCAGATGGTGTTTGTTCCTGTCGTTCAGGCAGAATTCAACCTGGTGGAAGAGTTTGACGCCACCGATCGTGGCGAAGGCGGCTTCGGCCATTCAGGACGCAAATAAGCTGTTCTGAAGCAGCATCCTGCAGCGAAATAATGCAATAACATCACCGCAAGCGACCGTTTGCGGTCGTTGTGTGGATGTCCGCCAGACGAGTGTTTATTTTCAGGGGTATTTGAAAACATGGCAGAAAAACAAACCGCGAAACGGAATCGTCGCGAAGAAATACTTCAATCTCTGGCACTTATGCTTGAATCCAGCGACGGTAGCCAACGTATTACCACCGCAAAACTGGCGGCATCGGTCGGCGTTTCCGAAGCGGCGTTGTATCGTCATTTCCCAAGCAAAACCCGGATGTTCGATAGCCTGATCGAGTTTATCGAAGACAGTTTGATTACGCGTATCAATTTGATTTTAAAAGATGAGAAAGATACCAGCGCCCGTCTGCGATTGATTGTGCTGTTGATCCTCGGCTTCGGGGAACGTAACCCAGGCCTGACCCGCATTTTGACTGGCCATGCGCTGATGTTTGAGCAGGACAGGCTCCAGGGCCGCATCAATCAGCTGTTCGAACGTATCGAAGCCCAGCTACGTCAGGTACTGCGTGAAAAGAAAATGCGCGAAGGGGAAGGTTACACGATGGATGAATCGCTGCTCGCCGGTCAGCTGTTAGCGTTTTGCGAAGGAATGCTGTCTCGCTTTGTGCGCAGTGAATTCAAATACTGCCCGACGGAAGATTTTGATGCTCGCTGGCCGTTGGTTGCGGCACAGTTGCAGTAAGAAAACCGGGCGTACAGCCCGGTTTCGTTTTTAGACACCAAACTCTTCGCGGTAAGCTCGGACCGCAGCCAGATGGTCAGCCATCTCCGGCTTCTCTTCCAGATACGCAATCAGGTCTTTCAGGGTAATGATCGAAATCACCTGGCAACCGTAGTCGCGCTCCACTTCCTGAATAGCCGAAATCTCACCGCGGCCTCGCTCCTGACGGTCCAGAGAGATCAACACCCCGGCCAGGGTGGCACCGTTGGCCTGAATAATCTCCATTGATTCGCGAATCGCCGTCCCGGCGGTGATCACGTCATCGACCAGCATGATGCGCCCTTCCAGCGGGCTTCCTACCAGACTCCCGCCTTCACCGTGATCTTTGGCTTCTTTACGGTTGAAGCAGTAAGGCACGTCGCGCTCATGATGTTCCGCTAACGCCACCGCGGTAGTGGTCGCAATCGGAATACCTTTGTACGCCGGGCCAAACAGCAAATCGAAATCAATGCCGGAATCCACCAACGCTTCTGCGTAGAAACGGCCTAACAGTGCCAAATCGCGCCCGGTATTAAACAGCCCGGCATTAAAGAAATACGGGCTCTTACGCCCAGATTTCAGCGTAAATTCGCCGAACTTCAGTACCTGCTTGTTAAGCGCAAATTCAATAAAATGGCGCTGATACGGTTTCATGGATTTGCTCCTCATCTTACTTTTTTACGGACAAAAAAAAGGGCGACAACGTCGCCCTTAAAATCAATTTTCCAGTGCCGCTTTCTGCGTCGCGACAATGGATTCAATTCCCCCTCTGGCCAGCGCCAGCAGGGTCAGCAATTCTTCATGGGTGAACGGCTCGCCTTCTGCCGTGCCCTGAACTTCGATGATGCGACCATCTTCAGTCATCACCACGTTCATGTCGGTCTCTGCGGCGGAATCTTCTACATACTCGAGATCGCACAGCGCTTCACCCGCCACGATGCCGACGGAAACCGCAGCAACCATGCCTTTCATTGGGTTGGTTTTCAGCTTACCGGCAGCCACCAGTTTATTCAGCGCATCTGCCAGCGCCACGCAGGCACCAGTAATGGAAGCCGTACGCGTGCCGCCATCGGCCTGAATTACATCGCAGTCCAGGGTGATGGTGAACTCACCCAGGGTTTTCAGATCGACCGCAGCGCGCAGCGCACGGGCGATCAGACGCTGGATTTCCATAGTACGCCCGCCCTGCTTCCCTTTTGCCGCTTCACGGGCATTACGGGTATGCGTCGAACGCGGCAGCATACCGTATTCGGCGGTGATCCAGCCTTGGCCCTGGCCTTTGAGAAAGCGCGGTACGCCTTCGTCAATAGAGGCAGTGCACAGCACTTTCGTATCACCGAATTCGACCAGCACGGAGCCTTCAGCGTGTTTGGTGTAGTTACGGGTCAGGGTTACGGGACGCACCTGATGAGCGCTACGGCCTGCTGGACGCATGATGATATCTCCGGCTTAAAACGAGTGTGGCGCGCATTATACACAAAATCATTTAGGTTGCATCGCGGCGGCAACTGAGTGAATTTCCAGGATCTTACATCAGTAAGTGACTGGGGTGAGCGAAGGCAGCCAACAAAGAAGCAGCCTGAAAGATGACGTGTATATACGGATTAAGGATGCATATTCCTATCATGAAAAAGCCCCGCTAGCTATAATCCCCCCATCTCTCCTTTCAAAACAGGAACGTCTATGATCCGCAGTATGACCGCCTATGCCCGGCGTGAAATCAAGGGTGAATGGGGCAGTGCCGCGTGGGAACTGCGCTCGGTAAACCAGCGTTATCTCGAAACTTATTTCCGCATGCCGGAGCAGTTCCGTAGCCTGGAGCCCGTGGTTCGTGAGCGTATTCGTGCCCGTCTGACGCGTGGTAAAGTCGAATGCACGCTGCGTTTTGAGCAGGACCCGAGCGCCCAAGGTGAGCTTATTCTCAACGAAAAGCTGGCTAAACAGCTGGTTAACGCTGCCAACTGGGTCAAAATGCAGAGCGACGAAGGTGAGGTTAACCCGGTTGATATTCTGCGCTGGCCGGGTGTAATGGCTGCACAAGAACAAGACCTGGATGCCATCACCGCGGAGATTCTGTCAGCCCTTGATGGCGCTCTGGATGATTTCATCGTGGCCCGTGAAACCGAAGGCCAGGCGCTGAAAGCCTTAATCGAACAGCGTCTCGACGGTGTTAGCGCAGAAGTCAGCAAAGTGCGTGCTCATATGCCTGAAATAATGCAATGGCAACGCGAGCGTCTGGTCGCCAAACTTGAAGAAGCGCAGGTCCAGCTTGAGAACAACCGTCTTGAGCAGGAGCTAGTGATGATGGCGCAGCGTATCGACGTCGCTGAAGAGCTCGACCGACTGGAAGCCCACGTCAAAGAGACGTGGAATATCCTGAAGAAGAAAGAAGCCGTTGGCCGTCGCCTCGACTTTATGATGCAGGAATTCAACCGCGAATCTAACACCCTGGGTTCCAAATCGATCAACAGCGAAGTCACTAACTCGGCCATTGAGCTGAAAGTGCTGATTGAGCAGATGCGCGAACAAATTCAGAATATCGAGTAAGCGTCAGGAAGCCCGGCTCTCCGGGCTTCCTCCCATCCTACGCTCGTCACCGTAAATCCCACGCTACACAACATCTATGGCATACTTTTTCTAATCCATAATTTAAAACCAAAGCCGCCAATCCTTCACCCGCGAGCAACCTTGAATAAGAAAAACTAATCCTTTCCGATTTGCCTTAGAAAATCTCAATCGTGATGCAGCGCACAAATCGCTAATCTGCCTCGACACAGTTCGGGGGCGACCATGCTGCTACATATTCTCTATCTTATCGGTATCACTGCGGAAGCAATGACAGGCGCGCTGGCTGCGGGCCGTCGTCGGATGGATACCTTCGGCGTCATTATTATTGCTACCGCGACGGCGCTGGGTGGCGGTTCCGTGCGCGATATTCTGCTCGGACACTATCCGCTGGGCTGGGTGAAGCATCCAGAATATGTGGTTATTGTGGCGGTTGCCGCGGTGCTGACCACCATCCTGGCTCCTGTGATGCCACATCTGCGCAAATTGTTCCTGGTACTGGATGCCCTGGGTCTGGTGGTATTTTCCATTATCGGGGCGCAAATTGCCCTCGATATGGGTGAAGGACCCATTATTGCCACCATCGCGGCGGTCATCACGGGTGTCTTTGGCGGCGTGCTACGCGATATGTTCTGTAAACGCATTCCACTGGTCTTTCAGAAAGAGCTGTATGCCGGCGTCTCGTTTGCCTCTGCGGTACTGTATATCGCCCTACAGCACTACGTCAGTAGCCATGACGTGGTTGTGATCGCCACGCTGCTGTTTGGCTTTACGATGCGCATGTTAGCCCTACGGCTTAAGCTTGGGCTGCCCGTTTTTCATTACACGCACAATTCACATTAATTTTTAGCCAAAATATGGGGCAAATGCTCTGCCTACTGATTAATTTACGGCGAAAAACACACATCCCGCACAGCGAAATTTTGAAAAAACGGATACAATAGCGACAATTTTTTAAGTCCAATTTACATTAAGTCTATTATGTCGTTTATCAGTGCATCGCTACCTATTCTTAAAAAGAATCTTAGCCAGTATTTTATCCTGGCCTTTCTTTTTTCCATGCTGATTCAGATCTGGCCTGCAGCCTTCACGCTGCCGTTCAGGTTCGTGATTCGCATAGCGATTTGTAACGCACTTTTGCTGCTGTCAGCCGCTGCGGTCTATCGCTACTTTGTCGGGAAATTATTTTCTCTACTGCTGACCATCGCCTTAACCCTCAACTTTGCGATTTCATTTTGTACCTGGCGCATATACCAAAGCGAATTCAGTAGCGTTTTCGCTATGAGTATTTTGACCACGCACTTCAGCGAAGTGACCAGTATGTCCGGTCTTTTTACCTATGACATACCGATCATTGCGCTCTATTTCATCGTGACACTGATGGCCATTCGTTATCTGGCTGAAAATACCTCCACCACGACTCAGCGCGTGGGTATGAGCTTGTTAGCGGTGTTTTTTGTCTGGTACACCTCTGCAAGCTGGTTGAAGCAGCGTAAAGATCTGGAAGTTTATTACCCGTTAAGCTCTCGCGTTTTGGCTAATACCCCATTTTATGTGGCGTCAGAATTTATTATTGCGGTGCGTGACAGTAAACTCGCCGAGCAAATTTATAAGGCCGATCTTCACTATCCGGCATTAACCGTTAGCGATACCGGCATTGAGAACTATGTTGTTATCGTGGGTGAATCTGCCCGCCGCAGCAACATGCAGCTGTATGGTTTCGGCCTGGATACCACCCCCGTTGCGTCCACCTTTCGTCAGAATGCACTGGTGTTCGAGCACGCGATTGCGCCTGCATCGGCAACGGTTTTGGCCGTGCCAATGATCCTTAGCAAAGCAGATCCTGACAATTTCACTGCCAATGAACTGGCCGATAATATTCTTCGCGTCGCCAATGAAGCAGGTTTTTACACCGAGTGGATCAGTGCCCAAGGCAATTCAGGGAAAAGTAATAACTATGTGGTAGCGATTGCCTCACTGAGTCAAAAGGCACAGTGGATCAACACTAACTATGATGAAGAGCTCCTTCCTGCGCTGGATAAAGCCCTGACGGTTGCGGGCCGCAAACTGATTGTATTGCATATAAACGGCAGCCATGAAATGGCCTGTATTCGCTATCCCGCGTCTGCGGACTATTTCCATACCCAAGATAAATATGAAGATTGTTATAACAACGCTATTCGTTATACCGACCACGTTATTGGGGAAGTCGTCAAACGCCTTAACAACAGTGCCTCGACGCTGCTTTATTTCTCCGATCATGGTTTAGAGAAAAACCCGAGTCTTGAATCGCACTACATGCACGGTTCTCGTAATCCGAGTAAGGAAGCCTATGATGTACCGCAATTTATTTGGTACAGCCCATCAGCCCTTGCCAGCAAACCGCGCCGACTTGGTACAGTGGAAGAACGCTACTCCACTGCGCATAACTATGAATTGATGATCAGTCTGATGGGAATTACAACGGGAGTCTCTCACTGCGAATCCCCTCTTGAAGCCTGTTATAAACCAGAGACATCATTCCCGGTGATGGATGGTGGTCGACATATTTTCGATTATGACGATCTGCGTGACACCTTCAGTTCGCCAGAGAAAAATACCCGTTTTCGCAAAGTAGGGAAAAACTCTCTTTAAAAACCCTCAATGTGATAACCCGTAAGCCACTGCGCCAACCCCTTAACCTGCGAATCCGCCAGCCAGCGCCTCAATTGGCTGGCTTTGGTTTTTCCAATCATCGGCAGTTTTTGCCAGTCTTCTGTTTGTATATCCACAAGCTGCCCCCACCCTTGCGCCCGCAGACCCAATAGCGTTTTTTGACTGAGTGGGATACCCATCGCCAGCAGCCACTGTGTAAAAGGTTGCTGCTTCGCCAGGTTAAATTGATGCCAGATCATTCGCGCTTTACCCGCCGACACGCCTGGCGTTTGACGCAGTTGCGCTTCATCCAGCGCCAGCCATGAAAACAGGTGTTCGAAATGATGCGCCTGAGACAGCGCCCGCCAACTCGCTTCGCCCACCCCGTCAATGTGCAACTGCTGAGCCGCCCATACCAGCCGCGCCAAAAACTGTGGCTGACACTCAGGTGAGGACCAAAAACAGGTCAGCTCATTGACGTTTCCAGCCGGTGGAGTGGGCTTAATGCGCTGAACGGTGCGCCAGGCAACGCTATCAATACGCGGGATACCTTGCCCGGCGAGGCTGATATTCAGCCGATCGCCGAGGGCAATATCCCACTCCTGCCAGCGCCGAAGTGACCCAACATTCACCCGGCGAACCTGTTTATCATCCAGCAGAACGGGATCAAGCCGAGCCACCACGGCGACTTTACCGGTACGTCCTACGCCAAATTCAATGGCTTTCACCTCGGCGATTTGTGTTACTGGCGGATATTTCCAGGCAGCCACCCAGGTGCCTTCTCCCGGTTGCCAGTACCGCGCATCGGGCTCTTTTGCCGAGCGCAGCACGATGCCGTCAGTGGCAAAAGGCAACGACGAAGAGAACCATCGCTGGCGTTGGGCTGCCACCTCTGAAACGGTCTTCACGGGAAGAGAGTATTCCGCCACCGAGGTAAAACCGGCCTCATGCAGGAGTGCCAGCCGTTGAGGCATCTCAGCAGGGCCATCGGGCCAACCCCAAATAAACACGGCTAACTCAGAAAGCAGGCCTGAATCAGCTTTACGCAGCATGGCACCCGCAACTTTTGAACGGGCGTTGATCCCCCCCTTTTGCTGTTGGATATGTCCAGCTTGTCGAAGAAAAAGCTCCCCCTGCAGCACGCTGTTGGCCAGTCTGCCCCAGAGTTTTTTGGGGATTGCCGGAATTTGACGCGCCTTTGCCGTCCAGTCCTCTCCGGCCAGGCCATCTCCCCGGCTGATCGCCTGCACCAGTTTCCCGCTACGATAAACGAGCGTCATTGCCACACCGTCAACTTTGGGCTGGATCCATAAGTCTGTTTTATCTTGCATCCAAAGGGCGACAGCCTGGCTGTCTTTCAGCTTACGCACGCCGGTGTGCGCCACTGGATGAGTGAGAGCGCCTTTCTGCGCTGGGATTTCGGGGATTTTGATGACTTTATCAAAGCATCGACGCCACCGTGTTAACTGCGCGCTGAGCTGATCGAATTCATCATCACTGACCTCACTGATACCCGCCTGCCAATATGCATTATTCCACTCGTCTATTTGCCGCTGCAGGCGGGTAATTTCCTGTGTAGCCCTGGCTGCAGACCATCTCGGGCAAGCCGCCTGGGTTGAACATGCCAGTGCCGCCAAAACCACCATCACTATTCCTCTTATCCCTATCATGTCTCTTCTCCTGCTCAATTACGACAGGTTGTAACGCGACCACAATTCGCTGACGAGGCGGGATTTACGGGTTTGCGCAGAGGATTCAGAGAAATATGCGTTGTTGCTGCAACAGGTAGAAAAATCAGGAAAGCAGTGCGCAAAAGTAAAGAAACTCACGCAAAAAGTGTGACAAAGACTACGTCACGCAGCGGTGACGTGTATAATAGGGTCGTATGTAGACTTTCTTTCGACTCAACATACACAAGACTCTCATGGCTCAAGGCACGCTTTATATTGTTTCTGCCCCTAGTGGCGCGGGTAAATCCAGCCTGATTCAGGCATTACTGAAAACCCAACCGTTATACGACACCCAGGTTTCTGTTTCACACACCACGCGCGCGCCGCGTCCGGGTGAAGTTCACGGTGAGCATTATTTCTTTGTTGATCACGCCGAATTCAAAGCGATGATTGGCCGAGATGCGTTTCTTGAGCACGCAGAAGTTTTTGGTAATTATTACGGTACTTCGCGTGAAACCATCGAGCAGATTCTGAAATCCGGTGTCGATGTGTTCCTCGATATCGACTGGCAGGGCGCGCAGCAAATCCGCAAAGCCATGCCGGAATCGCGCAGTATCTTTATTCTGCCGCCGTCGAAAGACGAACTCGATCGCCGTCTACGCGGTCGTGGCCAGGATAGCGAAGAAGTGATCGCCAAACGTATGGCGCAGGCCGTGGCGGAAATGAGCCACTACGCCGAATATAACTACCTGATTGTGAACGATGATTTTGATACCGCCCTGGGCGATTTGAAGACCATCATTCGTGCTGAACGTCTGCGCATGAGCCGCCAAAAACAGCGCCATGACGCTTTAATCAGCAAACTATTGGCAGACTGAACCCACATTCAGTATCATGCCCAGTCATTTCGTCATCTGTGGAGCTTTGAAATATGGCACGCGTAACTGTTCAGGACGCTGTAGAAAAAATTGGTAACCGTTTTGACCTGGTGCTGGTCGCCGCGCGTCGCGCTCGTCAGATGCAGACAGGCGGTAAAGATCCACTGGTACCGGAAGAGAACGACAAAACTACCGTAATCGCGCTGCGCGAAATCGAAGAAGGTCTGATCAACAACCAGATCCTCGACGTTCGTGATCGCCAGGAGCAGCAAGAGCAGGAAGCCGCAGAACTGCAGGCCGTAACCGCCATTGCTGAAGGTCGTCGTTAATTAACCCTGCGGGTCGCCCTTGTATCTGTTTGAGAGCCTGAATCAGCTGATTCAAACTTACCTGCCAGAAGACCAGATTAAGCGTCTTCAGCAGGCCTATCTCGTCGCACGTGATGCTCACGAGGGACAGACACGTTCAAGCGGTGAACCCTATATCACCCATCCGGTAGCCGTCGCCTGCATTCTGGCCGAGATGAAACTCGACTATGAAACGCTGATGGCCGCGCTATTGCATGACGTGATTGAAGATACCCCCGCCACCTACCAGGATATGGAACAGCTGTTTGGTAAAAGCGTCGCCGAACTGGTAGAAGGGGTGTCGAAGCTTGATAAGCTTAAGTTCCGCGATAAGAAAGAGGCGCAAGCCGAAAACTTCCGCAAGATGATTATGGCGATGGTGCAGGATATCCGCGTCATACTCATCAAACTTGCCGACCGTACTCACAACATGCGCACCCTGGGCTCTCTTCGTCCGGATAAACGTCGCCGCATCGCCCGCGAAACGCTGGAAATCTACAGTCCTCTGGCGCACCGTTTAGGTATCCATCACATCAAAACCGAGCTTGAAGAGCTGGGCTTTGAAGCGCTGTATCCGAATCGCTATCGCGTCATTAAAGAAGTGGTTAAAGCGGCACGCGGTAACCGTAAAGAGATGATTCAAAAAATCCTTTCGGAAATCGATGGGCGTTTACAGGAAGCGGGTATCCCATGTCGCGTCAGCGGCAGGGAAAAACATCTTTACTCCATCTACTGCAAAATGGTGCTCAAGGAGCAGCGTTTTCACTCGATCATGGATATCTACGCCTTCCGCGTGATCGTGCATGATTTCGACACCTGTTATCGCGTTCTGGGGCAGATGCACAGTCTGTACAAACCGCGTCCGGGCCGGGTGAAAGACTATATCGCCATTCCAAAAGCGAACGGATATCAGTCCTTGCATACCTCCATGATTGGCCCGCACGGCGTGCCCGTTGAGGTGCAGATCCGCACCGAAGACATGGACATGATGGCAGAGATGGGTGTTGCCGCTCACTGGGCGTACAAAGAGAACGGCGAGAGCAGTACCACCGCGCAAATCCGCGCCCAGCGCTGGATGCAAAGCCTGCTGGAACTGCAGCAGAGCGCCGGTAGCTCATTTGAATTTATCGAGAGCGTAAAATCTGATCTCTTCCCGGATGAGATTTATGTTTTCACCCCGGAAGGCCGCATTGTCGAACTGCCTGCTGGCGCTACGCCGGTGGATTTCGCCTATGCGGTGCATACCGATATCGGTCATGCCTGCGTTGGCGCACGCGTCGACAGGCAGCCGTATCCTCTGTCGCAGCCGCTCACCAGCGGGCAGACGGTGGAGATTATTACCGCACCGGGCGCTCGACCGAACGCCGCGTGGCTGAACTTTGTTGTCAGCTCTAAAGCGCGTGCAAGAATTCGGCAGTTGCTGAAAAACCTGAAACGCGAAGACTCCGTCAGCCTCGGCCGTCGCCTGCTGAACCATGCGCTCGGCGGCAGCCGCAAGCTGGCAGAAATTCCGCAGGAAAATATTCATCGCGAACTGGTCCGCATGAAACTCCCAACGCTCGACGATCTGCTGGCCGAAATTGGTCTGGGCAATGCCATGAGCGTTGTGGTCGCGAAAAATCTTCAACAGGGCGAAGCGGGCGCAGCACAGCTACAATCCACGCCAACCGGCCATGGTCATCTGCCGATTAAAGGCGCAGATGGCGTGCTGATCACCTTCGCCAAGTGCTGTCGCCCTATTCCAGGCGATCCGATCATCGCCCACGTCAGCCCGGGCAAAGGGTTGGTTATTCACCACGAGTCGTGCCGAAATATTCGCGGTTACCAGAAAGAACCAGAAAAATTCATGGCCGTGGAGTGGGATAAAGAGACCGAACAGGAATTTATCACCGAAATTAAGGTGGATATGTTCAACCATCAGGGTGCGCTGGCGAATCTCACCGCCGCAATCAACACCGCCTCATCCAATATTCAGAGCCTGAATACGGAAGAGAAAGATGGTCGCGTCTACAGCGCCTTCATTCGTCTGACGGCACGCGATCGCGTCCATCTGGCCAACATTATGCGCAAAATTCGCGTTATGCCGGATGTGATTAAAGTCACCCGTAATAGAAACTAGTGTTAAACACAAAATCATTCGAATTGCGTCGAGGCGGCAAGCGAATGAATCCCCGGAAACGTACAGAAGTACGTGACTGGGGTGAGTGAGCGCAGGCAACGCTGAGGCAATTTGAAGGATGAAGTGTTTATGAATACACAGCGTTATGCGCGTATATGTGAGATGCTCGCCAGGCGTCAGCCTGATCTGACGGTCTGCATGGAGCAGGTCCATAAACCTCATAATGTCTCCGCGATTATCCGCACGGCCGATGCCGTTGGCGTGCATGAAGTTCACGCCGTTTGGCCGGGCAATCGCATGCGCACCATGGCCTCTGCCGCCGCAGGCAGTAACAGCTGGGTGCAGGTTAAAACTCATCCAACCATCGGCGATGCGGTGAGCGTACTGAAAAACCGTGGTATGCAAATCCTTGCGACCCATCTCTCTGATAACGCTGTCGATTTTCGTGAAATCGACTACACGCGTCCGACCTGCATTCTGATGGGTCAGGAAAAAACCGGCATTACTCAGGAAGCCTTAGATCTTGCCGATCAGGACATCATTATCCCGATGACCGGGATGGTGCAGTCGCTGAACGTCTCCGTGGCCTCGGCGCTTATCCTCTACGAAGCCCAGCGCCAACGGCAAAATGCCGGTATGTATCTGCGTGAAAACAGCGTGCTGGCGGATGACGAGCAGCAGCGTTTGCTGTTCGAGGGCGGCTATCCGGTTCTGGCGCACGTCGCAAAACGCAAAAAGCTCCCGTATCCGCACGTCAATGGCCGTGGGGAAATCGAGGCCGATGCAAGCTGGTGGGCCACCATGCAGGCGGCGAAGTAAGCCATGAAAGGCCGTCTGCTGGATGCCGTCCCGCTCAGTGCATTAACGGGCGTTGGCGCGGCGCAAACCAGCAAACTGGCGAAAATCGGTCTGCATAACGTGCAGGACTTGCTCCTGCACCTGCCGCTACGTTACGAAGACCGCACCCAGCTTTACCCCATTAACGACCTGCTGCCTGGCATCTACGCCACGGTGGAAGGCGAAGTCCTCAACAGCAATATCACCTTCGGTGGTCGCCGAATGATGACCTGCCAGATCAGCGACGGCACCGGCATCCTCACTATGCGCTTTTTCAACTTCAACGCGGCGATGAAAAACAGTCTCGCCACCGGCCGCCGTGTGTTGGCCTACGGGGAAGCCAAGCGCGGGAAATACGGCGCGGAGATGATCCATCCGGAATATCGCGTGCAGGGCGATTTGAGCGAGCCAGAGTTGCAGGAAACGCTGACGCCGGTCTATCCGACCACCGAAGGTGTTCGTCAGGCCACGTTGCGCAAGCTAACCGACCAGGCGCTGGATTTACTCGACACCTGCGCCATCACCGAACTGTTGCCGCCGGAATTGGCCCAGGGCTTGATGAGCCTGCCGGAAGCGTTACGCACACTACACCGGCCCCCGCCGTCGTTACAGCTGACGGATTTAGAAAGTGGCCAACACCCGGCACAGCGCCGCCTGATCATGGAAGAGTTGCTGGCCCATAATCTCAGCATGTTGGCGCTTCGCGCGGGTGCCCAACGCTATCACGCCGAATCGCTTCCGGCGAAAGACGAACTGAAAAACGGCCTGCTTGCGGCCCTGCCGTTTAAGCCAACCGCCGCACAGGCGCGGGTCGTGGCTGAAATCGAAAAAGATCTGGCACAGGACATCCCGATGATGCGCCTGGTGCAGGGCGATGTCGGCTCGGGGAAAACGCTGGTTGCCGCTCTGGCCGCCCTGCGGGCTATCGCCCACGGCAAACAAGTGGGCCTGATGGCACCAACCGAACTACTGGCTGAGCAGCATGCCAATAACTTCCGCAGCTGGTTTGCCCCGCTGGGTATTGAAGTGGGCTGGCTGGCGGGCAAACAGAAAGGTAAAGCGCGTCTGGCACAGCAGGAAGCCATCGCCAGCGGCCAGGTGCAAATGGTTGTCGGCACCCACGCCATTTTCCAGGAGCAGGTGCAGTTCAATGGCCTGGCGCTGGTTATCATTGACGAACAGCACCGCTTCGGCGTCCACCAGCGTCTGGCGCTATGGGAGAAAGGTCAGCAGCAGGGCTTCCACCCTCATCAGTTGATCATGACCGCGACGCCTATCCCGCGCACCCTGGCGATGACTGCCTACGCCGATCTCGACACCTCGGTTATTGACGAGCTGCCGCCGGGCCGTACCCCGGTGACCACCGTAGCCATTGGCGATACACGACGGCATGAAATTATCGAGCGTGTGCGCCATGCCTGTATGCACGAAGGGCGTCAGGCCTATTGGGTCTGCACCCTGATTGAAGAGTCCGATTTACTGGAAGCGCAGGCGGCAGAAGCCACCTGGGAAGAACTGAAAATCGCGCTACCGGAGCTGAATATCGGCCTGGTACATGGTCGTATGAAACCTGCTGAGAAGCAGGCTGTGATGCAAGCCTTCAAGCAGGGTGAACTCCATTTACTGATCGCCACCACGGTGATTGAAGTCGGGGTAGACGTGCCCAACGCCAGCCTGATGATCATCGAAAACCCAGAGCGTCTGGGTCTGGCGCAGCTCCACCAGCTACGCGGACGCGTAGGCCGTGGCGCGGTCGCTTCACACTGTGTACTACTCTATAAAGCACCGCTGTCGAAAACGGCGCAAAAGCGGTTACAGGTTTTACGCGACAGTAACGACGGTTTTGTGATTGCCCAAAAAGACCTCGAAATCCGCGGCCCCGGCGAACTGCTCGGCACACGTCAGACCGGTGCAGCTGAATTTAAAGTGGCCGATTTGCTGCGCGATCAGGCAATGATCCCCGACGTTCAACGCATCGCGCGACATATTCATGAAAGATATCCCGAGCAGGCCCAAGCGTTAATCGAACGCTGGATGCCGGAAACCGAACGATATTCCAACGCGTAGCCACCAGCGCTGCGTGCCATTCTTAGCTTCCAAACGAGTATGTTATGAGACGAGAACTTGCCATCGAATTTTCGCGTGTGACCGAGGCCGCCGCGCTTGCGGGTTATAAATGGCTGGGCCGGGGTGATAAAAATATCGCCGACGGTGCCGCGGTGAACGCCATGCGCATCATGCTCAATAAGGTCAATATCGACGGTACTATTGTGATCGGTGAAGGTGAAATCGATGAAGCCCCGATGCTGTTTATCGGCGAGCAGGTCGGCACCGGCCAGGGCGACGCGGTGGATATCGCGGTCGATCCGATTGAAGGCACCCGTATGACCGCCATGGGCCAGGCCAACGCGCTGGCGGTACTGGCGGTCGGCGATAAAGGCTGCTTCCTCAACGCACCGGACATGTACATGGAAAAGCTGATTGTCGGCCCGGGTGCGAAAGGCGCAATCGACCTCAATCTACCGTTGGAAGATAACCTGCGCAACGTTGCAAAGGCACTGGATAAACCGCTGTCAGAACTCACGGTAACCATTCTCGCCAAGCCGCGCCATGACCAGGTGATTGCTGACATGCAGCAACTTGGCGTGCGCGTGTTCGCGATTCCCGATGGCGATGTAGCGGCCTCGATTCTCACCTGTATGCCAGACAGCGAAGTGGACGTGCTGTACGGGATTGGCGGCGCGCCGGAAGGCGTGGTGTCGGCGGCGGTGATCCGCGCGCTTGATGGCGATATGCATGGCCGTCTGCTGGCCCGTCACGATGTCAAAGGCGACACGCCGGAGAACCGTCGTATCGGCGAAAACGAACTGGAACGCTGCGCCGCGATGGGCATCGAAGCCGGTAAAGTTCTGCGCCTCGACGAAATGGCCCGCAGCGATAACGTCATTTTCTCTGCCACCGGGATAACCAAAGGCGACCTGCTGGACGGGATCACCCGCAAGGGTAATATCGCCACCACCGAAACTCTGATGATTCGTGGTAAATCGCGCACCATCCGCCGCATTCAGTCGATTCACTATCTCGATCGCAAAGATCCCGAGATCCAGCGTCACATCCTCTGATTCTTTTGATCAATAGAGCTTTCCGGCCCTTTGGGGCTGGAAATCTTTCCTCCGGGTGGCGAAGATAGGACTATCAACGCAACGAGGAGACGACCATGGCGGATTGGGTCACAGGCAAAGTTACCAAAATCGAGAACTGGACAGACGCCCTGTTCAGCCTCACCGTTCATGCCCCCGTTCACCCCTTCACGGCCGGACAGTTTACCAAGCTGGGGCTGGAAATTGACGGCGAGCGCGTTCAGCGCGCCTATTCCTACGTCAACGCCCCGAGCAATCCTGACCTCGAATTTTATCTGGTTACCGTTCCCGAAGGTAAGCTCAGCCCACGGCTGGCGGCGCTGAAACCTGGCGATGAAGTCCAGCTGGTCAGCGAAGCGGCAGGGTTCTTTGTGCTGGATGAAGTGCCGGATTGTGAAACGCTGTGGATGCTGGCGACCGGGACTGCACTGGGGCCATATCTCTCGATTTTGCAGGAAGGCAAAGATTTAGCGCGCTTCAAAAATCTGGTGCTGGTACACGCCGTGCGTTATGCCGCCGATTTAAGCTATCTGCCGCTGATGCTAGAGCTGCAACAGCGCTATGAGGGGAAACTGCGGGTTCAAACCGTGGTGAGCCGTGAAGCTGTGCCAGGCTCGCTTACGGGCCGCGTCCCAGCGCTGATTGAAAGCGGCGCGCTGGAAACCGCAACGGGCCTGACGATGACCGCAGAAAACAGCCATGTCATGTTGTGCGGCAACCCGCAGATGGTGCGCGACACTCAGCAATTGCTGAAAGACTCCCGGCAGATGACCAAACATTTGCGCCGCCGACCGGGCCATATGACCGCCGAACACTACTGGTGATCAGCGGTATTTAACGTCCAGCGTCTCTTTTCCGTACTTATTTTCACCCTGGGTGCCAACAAACGCGCCCAGGTCAATCAGCATCATCACGATGATCAGAGTGGGAATAAAGCGGCCCACGCCCCACTGCCAGACGCCCGGCAACATCGCCCAGTTTCCGGCGAGCAGCATCCACGCCAGGATCATCAACAGCGCCCAAATGCCTGATTTACCGCGATCGTGCAGACGTTTCACGGTCACCGCCGCGGTCGGCCACAGCAGACACACCAGCGCAAACGCGGCGGTTTGCAGATTCAGCCAGCCGCCACCGGCCAGGGTGAACAGCACAACCATCGCCAGCACCCAAATGCCAATCCAAATCCAGAAGTCACGGCGTCCAATACGCCCATTAATCGAAAATAACCACTGCTGTAGGGTCATGGGAAAATCCTTATCATCGTAATGGGGCGTAGTTTACCCTGAAGTGGTCTCTTTTTGACAAGCGGGGCGGTTTACCGTTTTAATCGTCTCAGGAAAAAATCTTAGGTGATGTAGATGATTAAATGGCTGACTCTGTGTTTTGTTGGGCTGATGGCGCTGGCTGTCGGCCCGAACGCGCTGTCGGCTGAAACAGGCGAGAACACCACCGCGCCTTATCTGCTCTCGGGTGCGCCAACCTTTGACCTCTCGGTAAGTCAGTTCCGCGAGAAGTTTAATGCGGACAATCCAACGCTGCCGCTGAATGAATTTCGCTCGATAACCACCAGCCGCGATCGGCTCAGCCTCACCCGCGCCGCCAGCAAAATTAATGAAAATCTGTATGCCTCCACCGCCCTGGAGCGCGGCACACTGAAAATTAAATCAATGCAGATTACCTGGCTTCCGATTCAGGGGCCGGAGCAAAAAGCCGCCAAAGCGAAGGCGCTGGAGTACATGAGCGCTGTGTTGCGCGTCTTTACTCCGGCCATCACCAAGGCGCAAAGCCTGCAAAAACTGCAAAAGCTGCTCAACGCTGGCAAGTACAAGCGGTTCTACACCAGCAGCGAAGGCGCACTTCGTTATGTGGTCGCAGACAACGGCGAAAAAGGCCTGACCTTCGCTGTTGAACCGATTAAGCTGGCGCTATCTGAGACTCTGGAAAGCAACAATAAATGACAAAAAGCAAAGCCTTTCCAGCGTCGAATCTCTATACTGTTTCACAGACCATGCCGCCCTGATGGGTGGCCATATTCCTTAATTCGCTTAAGTAGCGTGGAGAATTCAAATGCGACATCCTTTAGTGATGGGTAACTGGAAACTGAACGGCAGCCGCCACATGGTGAACGAGCTGGTGACTAACCTGCGTAAAGAGCTGTCCGGCGTGACCGGTTGTGGCGTGGCTATCGCGCCGCCGGAAATGTACATCGACCTGGCTAAACAGGCCGCTGGCGGCAGCCATATCATCCTGGGCGCGCAGAACGTTGACCTGAACCTGTCCGGCGCATTCACCGGTGAAACCTCCGCGGAAATGCTGAAAGATATCGGCGCGAAATACATCATCATCGGTCACTCTGAGCGTCGTACTTACCACAAAGAATCTGACGAACTGATCGCCAAGAAATTCGCCGTGCTGAAAGAGCAGGGTCTGGTGCCGGTTCTGTGCATCGGTGAAACCGAAGCAGAAAACGAAGCGGGCAAAACCGAAGAAGTGTGCGCCCGTCAGATTGATGCCGTTCTGAAAACTCAGGGCGCAGCAGCATTCGAAGGCGTGGTTATCGCTTACGAACCTGTATGGGCTATCGGTACTGGCAAATCTGCCACCCCAGCTCAGGCTCAGGCGGTTCACAAATTCATCCGCGATCACATTGCTAAAGCCGATGCGAAAGTGGCCGAGCAGGTCATCATTCAGTACGGTGGTTCTGTTAACGCTGCTAACGCTGCTGAACTGTTCACCCAGCCGGACATCGACGGCGCGCTGGTTGGCGGTGCTTCCCTGAAAGCTGACGCTTTTGCGGTAATCGTTAAAGCAGCAGAAGCCGCTAAACAGGCTTAACCGCTGGTGTAGTTCAGAAACGAACAGAAACATAAGGCCCGGTCGGCGTCATTGCGACCGGGCTTTTTTATGGCTTACCCGCAGTGGTCTTATTGCAAGATTTCGCAGCGATGATCCTGAAGTTCTTCCGCTGAGGCACGGTTCAGGGTGAGCAAATCACGCTCGGTCGCCAGCAACACAAAGGTACCGTCGCTCTGCTGCGCCATCGCCAGGGCAAAGCGTCCCATGTGGTCACGCGCTTCCGGCACTTCTTCCGCCAGCATCAGGAACGGACTTTTCTGTGCCAGCTCCGATTCCGTCACGCGGCGAGCAAGGTATTGATGGCTGCGCATCCCACCCGGCAACGGTAGCCAGCGGCTGCTGATTGAATCCAGGCTGGCGTCGAGTTGCTGACGTACATCGGACCGCAGGCAGGAGATGTGGATATGGAAATGGTTTTGCGTGCGTCCGGTCCGCGAATTGATGGTCAGGGAGACGGCAGAATCAGGCACCGGCGAGCCGTGTCGGACACTCATCAGCTGGCGGCTTTGCCAGGCCTGCCAGAAGAAATTCGCGGTGTGCGGATTGAGCAATAGCGGACTTTCGGTGCCATTGATGCGGTATGTAGGCATCAGCAGATACTGCAATGGCCCGTTCCGGTCTTTGAACAGCACATAGCCGCCCTGCAGATTCACCGACGCACACGGCGCAGGCGACTGATGCTGCTGCTGGTTAGGTACGCATTGATCGATAACAAAATGGCGTAAGGCATCGGGATTGCCAGAATGCAGCCAGAACCAGCCGCCCGCGGCCACCCCGCCAACTAAAACAATGATCCCCAGAATCAGGTAGTTAATGCGCTTCATTTTTCGGTCCCTGTGAAAGCTCTGAAGCGCAAGGGTAGCGCAAAATGATGACCAAATAAAAACGGCCCCGTAGGGCCGCTTGGTTTTTGGCGTTTATCGCTGACTGATTTGGTCAAACGTGCCGCCGTTGGAGAAGTGATCTTTCTGCGCCTTCGTCCAACCGCCAAATTCCTGATCGATGGTGAATAGCTTCAGTTTCGGGAATTCGCTTTCGTATTTCTTCGCAACCGCCGCGTCACGTGGGCGGTAGTAGTTCTTCGCAACAATATCCTGGCCCTCTGGGGTATAGAGATACTTCAGATAGGCGTCTGCTACGTCGCGCGTGCCTTTCTTGTCGACCACTTTATCGACCACCGAAACGGTCGGTTCAGCCAGAATCGATTCGCTCGGGGTCACGATTTCGAATTTATCTTTGCCAAGTTCTTTGGTTGCCAGAAGCGCTTCGTTTTCCCAGGCAATCAACACATCGCCAATCCCGCGCTCGACGAAGGTATTAGTCGAACCGCGCGCGCCGGAATCCAGTACTTCGACGTTTTTATACAGGGCTTTCACGAAGTCCTGGGCTTTCGCCTGATCGTTGTTGTTGTGGTGCAGGGCATAACCCCAGGCTGCCAGATAGTTCCAACGTGCGCCGCCGGAGCTTTTCGGGTTCGGAGTGATAACCGACACGCCGGGTTTGATCAGATCGTTCCAATCGTGGATTTGTTTCGGGTTGCCTTTACGCACCAGGAAAACGATGGTCGAGGTATACGGTGCGGAGTTATCCGGCAGGCGTTTGATCCAGTGTTTATCGATACGACCGCGCTCGGCGATCGCATCCACGTCATAGGCCAGCGCCAGGGTCACCACATCGGCTTCGATGCCGTTGATAACCGAGGTGGCCTGCTTCCCGGAACCGCCGTGCGATTGGCGAACGACCACGTTGTCACCGGTTTTCTGTTTCCAGTAAGCGCTGAATGCTTTGTTGTAGTTGTCGTAAAGCTCACGCGTCGGATCGTACGAAACATTGAGTAACTGAATATCTTTTGCCAGAACGCCAGCGGAAGCCAGCAGCAGCGTTAACCCGAGGCCTAACTTGTTCATCGCCCGCTCTCTTATGTGATGTTGTGATGAACGTAGCCTGCCAGAAACAGATCCGATGATTAAAGAATAAAAAAAGATTGGCTATAACTTTATGAAATAAGCGACCCTGATGCCCATGATAATGGAATTATTAGTATTCGTTATGAACGAATGACTCAACCTTTCCAATAAAACAGAAATTAATTAACCCTGTGACTCCAGTAATTATTGCCAAAACCTAAAAAACCCTTTTAACCCGAAAATGAAGTGGTACGTGATTTCTAATAATATTATTAAGTTGAGCAAAGGTTAAGTTCAGGGATACCATTGCGGCGCGGAAATGTTCATCTTATGAATCATGCAGTTAAATGTATTCGGCACTGTTAATTACTCCGAAGGCAATTGTTCTAATTATGCCCTACCAACTTATTTTAGGGCCGACATTTTTTATAAAAACAAACAAATAAATCACTCATTATTTATAGAGCCAAATGAAAAATTCATGGTTTAACGTCTTAGCTTTGGTACCCTTTTTACCCTTACTCACCAGCTGCACACTCTCTCCTGGACAAGATCTGAGCCTCACGCACAAAGCGCGGGTGACGGGGGCGAACGATGGCTATGACATCAACCAGCTGGTCGGCGTAATGCCTTTAACGCCGCAGGTTATTGACCGGCTGCGCTCCCCTGTCGTTTCCTCACGGCCTAATCCCCAACTCGAGACGCTGATTGACCAGTACGAATACCGTATCGGCGTGGGCGATGTCCTGATGGTCACCGTCTGGGATCATCCGGAACTCACCACCCCGGCAGGCCAGTATCGTAGCGGCAGTGACACGGGGAACTGGGTTAAATCTGACGGTACCATTTTCTACCCTTATGTCGGCAAAGTACATGTGGTGGGGAAATCGCTGGAAGAGGTTCGCACTACCCTCACGCATGGATTGAATAGCGTCATCGAAAGCTCGCAGGTGGATGTCAGCGTGGCATCGTTTCGCTCGCAAAAAGTCTATATCACTGGCGAGGTGGCAAAATCAGGTCAGCAGGCCATTACCAATGTGCCCCTCACCGTCATGGATGCGATTAATACCGCAGGCGGTTTAACAGCCGATGCCGACTGGCGAAACGTGGTGCTGACGCATAACGGTAAGGACACCAAAATTTCGCTGTATGCCCTGATGCAACGCGGGGACCTCACCCAAAATCATTTGCTCTATCCAGGCGATATTCTTTTCGTCCCGCGTAACGATGACCTGAAAGTATTTGTAATGGGCGAGGTCGCCAAACAGAGCACGCTGAAAATGGATCGCAGCGGCATGACGCTTGCGGAAGCTTTAGGTAACGCCAACGGGATTAACCAGAGCATGGCGGATGCATCTGGGATATTTATTATTCGCCAGAAAGCGAAAGAGGCCGATGGGAAAATTGCCACCATTTATCAGCTGGATGCAAAAGATGCAGCTGCCATGGTGCTCAGTACCGAATTTCAGCTGCAGCCCTACGATATCGTCTATGTCACCACCGCGCCGCTGGTGAGATGGAACCGTGTTATTTCGCAGCTGGTTCCGACCATTAGTGGTGTTCACGATCTCACCGAAACGGTGCGTTATATCAAAACGTGGCCCCGCTAATGTGTAATGCCATTCTCATCATTTGCACGGCCAACATCTGCCGCTCTCCCCTCGGTGAGCGGCTGTTGCGCCACCATCTACCGCATAAAACCATAGATTCAGCGGGAATGGTCGCCCGGTCTGGTCGAAGCGCCGATCCTGATATAAAGCGCGTCGCCAATCGACACCAATTATCGCTTGATGGCCATCAAAGCCGGCAATTTACTGCCGCGCTGAGCACCCAATACGATCTCATTCTGGTGATGGAGAAAGAACATCTCAAACACATCGCCCATATTGCACCTGAAGCCCGCAGTAAAAGCATGCTGTTGGGCTACTGGTTCAATCAAATGGAAATTCCCGATCCTTGGCATCAAAGCGATGAAGCCTTTAATCACGTCTTTCAATTGATCAACCAATCGTGTCAGGCGTGGGTCAGCAAACTCGCCAGTTAATAATCAGGTAGCGACGCAATGTCATTAAAAAATATAAAAAACGCCGCCCGATCTCAGGGCGATGTGGAAGAGATTAATCTTCTGATGCTGCTAGGCGTGCTCCTTGAGAGCTATAAGCTTATCGTGGCGATAACGGCGGTATTTACCCTCGCAGCAATAGGCTATGCCCTGAATGCCACCCCGATTTATCAGGCCAATGCGCTGATTCAGATTGAACAAAAACAGGGGAATGCATTGCTTAATAACTTGAGCCAGATGCTGCCGGATAACCAGCCACAATCTGCGCCAGAAATTATGCTACTGCGCTCGCGGATGATCCTCGGTACAACCGTTGATGCCCTGGCGCTCCAGACGACAATTCAACCCCGCTATCTACCTTTAATAGGCCGTACGATAGCCCGGCTACGAGGGCAAAAGCCCGGCAAGATAGGGTTAACGCAACTGGTTCTCCCACTCAAGAACGATGAAAGCGCCAGTGCCACGATCAGGGTCATCGATAGCAATCAATACCATCTTTCCGGGGAGGGCTTTGAGTTTGATGGCCGTAAGGGTGAACCATTAGAAAAAAACGGGGTATCGCTGCTGGTCAGCGAAATCAATGCCGAACCCGGCACGCAGTTCACAGTGACCCAAACATCGCGCCTGCAAGCCATAACCCTGTTGCAGGCAAGCTTTAACGTCTCTGAACAGGGGAAAGACACCGGCATGCTTAACCTGACCATGACCGGCGAAGACCCGCAACTCATTAATGCGATTGTGCAGAATATCGCCGAGAATTATCTGGCACAGAATATTACCCGCCAGGCGGAGCAGGATGGCAAAAGCCTCGCGTTTCTCGACACGCAGTTGCCCGCGATCCGCCACGACCTTGACCGTGCAGAAGATAAGCTCAACGCCTATCGAAAACAGAAAGACTCGGTCGACTTAAACATGGAAGCCAAATCTGCCCTCGACCAGATCGTTAACATTGAGAATCAGCTCAATGAACTGACATTCCGCGAAGCAGAAATTTCGCAGCGTTATAAAAAAGAGCACCCGAACTACCGGGCCTTAAGGGAAAAACGCCAAACGCTGCAAAGCGAAAGGGCCAAAATGAACAAGCGCGTGAGTTCCATGCCCTCGACGCAGCAGGAAGTGCTCCGTCTGAGCCGGGATGTGGATTCAGGGCGTGCGGTCTATCTGCAGTTACTCAGCCGACAACAGGAACTGAGCGTCGCCAAATCCAGCGCCATCGGCAATGTGCGAATCATCGACGATGCAGTCACGTTGGTAAAACCCGTCAAACCACAAAAAACGATTATTGTGGTGGTTGGCATGATGCTGGGAGCCATGGTTTCCGCAGCGATTGTGCTGTTGAAATTCTCTCTTCATCAGGGAATTAGCTCTCAGGAACAGCTGGAAGAGAGAGGCATCAACGTGTTTGCCAGCATTCCCCACTCCGAGTGGCAGCGCAAAAAAAATATCAACAGCCGAACAGGAACAGCCAGTCTGGTGTTGGCCATCAACAATCCCGCAGATATGGCCATTGAGACCCTTCGCGGCCTGCGTACCAGCCTGTACTTCACCATGATGGAGGCGAAAAATAACGTGCTGATGATTTCAGGCGTCAGCCTTGGCGCGGGCAAAACATTTATCAGCAGCAACCTGGCGGCAGTCATTGCGCAAACGCAGAAAAAGGTGCTTTTGATTGATGCGGATATGCGCAAAGGCTATTTGCACAAATTGTTCGGTCTGGAGGAAAGCGGCGGACTGGCAGATATCCTGCAGGGGACCAGTACCTTTGAAAAGAGCGTGATTTCACTGCCCGATATCGGGCTGGACTATCTTTCTCGCGGCCATGTCCCCAACAATCCGGCTGAGTTGCTGACGAGCCCCGCCTTCAGGGAACTGCTCGACACCGCATCTTCACGCTATGATCTGATTATCATTGATACCCCACCGATGATGGCGGTGACGGATGCAACGATTGTGGGTCATCATGCGGATACTATCTTGATGGTGGCGCGCTTTGAATTGAATACGGTGAAAGAGGTTGAGGTCTGCATCCGACGTTTTAAGCAAAACGGCATCGAAGTGCAGGGGTGGATCCTGAACGGCGTGAAGAGAAGGAAAAGCAGCGACTACCGTTACGGCTACAGCGCGTATGGCTCGTCATATCGCCAGGAAAAGGCCTGATAGTATAAATTTCCCTTCCCCACTGAAAGGGGAAGGGAATGAAGATTACACTTCTTCCATGCGGCCCAGCAGCGCCTGCAGACGTTCCTGCCAACCGTGCTGCTGTTCTTTCAGCTGGTTGTTTTCGCGTTCAAGATCTTCACGACCGTGCTGTGCGTTCTGTACTTCCTGCGACAGCGCGTTGTTCTTTTCTTTCAGCTCTTCAATTTCCATCTGCAGCAGGGTGATGGTATCAATCGCCTGCTGTACTTTAGATTCCAGTTTCTCAAACACTTCTAATGACATCGTCATACCTCTCCTGAATTTGCAAGGCGTTGATCTCGTCCCGGAACCCCGGCGACGCCTTAACGAAAATGTGCGCACTACTATGCATCCGATTGTATGGAGCGCAGCACCTGCTGTCCAGCGCCAGGGCGCACGGATCGTGGTTTGCAACACTTTTCAGTCTATACCTGGCGCATTCGGCGCAAATCCCCCTAAATTGTTAATCCATTCGTTAAGAAAATGGTTCTACACACGGAGATCGAATGGTCAAACCACGCACTTTTTCGCGCGATAACGCTCATTTTATTGACGGGGCACACAGAATTTGATTTCGATATTTCTCGTTTTTGTTCGTTAACGATAAATTAACACTATGCCTACATGGCAGCATGGTCGTCTTCGGCCACCATGTTCACAATAAACGTTCACAATAATCAGTCTTCAGGATCCGATCATGAGTCAAACATCAACCTTAAAAGGCCAGTGCATTGCCGAGTTCCTTGGTACCGGGTTGTTGATCTTCTTCGGTGTGGGATGCGTTGCTGCGTTAAAAGTTGCAGGCGCGAGCTTCGGTCAATGGGAAATCAGTATTATCTGGGGCTTGGGCGTGGCGATGGCCATTTACCTGACCGCAGGGGTTTCCGGCGCACATCTCAATCCGGCGGTGACCATCGCACTCTGGCTGTTTGCCTGTTTCGACGGGCGTAAAGTTGCTCCCTTTATCATTTCTCAGTTTGCCGGCGCGTTTTGCGCAGCGGCGTTAGTTTACGGGCTTTATTACAATCTTTTCATCGACTTCGAACACACGCACAATATGGTGCGCGGCAGCGTTGAAAGTCTGGATCTGGCAGGCATTTTCTCTACTTACCCGAACCCACATATCAATTTTGTGCAGGCCTTCGCGGTAGAAATGGTCATTACCGCTATCCTGATGGGCGTGATTCTTGCACTAACGGATGACGGCAACGGCGTGCCGCGTGGCCCGATGGCACCGCTGTTAATCGGCCTGCTGATTGCGGTGATCGGGGCATCAATGGGGCCGCTGACCGGCTTTGCGATGAACCCGGCCCGTGACCTGGGTCCGAAAACCTTCGCCTGGCTTGCAGGCTGGGGTGAAATGGCCTTCACCGGCGGGAAAGATATTCCGTATTTCGTGGTGCCGCTGTTCGCACCGATTGTCGGCGCATCGCTGGGTGCTTTCGGCTATCGCAAGCTGATTGGCCGCCATTTGCCGTGCGACGTCTGTGTGGTGGAAGAGAAAGAAACCACCGCCAGCACCACTCAACACAAAGCTTCGCTGTAACTGACTACGGGACAAAGCATTATGACTGACAAAAAATACATCGTTGCCCTCGACCAGGGTACAACCAGCTCCCGCGCCGTTGTCATGGATCACGACGCCAATATCGTCAGCGTTTCACAGCGCGAATTCACCCAAATTTACCCAAAACCAGGCTGGGTCGAGCATGACCCGATGGAAATCTGGGCCTCCCAAAGCTCCACCCTGATTGAAGTTCTGGCGAAAGCCGATATCAATTCCGACCAGGTAGCGGCAATTGGGATAACCAACCAGCGTGAAACCGCCATCGTTTGGGATAAAGAAACCGGCAAGCCCATTTACAACGCCATCGTCTGGCAGTGCCGCCGCACCGCAGAAATCTGCGAGCAGCTCAAACGCGATGGGATGGAAGACTACATTCGCAGCACCACAGGCCTGGTTATCGACCCGTATTTCTCCGGGACCAAAGTGAAGTGGATCCTCGACCACGTGGAAGGTTCACGTGAGCGTGCCAAACGCGGTGAACTGCTGTTCGGCACCGTCGACACCTGGCTTATCTGGCGCATGACCCAGGGCCGGGTGCACGTCACCGACTACACCAACGCCTCGCGTACCATGCTGTTCAACATCCATTCGCTGGACTGGGACGACAAAATGCTCGAGGCGCTGGACATCCCACGCGCCATGCTGCCGGAGGTGCGCAAATCGTCCGAAGTGTACGGTCAGACCAACATCGGCGGTAAAGGCGGGACGCGTATTCCTATCGCCGGGATTGCCGGTGACCAGCAGGCGGCGCTGTTCGGCCAACTGTGCGTCAAAGAAGGGATGGCGAAAAATACTTACGGTACTGGCTGCTTTATGCTGATGAATACCGGGGAAACCGCGGTGAAATCCGAGCACGGCCTGCTGACCACTATCGCCTGCGGCCCGAGCGGGGAAGTGAACTATGCGCTGGAAGGCGCGGTGTTCATGGCGGGGGCCTCCATTCAGTGGCTGCGTGACGAAATGAAGCTGATTAACGACGCGTTCGATTCCGAATATTTCGCCACTAAAGTGAACGACACCAACGGCGTATACGTAGTGCCCGCATTTACCGGCCTCGGCGCTCCGTACTGGGACCCGTACGCCCGTGGCGCAATTTTCGGCCTGACCCGCGGCGTGAACTCGAACCACATCATTCGTGCCACGCTGGAGTCTATCGCCTATCAGACCCGCGACGTGCTGGAAGCAATGCAGGCTGACTCCGGTATTCGTCTGCACGCCCTGCGCGTGGACGGCGGTGCGGTTGCCAATAACTTCCTGATGCAGTTCCAGTCAGACATTTTAGGCACCCGCGTTGAGCGACCTGAAGTGCGTGAAGTGACGGCGCTGGGCGCGGCGTATCTCGCCGGTCTGGCGGTAGGGTTCTGGCAAAATCTGGATGAGCTGAAGGAAAAAGCGGTAATCGAACGTGAGTTCCGTCCGGGGATTGAAACCACCGAGCGTAACTATCGCTACAGCGGCTGGCAGAAAGCGGTCAAACGCGCGATGGCGTGGGAAGATCACGAGTAAATTGTGTGGTTGCCCGGCAAGCGATAGCGCCGCCGGGCAGTTCCTCAGCCGAAGATCGGTAACAACAAATACAGCTTAATCACCAACGCGTTCACGATATCAATAAAGAATGCGCCAACCATTGGCACCACCAGGAACGCCGTGTGTGACGGACCGAAACGTTCGGTGATCGCCTGCATATTGGCAATCGCCGTGGGCGTCGCGCCCAGACCAAATCCACAGTGACCCGCCGCCAGCACCGCCGCATCGTAGTTTTTACCCATCATACGATAGGTCACAAACACCGCGTACAGCGCCATCGCCACGGTTTGCACCGCCAGAATCGCAATCATCGGTAATGCCAGGGATGCCAGTTCCCACAGCTTCAGACTCATTAGCGCCATTGCCAGGAACAGCGACAGCGACACGTTCCCCAGCACCGACACCGCACGCTCAAACACGCGATAGAAGCCCAGCAGCGCCAGACCGTTGCTGAGGATAACCCCAACAAACAGTACGCAGACGAAGGTCGGCAACTCAAAAGTGGTGCCCACCAGCCAATGCGCCACAATTTTACCGAGCGTCAGACAGATGGCGATCATGGCGATCGTTTCAATCATCACCAGGGAGGTGATCATGCGGCCCACGTCCGGTTTTTCGAACGCGGTCGGCACCGCCTGATCGTCCGGATTCCCGTCCGGCGTAGATGAGTGTTTTACCAGATAACGCGCCACCGGGCCGCCAATCAGGCCCCCCAGCACCAAACCAAAGGTCGCGCAGGCCATCGCCACTTCGGTGGCATTGGCAAAGCCGTAACGCTCGACGAACAGCTTACTCCACGCCGCGCCGGTCCCATGACCGCCAGACAGCGTAATCGACCCGGCCAGCAGACCCATCAGCGGATCCAGCCCCAGCATTTTCGCCATGCCGATGCCGATGGCGTTCTGCATTAAAAGCAGCCCGACCACCACAATCAGGAAGGTGCCGAGCACTTTACCGCCCGCGCGCAGGCTCGAGAGATTAGCGTTCAGACCGATCGTGGCAAAAAATGCCAGCATCAGTGGATCTTTCAGGCTCATGTCGAAATCGACTTCCCAGCCCATGCTTTTTTTCAGCACCAGTAGCGCCAGCGCAGCCAGAAGGCCGCCCGCAACCGGTTCAGGGATGGTGTATTTCTTGAAGAGGGGAACGGTATGGACCAGTTTGCGTCCTAACAGCAACACCAGCGTTGCCGCAACAAGCGTCGATAAGGTATCGAGATGAAACATAAAAGCTCCTTGTTAGCGCATAATCCAATATCACGCGATGTGACGTCCTGCGGCGAAAAGTTCTCATCGTTTATCATCAGGAGCCGAATTTTACGCAAAACGCAGTGAAAAATGACAGAGAAAAATAATCAAAGCGGTGGAATTTGCGACAAAAGCAGCAAAAACAGCATAAAAATCTGCTTCCTTATTCGTCCTTAATATATTGAAAGCAACCGTTTGCTTTTACCTGGCAGTTCGCTAAAATCCCCCCTTTTCCACACGGGATTGCCTCTGAAAATGTCAGTGAACACCATCGAAGCTGAAAATGCGCAACCGATTGCGCAGATGCAGAACAGCGAGCTTATTTACCGTCTTGAAGACCGACCTCCGCTGCCACAGACCCTGTTCGCTGCTTTCCAGCACCTGCTGGCGATGTTCGTGGCGGTTATTACTCCCGCCCTGCTGATTTGCCAGGCGCTCGGCTTACCCGCCGAAGATACGCAGCACATCATCAGCATGTCGCTGTTCGCTTCCGGTGTGGCGTCGATAATCCAGATTAAAGCGTGGGGCCCGGTTGGCTCCGGACTGTTGTCGATTCAGGGCACCAGCTTCAACTTTGTGGCTCCGCTGATCATGGGCGGCACCGCGCTGAAAACCGGCGGCGCAGATGTGCCAACCATGATGGCCGCCCTGTTTGGCACCTTAATGCTGGCAAGCTTCACCGAAATGGCGCTCTCCCGGGTGCTGCATCTGGCGCGCCGCATTATCACTCCACTGGTCTCCGGCGTGGTGGTGATGATTATCGGCCTGTCGCTGATTCAGGTGGGCCTGACGTCCATCGGCGGCGGCTATGCGGCGATGGCCGATCACACGTTCGGCGCACCAAAAAACCTGCTGTTGGCGGGTATCGTGCTGGCAATCATCATTGTTCTAAACCGTCAACGTAACCCGTACCTGCGCATCGCATCGTTGGTTATCGCAATGGCGGCAGGCTATGCCGCGGCCTGGCTGCTGGACATGTTGCCGGAAACCACACCGACCAATAGCCCGGTAATCATGGTGCCGACCCCGCTCTATTATGGTCTCGGGATCGACTGGAACCTACTGCTGCCGTTGATGTTGGTGTTCATGATCACCTCCCTGGAAACCATCGGCGATATTACCGCCACCTCCGATGTGTCTGAGCAGCCGGTCTCCGGCCCGGTGTACATGAAACGTCTGAAAGGCGGCGTGCTGGCCAACGGCCTGAACTCCTGCGTGTCCGCCATCTTCAACACCTTCCCGAACTCCTGCTTCGGCCAGAACAATGGCGTCATCCAGCTGACCGGCGTGGCCAGCCGCTACGTAGGCTTTGTGGTCGCGCTGATGCTGATCGTGCTTGGCCTGTTCCCGGCGGTGAGTGGGTTCGTGCAGCACATTCCTGAGCCGGTACTGGGCGGTGCGACGCTGGTGATGTTCGGCACCATCGCAGCCTCCGGGGTGCGCATTGTGTCCCGCGAACCGCTGAATCGCCGCGCAATCCTGATTATCGCCCTGTCGCTGGCGGTGGGCCTTGGCGTTTCCCAACAGCCGCTGATCCTGCAATTCGCGCCGGACTGGCTGAAAAATCTGCTCTCTTCCGGCATAGCCGCAGGCGGCATCACCGCGATTGTTCTGAACCTGGTTTTCCCGCCAGAAAAGAACTGATCCTCATCACGGCGGCGCTATCGGTGCCGTCGTGAAACCTTATTACACGAATCCTTCCTTGAGGATTGCGCACAAATCGTGCATAACTCCCTTATGTGCCCTTCATTGGATGGAAGACGATGAAATTTATCGGGAAGCTGCTGATCTGGCTGCTTATCGCTCTACTGCTGGTTGTGGTGGCGTTTTACTTTTTACTGCAAACACGCTGGGGCGCACGCGAGGTCAGCGGCTGGATTTCCAGTAACACCCAATACCACATCGCTTTCGACGCAATGGACCATCGTTTTTCCTCTCCCTCACATGTCCTGCTGAGAAACGTCACCTTTGGCCGCGATGGCAAGCCCGCGACGCTGGTTGCCAAAAGCGTCGAGATTGGCCTGAGCAGCCGTCAGCTCACCGATCCGTTGCACGCCGATACCATTACCTTGCAGGATGGCACCCTTAACCTGTCACCGTCCAACGCGCCGTTCCCGTTTGAAGCCGACACCCTGCAACTGAGCAACATGGCACTGAACAGCCCAGAAAGCGACTGGGATCTTAGCGCCCAGCGCGTGACCGGCGGCGTATCGCCGTGGATGCCAGAAGCCGGCAACGTGCTCGGGAAACAAACGCAAATTCAGATAAGCGCGGGCTCGATGACCCTCAACGGGATACCGGCCACCAACGTGCTGGTGCAGGGCAGCATCGACAATGGCGTGGTGACGCTCGGCACGCTGGGGGCCGATATCGCACGCGGCTCGCTAACCGGGAACGCCAAACGCAATGCCGATGGTAGCTGGCTGGTCGACAGCCTGCGCCTGACCGATATCCGTATGCAGAGCGATAAATCACTGGCCGATTTCTTCGCCCCGCTGATGACCGTCCCTTCGCTGACGATTGGCAGTCTGGAAGTGACAGATGCCCGACTACAAGGCCCGGACTGGGCGATTGCCGATTTGGATCTGAGCCTGCGTGACCTGACCCTGAGCAACGGCGACTGGGCCAGCGAGGGCGGGCGTCTGTCGATGAACGCTGACGAATTTATTTATGGTTCGCTGCACCTGATGGACCCTATTTTTAACGCCGAATTTTCGCCGCAGGGTGTGGCACTCCGCCAGTTCACCTCGCGCTGGGAAGGCGGCATGGTGCGCACCTCCGGCAACTGGTTACGCAACGGCCACGCGCTGGTGCTCGACGACACCGCCATCGCCGGGCTGGAATACACCCTGCCGTCCAACTGGAAACAGCTGTGGATGGCCCCCCTCCCGGCCTGGCTGCAAAGCGTCACCCTGACGAAATTCACCGCCAGCCGCAATCTGGTTATTGATATCGACCCGGCGTTCCCGTGGCAAACCACTTCCCTCGACGGCTACGGCGACAACCTGCAGCTGGCGAAAAACGGCAGCTGGGGCGTATGGCGCGGCAGCGCGGCATTGAATGCCGCTGCCGCAACCTTCAACCGGGTGGACGTACGCCGCCCGTCGCTGAAACTGGTGGCGAATGACGCGCAGGTTAATATCAATGAGCTGAGCGCCTTCACCGAAAAAGGCATCCTCGAAGCCACCGGCGCGGTGTCACAGCAACCGCAGCGGGAGGTCGCCATTAACCTGAACGGACGCGGCGTGCCGCTGGATATTCTGCAACAGTGGGGCTGGCCAGGGCTGCCTCTCGGCGGCGACGGCAATATCCAGTTACGCGCCAGCGGCAACGTACAGGCCAATGCCCCACTCAAACCGACGGTCAACGGACAGCTGCACGCGGTGAATATGAGCAAGCAGGAAGTCACCCAGACGATGCGCAACGGCGAAGTGAGCACGGCGCAACCTGTTACGCCTGCGCCGACTGCGGCTGAACCTATTTCGCCGCCTGTGCCGTAATTTCCCCCTCTCCCACCATGGAGAGGGGATTGTTTGCCACCCTAAAGTTGTCAAAACGTTAAATACGTCACAAACAAAATGTTACACTGCGCAACTTTCCCATCGAAATTGCGCAGGTGTCCCATGAGCGAATGTACTGAAACACTCCCCCGCGGTGAGACGCTAACCCGTCCCAACTGGTCGGCGGTTTTTGCCGTGGCGTTTTGCGTTGCCTGCCTGATTACCGTTGAATTTCTGCCCGTTAGCCTGCTGACGCCGATGGCGCAGGAGCTGGGCATTACCGAAGGCGTGGCCGGGCAATCGGTCACTACCACCGCCTTCGTGGCGATGTTCGCCAGCCTGTTCATTACCCATGTGATTGGCCGAACCGACCGCCGCTACGTGGTTATTCTGTTCTCTGTCCTGCTCACCCTCTCCTGCCTGCTGGTCTCGTTTGCCACAAGCTTCGGCCTGTTGCTACTCGGGCGCGCGTGCCTGGGCCTGGCGCTCGGCGGGTTCTGGGCGATGTCCGCCTCGTTAACCATGCGGCTGGTTCCGGCGCGGATGGTGCCTAAAGCGCTGTCGGTCATTTTTGGCGCGGTGTCTATCGCGCTGGTGATTGCCGCCCCGCTCGGCAGCTTTTTAGGCGGTATTATTGGCTGGCGTAACGTGTTTAACGGCGCGGCGTTGATGGGCCTGCTGTGTGTGATATGGGTCTGGAAGGTGCTGCCGTCGTTACCCGGCGAAACCGGGCCGAAAGCAAACATGTTCGGGTTGTTAACACGCCCCGGCGTGCTGGCAGGGATGACCGCGATTTTCATGGCTTTTGCTGGCCAGTTCGCGTTCTTTACCTACATACGCCCGGTGTTCATGAACCTTGCGGGCTTTGATGTCGATGGCCTGACGCTGGTGCTGTTAAGTTTTGGCATCGCGAGTTTTGTTGGCACATCGCTTTCCGCCGTGATCCTCAAACGCTCGGTGAAAGTGGCCCTGGCCTGCGCCCCGCTGATCCTCGCGATTAGCGCCCTGATACTGATTGTGTGGGGAAGCGAGAAATGGGTGGCTGCGACGGTGGCGGTTATCTGGGGCTTTGCCTTTGCGCTGGTACCGGTCGGTTGGTCGACATGGATAACCCGCTCGCTGTCCGATCAGGCGGAAAAAGCCGGTTCCATTCAGGTAGCGGTTATCCAGTTGGCCAACACCTGCGGGGCCGCCGTGGGCGGCGTGGCGCTGGACCATTTCGGTTTACTCTCGCCGCTGATGCTTTCCGGCACCCTGATGCTACTCACCGCCTTGCTGGTGGCAACGAAAGTACGAATTAAATAAGCCTTCCGCCCGGATCACAGATCCGGGCACTGGATTTGCCCGATGGCGTCCCAGTAGTTCTTCTGGTTATTACGTTCCATTGCCAGCGTCGCGTCTCGCACGTGGCGCTTGTTATCTTCGTTCGCGAGAATTTTGTTAGCGAAGTCGGTTTCGCTTAGGTTTTTGCTCGGGGTACAGGTTTTTTTGACGTCCTTCATCACCTGCAGTTTTTGTTGTTCAAACTGCAGGCCTTGCATTGGAGAGTTGGCATACGCGGCCGGGGCGGCCAGACAGGCCAGCAGACAAAGTAATGGCGTGGTTTTCATAATGGATCCCTTATGTTGCAAGGTGCAATACCGTTAACTATATGTTCAGGCCGATGAATGCGCAAAAGCATGTTCAACTTAACCGAGCCGGGCGTGACGGCGTGAATCGAGCGAAATCAGCACCACCGACGAGAGGATCAGCAGCGTGCCAATCCAGTCCGGCAACGCAAAACTGACGCCCAACAGCAACACCGACAACAGCGCGCTACTCAGCGGTTCGGCGCAGCTCAGCACGCTGGCCTTCGGGCCGCCAATCATCTGTGCGCCCTTCAGGTACAGGCTGAACGTCAGCGAGGTGCCAATCACGACCAGATAGAAAAACGCCAGCAGCAGATTACCGCTAATCACGAAATGTAATCCTTCCCCGGCGTAGAACGGCAGCAGACACGCCCCGCCCAGCAGCATACTCCAGCCGACAATCGGCAGCGTACCGTAGCGCGCAATCAGCGTAGACGGATAGGTGGTATAGAACGCAGCGGCAAACGCCGAGGCAATTCCCCAGAACAGCGCCGCAGGGGAAATGGACAGTGACGTCGGGTTGCCGTGGGTGACCAGCAAGAATGTGCCGATAAGCGAAGTCAAAATAGCGGCAAACACCAAAATACCGGGCCGCGATTTCCGGGCAAGGGCAAACCATGCCACGATAATCGTCGGCGACAGGAACTGCAGCACTGTCGCCGTGGCAGCGTTCGATTTTTCGATGGTCATCAGGAAGGTGAGCTGTACCGTTAGCGCACCGACAATCGAGAAAATCAGCAGGCTCAGTGCATCTTTACGGCTCTTGAGAGTGCGGAAAATGTTATCGCCATGCACGAAGGCCAGCATCAGCAGGATGAACCCGGCGAACAGCAGGCGCACCATGGTCAAAAACGGCGACGACATCTGACTCTGTTCCATGATGTATTGCGCACAGACGCCGGAACTGCCCCACAGCACGGCGGCTATCAGTACGTTCAGCATCCCTTTCCTGGTCGAGCCCATCTTTCCCTCAACAACCTGATTTCTTTGCCTGGAATCATATCACTGATTGAGATGTTGGTGTCCGCACTCAATAATGGGGGGAGTTTTAGACATATCAACACGGAGACAGGCCATGCAAATTGAGATTACCGAGAAAGTGACTCAACAGGACCAGGAAGCATTACTCACCGGATTACGCGCTTTTAACAGCCAGTTTATTGATACCAAAGACTGGCACGATCTGGGGGTTTACGCCCGGGATGAGCGCGGAAACATGCTCGGCGGCCTGATTGGCAAACGCAAAGGTGACTGGCTGTGTATCGACTTTTTATGGGTCAGCGAAGCCGCGCGTGGTCAGGGGCTGGGCGGCGAGCTGATTCGTGAAGCGGAAAAGCGCATCCGCGACTGGGGCTGTCACCATATGCTGGTCGACACCGCCAGTTTCCAGGCGCTGCCGTTTTATCAGAAATGCGGCTTTACCCTGCATAACACCATCAATGATTTCCCGCACCAGGGCATGCAGCGCCACTACCTGACCAAAACTCTTTAACCGCCGATCCCCTGGCCCATCATCGCCAGCGCGTGGCGCACAATAGTGTCAGGGGAAACGGATTTCAGGCGTTCGTCGGTACGCAGACGGGAAAACGGCACCAGCACCAGGCTAATCAGGGTCGTCACCAGCAGCTCCGGGGACAGGTCGCGGTTAAGCTTCCCGCTTTCCTGCCAGTGCGCGATGGTGGTGAGCAGTTTGTGGTGCTTGTCTTCGCCGAAACGCGCCTGCATGTGCTGGCGAAGGATCGGCATTTCGCCAATCATCTCCTGCATCCACAGCGGGGCGAACCAGGCGTTCTGCTCCGCCAGTTCCGCCAGCACCCGCACCATTTGGGTGAAGGCGCTTACCGGGTCATCCTGATGCTCGACAAATGCGGTGCTGATGCGGTTGCGCAGCGGCATAAAGCGCTCTTCGAGTAGCTGTTCAATCAGCGCTTCGCGGCTGTTGAAATAGTAATGCAGCATCGCGGGCGTTACCCCTGCCTCTTTGGCGATGGCGTTGAGCGACACGCGGGCGATCCCTTCGCGGGAAAACAACGTCAACGCAATATCCATCAACTGCTCGCGGTTGTCGGCTCCAGCCTTCTTTCCGCGCGGACGCCCTGGACGACGTGGCTTCTCGGAATTATCCTTGCCATTCTGTGCTTTCATTTGCGGGGTGTCCCTTGACCTGAACCCTAACTTACATAAATATTAATTATGTATTTAATTAATTTCAAGTGAGCCTGTTATGGAGTCTCAAGAGACGACTCAACCGCAGCACGTTCCGGCAACTGGCGTGAAGTCCATCCGCCTGTTATTCAGCGCGTTGCTGTTAGTCATGCTGCTGTCGGCGCTGGATCAGACCATTGTCTCGACCGCATTGCCGACGATTGTCGGCGAACTCGGCGGCCTCGATAAGCTGTCATGGGTGGTAACCTCCTATATTCTGACATCGACCATCGTGGTGCCGCTGTACGGTAAATTCGGCGATCTGTTTGGCCGCAAGCGGGTGCTGCAAATCGCCATCGTGCTGTTCCTTGTCGGTTCCGCCCTGTGCGGACTGGCGCAAAACATGACTCAACTGGTGCTGATGCGCGGTCTGCAAGGCCTGGGCGGCGGCGGTCTGATGGTTATCAGCATGGCAGCGGTCGCCGACGTGATTCCCCCCGCCGATCGCGGGCGCTATCAGGGGCTGTTCGGCGGCGTGTTTGGTCTTGCCACGGTGATTGGCCCGCTGATTGGCGGTTTTATCGTGCAGCACACCTCCTGGCGCTGGATTTTCTATATCAACCTGCCGCTGGGCCTGTTTGCGCTGTTGGTGATCGGGGCGGTATTCCACAGCACCAACAAACGCACCACCCATCAGATTGACTGGCTCGGGGCGCTGTATCTCAGCATGGCGCTGCTGTGTATTACCCTGTTTACCACCGAAGGCGGCACGGTACGCGAATGGAGCGACCCGCAGCTGTGGTGCATTCTGGCGTTCGGTCTGGTCGGTATTGCCGGATTTATTTATGAAGAACGGCTGGCGTTCGAGCCGATTATTCCGCTGTCGCTGTTCCGCGACCGCAGCTTCCTGCTGTGCAGCCTGATTGGCTTTATCATCGGGATGTCGCTGTTTGGCTCGGTCACCTTCCTGCCGCTCTATTTGCAGGTGGTGAAAAACGCCACACCGACCGAAGCTGGCCTCCAGCTGATCCCGCTGATGGGCGGATTGCTGCTGACCTCGATTATCAGCGGACGGCTGATCAGCCGCACCGGGAAATATCGCCTGTATCCGATCGTCGGGACGTTGTTGGGCTTTATCGGCATGCTGTTACTGACCCGCATTACCATCAACTCCCCGACGTGGCATTTGTATCTGTTCACCGGCGTGCTGGGAATGGGCCTCGGCCTGGTGATGCAGGTACTGGTGCTGGCGGTACAGAACTCGGTGGCACCGAACCTGTACGGGGTGGCGACCTCCGGCGTGACGCTGTTCCGCTCGATTGGCGGCTCCATCGGCGTGGCGCTGTTTGGTGCGGTGTTTACCCATGTGCTGCAATCCAACCTGAGCCGCCTGCTGCCGGAAGGCGCAGAAATGCCGCGCGCCTTGAACCCGGTGGCGGTGCATCATCTGCCGGAAACTCTGCGCACCGATTACCTCGATGCCTTCGGGGCCGCCATCCATGCGGCATTCCTGATGGCGGCCTGTATCATGGTACTGGCGTTTGCGCTGTCGTGGTGGCTGAAAGAAGCGCCGTTGAAGAAGTCACATCATTAAACGAAGTTGTGCCAGGATGAGTAAACCTGAATCTGTCGGAGTGAATTATGCGTGAACAACGTCCGCCTTTGCCCCCGTTTACCCTGGAAAGCGCGATTCAAAAGGTGCGCGCCGCCGAAGATGGCTGGAACAGTCGCAACCCGGAGAAAGTCTCGCTGGCCTACACGCTGGACAGCAGCTGGCGCAATCGCAGCGAGTTTATTGAAGGCCGCGACGCCATCGTGGCCTTTCTCGACCGCAAATGGCGCACAGAGCTGGAGTATCGGCTGAATTCTGGTTAAGAAACTGGATCGCCTTGGCCGGGATACAGCCGATATGATCCAGCTGATAAAAGAGTTTGACACCCAAGGTGTGGCCGTCCGGTTTATTGATGGCGGGATCAGCACCGACGGCGAAATGGGTAAAATGGTAGTCACCATTCTGTCAGCGGAGGTACAGGCCGAACGGTGCAGGATACTGGAACGTACCAATGAAGGCCGACTGGAAGCAAAGCTGAAAGGCATCAAATTTGGACGCAGGCGTATCGTCGACCGTAATGTCGTGCTTGTACTTCATCAGGAAGGTACCGGCGCGACGGCGATAGCCCGACAGCTCTGCATTGCACGTTCCACTGTATACAAAATTTTAAAAGATGAAACGTTTACACTCATCTCAAACAGCGCAATTTAGCTAAATAACCTTGCCGGCATGCGGCAAGGTTAACATCAGCCATCGAGGTTCACTAAAATTAGCCCCGTAACGATACTAAATAGCTTTGCAGAATAGTGCTCCAGTTACCGTAAAGAGAGTTTGTTATTCACAAGTAGCGAATAAATATTTAATCGTTCCTCTCTTGCTGCCGCAATGGCACTTCTAGTAAATGGACTACCCGTTGCGGAAAATAAAGCTTCTGAATGTTTCTCTAATTTACTTACATTTTTCAGCGTATCTTTAATATTTCCTTTATCGGCACTTTTTGCTAACTTGTTAGCATAATTTTCTGTTTTTTGATACATGGATGAAACTTTACTCCCTTTAGTCTCCGCCGTATTTTTAATGCCTTTCAGATCATTAATAAAATTTTTCGCAGAATGTCTAACTTCCGAACTGGTATAAGAAGGAAGCTTTGCAACTGGTGCGGAGCGGAAAAGGCTAGAAATGTTCATTTTTATATCTCCCGTATGGCAAAAGAAACATGAGAACATGTCAATAGTTTTTTGTCTTTCAAAAAACGACTGTGGTTAAATCCCGTTAGCCAAAAGGCCATTCCATTATGGATTACTCCACATATTCCAGCTCAGCGAGCTGTCCTTTAAGGCGAGTATTCGTTCCATTGGTCCCAAAAAATGCTTAACGTGAGTTTTCGTTCCACTGAGCGTCAGCCCCCATCAAAGAACTGTGCGCCTACACTGATAACCGCATAGCGGGGCGTTTTGTCTATGAATGGCACGATGAAAGCAGCAGTTGGTTCCGTTCTTACGGCAATGAAAACTGGGAGTTTGATGATAACGGCCTGATGAGCAAACGCTATGCCTGCATTAACGACCGGCCGATCGCCGAATACGAACGCCAGTTTCGCTGGCCGCAGGGCCGACGCCCCGACGATCATCTCGGCCTGAGCGCGCTGGGACTGTGATCGGCTGTTGCCTCGCTAACGGGGGATTTTCCCCCATTCACTGACTGTGTGGCCTGAAAAATCTCCCCTACAGTGGGGCCCAACATCTGATAACGACCACGATGAAGGGCTCTTTATGCGCACATTTTCTGCTCCACTCTGTTTACTCGCACTTTGCCTCACCGCCTCTTTACAGGCCAACGCGGCGCAGGCCGCCAATGACTGCGGCGTGCCGCAGCTGACCACCTGCCCGGCTCCGGTTGATACTCAACTGCCTGACGTAAAAAACATGCTGACCTGGAACCAACAGCAGCGCGTGGTTGGCTTTCGGAACGACTATCGCTCCTACGCGGGCGACGTGTTTAAAGCGGGCCACGCCCGGCCCATTCCGGTCATGGAACGCTCTCTGAGCGCCGCGACCTATCACTATCAGGGCCACGATTATAATTTGCAGGATTACCTCAAACGTAACGACGTTACCGGAATGATGGTCATCAAAGACGGCAAAATCGCGTACCAGTATTACAGCCACGGCAATACCCCGACCACGCTGTGGACCTCGCGCTCAGTGGGGAAATCAGTGGTCTCGACGCTGGTCGGTGTGGCGGTAAAAGAGGGCAAAATTACCTCGCTGGACGATGAAATCGTCAAATATAACCCGGATGTCAAAGGCACCGCCTGGGAACACGTCACGGTGCGCCAGCTGATGCAGCACACCTCCGGCGTGACCTGGAATGAGGATTACACCAATCCACAGTCTGACTTCGCGAAACTGACCCAGTGTGAAGCCAATAAAGACACCTATGCCTGCGTGAACGCGCTGGTGAAAGACCCGCACCGCAGCGCCTACGCCAGGCCGGGCGCGGCCTGGTCTTACTCTTCCGGCGGGGCATGGCTGCTGGGTGATACCCTGGAGAAAGCCACCGGTAAATCGCTGGCGCAGAACCTGCAGGAAAAAATCTGGCAGCCGTACGGCATGGTGCATGACGGGGTGTGGCACAGCTATCAACCCGGCAAACACGACGTAGGCGCACACGGCTTCAACGCCACATTGCAGGACTGGGGCAAATTCGGGCTGTTTATCATGGACAATGGCGTATTGCCGGACGGCACGCAGACGCTGCCGGATAACTGGGTAAAAGACGCCAGAACCTGGAACACCGCCGACAAATCGGTTTCTGCGTCGCATCCGGACGGGATGTATGGCTATCAGTGGTGGAACAACAGCGTGCCGGTGAACGCCAAAGAGGTCAGCCCGAAACAAGGGTTGTCGAGCCAGGACACGATGTGGGCGTTGGGTATTTTTGGCCAGGTGATTGTGGTCAATCCGCAGCAAAAACTGGTGATCGTGCAGTGGTCCGCTTGGCCGAAAGCCGAGCCGTCCTTCAGCGCTCAGCCGCTGGAAGCGTCGCTGATGTTTAATGCCATTGCCAATACCCTGAAGTAACCCGTAGGCCCGGCGGCGCAGCTTGCCGGGCCTACGCGTTCAGACGCTATAGACCTGCTTTATCACCTTTTCGTCTCTCTCATTCCTTTTCGTTTTTACCCTCGCCCCCTCAAAGTCGCTATAGTCATTTTTCATCAGGCATACCTTGTTTTAACGGACTGTTTAAAAAGGAACTCTGGCGTGAAATTAACTCTTCCTCATCTCGGCGCGTTGCTGATGACTGGCCTCCTTCTGGCAGGCTGTGACCAAAAAACGGACACCACCAAACACATTAAAGTCGGCGTGATTAACGGTGCGGAACAAGACGTGGCCGAAGTGGCGAAAAAAGTCGCCAAAGACAAATACGGCCTCGACGTCGAGCTGGTCGGGTTCAGCGGTTCGCTACTGCCCAACGATGCCACCAACGCCGGGGAGCTGGACGCCAACGTGTTTCAGCATCGCCCGTTCCTGGAACAGGACAACAAAGCGCATGACTTCCACTTAGTGGCAGTGGGAAACACTTTCGTCTTCCCGATGGCAGGATATTCTCGCAAGATTAAATCGGTTTCCGGGTTAAAAGACGGGGCCACCGTCGCCATTCCTAACGATCCGACCAACCTGGGACGCGCGCTGTTACTGCTGCAAAATGAGAAGCTGATAACCCTTAAACCGGGCAAAGGCCTGCTGCCGACGGCGCTGGATATCAGCGACAACCCGCATAAACTCAATATTATGGAGATGGAAGGGGCGCAGCTGCCACGCGTGCTCGACGATCCGAAAGTCGATGTGGCGATCATCAGCACCACCTACATCCAGCAGACCGGCCTGTCGCCGGTACATGACAGCGTGTTTATCGAAGACAAAAACTCGCCATATGTGAACATCATCGTCACCCGCGAAGACAACAAGGACGCGGAGAACGTGAAAGAATTTATGCAGTCGTATCAGTCACCTGAAGTGGCGAAAGCGGCAGAAAAAATCTTTAACGGTGGGGCGGTGCCCGGCTGGGAATGAGTGAGTCACCTGTAGCGACAAGGGCCAGCGGGATGCTGGCCCGATTTATTTGTGGGTTACAGACCGCCCTCATAGAGTTGCTCGATGCTTTTCGTTGGCTCGGTCACGTCTTACTCCATGCTGCGTAAACGCCTGGCAGCTCGTTTCAGCCTAATATTCGGTGCAGGCGGATTGCTGATGGCATCCATCACCAAGTATCGTGATTCCTCACTGAGAATCTGGCAGCGATGTTGCTCTGTCATTTTCGCTATTTCTTCAATCACGATCTTGTCAGTTAATTTGAGACGGATGCACTGCTTTTTCTGTGTTGACATGGCTTTACTCCTTTATAACCCGACTAAGCCCGTTCAACTGCTCAGGCGTTGCCGTTGTATGATAAATCCGACGCGATAAGCGCTAGACCATTTTCACCGCCGACAACGTCCCCTGAATTTCTGCTAACGCCCGTTTCGTTTCGCGCAGTTCTTCAATCAGCGCCTGTTCTTTTGGGCTATCGGCGACCAGCACGATACAGCCATCCATCACCTTCACCGCAATATGATGACCGATATTAAAGCCCGCCGTGCGCATCCACTTCCCGCAAATCGTTATGCTCGGGGTATTTCTGTCACGACTTCGTGGACGATATCCCACAATTAATTTGCGCTCGGTTTCAGTGAACGGACGCTCTGTTGTAGAATGCGAATCAGCCATAATCAACTCCTTGATAGTTGGTGCGGTTAGCTCTCGTTCGGTACTGAGAATACTGGGCGGGAGCGCTTCAAATTCAGGGCGATTTATATTTAGGTACGTACCTGAATGATTAAACTCTACGCTTGTAGGTACGTACATGACAACAGTCAAACGTGATAAAAACCAATCAAAGTCCGGAAAAGCACCTACGTTTCAGATGCGTATTACGCCTGAGCTGAAAGCGCAGTTTGAAGAAGCAGCGAAGGATGCAGGGATGAGTTTGGGGAATTGGTTTAAAAGTTTAGGACGAAGGGAATTAAAAAACAGAAAATACCCAAGAATGTTGGATGAATGAGAACTTCAGCTTACTGATCCTTCTCGCTTATTATTGGCGATAATTTTACAAAATTATACATGCGGCTTTGATACATGAAGAATTAGCCAAAACAATCTCTGAAGCGTTCGGAGCTAATTTTTCTGTTTGTTTTACTATTACAGTTTGGACACAAGTGGTTTTTTTATCTTCGACTTACCATTTGTAGTATTTTTGAAGCTGGCATTGCATGCAACTCATCGATTGGGTTTTAAAAACGCACCAATTATTACAGTAATCTCCAATGAGAGCATCCACCTGGCCAATGAACACACTATTATCATTAAATTTTTGACAAGAATTCCGAATATACATTTTATGATTTTAAAAAACACATGCGAAATATGGAATATGCAATGAACGGATACAAGCATTAGATTTGGTGGAATTAAAGACACTGCGACGTTCAGGATAAGCAAATTGGCGGAAGATCACAGGAGTCGAACCTGCCCGGGGCCGCTGGCGGTCCCATCTGGATTTGAAGTCCAGCCGCCTCACCGGAGACGACGACCTTCCGCGCCTCGATTGCTACATGGAGGCGGGGCGCATTATAGCTACTTTCAGGCAGTTACCACACTCTTTGATGTAAAAATTTACGTGTACCTGTGCAGTAAATCACCGTATTGAGCATAAACCCTCAGGAAATCCTCAAGTTACATTTTTACACATTCTTCTCCTGAACCGCGATCACAGAAAACAAGAAACGTAATCCGCTAACAAGATATTGGAATTCCATCGGCAGGGACGATGGATTACAACCATGTAACCGGTTACTGGAAGTCGATGACGCTGTTAAGGATAAAAAAATGACTCACGAAGTGTTGTCCGTGAAGGAGAAGATTGGCTACGGCATGGGAGATGCCGCCAGCCATATCATTTTTGATAATGTCATGTTTTACATGATGTTTTTTTATACCGATATTTTTGGTATTCCCGCTGGTTTCGTCGGCACCATGTTCCTGGTGGCCCGTGCGCTGGATGCAATTTCAGACCCGTGCATGGGCCTGCTTGCCGACCGCACCCGCAGCCGTTGGGGGAAATTCCGCCCGTGGATCCTGTTTGGTGCCATCCCGTTTGGCCTGGTGTGCGTCCTGGCCTATAGCTCGCCGGACCTGTCCCTCAACGGCAAAATGATTTACGCCGCCCTGACCTACACGCTGCTGACCCTGCTGTATACAGTGGTGAATATCCCTTACTGCGCCCTGGGCGGAGTAATCACCGGTGACCCAGAGCAGCGCGTCTCCCTGCAATCCTGGCGTTTCGTGCTGGCGACGGCGGGCGGCATGCTCTCCACGGTGCTGATGATGCCGCTGGTAAACCTGATTGGCGGCGACGATAAAGCCTTTGGCTTCCAGGGCGGGATCGCCGTGCTGTCGATGGTGGCGTTCCTGATGCTGGCCTTCTGCTTCTTTACCACCAAAGAACGCATCCAGGTGCCGCCGAGCACCTCGTCAATGCGCTCAGATTTGAAGGACATCTGGCAAAACGATCAGTGGCGCATCGTCGGCCTGTTGACCATCCTCAACATCCTCGCCGTCTGCGTGCGCGGCGGGGCGATGATGTATTACACCACCTGGATTCTGGGCTCCGCCGGGCTGTTCACCGCCTTCCTGTGCACCTACTGCGTAGGCAACCTGATTGGTTCGGCGCTGGCGAAACCGCTCACTGACTGGAAATGCAAAGTGAGCGTGTTCTGGTGGACCAACGCCGCGCTGACGGTGCTGAGCGTGGCGATGTTCTTCGTGCCGATTCAGGCCAACCTGGTCATGTTCGGCTTCATCTTCGTGATTGGTGTGCTGCATCAGCTGGTGACCCCAATCCAGTGGGTAATGATGTCCGATACCGTCGACTACGGCGAGTGGTGCAACGGGAAACGCCTGACTGGGATCAGCTTTGCAGGCACGCTCTTCGTGCTGAAGCTCGGCCTGGCGCTGGGCGGGGCGATGATTGGCTGGATGCTGGCGGCAGGTGGTTATGACGCCGGGGCGAAAACCCAAAATGCCGACACCATTAACATCATCATCGCGCTGTTTACCCTGGTCCCGGCGGTCTGCTATCTGCTGAGCGCCATTATCGCCAAGCGTTATTACACGCTGAAAACCCCGTACTTACGCAAAATCATGGCGGATATCGCGCAGGGTGCGCGCCGCAATCAGAAAGAATTTGAGCAGGCTCCGGTCAGCAAAGAATTAGCGAACTAAGAGGAACAAGGCATGAAAATCAGTGATGGAAACTGGCTCATTCAACCTGGCCTGAATCTTATCCACCCGTTGCAGGTGTTCGATGTCGAACAGCAGGGCAACGAAATGGTGGTCTACGCCGCGCCGCGTGACGTGCGCGAACGCACCTGGCAGCTGGATACCCCGCTGTTTACGCTGCGCTTTTTCTCTCCACAGGAAGGCGTGGTTGGGGTGCGCATCGAGCACTTCCAGGGCGCACTGGATAACGGCCCACACTACCCGCTGAACGTGCAGAAGGATGTGCACGTCGAGATGCAGAACACCGCCGAGTTTGCCGAGCTGAAAAGCGGCAACCTAAGCGTGCGCGTCTCCAAAGGCGAATTCTGGGCGCTCGATTTTCTGCGCAACGGCGTGCGTATCACCGGGAGCCAGGTGAAAAACAACGGCTACGTGCAGGACAGCAATAGTGCCCGCAACTACATGTTCGAGCGCCTGGATTTGGGCGTGGGGGAAACCGTGTACGGCCTCGGCGAGCGCTTCACCGCCCTGGTGCGTAACGGTCAGACCATCGACACCTGGAACCGCGACGGCGGCACCAGCACCGAACAATCCTACAAAAACATTCCGTTCTACATCACTAACCGCGGCTACGGCGTGCTGGTCAATCACCCGGAATGTGTGTCGTTTGAAGTTGGTTCCGAAAAAGTATCGAAAGTGCAGTTCAGCGTTGAAGGCGAATACCTTGAATACTTTGTGATCGACGGCCCAACGCCGAAAGAGGTGCTGAACCGCTATACCCAGTTCACCGGTCGCCCGGCGCTGCCGCCAGCGTGGTCCTTCGGCCTGTGGCTGACCACCTCGTTCACCACCAACTATGACGAAGCGACGGTAAACAGCTTTATCGACGGGATGGCCGAGCGCAATCTGCCGCTGCACGTGTTCCATTTTGACTGCTTCTGGATGAAGGCCTTCCAGTGGTGCGATTTTGAATGGGACCCGGTGACCTTCCCGGATCCGGAAGGCATGATCCGCCGCCTGAAAGCCAAAGGGCTGAAAATCTGCGTGTGGATCAACCCGTACATCGGCCAGAAATCGCCGATATTTAAAGAACTGAAAGAGAAGGGCTATTTGCTCAAACGCCCGGACGGCTCACTCTGGCAGTGGGATAAATGGCAGCCGGGGCTGGCGATTTACGATTTCACCAATCCGGAAGCGTGCCAGTGGTACGCCGACAAACTGAAAGGCCTGGTGGATATCGGCGTCGACTGCTTCAAGACCGATTTCGGCGAACGCATCCCGACCGACGTGGTGTGGCACGACGGTTCCGACCCGCAGAAAATGCACAACCACTACGCGTTCATCTACAACGAACTGGTGTGGAACGTGCTGAAAGAGACCCTCGGCGAGCAGGAAGCGGTGCTGTTTGCGCGCTCGGCCTCGGTCGGCGCACAGCAGTTCCCGGTGCACTGGGGCGGCGACTGCTACGCCAACTACGAGTCAATGGCAGAAAGCCTGCGCGGTGGGCTGTCGATCGGCATGTCTGGCTTTGGCTTCTGGAGCCACGATATCGGCGGCTTCGAGAATACCGCCCCGGCGCACGTGTATAAACGCTGGTGCGCGTTCGGGCTGCTCTCCAGCCACAGTCGCCTGCACGGCAGCAAATCCTATCGTGTGCCGTGGGCGTACGACGATGAATCCTGCGATGTGGTGCGCCACTTCACCGAGCTGAAATGCCGGATGATGCCATACCTCTATCGCCAGGCAGCGATTGCCAACGAAACCGGTACCCCGGTGCTGCGCTCGATGATGCTGGAGTTCCCGCAGGACCCAACCTGCGATTATCTCGACCGTCAGTACATGCTCGGCGATGCCGTGTTGGTCGCGCCGGTGTTCAGCGAAGCGGGCGATGTGCAGTTCTATCTGCCGGAAGGCCGCTGGACGCACCTGTGGCACAACGACGAAGTGCAGGGCAGTCGCTGGCATAAACAGCAGCATGACGCGCTGAGCCTGCCGGTGTACGTGCGTGATAACACCCTGCTGGCGCTGGGTAACAATACGCAGAAGCCTGATTACGCGTGGCACGACGGCACCGCATTCCAGCTGTTTGCGTTGGAAGACGGCCACGAAGCGGTGTGCCAGGTTCCGGCCACGAATGGTTCTACGCTGTTTACGTTGAAGGCGAAACGTCAGGGCAATGCGCTGCAGGTGCAGGGTGAAGGCGAGGCCAGTAACTGGACGCTGTGCCTGCGCAACGTTCAGCAGGTTGCCAGCGTGCAGGGCGGTTCTCAGTCCGGCAGCGAATGGGGCGTGGTGATTGCACCGCAGGGTAATTCAGTGGTGATCACGCTCTAACGGGAGTGGTCTGTTTCCCCTCCCCCTATGGGAGAGGGGAAACACGACTCAGTGCAGCCAGGTCACGCCGTCCTGTGGCATGAACAGCATATTGTAGCGATGCTGGAACGCATTGAACTCCGATACATCCGGCTCCAGCTCCCGCAAGAAACTCAGCGCCAGACGGATCTGCGCATCGGTGACCGGCGCGGCAAGACGCGCTTTTTGCAACTGGCGGTGCCAGTAAAGCATATTGGTCTCGCTGGCATCGACCACCGCCACCTGCCAGATAAGCAAAATCTGCGCGGCATTCTGCATATGCGCTTCATTCGGGCGATGTAAATAGCCCAGAAACTCTTCACCTGCGCGTTTGCCCATCTGATCGACCATCGATTCAATGTGCATTGGTGTGATCCCCAGCCGTTCGCTCAGGCGTTTTATCGCCCGACGCGAATCGGAGGTGATTACCCGAAATCCCACCACAAATACCACCACCAGAGTGGCTAACGTCAACCAGATCATGCCGTCCTCTCAGCTTTGCTCAGCCCGGACATGATAAAGACATCCATCGCGAAGTCGACAGAAGGATCACTCAAAAAATAGACCTAGTTTGTTGAACACGCCCGGGTCGCTTTGATGGCGCGTCACATGGGCGACGTCCTCCAGCTTGTCGATTTGGCTAATCATTTGTTCGAGGCGCTGGTCGTTGTTCACCAATAGCCAGATCCGGCTTTTGTCGCTGTTCTGAATTGGCAGACACAAAATGCCTTCTACGTTAAACGCCCGGCGAGCAAACAGGCCGCACACGTGGGTCATTACCCCCGGGTGGTTGCGCACGGTGAGTTCCAGAATAACGTTGTCATGAATTGCGTTTTGCATGGCTTATTCCCCCACCATTTCAGTATTTGCGGCACCCGGCGGGACCATCGGCCAAACTTTTTGTTCAGGATCGATACGGACGTGAATTAATGCCGGGCCTGGGCGAGAAATGATTTCCTGCAACGCAGCCTGCGGATTTTCGGCAGTATTCAGGTCGCAGGTTTGCAGGCCAAAGCCTTGCGCAATCTGCATAAAGTTAATCATGCCCGGATAAGTCGCGGCGAACACGCCCTGTTGGTAGAACAGGCTTTGCTGTTGATGCACCAGCCCCAATGCCTCGTTGTTCATCAGGATGATTTTCACGTCGAGCTGATTTTCCGCCGCGGTCGCCATCTCCTGAATGTTCATCATCAAGCTGCCATCGCCAGAGAAACACAGCACTTTGCGATGCGGATTCGCCAGCGCCGCACCAATCGCCGCCGGTAAGCCAAAGCCCATGGTGCCCAGGCCGCCAGAGGTCAGCCACTGACGCGGACGGTTGAGCGGATAGGCCTGTGCCGTCCACATCTGATGTTGCCCCACGTCGGTAGCGATAATCGCCTCGTCATCCACGCAGGCCGCCACCGCGTTAATCAGCCCGTAATGGGTCAGCGGGTCGCCCGCCTGCGGAATGGCCGACGGAAACTCCTGCTGCAAATCGGCCACCAGCTGACGCCACTCGGCACGCGGCTGGGCTTCAATCAACGGGATCAGCTGGTCGAGCACTTCGCCCACGTCAGCCTGAATCGCCACGTGAGGTTGTTTGATTTTGCCCAGCTCTGCGCGGTCGATATCCACGTGGATAATTTTGGCGTTCGGGCAGAACTGTTCGGTTTTACCAATCGCCCGGTCATCAAAACGTGCGCCTAAAACAATCAGTAAATCAGATTCTTGCAGGATGTAGTTGGTGCTGCGTGCGCCGTGCATTCCGAGCATCCCTAACGACAACGGATGCGCTTTCGGCAACATACCGAGCGCCATCAGGGTCATGGTGGTCGGCAAATTGGCTTTTTCTGCCAGCTTACGAATGTGCTCCGGCACATTGACTACCCCACCGCCCAGATACAGCACCGGGCGCTTAGCCGCGTTAATCATTGCCGCCGCGTCGCGCACATCGGCCAGGTTAAACACCGGAGCAGGCGCTTTGCAGCCTGGCATCGGCAGGTCATCGATATCAATTTCAGCGGTCTGAACATCCTTCGGAATATCCACCCATACCGGGCCAGGACGGCCAGACTGCGCGATACGAAACGCGTCGCTGATAACCTGCGGCAGTTCGCTGATGTCACGCACTAAATAGTTGTGTTTGGTAATCGGGATGGAGATGCCGTAGGTGTCCACTTCCTGAAAAGCGTCGGTGCCAATCATCGAGGCCGGAACCTGGCCGGTGATGCACACCAGCGGGATGGAATCGAGACGCGCATCGGCGATGGCGGTCACCAGGTTGGTTGCGCCCGGGCCGCTACAGGCCATGCACACCGCCGGTTTACCCTGGGTGCGCGCCATGCCCTGGGCGATAAACCCTGCGCCCTGTTCGTGGCGGGCCAGCACGTGGCGGATTTGTTTGCTCTGGCTGAGGGCGTCGTACAGCGGTAACACCGTTCCGCCCGGAATACCCGTGACGGTGGTAATGCCCTGACGTTCCAGCAAGTGAACGATCAGCTGTGCGCCGGTAAAACGCCTGGCCTGTGAGGTCGTCTGCGTAGACGCCGTGTTTGACGACATTGTGCCCGAAGTTGCCATGTTCCAGTCCTGTTCTTCTGGGCCGACTTTCCGGGGGGCTTAAACGAAAAACCCCGCCGGTTTGCGCCGGCGGGGTTTTGGAATCGTGTGTTCCGGACCCTACGGCGCATTGCCGACGACCACCACCACACGCACGACGACCACTGCGGCTGGGTGCGCAGTTGGTAGTAGATTGATTGCGTTCAGGTAAGTGTTCATTAGGGACCATGATGTTGTGTGAGTAACTGGATTTATACAAGCACAGCCAATCGTTCGCGGCAAGCGCTTTATCGCCACACGCAAAAAACTGCGCACTTTGTCACATTTGGCTGCAAAACCTAAGAAAACAAAAAACCCCGCCGGAGCGAGGTTTTTGTCAGTGGTTTACGGTTGGTGGCCGCGAAGCGCACTGTGTTACGTCAACCGCAGAAGTATACGCGATGGACGGCGATCGCGCAATTTACGTCACGGTTTACCGCGTTATGCAGTATGCGACAGTCGGCGCATTTTGTCGACAAAATACTGTTCATCCATACAGCATTTATCTATACTGAAGCTGTTCACAGTGAGCCATGTGGGGGCCGCATGTTCGACCGGCGCGCAAAAAAGTCCTGGCTGAAACGGGTGGTGCCGTCAGCGCCTTAACCCCCGGGAGAGCACACTGTGTTACGTCAACAACACGGCTGATGACAGGCAGCGGAAAGGTAAGTCAGTCGGAAGTTCTCCTGTAACCTAAGGAGAAACGTATGGGTGGAGTGGAACTAGCACTGTTAGTCCTGAAACTCATGGTTGCGTTGCTGCAACTGCTTGATGCAGTCCTGAAAACCTTCCGGTAATCAGGTTCAGGCCGTACCGAAGAGGGGCGGGCAACCGCCCCTCTTTCATCCCTTTCCTGTGGCAACATTTGTTGCCGAGCCTTGTGTATAAAACCTGCCTGCTGCCGCATCGACGATCCTGCCGTTATGGTTGTTATGTCATTTTACTGTGGTAGATTTCTTCCGCGTTTTGCGGATGTGCCAGTCACATATTCTTTCTTTTTAACCATTCACAAAGTATTCATCGAATGAAAAGGCATAAGAACGTCAGTTTGCTGTTGATGTTGGTGCTGCTGGTTGCCGTTGGGCAGATGGCGCAGACCATTTATATCCCGGCGATTGCCGATATGGCGCGTGAGTTGAACGTGCGTGAAGGCGCGGTGCAGAGCGTGATGGCCGCGTATCTGCTGACCTATGGCGTCTCACAGTTGTTTTACGGCCCGATTTCAGACCGCGTGGGCCGCCGTCCGGTGATCCTCATCGGGATGACGATTTTTATGCTTGCGACGATTGTCGCCATGACCACGCACAGCCTGACGATGCTGATTGCCGCCAGTGCCATTCAGGGCATGGGCACCGGCGTGGGCGGCGTGATGGCGCGTACCCTGCCGCGTGACCTGTACGAAGGCACACAGCTGCGTCATGCCAACAGTTTGTTGAATATGGGGATTTTGGTCAGCCCACTGCTGGCCCCGCTGATTGGCGGGATGCTCGATACGGTGTGGAGCTGGCGGGCGTGCTACGGTTTCCTGCTGGGGCTATGCGTCATTGTTACCTTTAGCATGGCACGCTGGATGCCGGAAACGCGTCCGCAAAATGCCCCTCCGACCCGGCTGGTCACGCGCTACAAAACGCTGTTCGGCAACAGCGCATTCACCTGTTATCTGCTGATGTTGATTGGCGGCCTGGCAGGCATTGCGGTGTTTGAAGCCTGTTCTGGCGTATTGCTGGGCGCGGGATTGGGTCTGAGCAGCATGGTGGTCAGCATTCTGTTTATTCTGCCCATTCCGGCGGCGTTTTTCGGCGCGTGGTTTGCCGGTCGACAGAACAAACGCTTCTCAAGCCTGATGTGGCAGTCGGTGATTAGCTGCCTGCTGGCAGGTGTAATGATGTGGATCCCGGGCCTGCTGGGCGTGATGAACGTCTGGACGCTGCTGGTGCCTGCCGCCCTGTTCTTCTTCGGGGCTGGTATGCTGTTCCCGCTGGCGACCAGCGGGGCGATGGAGCCGTTCCCGTTCCTCGCCGGAACGGCTGGCGCGCTGGTCGGTGGTTTGCAAAATATCGGCTCCGGCGCATTAGCCTGGCTGTCGGCGATGTTGCCACAAAACGGCCAAAGCAGCCTCGGCCTGCTGATGACCCTGATGGGATTGCTGATCCTGTTGTGCTGGCTGCCACTGGCGTCGCGCTTTAACCAGCATCAGCAAACCATTTGAGTTAGACCATTGCCCGGTGGCGCTAACTGGACTGAACCTTAGGCCCGGCAAGTGCAACGCCGCCGGGCGCTTTAGAACGTTCCCTGCAGTCTGAAAGTCAGTGCAGTTCTGGCCAGTAGTCCTTATTGGCCTCGATTAAATCATCCAGGATAGCCTTCGCCACCGACGCGCTCGGCACGGTTTTAGACAAAGTGATCGCCTGCCACAGTTTCTGATAAGAACGATGCTCCCAGGCATCAACCACCAGTTTTTCTACCGCCACCTGCTGACTCATCAGCCCTTTCTGGAAATGCGGAATATCACCCACCACCAGTGGTTCAGGCCCACTTTTGCCCACCAGACATGGAATCTCCACCATCGCATCGGCATCAAAGTTATGGATTGCCCCATTGTTTGGCACGATAAGCAGCATCCGTTCCTGGGTGTTAAAGGCGATCGCCGCCGCTAAGTCCACGATGTAGGACGCGTGCTCATCAATTTCCAGCTCACCTGCTGACGATTTTCCGGCCTGAATTATGGCGTTACAGGAGCCAAACACATGCTTCTCGCGGTGCTCCATCACTTCATTGGCGCGGGTATGATTCGGGTTGGAGTGCTTCACCACATAATCAGGGAACAGATAGTATTTCAGGTAGGTATTCGGCATGGTGTCGGGATCCAGCGCCTGCACATCCCGGGCTTTGACGAAGGTATCATTCCAGCTCGCTTCGGTATGCGGATCGTCAGATGGCGGCACATAACCGAATTTAGCCACGTGTTCGCGCAGTTTTGGCATGAGATCATTGCCGTTCAGATCTTCAATAGAGGTCCACCAGCCGAAGTGGTTTAGCCCGTAATAGCGGGTGCGCATCTGTTTTCTGTCAGGCAAGCCAACGATTTCCGCCATTCGGCTTTCGATACCAATCGGCATGTCGCAGATGTTGAGAATTTTAGCGTTAGGCCGCAGACGGCGTGTGGCTTCCGCCACAATCGCCGCCGGATTGGAATAGTTCAGCATCCAGGCGTTTGGCGAATATTTTTCCATGTAGTCCACCAGCTCAAGCACGCCGCCAATCGAGCGCATTCCGTAGGCAATTCCGCCGGGTCCACAGGTTTCCTGGCCCAGCACGCCGTGGCGCAGCGGGATTTTTTCATCTTTTTCACGCATTGGATATTTACCGACGCGGATATGCGCCATCACAAAATCCACATCGGTGAACGCGGCTTTCGGATCGGTGGTATAGCTAAATTTGATGTCCGGGGCCTGCTCCTGAAGGATGATTTTGCAGGCTTCGGCGATGGTCTCCTGGCGTGCGCCGTCATTGTCATAAAACGTCAGGGCACGCAGCGGCAAGCGCTCTTGGTTTGCCAGTAACATCAGGACAATCCCGGGAGTAAAAGTGCTACCACCACCGGCTACGACGATTGAGAATTTTTTCATGATACTGCCTCCGTCATGGATTTGGGTTCGGTTATCAAGGTTTCATTCATTAAGGTTTCCAGCTGATCTCGCACCACTGGCACATTCAGACCGACAATGACCTGTATGCCGTCGCCGCGTCGGACCACGCCGTGCGCACCCAGCGCTTTGAAAATGTCGTCACTTTGGGTCTGCGTCATGTCGACCAGCGTGATGCGCAGGCGGGTGGCACAGTTATTGATGCTGCGAATGTTGTTGGCCCCACCGAGCGCCTCAAGGAACCCGGCGGCCTGTCCACGCTGAATGTCTTTGGCCGTCGAGGCCGTGATTGGCTGGCGTGAAGCCTGATAGTCGGCTTTGCTGTAGAGCTTAATTTCACTCTCTTCGCGACCCGGCGTTTTAATGTTGAAGCGCAGAATGAGGGTGCGGAAAACCACGAAGTAAATGACGGTGAAGGCCAGACCGATGGCAATTTGGGTAAAAATCATCCCGGAGTGGTTGTGGAACATCGGGATCCAGTCCAGCGGCAGAATGGTATCAATTAAGCCGCCCCCCATATTTCCGGAGACACCCGCCATGTACATTACGGTCGCCATGGTGGCCGCCAGTATGGCGTGCAGGACAAACAGCGGCGGGCAAATAAACAGGAACGTAAACTCCAGCGGCTCGGTTATCCCCACCAGCACGGCGGTCAGCGCCGCTGGAATAAGCAGCCCGGCCGCTTTTTTACGATTCTGCGGGGCAGCGGTGTAGTACAACGCCATCGCAATTCCCGGTGCGGCAAAGACTTTTGAGTTACCGAACAAGGCAAACCCTCCTTCCGGGAACAGGGTTTTCAGGGATTCGGTTGACTGACTAAATTCCAGTAAATGCTCGGCCCAGTACACCTGAATACCGCCCTCAATGGCCGCCGGGCCAAATACAAAGGGACCATAGACAAAATGATGTAATCCGGTGGGGATTAGCACCCGTTCCAGGAAGGTATACAGCCAAACGCCGCTGGCCCCCGCACTGCGTAAAAAAGCTTGTAATGATTCAATACCCAACTGGACTTTCGGCCAGCCCAATAATGTGAGCCAGGCGCAGGGGATCATGACCAGGAAAGCAATCATCACCACAAATGAGGTGCCCTGAAAGGTGCCGAGGAATACCGGTAAGGGTTTATCAAAATAGCGATTATGAAGACCGGTCACGATCCCTGAAATAGCAATCGCACCGATAATACTGGTATCGAGGGTTTTAATTCCGGCAATCATTGTCAATCCGCTTCCGGCCACAGTATCCAGCGTAAAATCGACGCCAAAATAATGCCCCCAGGTCATTCCCATTGCATTGATAAAATAATTCCAGGTCAAAAAACTGACCATCACCGCCAGACACGCTCGGCCTGGAGCCTGCTTTGCCAGGCCTATCGGCAACCCTACGGCAAAAATAAGCGGCATATTACGGAAAACCGTCCAGCCACCCTCTTCAATAATGTGAACAATCTGGCGAAATAAGCTGTCTGGAGCCGTTAGTGATTCACTTACAAATAATGGGTTTTGCAACATAATTGCAATGCCCACCACAATCCCGGCAAACGGAAATAACAGGACTGGGGTAAACATTGCACCACCAAAACGTTGTATCTGACTGAGCATTTTTACATCCTCATCGAAACTTGTAGGGGAAGAGGTCTTATTGGATTTATTGACTGACCTGGCATGAGCATATGAAGTTACATCGCGGCAATGCGGATATGCCGCTGCGTTCCGTGACCGCGTTCATAGTTTAAAAAGCCACCATGATGTCTACTTTTTGTTTATAAATCAGACATCACGGGATCAAAATGTCCTGGTGACTGGCTAAAAGAGGTCTACTGGTGATCTACAAATCCATTGCGGACAAGCTCCGTTTGCGCCTGAACTCATCGGATTACTGTGTGGGCAGCCCACTTCCAGGCGAGAAAGCGCTGGCGCGGGAGTTTGGCGTGGCGCGAATGACCGTCCGTAAAGCGACCGAATTGCTGATGACGTGGGGACTGGTCGAACGCCGACACGGCAGCGGCACCTTCGTGGCGCGCAAAGATGTCCATCAGGAAACGACCAATTTGACAGGCCTGGTGGAAGTCATGCTTTTGCAGGGAAGATCGGTGGTGAGCAAAGTGCTGACCTTCGAAGTGATCCCTGCCCCCCCGGCGATTGCCGGTAAGCTGCGGATCCCGGTGAACAGTCAAATCTACTTTTCCCGTCGAATTCGTTATGTCGAAGGCAAGCCGCTGCTGCTGGAAGACAGCTATATGCCGGTCAGCCTGTTTCGCACACTGTCCCTGGCGCATCTGGAAGGGTCAAAATTTGATTACATTGAGAAGGAGTGCGGGATAACAATCAGTGGTAATTATGAAAGCCTGGCACCGGTATTAGCCGATAAACAACTGGCTACGTCGCTGAATGTGGAACTACATACCCCGCTGCTGTGCATTACTTCGCTGTCCTATAGCGATAGCGGGGAATTTCTAAATTATTCGGTGATGTTCAGAAACGCACGGGAATACCAGGTGGATTACCATTTACGACGTATCCACCCGGAAATCCCGCTAACCCATGCCCCAGAATAGTACCGCCAGCAGCTGCGGGGTGATGATGCGCAGGAACATCACCAGCGGATACACCGTGGCGTACGAGAGCGCCGCCGCGCCGCTGGTGGCGTGCAGATTATTGGCGAAAGCCAGTGCAGGCGGATCGGTCATCGACCCCGCCAGCATGCCGCACAACGTCAGATAGTTCATGTTGGCGAACATCCTCGCCAGAATGCCAACCGTCAGCAGCGGGACGGCGGTGATGAAGATGCCATAGCCAATCCAGCTCAGCCCGTCGCCTTCGGTCAGCGTGCGGACAAAATCGCCGCCGGATTTAAGGCCGACCACCGCCAGAAACAGCACTATCCCCAGTTCGCGCAGTGCCAGGTTGGCACTCGGCGGCATAAACCAATACAGTTTCCCGATGCTGCCAATGCGCCCGAGGATCAACGCCATGATCAGCGGCCCGCCCGCCAGACCGAGCTTCAGCGCCACCGGGAAGCCCGGGATAAACAACGGCACCGACCCCAGCAGCACGCCCAGACCGATACCGATAAACACCGGCAGCATCTGCACCTGCTGCAACTTTTGCTGCGCGTTACCGACCTCTGCCGCCACCGCATCAATCGACGCGGGCCGCCCGACCAAATTGAGGATATCGCCAAACTGTAGACTGGCATTGCTGCTGGCCACCAGTTCGATACCCGCGCGATTAAGCCGGGAGATAACCACGTCATAACGTTGTTTCAGGTGCAGATCGCGGATTTTCTTGCCTAAAACTTTCTCGTTAGTGACCACCACGCGTTCAACTTTGAGGTCGGTACCGCGCGTCGACAGCGACGTTTCCACCTCTTTACCAATCACCAGCTGCGCATTGTGCAAATCCGCAGGCTGACCAACCAGATGCAGCAAGTCGCCCACGTGGATCAGCGTCCCGGGCGACGGCACCATCAGCATTTCATCGCGCTTGAGCCGCGAGCAGATAATGTTGTCCCCGTTGAGCACCGGCACGTCCTGAATCGCCAGATTGTTAAGGTTAGGGTTTTCGACCCGGATATTGATGGTTTGCAGCAAGACATGACCGTTCCCAACGCTGGTATCAAAATGCTGCGCTTCTTTTTCAACGTTGATACGAAAGAACAGCCGCATCAGCCACATGGTCAGCAGAATGCCGCAAATGCCGAACGGATAGGCCATCGCGTAGCTCATCCCCATTTGATCGACCACGTCGAATGGCACACCCAGGTCACGCAAGATTTGCTGCCCGGCCCCCAGCGCCGGGGTGTTAGTCACCGCCCCGGAGAAAATGCCGAGCATCACCGGCAAGGGAATGGCAAACAGCTTATGCAGTAGGGCGGTGACCACTCCGCCGAGCAATACAATCAGGATGGCGAACAGGTTAAGCCGCAGGCCGGAGACGCGAAGCGAAGCGAAGCGAAAAACCCTGGCCCCACCTGAATACCGATGGTGTAGACGAACAGGATCAGGCCAAACTCCTGAATGAAATGCAGCATCGGGCCACTGAGCGTGACCCCGGCCTGCTCGATAAAGTGGCCGACGATAATCCCGCCAAACAGCACCCCACCGATACCAAACCCCACGCCGCGGATTTTGATATTGCCTATCCACAATCCCACCACGGCGACCAGTGCCAGCACGCTGACGGTCAATGCTATGTCACTCATTGTATTTTCCCTGTGAATAACATTACGAATAACAGGGATTCTTGCAGAAATCATCGGGGATGTATGGATCGTGGCGCACAAAAAAGCCCCGACTGGCGGGGCTTCGTGAGGGCTAAAACCTTAGCTGTTTAACGCCGGGCGTTCGCTGATGGCGATCCGCTGTGGGGCGATGGCTTCTGGCACGTTACGGGTCAAATCAATGTGCAACAGCCCGTTGGTAAAGGTCGCCCCGCTGACTTCCATATGTTCAGCTAGGGTGAAACTCAAATTGAATGCCTGCGTCACTAGTCCCTGATGGAGGTAGGACGGCTCTTTCTCAGGCTTAGTCGGGTTGCCTTTAATCGTCAGACGGGTGCCTTCCAGCTGGATGTCTAACTCGTCCTGACGGAAGCCCGCCAGTGCCAGGGTGATGCGATAGTGGTTATCGTCGCTCTTTTCAATGTTATACGGTGGGAAACCTTGAGCATCACCGGGATTGAGCATGGCGTTGGCCAGTTTATCGAAGCCAATCCACTGACGCAGCATCGGGGTTAAATCGTAATTACGCATGGTGTTTCTCCTTCTAAGAAGCGAGTGTGTTCCTGCAAGTTCTGGACTCGCAGTTGCTCCCTTACGGCGAGCATCGGGTTGTAGTTGGGCGGCGCAGGCCGCCCGTCAGAATCAGTTAATTTCAATCCGGCGCGGTTTGTTGGCTTCGGGAACCACACGCTGCAAATCGATGTACAGCAGGCCGTTCACCAGGTTGGCACCTTTAACATGAATATTTTCTGCCAGCTGGAATTTGCGCTCAAAGTTGCGCTCAGCGATGCCCTGATACAGATAGGTACGTTCTTTTTGTTCATCAGGGTGAGAGCCTTTGACCACCAGCAGGTTATCCTGGGCGGTAATGTCCAGCTCGCTTTCGGCAAATCCAGCCACCGCAATGGCGATGCGGTAATGGTTTTCGTCCACTAATTCAACGTTGTACGGAGGGTATCCGCCGTTGCTCTGGCTCTGGTTGTTTTCGAGCAGGTTAAACAGACGGTCAAAACCAATTGCGGAACGGTACAGCGGGGATAGATCGAAGTTACGCATAATCAAAAAGCTCCTGAAATCAGCGAGAATAGACAGACCTTCCACAATGGACAGGTCACGCGCCCCAAACACCCCTCAGGCATGTTCGTTAGTGGGCCACACTCTTAAAATGGGATTTCTGGAACGTTTATCAAGGGGACCTGTCTTACTTTTTTTGCACTTTCGGTCACAGGACATAGACTGAAAGACTGCACAGGCAGGGAAAGTGCGACAGACGCCACAGAGCGCTGGTTTCGGACTATTTATTTTTTCAGCGGGCCGTTATAACCCGATACACAAGCACTTCGCGTGCTGGCAAAGATGATAACGCATGATGAAAATTTTAATTTTGTTACCCGTTTTATATTCAGGGATGATGGCACTGACAGGCTGCTCCAGCGTGATGTCTCACACCGGTGGCAAAGAAGGGACCTATCCAGGCACGCGCGCCAGTGCAGAAATGCTGGGCGATGAAGCCACCGGCTGGGGAACCAAGTCGCTGGTTGCCCTGGATATGCCACTCACCGCCGTCGCGGATACGCTGCTGCTGCCGTGGGATCTGTTCCGCAAAGACAACACCGTTCGCACCCGCGTGGAGAAAAGCGAGAAAGAAACGCAGGCGATGAATGCCATTATCCCGCCCGCGGCTATGCCTGCGCCGTAACTCAGACCGCTGTTTTCGCGGCCCACAGCTGGCGATAGCCGTGCGTTTCCTCCATCCAGGCAACGACATCTCCCTTGGGGGAGAAAACCACCGCATCGCCTGACGGAGGATTTTCATGATCGGCCGTCAAAAAGTGAATCTCTCCGCGCTGCGCATCGCAAAGTGCAATCCGATTTTCCACCACCAATCCCAGCCATTTCCCTGACGGATGCCAGTTGAACGCCGACTGGATGCCGCTGCAATGCGTCAGCTGGCGCAGGCCGCTGCCGTCCGCTGCAATCAGCCACAGCTGAACCACGCCCGCGTCATCGCGCATCAGAAACGCAATGCGGTTGCCCTGGGGATCAGCGCGAACCCAATGGCGCGGCACGTTCACCAACCCCGGATACGTCCGGTCATGGGTAAAGGTCAGACGACGCTGAACCACACCCGCGGGTGGTGCTGGCAGGGTGTTTTCCGTACCACACAGCGGGGCATCGCCCGCGCGTTTCCAGCCAGCTTCCTCTGTCGGCAGCGTGACGATAAACAGCTCCGGCACTTTTTCACCGCTGAGCGACAGAGTATCGCCGATAAACGCCAGCTGTGAATTGCCAACCCAGCCCTCTTCATAGGCACGATTGATTTCATCGCTGCCCGGCTGCGGCTGCGGGGTGGTTTGGCTGACCAGCACGCTCCAGTGGCTGCCCGCATATTCACGCGGATGATGGCCCGACGGGGTAACCGGGCCAAACGGCACCGCCACCCCGACGTTGCGTAAATCCAGCGCCGGGTCGCGCTCACGCAGCACGTGATCGTTATAGGTAAAGCTCACGTTTTCGCCGTTCGGGCTATACACATGAACATGGCTACCGCCGCGCAGCGCGCCCGCTGTAAACGGCGGCGTGATATCCATCGCATCAAGATTATGGGTGTCGCCCTGATACGTCACCACGCCACGCCGGTGGTGGAAATCGTACTGCCAGGTCGCATCCGGGTGTTCCGGGCCATGAATGAAGACGTAACGTTCGTCCTGCGGATGCACTGTGACCACGCCCACATGTGCGCCGTCGGTAGCACGGTAAATCACCTCTGTTTCGCCGCTGTGGATATTGACGCGCTCAATGGTTTCCCCGGTAAACGAAGCGCCGGAAGGACGCACGTCGAATACCAGCCATTGGCCGTCAGGCGTCCAGGTTTGGGTGTTGGTTAACTGATGATGGCGGGAGGCAAAAGTGATTTGTTTCATGGAGGTACCCTGATGCGCGTTGGTTGCATCAGGGTATAGCAAAGCCTGGCGCTTTACATCAGTTCAGAACGAACTTCTCAATCGCATACGCGACGCCGTCTTCGAGGTTGGATTTGGTGACAAAGTTCGCGACCTCTTTCACCGAAGGAATGGCGTTTTCCATCGCCACGCCCATGCCAGCGTATTCGATCATCGCAATGTCATTTTCCTGGTCACCCAGCGTCATTACTTCTTCCGGTTTAATACCCAGCGTATCAGCCAGCGATTTTACGCCGGTGCCTTTATTGACGCGTTTATCGAGGATTTCGAGGAAGTACGGCGCACTTTTCAGCACGGTGTATTTCTCTTTCACGTCTGCCGGAATGCGGGAAATGGCCTTGTCGAGAATCGCGGGCTCGTCAATCATCATCACCTTCAGCAGTTGAATATCGCGATCCATGTTTTCCGCTTCGCAGAACACCAGCGGGATAGTCGCGACGTAGGATTCATGCACGGTGTAATAGCTGACGTCACGGTTGGCGGTGTACAGCGTGTTGCGATCGAGCGCGTGGAAGTGGGAACCCACCTCGCGGGAAAGCTGTTCCAGATAACGGTAATCATCGTAACTCAATGCCGTTTGCGCCACCGTGCTGCCGTCGCTAGCTTTCTGTACCAGAGCGCCGTTATAGGTGATGCAGTAATCGCCTTCCTGTTCCATGTGCAGTTCTTTCAGGTAGTTATGAACACCGGCATACGGGCGACCGGTACACAGCACCACCTTCACGCCGCGTTCACGCGCCGCCGCAATGGCCTTTTTAACCGCCGGAGAAATAGTATGGTCGGGCAGGAGCAACGTTCCGTCCATGTCGATTGCAATGAGTTTGATAGCCATAGGATCCCCGAGATAAGTGAGTTCTTACTCATGCTAACGCGATTCCGCGCACAAAAATAGAGCTGCGAGTGCAGAGAAACAGGTCCCTTTTAACGTAAAACGCCACCCGAAGGTGGCAGAGAAGACGCTAGCGGGCAGCAGATTAATGCTTACTCTCGGGTGAGGACAATTTTTCCCAACGCGCCGCTATCCAGATGTTGAAGCGCCTGCGAAAGCTGGTCGAAACGGTAGCGTTGCGCAATCACTGGCTTTAGCTGCGTGGCATCCACCGCGCGGACAAAGTCTTCCAGAGCCCGACGATGCCCGACCCCAATCCCCTGAATCACCGCTGATTTCAACAACAGCTCGCTTGCAGGCAGCGAAATTTCGCTACCTTCCAGCACGCCAATCACCGATATACGCCCGTGAACGGCAACCGCCCGTAGCGAGTTTTTGAGATTTGCTCCGCCCACGGTCTCAATAATGTGGTCTATACCGCGATCCTGCGTCAGGCCGTACACTGCTTCTGTCCAGTCACCCTTCAGGCGATTGATGCCATGATCGGCACCAAGCGCTTTGGCTCGCGCCAGCTTTTCATCACTACCCGAGGTGACAAAGACCTCCGCACCGTGCGCTTTTGCGATTTGTAACGCAAACATGGCAACGCCACCAGTACCCTGCACCAGCACCGTCTGCCCGGCCCGAAGCCCCCCTCGTTCGATCAGTGCAAACCACGCGGTCAGCCCTGCGCACGGCAGGGTACTGGCCTCAACATCATCCAGCGTGTTCGGGGCCGCCACCAGCCCGTTTTCATTCATAATCACATACTCTGCCAGCATCCCCTGAAAGTAGCCGCCCAGCGTGCGATAAGGCAGCGTGCGAGCGTCCCCGGCAGGTTTACCCTCAATCCACTCGGGCGAAAACGTAGAGATGACCCGCGCACCGACTCTAAAACGCGTCACCCCTTCACCTGTGCTGTCGATTACGCCCGCCATGTCGGACGCCGGGGTGAACGGAAATGCCAGGTATATCGGCATACTGCCTTCGATCACCATTTTGTCGCGATAGTTGAGCGCCACCGCATTCACCCGCACCCGGACCTCACCGGGACCCGGCTGTGGAATGGTCTCCTGAGTCAGATGGAGGTTTTCACGCCCAAGCGCGTTCAGGGTCCAGCGTTGCATTGTGTCAGTCATTTTGTTCTCCGCATCATCACATGAGCTTTCAATACCTACAGTCTAACGTTGACGCTGAGGCTCCAGTGGCGATAAGTTGTCTCATTATTGACGCCGCAATGGATACATTTAATGAGCGATAGCCTGAAGGATATTCCCGTTTTCGTTGCCGCCGTTGAGGCTGGCAGTTTTGCGCAGGCCGCTACCCGCTTGCATGTATCGCGCTCGGCGGTAGGGAAAAGTATTGCGCGGCTGGAAGAACGACTCGGCGTGCGTTTATTTCAGCGAACGACCCGTACGCAAAGCCTAACCGACGACGGCACGCTGTTTTACGAACGCTGCCATCGCGCGCTGGAAGATATTCGCCATGCGCAAATGCTGCTGGAATCCGGAAAACATCAGGTGAGCGGCCGCCTGCGCATCTCGTTGCCGGTGCTGTTTGGCCGACAATGCGTCGCACCGTTACTGGTCGAGTGGGCAAGAGAACACCCCGGGATCACCCTGGAAATGTCATTCAGCGATCGTGTGGTTGATATCGTGGAAGAAGGGTTTGATATGGCCATTCGCAACGGTACGCTACCTGACAGCTCATCGCTGGTGGCCAGAAAATTAGGTGAACACCGGATGGTCCTGTGCGCCGCGCCAGTGTACCTGGCAAAGAACGGCGTGCCACTGAACGTCTCCGCGCTGAATGCTCATACCACTATTAACTACCTCCAGGCAGGTAAAGTTTTGCCCTGGCAGCTCGCAGACGACGAGGGCGATGGGCATATTTTCATCCCCAAATCGCAGATTAATATGGATGATTTGCAGGCGATTGCCGATGCGGCTCTGGCGGGGCACGGTATTGCGTGGTTGCCGTGCTGGATGGTTCGCCGCGACGTAAAAGAGGACAAGCTGATTCCCCTTTTACAGCAAGCACGTGATGTGCGGTTTGATGTTCAGGCGGTCTGGTCGCAAACGCGGCATCTGCCGCTGAAGGTGAGGCTTGCCGTAGACAGGCTGGTGGCGCGTTTGCCTGATGTGATGTCGATTGACGGATAGCGACCCCGCCATACTGAAGGCATAAAAAAGCCGCGCATATCGCGCGGCTCTTCATTACAGCATCGATCGCTTAGATATCAATGTTCGCCGCTTTCAGGGCGTTCTCTTCGATAAAGGCACGACGCGGTTCAACGGCATCACCCATCAGGGTGGTGAACAGCTGATCGGCGGCGATGGCGTCTTTGACGGTTACGCGCAGCATACGGCGGCTTTCCGGATCCATGGTGGTTTCCCACAGCTGATCAGGGTTCATTTCACCCAGACCTTTATAACGCTGAATAGACAATCCACGACGTGACTCTTTCACCAACCATTCCAGCGCCTGCTCGAAGCTGGCAACCGGCTGACGACGCTCGCCACGTTCGATAAACGCATCTTCTTCGATCAGACCACGCAGCTTCTCGCCGAGGGTGCAGATACGGCGGTATTCGCCCCCGGTAACGAACTCATGATCCAGCGGATAATCGGTATCCACACCGTGGGTACGCACGCGGATGATAGGCTCGAACTGGTGCTGTTCGGCGTTCTCACGAACGTCAAACTGCCACATGCTGCCAGCCTGCTCGATTTCATTAAGCTCGGTCACCAACTGATTTACCCAGCGGGTCACTTTCTGCTCATCGCTAAGCTCAGCTTCTGCCAGCGTTGGCTGGTAGATCAGGGCTTTCAGCAGCGAACGCGGGAAACGACGTTCCATACGGCCAATCATTTTCTGAGTCGCGTTGAATTCGGCAACCAGTTTTTCCAGCGCTTCACCAGCCAATGCCGGGGCACTGGCGTTGGTGTGCAGAGTCGCACCGTCAAGCGCGATAGCGATTTGGTACTGATCCATCGCTTCGTCGTCTTTAATGTACTGTTCCTGCTTGCCTTTCTTCACTTTGTACAGCGGCGGCTGCGCAATATACACGTGGCCACGCTCAACGATTTCTGGCATCTGACGATAGAAGAAGGTCAACAGCAGCGTACGGATGTGCGAACCATCGACGTCGGCATCGGTCATGATGATGATGCTGTGATAGCGCAGTTTGTCCGGGTTGTATTCGTCGCGACCAATGCCGCAGCCCAGGGCGGTGATAAGCGTCGCCACTTCCTGCGAAGAGAGCATTTTGTCGAAGCGCGCTTTCTCAACGTTAAGGATTTTACCCTTCAGCGGCAGAATCGCCTGGTTCTTACGGTTACGGCCCTGCTTCGCAGACCCGCCCGCAGAGTCCCCTTCCACAAGGTACAGTTCGGACAGGGCCGGGTCACGTTCCTGACAGTCCGCCAGTTTGCCCGGCAGGCCTGCTAAGTCCAGCGCGCCTTTACGACGGGTCATTTCACGGGCTTTACGCGCCGCTTCACGGGCACGCGCCGCATCAATAATTTTGCCGACCACGATTTTCGCATCGGACGGATTTTCAAGCAGGTATTCCGCCAGCAGTTCGTTCATCTGCTGTTCAACCGCGGTTTTCACTTCGGAAGAAACCAGCTTGTCTTTGGTCTGCGAGGAGAATTTCGGATCCGGCACTTTCACCGACACGACGGCAATCAGGCCTTCACGGGCATCGTCCCCGGTGGCACTGACTTTGGCTTTTTTGCTGTAGCCTTCTTTGTCCATGTAGGCGTTCAGGGTACGGGTCATCGCCGCACGGAAGCCCGCCAAGTGTGTGCCACCATCGCGCTGTGGAATGTTGTTGGTGAAGCAGTAGATGTTTTCCTGGAAACCATCGTTCCACTGCAGCGCCACTTCTACGCCGATACCGTCTTTTTCGGTGGAGAAGTAGAAGATATTCGGGTGAATTGGCGTTTTGTTCTTATTCAGATACTCAACGAACGCTTTGATGCCGCCTTCGTAGTGGAAATGATCTTCCTTGCCATCACGCTTGTCGCGCAGACGAATCGACACGCCGGAGTTCAGGAACGACAGCTCGCGCAGGCGTTTAGCCAGAATTTCGTATTCGAATTCAATGACGTTGGTGAAGGTTTCATAGCTCGGCCAGAAACGGACCTGTGTCCCGGTGGCTTCAGTTTCACCCGTGACTGCCAGCGGAGCCTGCGGCACACCGTGGACGTAAATCTGATTGTGGACTTTACCTTCGCGGCGAATCACCAGTTCCAGCTTCTGCGACAGGGCGTTTACAACGGAAACGCCAACGCCGTGCAGACCGCCGGACACCTTATAGGAGTTATCATCGAATTTACCGCCTGCGTGCAGGACGGTCATGATCACTTCCGCCGCAGAAACCCCCTCTTCCGGGTGAATGCCGGTCGGAATACCACGGCCATCATCCGTTACGGAAACGGAGTTATCGGCGTGAATGGTGACCACGATGTCTTTACAGTGACCCGCGAGCGCTTCGTCGATAGCGTTATCCACGACCTCGAATACCATGTGGTGCAGACCGGTGCCGTCATCCGTGTCGCCGATATACATACCCGGGCGCTTACGCACCGCATCCAGCCCTTTCAGGACTTTGATACTGGAGGAGTCATAAGAATTCGACATCAACGTTTCTCGCTCATTTAAACTTGGGTTAATCCGTTATTTTACCTTTTTCCACGCTGAACATCTTCGAATTTTTGTCCGACATGTCCATTACGTGTTCAGCGCTAATCGCACTGACAAAAACCTGCGACTCGGTCGCTTTGAGCCTGCTTGCTAACAGACCGCGGCGCTCGTCATCAAGTTCCGAGGCAAAATCATCTATGAGGTACAGGCAGCGTCGCCCGCTTTCACGGGTCAGAAACTCACCTTGCGCCAGACGTAAGGCGCACATCAGCAGTTTGAGCTGCCCTCGCGAAAGCGTGTCCTCCACCGGTGCGCCATCAGCACGAATGCGGAAATCCGCTTTGTGCGGCCCGTGGGCGGTGTAGGTCAGCATACGATCGCGCTCGAAGTTCCGTTCAAGCACCTCAGAATAGTCGGTCTCTTTTTCCCAGCCACGCTGGAAAGAAAAGCTGAGACTGAACTCAGGAAGAAACTGTTTGCAGGTATCTGCCATATCTTCGGCGATGCCTGCGCTGTACTCCGCTCGCCATTGGCTGATTTGCTCTGCCAGCGGAATAAGTTCGAGATCCCACGGGCGCAGCTGCGCGTAGCGGGTCACCTGACGCAATGCGGCGTTACGCTGTTTCAGCAAACGCTTGAGATTGCTCCAGGCGGTAAAGAAACCGGCTTCGTTGTGAAAGCATCCCCAATCCAGGAACGATCTTCTGTATTTAGGGCCGCCGTTGAGTAATGTAAACCCTTCGGGGGTGATGAGCTGCATCGGCATCAGCAGCGCCAGCTCGGCCACCTTGTGACCGTCGGTGCCGTCGATGCGGACTTTGCTATCGCCCTGTTTGTCTTTGGTGAGGCCAATCGAGATTTCGCGTTCCTGGCCCTGCAAGCGCCCGTGTAAAACAAAGGACTCCTGCTCATGGCGGATCACGCGGCCTATCTGCAAACTGCGAAACGCCCGACCGTGGCCGAGCGTATAGATGGCTTCCAGCACGCTGGTTTTGCCACTGCCGTTAGCGCCGACCAGAAAGTTAAAGCCAGGGGATAGTGCAAGATCCGCGCTCTCGATGTTGCGAAAGTCGCGGATCAACAAGCGGGTTAACGCCATTACAATCTCATTGGCATAACGACGTAAGCCGCGCTCTGGCTGGCTGCGTCTTCAATCTGGACGCTGGAAACAGAATCGGTCAGCAGAATACGGACGTTTTCACACTTCAGCGCGTTGAGCACGTCCAGTACGTAGCTGACGTTAAAGCCGATTTCCATCTCGGTCCCGGCGTAGGTCACATCCAGAATTTCTTCTGCTTCTTCCTGCTCCGGGTTGTTGGCGGTGATTTTCAGCTGATTTTCGCTGACATACAGACGTACACCGCGGAACTTCTCGTTCGAGAGAATGGCCGCGCGGGCAAACGCCTGCTTGAGAATATCGCAGCCTGCATCCAGGTGTTTATCCGGATTTTTCGGCAACACGCGACGGTAGTCCGGGAAACGGCCATCCACCAGTTTAGAGGTGAAGATGAAATCGCCCACGTGCGCACGGATGTTGTTGCTGCCAATCTGCACGCGCATTGGGTTTTCGCCGCCGTCGAGCATACGCATCAGCTCAATGACGCCTTTACGCGGCACGATAACCGAATGGTTCGGTAACGTTTCGCCGATCGGCATGGAACAGACCGCCAGACGGTGACCGTCGGTCGCCACGGTACGCAGTTCTTCCCCTTCGGTTTCGAACAGCATGCCGTTTAAATAGTAGCGAACGTCCTGATGCGCCATCGAGAACTGCGTCGCTTCAATCAGACGTTTCATCGTCGCCTGGGCCACGGTGAATTCGACTTCACTCTGCCAGTCGTCGAGGTTCGGGAAGTCAGCAGCAGGCAGCGTGGACAGCGAGAAACGGCTGCGGCCAGAGCGCACCAACATACGGTCGCCCTCAAGCTGCACGGCGATTTCTGCGCCTTCCGGCAGACCACGGCAAATATCGAAGAACTTGCGCGCCGGCACGGTGGTAGCACCCGGCTCGTGCGGCTGGGACAGCGCGACGCGTGCGACCATTTCCATTTCAAGGTCGGTCCCGGTCAGTGACAGGGAACCGTCTGCGACCTGCAACAGCAGATTGCCCAGAATCGGCAACGTTGGGCGGCCACCTAATGGGCCACTTACCTGCTGCAGTGGTTTTAATAAATGTTCACGTTCAACGGTAAATTTCATAGCGTCACGAAGATAATGTTCTGATTAAATTGGAGAAATCTTCTTTGATGTCATGGCTTTCTTCACGCAACTGCTCGATCTTGCGGCACGCATGCAGCACGGTCGTGTGGTCGCGGCCACCAAACGCATCGCCGATTTCCGGCAGGCTGTGGTTAGTGAGCTCTTTGGCCAGCGCCATCGCCATCTGGCGCGGACGCGCCACAGAGCGGGAACGACGCTTGGACAGTAGATCCGCCACTTTGATCTTATAGTATTCCGCCACCGTCTTCTGAATATTGTCGATGGTGACCAGTTTTTCCTGCAGCGCCAGCAGATCGCGCAGCGCTTCACGCACGAAATCGATGGTTATCGCCCGGCCGGTAAAGTTGGCGTTGGCAATAACACGGTTCAATGCGCCTTCAAGCTCACGCACGTTGGAGCGCAGACGTTTGGCAATGAAGAACGCCACTTCACCCGGCAGACGGATATCATTCTCGTCGGCCTTTTTCATCAGGATCGCCACGCGCGTTTCCAGCTCAGGCGGCTCGATCGCGACGGTTAGTCCCCAGCCGAAACGGGATTTCAGACGATCTTCAACGCCATTGATCTCTTTTGGATAGCGATCCGATGTCAGGATGATCTGTTGATTCCCTTCCAGCAGGGCATTGAAGGTGTGGAAGAATTCTTCCTGGGAACGCTCTTTGTTGGCAAAGAACTGAATGTCATCAATAAGCAGGGCGTCAACGGAACGGTAGTAGCGTTTGAACTCTTCGATGGCGTTGTTTTGCAGAGCTTTCACCATGTCCTGCACAAAACGCTCGGAGTGCATGTACACCACTTTGGCGTTCGGTTTACGGGCAATGATGCCATTGCCTACGGCGTGTAAAAGGTGCGTTTTACCGAGACCCGTACCGCCATAAAGGAATAAAGGGTTGTAAGCGCCGCCGGGGTTATCCGCCACCTGACGTGCCGCTGCCCGAGCCAGCTGGTTCGATTTACCTTCGACGAAGTTATCAAAGGTATGCTTAACGTTGACGTTGGAGCGGTAGGAGTGCTCTGCCGGGGCGGGAACGTTGTCCCAGCCCGAGCGCGTCTGGTGCGTGGCGCGGGGGATCTGCTGCTGAACCTGAGCGTGCGCCTGAACCGTAGCGACCTGCGCGGTTTCCTTCACGACCTGCACGGCAGGACGGGCACCGACTTCAAATCGCAGCTGCGGGGCATCAGCACCGCAGAAATCGTTCAACAGTCCGTTGATGTTATTAAGGTACTTATCCCTTACCCAATCGAGCACGAAACGGTTTGGTGCATATAATGCCAGCGTGTTATCGCTTAGTTCCGCCTGCAATGGGCGGATCCACATGCTGAATTCTGTGGCTGGTAACTCATCCTGCAATCGGGCAAGACACTGCTGCCAAAGCGAAAGTGACACGGCGGACTCCACTCGAACTAAAAAAAAGGGTGAAACTGAAATAATGATTGTTGGCACACGTCGGACAGCCCACAGGTCGGTGAGGGTGACGTGCGAACCGCTATCAGCGGTTATACCCCGTTCAGGATCCAGGAAACGATCGGGACCGCGGATCATAGCCTAAACTGAGCCAGAGATCTTCTGTTTCTCACAGATTCTTCCCGATTTATCCACAGGGAAGATCGAGACCGGCTAAGTGTAAACGATCCTGTCTCGGGTGAGGGGCGATTTCGCCCGCATATTGGAAAATTTAATGAGTGACGACAATTTTTTGCTTAATCGATCTAATAAAGATCCCGGGCGATCCTTGCGATTTCAACGCCAGGCTTTATAATCCTCCACCCGGTGCGAGCTACAGGTTAACCCGTACCGGAGCCGGTCATTTTCCATGCGAAATCGTGCGGAAATACGCGGGAAATAAGGTAAAGAGAATTGACTCCGGAGTGTACAATTATTACAATCCGGCCTCTTTAATCACCCACACTGAAGCGGAAGTCGTTCGAAACTCGTTCGGGTACACGCAAAAGTCAGTGAATTTATTCAAGTTTAGGTAGAAATCGCCATGAAACGCACTTTTCAACCGTCTGTACTGAAGCGCAACCGTTCTCACGGCTTCCGTGCTCGTATGGCTACTAAAAATGGTCGTCAGGTTCTGGCACGTCGTCGTGCTAAAGGCCGTTCTCGTCTGACCGTTTCCAAGTAATAAAGCTAACCCCTGAGTGGTTAAGCTAGCATTTCCCAGGGAGTTACGTTTGTTAACTCCCTCTCATTTCACATTCGTCTTCCAGCAGCCGCAACGGGCTGGCACGCCGCAAATCACCATCCTCGGCCGCCTAAATTCGCTGGGGCATCCCCGCATCGGTCTTACTGTCGCCAAGAAAAACGTTAAACGCGCCCATGAACGCAATCGGATTAAACGTCTGACGCGTGAGAGCTTCCGTTTACGTCAGCATGAACTTCCCGCAATGGATTTCGTGGTGGTAGCTAAGAAAGGGGTTGCAGACCTCGATAACCGGGCACTTACGGAAGCGTTGGAAAAATTATGGCGTCGTCACTGTCGCCTGGCTCACGGGTCCTGATAGCCCTTATCCGGGTCTATCAACGCCTGATTAGTCCGCTACTCGGGCCACACTGCCGTTTTACCCCCACCTGTTCACAATACGGAATTGAGGCATTGCGCAGGTTTGGAATGATAAAAGGCAGTTGGTTGACGGTGAAACGCGTATTAAAATGCCACCCTTTACACCCGGGTGGTGACGATCCCGTCCCACCAGGACCAACAAACACCAGAGAACACTAACGATGGATTCGCAACGCAATCTTCTTATCATCGCTTTGTTGTTCGTGTCTTTCATGATCTGGCAGGCATGGGAGCAGGATAAAAATCCTCAGCCTCAGCAGCAGATTACGCAGACTACGACCACCGCCGCGGGCAGCGCCGCCGACCAGGGCGTTCCGGCCAGTGGCCAGGGAAAACTGATTACGGTGAAAACCGACGTGCTGGAACTCGTCATCAACACCCGTGGTGGTGATGTTGAGCAGGCACTGCTGTTAACTTATCCGAAAACTCAGAATTCTAACGAGCCGTTTAAGTTACTGGATACCTCACCGCAGTTTATCTATCAGGCACAGAGCGGTCTGACCGGTCGTGATGGCCCGGATAACCCGGCTAATGGTTCACGTCCGCTGTACAACATTGATAAAGATGCGTTTGTTCTGGCTGATGGACAGAATGAACTGACTATTCCGCTGACTTACACCGATAAAGCGGGCAACACCTTCACCAAAACCTTCACCCTGAAACGCGGTGGATATGCGGTGAACGTGGGCTACGACGTGAAGAACGCCAGCGATAAACCGCTGGAAATCTCCGAATTCGGCCAGCTGAAGCAGTCTATCAATCTGCCACCAGAACTCGATACCAAAGGCGGCGGTCTGTCTACGATGCATACCTTCCGCGGCGCGGCGTACTCCACGCCAGACGCGAAGTATGAGAAATACAAATTCGACACCATCGCGGATAACGAGAACCTGAACATCAGTTCTAAAGGCGGTTGGGTGGCGATGCTGCAGCAGTACTTTGCGACCGCATGGGTGCCGAGCAGCAACAGTTCGAACAACTTCTACACCGCCAACCTCGGTAACGGGATTGCGGCAATTGGCTATAAGTCTCAGCCGGTTCTGGTTCAGCCAGGCCAGGCAGCAAGCCTTGCCAGCACCCTGTGGGTAGGCCCGGAAATTCAGGATAAAATGGCGGCCGTTGCGCCACATCTTGACCTGAGCGTGGACTATGGCTGGTTGTGGTTCATTTCTCAGCCGCTGTTTAAGCTGCTGAAATTTATCCACAGCTTCCTCGGTAACTGGGGCTTCTCCATTATCGTTATCACCTTTATCGTTCGTGGCATCATGTACCCGCTGACCAAAGCGCAGTACACCTCCATGGCGAAGATGCGTATGCTGCAGCCGAAGATTCAGGCTATGCGTGAGCGTCTGGGCGATGACAAACAGCGTCAGAGCCAGGAAATGATGGCCCTGTATAAAGCAGAGAAAGTGAACCCGCTCGGCGGCTGCTTCCCTCTGATTATTCAGATGCCAATCTTCCTTGCGCTGTACTACATGCTGATGGGCTCCGTTGAACTGCGCCATGCGCCGTTTGCTCTGTGGATCCATGACCTGTCCGCACAGGACCCGTACTACATCCTGCCGATCCTGATGGGCGTAACGATGTTCTTCATCCAGAAGATGTCGCCGACCACCGTGACCGACCCGATGCAGCAGAAGATTATGACCTTCATGCCGGTCATCTTCACCGTATTCTTCCTGTGGTTCCCGTCAGGTCTGGTGCTGTACTATATCGTCAGCAACCTGGTGACGATTATCCAGCAGCAGCTGATTTACCGTGGTCTGGAAAAACGTGGCCTGCATAGCCGCGAAAAGAAAAAATCCTGATTCGGTAGGCATTCGCTAAAATGGAAGGCGGTCAGATGACCGCCTTTTTTATTAGGTATTGAAAGAGACAAACCATGAACCATAACGACACGATTGTTGCCCAGGCCACACCGCCAGGACGCGGCGGCGTGGGTATCCTGCGTATTTCCGGCTTGAAAGCTCGCGAGGTTGCGCAGGCGGTGCTGGGCAAACTGCCTAAACCGCGTTACGCCGATTACCTGCCGTTTCGCGATGTCGAAGGCAATACGCTGGATCAGGGCATTGCCCTATGGTTCCCGGGGCCGAACTCCTTTACCGGCGAAGATGTGCTGGAACTGCAGGGCCACGGCGGCCCGGTTATTCTCGATTTACTGCTTAAACGCATTCTGACGCTGCCGGGGATTCGAATCGCTAATCCGGGCGAGTTTTCCGAACGCGCCTTTCTGAACGACAAGCTCGACCTCGCGCAGGCCGAAGCCATCGCCGACTTGATTGACGCCAGCTCAGAACAGGCCGCCCGTTCAGCGATGAACTCATTGCAGGGCGCGTTTTCTTCGCGGGTAAATCATCTGGTGGAAGCGCTGACGCATCTGCGGATTTACGTCGAGGCGGCGATTGATTTCCCTGACGAAGAAATAGATTTCCTCTCCGATGGCAAAATCGAAGCCCAGCTCAACACCGTTATTGCCGACCTTGACGCCGTTCGCGCCGAAGCGCGCCAGGGCAGCTTGCTGCGTGAAGGGATGAAAGTGGTGATTGCCGGGCGGCCTAACGCCGGGAAATCGAGCCTGCTAAATGCGCTGGCAGGCCGTGAAGCCGCCATCGTAACCGACATCGCCGGAACCACCCGCGACGTACTGCGCGAACACATTCACATCGACGGTATGCCGCTGCATATCATTGATACCGCCGGGCTGCGTGATGCCAGCGATGAAGTAGAGCGGATCGGGATTGAGCGAGCCTGGCAGGAGATTGAACAGGCCGATCGCGTGTTGTTTATGGTCGACAGCACCACTACGTCCGCCGTCGACCCGGCGGAAATCTGGCCTGACTTTATCGCCCGTTTACCGGCCAATCTGCCGATCACCGTAGTGCGCAATAAAGCGGACATTACCGGGGAAGTTGTTGGCCTGAGCGAGATGAACGGTCATTCCCTGATCCGCCTTTCTGCCCGACAGGGCGAAGGGGTGGATATTCTGCGGAACCATCTTAAGCAGAGCATGGGCTTTGAGACCAACATGGAAGGCGGGTTCCTCGCCCGTCGTCGCCATTTGCAGGCGCTTGAAGCGGCGGCCAACCATCTGCAACAGGGCAAAGCGCAGCTGTTAGGTGCCTGGGCAGGTGAACTGCTGGCGGAAGAACTGCGTCTGGCACAGCAGGCGTTAAGCGAAATCACCGGGGAATTTACCTCCGATGACCTGCTGGGCCGGATCTTCTCGAGCTTCTGTATCGGCAAATAAGCCCGTCGGCGTTCCCGTAAAACCCACCGCGCTGGTGGGTTTTTCCATTCTGGAAAACACTGTTGTCCAAACGGCAACTCGTGTCCGCCGCCAAAGCCCCGTATCCTCGCCGAACTTTCCTGTGAGGTATCTATGGCCCGCTTCCTGTTTTGCAGTTTTGCTCTGGTTCTGCTTTATCCCTCCGGGATTGATATGTATCTGGTCGGCCTGCCCCGTATCGCGGCGGATCTTTCGGCCAGCGAAGCGCAGCTGCATATCGCGTTTTCAGTCTATTTGGCGGGCATGGCCACGGCAATGCTGATTGCCGGACGCATTGCGGACAAAGCCGGGCGACAGCCGGTGGCTATCTGCGGTGCCATCGTTTTTGCACTGGCCTCCGCGCTGTGTGCCAACGCGATCACCAGCGATATGTTCCTGGCCGGGCGCTTTATTCAGGGCATCGGGGCGGGGGGCTGTTACGTGGTGGCATTTGCCATTATGCGCGACACCCTGGACAACCGTCGTCGGGCGAAAGTGCTGTCGCTGCTGAACGGCATCACCTGTATCGTGCCGGTGTTGGCACCGGTTCTCGGCAATCTCATCATGATGAAATTCCCGTGGCAAAGCCTGTTCTGGGTGATGGTCGCAATGGGAATAATGGTCTGCCTGCTGTCGACGCTGGTGCTGAAAGAAACCCATCCGGGCACCCGCGCAGCTCCTGCCGCAGCGTCATCTTCGACGACAGAATCCCTGACCAGCCGCTTCTTTATCAGCCGCGTGGCGATCACGACGCTCAGCGTGACCGCGATCCTCACCTACGTGAATATCTCCCCGGTCCTGCTGATGGAGGTCCTGCATTTTGACCGGGGCGAATACTCCACCATTATGGCGCTGACCGCGCTGGTGAGTATGCTGGTGGCCTTCTCAACGCCGTTTGCGCTGTCGCTATTCCGCCAGCGCACGTTGATGCTAACCGCCCAGGGGCTGTTTTTTGTGGCAGCGGTGATACTGGCGTCAGCAAGCTCTGCCGCCGGAATGCTGTTCGGCTTGACGCTGATTTGCGCGGGCTTCTCACTCGGGTTCGGCGTGACCATGAGCCAGGCATTGGGCCCCTTCTCGCTGCGCGCTGGGGTAGCAAGTTCCGTCCTCGGTATTGCCCAGGTGTGCGGTTCGTCGTTGTATATCTGGCTGGCCGCCATTTTCGGCGTCGGGGCGTCGAATATGCTGATCGGGATACTGATTAGCTGTAGCATGGTCTGCATCCTGTTGCTCATCTTCGTCTCCGCCCGCGCGGACGCGCCGGACAATGAAAAAATCCCTGACCAGTCTCGATCTTAACTTACTCTTTTGCCTACAACTTCTGTTACAGGAGCGCAGCGTCAGCAAGACGGCGAAACGGATGAACGTCACGCCGTCTGCGGTCAGCAAATCGCTGGCCAAACTGCGCGACTGGTTTAACGACCCGCTGTTTGTCAAAACCCCGACCGGCCTGCATCCTACACCGCTGGCGGTCAGCATGGAGCAGGATCTGGCCGACTGGATGCAGATAAGCCACCAGTTGTTGGATAAACCGCATCACGATACCCCGCGCGGGCTAACCTTCGAGCTGGCCGCGGAATCCCCGCTGATGCTGATCGTGTTTAATTCCCTGACCCAACAAATCCACCAGCGCTATGCCCAGGCTACCGTGCGGCTACGCAACTGGGATTACGATTCGCTGGACGCGATTGTGCGCGGTGAGGTGGATTTGGGCTTCACCGGCCGGGAAAGCCATCCACGCTCGCGGGAATCCCTCAGCCTGCTGCCGTGGTTTATCGATTTTGAAGTGCTGTTCACCGACGTGCCCCGCGTGTATCTGCGGGAAGATCACCCGGCACTACAGGAAGAGTGGAATCTTGAGACGTTCCTGCGCTATCCGCACATCAGCATCTGCTGGGAAAAAAGCGATACCTGGGCGCTGGATGAAGTGTTGAATGAATCTGGCCACCAGCGCCAGATTGCGTTGAGCATGCCGGGCTTTGAGGCTTCGATGTTTATGGCGGCGCAGCCCGACCATTCGTTGCTCGCCACCGCACCTTATTACTGTCAGCACTATAATCAACAGCACGGCCTGAAACTGGTGACGCGCGCGATGCCGTTAGACGAAGCGCAGATGCAGAAACTGGCGGTGCCGTTCACCCTGATGTGGCATAAGCGCAACGGCCATAATCCCAAGATTATTTGGATGAAGTCGATGCTGAAGCAACTGTACCGGGAAGCGTTTCAATCCGGGGTGCTTAGCGATTAGCCGGGGAAATGTGTGACCTGGCGGGCTATTGCGTCTAAGGAAATGTAAATATGCTGACCGATCACTATTCATCGCCCTTATTCCACATTAAAACCTCATCAACCTGGGCAATAATAGAGACTGAGTTTCCAGTACCACTGACCATTAATCACGGAGCGACATAATGGCAACGCATTTTGCAAGAGGGATCCTTACCGATGGGCATTTGCACTCAGTCCGACTCTCCTCATCCTGTCACAATAAATCACGCCAGCTGCCTGCGCATCGCCGGGCGCGATTCCTGGCCTCGCGGGCGTTACTCGCCGAACTGCTGTTTATGCTGTACGGCATCAGCGAACTCCCGGAAATCATTACCCGACCGGACGGCAAACCGGTGTTTCGCGACAGCACCCAGCCGCGTTTCTCTATCGCCTACGCCGGGAATATCGTTGGCGTGGCGCTGACCACCGAAGGTGAATGTGGTCTGGATATGGAACTCCAGCGCGCGACGCGCAGTTTCCACAGCCCGGCCGCGCCCGACGCCTATCCTTTCAGCAGTAACGAAAATCTGTGGATTAAAAACCAGACCGATCCGAACGAAGCCCGCGCACAGCTGCTGGCCTTGCGTCAGAGCGTCCTCAAACTCACCGGTGATATTCATCAAGACTCGCAGCAGCAGCTTCAGCTGTTGCCGGGTTCAGGCCGCCTGCGCGCCGCTAAATTGATGCAGATAGAGGCCATTTGTGACGCCGAGGACGTGCTGGTGTGGTCTATCGCTGCCACGCCTGCCATTGAACGCCTGAAGGTTTGGGAATTTGACAGCAAAAACGGCTGGCACGGTTTGCCGGATATGCAGCTGCGCGCCAGTGAGCCCGCCGCGCGCCTGATGCGCTTTACCAGCCTACCGGCGGAAAAAGCCCTTATACTGAACTGACTCATCATGATGAAAAATAAAGGAGTAATCATGTCCGACGCGATAAAAGTTGTGACGTTATTGGGGAGCCTGCGCAAAGGTTCATTTAACGGGATGGTGGCACGCACCCTGCCAGGCCTCGCACCCGCGGGGATGGCCATTTCTGCGCTGCCGTCGATTGGCGACATTCCACTGTACGATGCCGATATCCAGCAGGAAGAGGGTTTCCCCCCAGCCGTCGAGACGTTAGCCGCGCAAATTCGTGACGCCGATGGTGTAGTTATCGTCACTCCGGAGTACAACTACTCGGTGCCGGGCGGTCTGAAAAACGCCATCGACTGGCTGTCACGCCTGCCGGAACAGCCGCTGGCCGGTAAACCAGTGCTGATTCAAACCAGCTCGATGGGCGCAATTGGCGGCGCGCGCTGCCAGTATCATCTGCGCCAGATTTTGGTATTCCTGGATGCGATGGTGATGAACAAGCCAGAGTTCATGGGCGGCGTTATTCAGAATAAGGTCGATCCGCAGACGGGCGAGGTGGTTGATCAGAGTACGCGTGACCACTTGAGCGGTCAGCTGACCGCGTTCGGGGATTACATCCGACGGGTGAAAGCGTAATAAAAAAGGCCGGGAAGCGAAAGCTCCCGGCCTTTTTCGTGTCAGTCATCGCGCCTTAGTGTGCATCAATGAACACAATCTTCAGGACGAACAGCAGGGCAACCACCACCACGCACGGGCTGAGATCGCGGAAACGTCCGGTACCGATTTTCATCACGCAGTAAGAGATGAAGCCCAGCGCGATACCTTCGGTTATCGAGAAGCTGAACGGCATCATCACCGCCGTAATAAACGCCGGAACGGCTTCGGTCAGATCTTCCCACTTCACCCGCGCCAGGCTTGAGGTCATCAGCACCCCAACATAAATCAGCGCCCCAGCGGCGGCGTATGGCGGCACCATGCCCGCCAGCGGTGACAGGAAAATCACCAGCAGGAACAGCAGGCCCACGACCACCGCGGTGAGACCAGTACGGCCACCGACGGACACGCCGGAAGTAGATTCAATGTACGCAGTAACGGAAGAGGTGCCGATAAAGGAACCCGCCACGGACGAAATACTGTCGACGTACAGCGCCTGCTTCATGCGCGGGAATTTGCCATTGGCATCGCTGAGACCCGCTTTGTCGGTCACGCCAATCAGGGTGCCAGAGGAGTCAAACAGATTGACCAGCATGAAGGAGAAGATCACGCCCGCCAGGCCGAGGTTAAAGGAACCAGCCAGATCAACATGCCCGATAACCGAAGTCACATCCGGTGGCGTCGATACGATGCCGGTGTAATGCACGTCGCCCAGCATCCAGCCCAGCAGGGTGGTGACCACGATAGAGACCAGCACCGCCGCATGAATGTTACGGGACGCCAGAATCGCGATGATGAAGAAGCCCAGGATCCCGAGCAGTACGCTGTGTGAGGTCAGGTTGCCGATGCTCACCAGTGTGTCTTTATTGGCAACAATGACGCCAGCATTCTTCAGGCCCATCATGCCGATGAACAGACCGATACCACTGGTGATGCCCACGCGCAGGCTCATCGGGATATTGGCAATCATCCAGTAACGCACGCGGAAAATGGTCAGCAGCAGCAGGCCAACGGCACCCCAGAAAATCGCGCCCATCCCGACCTGCCACGGCAGGCCCATCGCTTGCACCACCACGAAGGCGAAGAAGGCATTCAGGCCCATGGCCGGTGCCAGCGCCACCGGCAGGTTGGCAAACAGACCCATCATGATGCTACCGAAGGCGGCAATCAAACAGGTGGTGACGAAGACGGCGCTCGTGTCCATGCCAGCTACGCCCAGAATTTGTGGGTTCACAAAAACGATGTAAACCATCGTCAGGAAGGTGGTGAATCCGGCAATCACTTCCGTGCGTGCCGTCGTTCCGTGCTCGCGCAGTTTAAACACGCGCTGAAGCAGACCCTGACCCGACGTCTGGGTGGTTTGTTGTTGGCTCATCTTCTGGTTCCAAACTAAGGAGGGGAAAATTCGTCGCTATCCTATACCAAAATGCGACAATAGGGAGAGTAAGAGCACACTTTTTTTCATTGATTTTGCTTATACGGCAACGATTGCGTCGGGCAAAATGAATTACGTAAACGTTAAACTTGTGACAACAGGAAACGGCATGTCCAGTATTGAAGCGGTGTTTTTCGACTGTGATGGCACGCTCGTCGACAGCGAAGTGATTTGCTCCCGGGCCTATGTCCACATGTTCCGGGAATTTGGCATCACTCTGGAGCTTGAAGAGATCTTTAAGCGCTTTAAAGGAGTGAAGCTGTACGAGATCATCGACACCATTAACGCCGAGTATGGCGTGAGTCTGCACAAAAAGACCCTCGAGCCGGTGTATCGCGCCGAGGTGGCTCGCCTGTTCGACAGCGAACTGGAAGTCATTGATGGGGCGAATACGTTGCTCGACGCGATGACGGTGCCAATGTGTATCGTCTCCAACGGTCCGGTCAGCAAAATGCAGCATTCATTGGGCAAAACCGGTCTGTTGCATCATTTTCCCGATAAGCTGTTTAGCGGGTATGACATTCAGGCGTGGAAACCCGATCCGGCGTTGATGTATCACGCGGCGAAAGCGATGAACGTCGACCCGGTGAACTGCGTGCTGGTGGATGATTCGAGCGCGGGCGCGATGTCCGGCGTAGCGGCGGGGATGGAGGTGTTTTACTTCTGCGCCGATCCGCATAATCAGCCGATCGACCATCCGAAGGTGACGACGTTTACCTCACTGGATGAATTGCCAGGACTGTGGAAAGCGCGGGGTTGGGAGATTACCCGGTAAATTCCCCCTCTCCCCATCGGGGAGAGGGTTTAAACCTACTCTTTTGGATCTTTGCCGGCCAGCAGCTTGTCCAGCTCGTCGCCGCCGACGTGACGGAAATCCTGTCCCTTCACGAAGTAGAAGATGTATTCGCAAATGTTCTGGCAACGATCGCCGATACGCTCGATAGAACGGGCGCAGAATAGGGCGGTCAGTACGCTTGGAATGGTGCGGGAGTCTTCCATCATATACGTCATCAGCTGACGCACGATGCCTTCATACTCCTGATCGACCTTCTTGTCTTCACGATAGATACGCACCGCTTCATCAAGATCCATGCGCGCGAACGCGTCGAGGACGTCATGCAGCATCTGCACGGTGTGACGCCCCAGTGATTCGAGGCTTACCAACAACGGCTGGTGCTGCTGCGAAAATTTCTCCAGCGCGGTACGGCAGATTTTATCCGCAACGTCACCAATACGTTCCAGCTCGGCGATGGTTTTGATGATAGCCATCACCAGGCGCAGGTCGCTGGCGGTCGGCTGACGTTTAGCGATGATGCGCACACAGGCTTCATCGATCGCCACTTCCATCATGTTGACCTGCTTGTCGCCGTCGATAACGCGCTTGGCCAGATCCTGATCCTGGTTGTGCATCGCGGTGATCGCATCAGATAACTGCTGCTCCACCAGCCCGCCCATGGTCATCACCTGAGTGCGAATGTGTTCCAGCTCTGCGTTGAACTGGCCGGAAATGTGTTTGTTTAGGTTTAGGTTGTCCATCGTTCCTCCATATGCCCAAAATATTTCTGGCTGTAGCAAGGCGGCAACTGCCCGCATTTCCGGGAGCGTAGATAACTACGTGACCGGGATGAGTAAAGGCAGCCAACGCGGGTACAGCCTGAAAGATGAAGGGCAAATCAACCGTAGCGGCCAGTAATGTAGTCTTCAGTTTGCTTCTTCGCAGGCTTAGTGAACAGATCGTCGGTATTGCTGAACTCAATCAGTTCGCCCAGGTACATAAACGCCGTATGGTCGGAACAACGCGCGGCCTGCTGCATGTTGTGGGTCACGATAACCACGGTGTAATCCTGCTTCAGCTCGGTAATCAGCTCTTCAATGCGACCCGTGGAAATCGGGTCGAGCGCTGAGCATGGTTCATCAAGCAGCAGCACTTCCGGACGAATGGCGATGCCTCGCGCGATACACAGACGCTGCTGCTGACCACCGGAGAGAGAATATCCGCTCTGATGGAGTTTATCTTTGGTTTCATTCCAAAGTGCGGCCTTGGTCAACGCCCACTGCACGCGCTCATCCATGTCGGCACGCGACAGCTTTTCAAACAGACGCACGCCAAAAGCGATGTTGTCATAAATCGACATCGGGAACGGGGTCGGTTTCTGGAACACCATCCCGACTTTGGCACGCAGCAGGGCAATATCCTGAGTGTTGGTCAGAATGTTATCGCCATCCAGCAAAATTTCGCCTTCCGCACGCTGCTCTGGGTACAGTTCAAACATTTTGTTGAACGTCCGTAGCAGGGTGGATTTCCCGCAGCCCGATGGGCCGATGAACGCGGTGACCTGGTTTTTGGCGATATCCAGGTTGATGTTCTTCAGGGCATGGAACTTGCCGTAGTAGAAGTTCAAATCGCGAACAGCAATTTTACCCGGGGCAGTATCAACCATACTCATCTCAATCTCTTCCTTATTCGACGCCGCGTTTCGCCGCGCCGTAAAAATTAACCGTGTTTCTGCTTCGCGAAAATGACGCGCGCCAGAATGTTAAGCAACAGTACGCACAGGGTAATGATCAGCACCCCGGCCCAGGCCAGTTGTTGCCATTCGGCAAACGGGCTCATGGCAAATTTGAATATGGTCACCGGCAGGTTGGCAATCGGCTGCATCATGTCGGTGCTCCAGAACTGGTTGGAGAGCGCGGTAAACAGCAGCGGGGCGGTTTCACCCGCGATACGCGCCACGGCCAACAGCACCCCGGTCATGATCCCGGAGATGGAGGCTTTCAGCGTAATCGCCGAAATCATTTTCCATTTCGGGGTGCCCAGGGCATACGCCGCTTCACGCAGGCTGTCCGGCACCAGTTTCAGCATGTTCTCGGTGGTTCGAATCACAATCGGCACCTGCAACAGCGCCAGCGCAATCACCCCCGCCCAGCCGGAGAAGTGTTGCATCTTCGCCACCACAATGGTGTAGACGAACAGCCCCACGACGATCGACGGGGCAGAAAGCAGAATGTCGTTGATGAAGCGAATCACTTCGGCAAGCCAGGATTTACGGCCATATTCCGCCAGCCAAATCCCCGCCATGATGCCCAGCGGCGTACCGATAACAGTCGACCACAGGATCAGCAGGCCGCTACCGGCCAGGGCGTTGGCCAGCCCCCCGCCCGCTGTATTCGGCGGCGGGGTCATTTCGGTGAACAGGGCCAGTGACATGCCGTCGATGCCGCGCGTGACGGTTGAGAACAGGATCCACACCAGCCAGAACAGGCCAAAGGCCATGGTCGCCATCGACAGCGTCAGGGCGATGCGGTTTTTGAAGCGACGACGCGCCTGCATTTTGCGGCGAGATTCGAGCAGCGCTGCGGTGGTTTGCATTTCAAGAGTGGTCATTAGCGTGCCCCCTCGTTTTTCGCGAGGCGTTTAATCATCAGCTTGGAAATGGCCAGAACGATAAAGGTAATCACAAACAGGATCAGACCGAGTTCCATCAGCGCGGCAACATGCAGGCCAGATTCCGCTTCGGCAAATTCATTCGCCAACGCAGAGGTGATGCTGTTACCCGGCATGTACAGCGACGCACTGTCGAGCTGGTAGGTGTTGCCGATGATAAAGGTCACCGCCATGGTTTCCCCCAGCGCGCGGCCCAGGCCGAGCATAACTCCGCCGATAACTCCGTTTTTGGTGAACGGCAGCACGATACGCCAGATAACTTCCCATGTGGTGCAGCCAATGCCGTAGGCCGACTCTTTCATCATCACCGGCGTTTGTTCGAACACATCGCGCATCACCGCCGCAATGTAAGGAATAATCATGATCGCGAGGATAACCCCCGCCGCCAGCAAACCGATGCCGAACGCCGGGCCGGAAAACAGCGCGCCAACAAACGGAATGGTGGAGAGCACATTGCCCACCGGCTCCTGAAAATAGGTCGCGAACAACGGGGCAAAGATGAACAGGCCCCACATGCCGTACACGATACTCGGAATGGCGGCTAACAATTCAATGGCGATACCCAGCGGACGCTTCAGCCAGTTCGGGGCCAGCTCCGTCAGGAACAGGGCAATACCAAAACTCACCGGAACGGCAATCAGCAGGGCGATAATTGAGGTGACCAGCGTGCCGTAGATGGGCACCAGCGCACCGTAGATATCATTCGGGGCATCCCACTCTTTGGTCCACAGGAACGAAAAACCAAATTTCTGAATGCTCGGCCAGGCGGAGACAATCAGGGAGAGAATGATGCCACTGAGCATCAATAGCACAATCAGCGCCGCCAGTTTTACCAGCACGCCGAAAATGATGTCACCCTTTTTACCTGGCGGGTTAAACGCAGGCTTGGTTGCAGCCATAAATTACTCTTCAGTTAAAAACGTCTTACGAATATGCCCGGTGGCGCTAACGCTTACCGGGCCTACAGTCGGAACTGTAATCTTCGTCAAAAATATCCTGTTAGTACAGCGCTTTACCGCTGCTATCTTTCACGTTGGTTTTCCATGCAGCACGTACCTGCTCAACCACGCTGTCCGGCAGTGACGCATAATCCAGAGCGTTCGCTTCTTTGGCACCGTTTTTGTAGGCCCAGTCGAAGAATTTCAGCACTTCAGCACCCTGCTCCGGCTTCTTCTGATCTTTGTGAACCAGAATGAAGGTGGTAGAGGTGATTGGCCACACGTCGTCACCTTTCTGGTTGGTCAGGTCCTGCGCGAAGGATTTGCTCCAGTCAGCACCTTTGGCGGCGTTGGCAAAGCTCTCTTCGGTCGGGCTGACAGATTTACCATCCGCGGAAACCAGTTTGGTGTAAGCCAGGTTGTTCTGCTTAGCGTAAGCATATTCAACGTAACCGATAGAGCCCGGCAGACGCTGAACGAACGCGGCGATGCCGTCGTTACCTTTACCGCCCAGACCGGTCGGCCAGTTAACGGTTGAGCCAGCGCCGATTTTGGATTTCCACTCTTCGTTCACTTTCGCCAGGTAGCTTGTGAACACGAAGGAAGTACCGGACCCATCAGCACGACGCACGACAGCGATGTTCTGAGCAGGCAGTTTTTTGCCTGGGTTCAGCTTGGCAATGGCTTCGTCGTCCCACTTCTTGATTTTGCCCAGATAGATGTCACCCAGGGTTTTACCGTCGAGTACCAACTCACCGGATTTGAAGCCCGGCAGGTTAATTGCCAGCACCACGCCACCAATGACGGTAGGGAACTGGAACAGGCCTTCCTGAGCCAGTTTGTCGTCAGACAGCGGCGCATCTGACGCACCGAAATCCACGGTGTTTGCGGTAATTTGCTTCACACCACCGGAGGAGCCGATACCCTGATAGTTGACCTTGTTACCGGTCTCTTTCTGGTAGGTATCCGCCCATTTGGCATACACCGGCGCAGGGAAGGTTGCACCAGCGCCCGTCAGGCTTGCTGCTGCAAATGCAGAGAAAGCGCTCATTGATAAGGTCGCGGCGACAACAGTTGCGACAGTGGTACGCATAACTTTCATAATGTCTCCTGCAGGATTTCGTAAATTGTTGTTTAAGTGGCTACGTTGAGCAAAATAGGACAAACAGGTGACAGTTAAATGTACGAATTATGACAGTTTTATGACGCAGGGAATTTAGGTTAAGAAATACGAAATAGTGTATTAATTTTCAGTACGTTAAGATCGTCTGTGACATTGGGTCTACAGAAATATTTTCTTTTTATGACACTGTTTAACGTAGCTGAAAATGACAGATTGTCATAAACGGAGGGAGAAAAAATGCCCCATCCCGGCAGGATGAGGCAGTCGGAATTACTCAACCGTCACGGATTTCGCCAGGTTGCGTGGCTGGTCAACGTCGGTGCCTTTGATCAGCGCCACGTGATAGGCCAGCAATTGCAGCGGCACGGTATAGAAGATAGGGGCAATCACCTCTTCCACATGCGGCATCTCGATGATGTGCATGTTATCGCTGCTGTTGAAACCGGCATCACGATCGGCGAAGACATACAGCACGCCACCGCGGGCACGCACTTCTTCGATATTGGATTTCAGTTTTTCCAGCAGTTCGTTGTTCGGGGCAACCACGATAACCGGCATATCGGCGTCGATCAGGGCTAGCGGGCCATGCTTGAGCTCGCCTGCGGCATACGCTTCCGCATGGATGTAGGAGATCTCTTTCAGCTTCAGCGCGCCTTCTAACGCAATCGGATACTGATCGCCACGGCCCAGGAACAGTGCGTGATGCTTGTCGGAGAAATCTTCCGCCAGCGCTTCAATGCGTTTATCCTGCGACAGCATTTGCTCGATACGGCTCGGCAGCGCCTGCAGACCGTGTACGATGTCGTGCTCAATCGCCGCGTCCTGGCCTTTCAGGTTAGCCAGTTTCGCCACCAGCATCAGCAGAACGGTCAACTGCGTGGTGAACGCTTTAGTGGACGCCACACCGATTTCGGTGCCTGCGTTGGTCATCAGCGCCAGGTCGGACTCACGCACCAGCGACGAGCCCGCGACGTTACAGATGGCCAGCGAGCCCAGATATCCCAACTCTTTCGACAAACGCAGAGCCGCCAGGGTATCCGCCGTCTCACCGGACTGGGAGAGGGTGATCATCAGGCTATTGCGGCGTACCGCCGATTTGCGGTAGCGGAATTCAGACGCGATTTCGACATCACACGGAATGCCCGCCAGCGATTCAAACCAGTAGCGCGAGACCATCCCGGAGTTATAGGACGTGCCGCAGGCCACAATCTGAATATGCTCGACGTTGGCCAGCATTTCATTGGCATTCGGCCCCAGTTCGCTGAGATCGACTTGCCCGTGACTGATGCGCCCGGTCAGGGTGTTTTTAATCGCGTTCGGCTGCTCGTAGATCTCTTTTTGCATGTAGTGGCGGTAGATGCCTTTATCACCCGCGTCGTACTGCAAATTCGATTCGATGTCCGGGCGCTTCACCTGCTCACCGGATTTGGCAAACACGGTCACGCTACGACGGGTTACTTCCGCGATATCGCCTTCTTCAAGGAAGATGAAGCGGCGGGTCACCGGCAGTAAAGCCAGCTGATCGGAGGCGATAAAGTTTTCGCCCATGCCCAGACCAATCACCAGCGGACTGCCTGAACGGGCGGCCAGCAGGGTACTTGGGTCACGGGTATCCATGATAACGGTGCCGTAGGCACCACGCAGCTGCGGGATTGCGCGCAGCACCGCTTCACGCAGCGTGCCGCCCTGTTCCAGCTCCCAGTGAACGAGGTGAGCAATCACTTCGGTGTCGGTTTCTGAGACGAACACATATCCGCGAGATTGCAGCAATTCGCGCAGCGGCTCATGGTTTTCGATGATGCCGTTATGTACCACCACGATGTGGTCGGAAACATGAGGATGGGCGTTGCCTTCTGACGGCTCGCCGTGAGTCGCCCAGCGGGTGTGGGCGATACCAGTGCCGCCATGCAGCGGATGGTCTTCCGCCGCCTGAGCCAGCATTTGCACTTTACCGAGGCGACGCAGACGCGTCAGATGCCCTTCGCTGTCGACCACTGCCAGACCGGCAGAGTCGTAACCACGGTATTCCAGACGACGAAGCCCTTCGAGAAGGATTTCAGCAATATCGCGCTGCGCGACTGCGCCAACAATTCCACACATAGTTAGATTTCCTGATATGGCACGATGCCATGCGTTGTCGCTGACCTGTATTTCCGGTTTTTTCCGGAGCCCCGAGCCTTGTAGAGAGTGGGGTTATTATTTTAGTTACTGCCGTGGGGCGGGGGATTATGTTATCCCCTCATCCCCTGTCTGCCTGACGACGGCTACGCCTTATCAGGCCTACAATTATTTCTTCTTCACCGGACGTTGCCAGCCTTGCTTATGCACCTGTGGCACGCGGCTTAACACTAACTCATTGTCGCCCACGTTGCGGGTCACGGTGGTTCCGGCGGCAATGGTGGCACCGTTACCGATGCTAACCGGGGCCACCAGCTGGGAGTCAGAGCCGACAAACACATCGTCACCGATTACGGTTTTGAATTTATTCGCACCGTCATAGTTACAGGTGATGGTCCCTGCGCCGATATTCACGTTGTCACCAATCTCCGCATCGCCGAGATAGCTCAGGTGACCGGCTTTAGAGCCAATACCCAGGCGCGCTTTTTTCATTTCGACAAAGTTGCCAACGTGTGCGCCTTCCAGCAGTTCAGCCCCTGGACGCAGACGAGCGAACGGGCCGATAGTGCAGGCAGCATGCAGGTGTGCATCTTCAACGACGCTGTACGGACTGATTTCGCAGTCATCGCCAATCACGCTGTTTTTAATCACGCAGCCGGTACCAATTTTCACTCGGTGACCAAGCGTGACGTTGCCTTCAAGGATAACGTTAGTATCAATTTCGACGTCGCGCCCGTGCGTCACGCTGCCACGCAGGTCAAAACGCTGTGGGTCACGCAGCATTACGCCCGCTAGCAGTAGCTTTTCAGCCTGCTCGCTTTGATACACGCGCTCAAGACGCGAGAGCTGCAGGCGGTTGTTAACGCCTTCGACTTCACTCAGCCGTGCCGGATGAACGGCCGCAATTTCACGCCCCTCCTGGTACGCCATGGCGATGATATCGGTGATATAAAACTCGCCTTGCGCGTTGCTGTTATCTAGCTTGCCGAGCCAGCGCTTGAGGTCTGCACCGCCGGCAATCAGGATCCCGGTATTGATCTCCTGAATTTCACGCTGCGCATCGCTGGCATCTTTGTGCTCAACAATCCCGGTCACCAGCCCATTCTCACGGGTGATACGGCCATAGCCCGTCGGGTCGTCAAGCTTCACGGTCAGAAGGCCAATTCCACCCTGCGGTTTCGCGGCACGCAGGCGCTGGAGCGTCTCAACCGAAATCAACGGCACGTCGCCGTACAGCATCATAATGTCTTCATCATCGGCAAAGAACGGCGCAGCCTGCTGCATCGCATGTCCGGTGCCGAGCTGCTCAGCCTGGAGTACCCAATTAAGGTTGCCTTCGCTGAGAGTTTGCTTCAGGAGTTCGCCGCCATGTCCGTAGACCAGATGAACCTGAGATGCACCTAATTCATCAGCAGCATCAATAACATGCTGAACCATCGGTTTGCCCGCTAGCGTGTGCAACACTTTCGGGAGACTGGAATACATGCGAGTACCTTTGCCAGCGGCAAGGATTACTACGCTCATCGCACTGTTTGACATACGCATCCTGACAGGTGTTTGAGTGAGAAGTTAAAACCTTTCGCATTGAAATATCTACATATTTTTCGTCATGAAATGGAATGCAGAGAAAACGTTCAACATGAAAGTCTAAAAGGGTTTTATGGCTCTATTTTCAGCTATCGTAGCGTGCTTTGTCTCGAAAAAAAGACCCATAATCCGAAGATTAGCCGCTATGTTGCTGCTTTGGCTGTTCTTTTGATGCCTGAATCAAGAATACGTTGGGAGCTGAAAAACAAAAAGGCCGCCATCAGGCGACCTATTTCTATTCTTTTAGTACAACAATACAGAGGCTTAGAGGCTCAGATTGCTGAACATTGCGATGATTTTATGAAAGCGTTTCATTTTGATTCCTGCATAGCACATTGATATGTGATCTAACTCACAAAACAAAGTCTACGCCGGGTTTTTAACCCGTGCAACATTTTTGTGACACATATCACACTTAAGGGTTACATCAGGAATTTTAGCCAACAAAAAAGCCAGCCTGGAAACCAGACTGGCTTTTATACTTTCAAGCCGGTGTTACATCGCTTTTTTGGTCAACTCGATAACGCGCAGTTTGGCGATCGCTTTGGCCAGTTCCGCAGACGCCTGAGCGTAATCCACATCGCCGTGAGAGCTGTTAATGTGCTCTTCCGCTTTGCGTTTCGCTTCCAGGGCTCGCGCTTCGTCGAGATCCTTGCCGCGGATGGCAGTATCAGCCAGTACGGTTACGTTACCTGGCTGAACTTCCAACACACCGCCGGACAAGTAGATGAATTCTTCATGTCCGTGCTGCTTCACGATGCGAATCATACCAGGCTTAATGGCGGTGAGCAGCGGGGCGTGACCCGGGAAAATACCCAGTTCACCTTCGCTACCCGTTACCTGGATCTTCTCGACCAGACCGGAGAACATTTGGCTCTCCGCGCTGACGACGTCCAGGTGATAAGTCATTGCCATGTCACCCTCCGATTAAGGCGTTAAAGTTTTTTAGCTTTCTCAACGGCTTCGTCGATAGTGCCAACCATGTAGAACGCCTGCTCTGGCAGATGGTCGTATTCGCCGTCCATGATGCCTTTAAAGCCACGGATGGTATCTTTCAGCGAAACGAACTTGCCCGGAGAACCGGTAAAGACTTCTGCAACGAAGAACGGCTGGGACAGGAAGCGCTGAATCTTACGCGCACGTGCTACCACCAGTTTGTCTTCTTCGGACAGTTCGTCCATACCCAGGATCGCGATGATGTCTTTCAGTTCCTGGTAACGCTGCAGGATGGACTGAACGCCACGCGCGGTGTCGTAGTGCTCCTGACCAACAACCAGCGGATCCAGCTGACGGCTGGTGGAGTCCAGCGGGTCAACGGCCGGGTAGATACCCAGAGACGCGATCTGACGGCTCAGTACCACGGTTGCATCTAAGTGAGCAAAGGTGGTGGCTGGTGATGGGTCAGTCAAGTCATCCGCAGGTACGTATACCGCCTGAACAGAAGTGATGGAACCGGTCTTGGTGGAGGTAATACGCTCCTGAAGAACACCCATCTCTTCAGCCAGAGTTGGCTGATAACCTACCGCAGAAGGCATACGACCCAGCAGCGCTGATACTTCAGTACCGGCCAGGGTATAACGGTAGATGTTATCGACGAACAGCAGTACGTCACGACCTTCGTCACGGAATTTCTCAGCCATGGTCAGGCCGGTCAGTGCAACGCGCAGACGGTTTCCCGGTGGCTCGTTCATCTGGCCGTACACCAGGGATACTTTATCCAGTACGTTGGAGTCGGTCATTTCGTGGTAGAAGTCGTTACCCTCACGAGTACGCTCACCCACGCCCGCAAATACGGAATAACCGGAGTGTTCGATAGCGATGTTACGGATAAGCTCCATCATGTTGACGGTTTTACCCACACCCGCACCACCGAACAGACCCACTTTACCGCCTTTCGCGAACGGACAAATCAGGTCCATTACTTTGATGCCGGTTTCCAGCAGTTCCTGAGAGCTGGACAGCTCTTCATAGGAAGGTGCTGCACGGTGAATCGCCCAACGGTCTTCTTCGCCAATATCGCCTTTCATGTCGATTGGCTGGCCCAGTACGTTCATGATACGACCGAGCGTTGCTTTACCTACCGGGACTTCGATTGGGTGCTCGAGGTCTTTTACTTCCAGACCACGACGCAGACCGTCGGAAGAACCCATTGCGATGGTACGGACGATACCACCACCGAGCTGTTGCTGAACTTCCAGCACCAGGCTCTCGTTACCATTCTGAACCTCAAGAGCATCGTACACGCGCGGTACGGCATCCTGAGGGAATTCGACGTCAACCACGGCGCCGATTACCTGGACAATTTTTCCAGTAGCCATCTTGAATCCTCTACGAATTAACCTGGTTATACCGCGGATGCACCACCGACGATTTCGGTGAGTTCCTGAGTAATGCTGGCCTGACGAGCTTTGTTGTATACCAACTGCAGCTCTTTAATCAGGCTGCCGCCATTGTCGGTCGCGGCTTTCATCGCCACCATACGTGCGGCCTGCTCGCTGGCCAGGTTTTCTACCACGCCCTGATAAACCTGAGATTCGACATAACGACGCAGCAGGGTGTCCAGCAGCGCTTTCGGATCAGGTTCGTACAGATAATCCCAGGATTTACGCTTCAGATCCTCATCTTCTGATGCCGGCAGCGGCAGCAGCTGAGTAATGGTCGGAACCTGAGACATGGTGTTAATAAATTTGTTGCTGACAACGTACAGCTTGTCCAGACGGCCTTCATCGTAGGCCTGCAACATCACTTTTACCGGGCCGATCAGTTCGGACAGGGAAGGGTTATCACCCATACCTGTTACCTGAGCAACCACGTTACCGCCAACGGAACTAAAGAAGGACACGCCCTTAGAGCCGATCATCGCGAGTTCGCTCTGAACGCCTTTATCGGACCACGCCTTCATATCTGCCAGCACTTTTTTGAACAGGTTAATGTTCAAACCGCCGCACAGACCACGGTCAGTGGACACCACCAGGTAGCCCACGCGTTTAACGTCGCGTTCTTCCAGGTAAGGGTGCTTATATTCCAGATTACCGGTGGCAAGGTGACCAATCACTTTGCGCATGGTATCAGCATAAGGACGGCTGGCTGCCATGCGTTCCTGCGATTTACGCATTTTGGACGCGGCGACCATTTCCATCGCTTTAGTGATCTTCTGCGTGTTCTGGACGCTTGCGATCTTACTACGTATCTCTTTTGCGCCGGCCATGAGCTTCTCCTCAATGCCTCGCGGCCTGCCCTAAGACAGGCCGCCAGACGTTACCAGGACTGGGTTGCTTTGAAGGAATCGAGGATGCCTTTCAGCTTGCCTTCGATTTCGTCGTTATAGCCACCGGTCTGGTTGATTTCTTGCATCAGCGGAGCGTGGTCACGGTCGACGTAAGCCAGCAGAGCGGCTTCGAAGCTACCGATTTTCGCCAGTTCCACATCTTCGAGGTAACCGCGTTCAGCTGCGAACAGAACCAGGCCCTGCTGTGCTACAGACATAGGGGCATATTGTTTCTGTTTCAGCAGCTCGGTCACTTTCTGACCGTGGCTCAGCTGTTTACGGGTTGCTTCATCCAAGTCGGATGCGAACTGAGAGAACGCAGCCAGTTCACGATACTGTGCCAGCGCGGTACGAATACCACCGGACAGTTTCTTGATGATCTTGGTCTGAGCAGCACCACCAACACGGGATACGGAGATACCCGGGTTAACTGCCGGACGAATACCGGAGTTAAACAGGTTGGTTTCCAGGAAGATCTGACCATCGGTAATGGAAATTACGTTAGTCGGAACGAACGCGGAAACGTCACCAGCCTGCGTTTCGATAATCGGCAGCGCAGTCAGGGAGCCGGTTTTACCTTTCACTTCACCGTTGGTGAACTTCTCAACGTATTCCGCATTTACGCGGGATGCGCGCTCCAGCAGACGGGAGTGGAGATAGAACACGTCGCCCGGGAATGCTTCACGTCCTGGTGGACGACGGAGCAGCAGGGAAACCTGACGGTAAGCTACAGCCTGTTTGGACAGGTCATCGTAAACGATCAGCGCATCTTCACCGCGGTCGCGGAAGTATTCGCCCATTGCGCAACCGGCATAGGGTGCCAGGTATTGCAATGCAGCAGATTCAGACGCAGTCGCAACCACAACGATGGTGTTGGCCAGAGCGTTATGCTCTTCCAGTTTACGCACCACGTTAGAAATGGTGGACGCTTTCTGGCCGATAGCCACGTACACACATTTGATGCCGGAATCACGCTGGTTGATGATCGCATCGATTGCCATCGCGGTTTTACCGGTCTGACGGTCACCGATGATCAGCTCACGCTGGCCACGGCCGATTGGAATCATCGCATCGACGGATTTATAACCGGTCTGAACAGGCTGATCGACGGACTGACGTTCGATTACGCCCGGTGCGATAACTTCGATAGGCGAGAAGCCATCGTTATCAACCGGACCTTTACCGTCAATAGGTGCACCCAGGGTGTTCACCACGCGGCCTAACATGCCACGGCCAACCGGAACTTCGAGAATACGGCCAGTACACTTAACCTTCATGCCTTCGGCCAGGTCAGCGTATGGACCCATCACAACTGCACCTACGGAGTCGCGCTCCAGGTTCAGTGCGATAGCGTAACGGTTACCCGGAAGGGAAATCATCTCACCCTGCATACAATCGGCCAGGCCGTGGATGCGGATAACACCGTCACTTACGGAAACAATAGTACCTTCGTTGTGAGCCTCGCTCACAACATTGAACTGAGCAATGCGCTGCTTGATCAGTTCGCTGATTTCGGTGGAATTCAGTTGCATGCTCCAGTCCCCTTAAGACTGCAAGACGTCTGCAAGGCGTTCAAGACGGCCGCGTACGCTACCATCAATGACTGTATCACCCGTGCGGATGATAACGCCTGCCATTACAGACTTATCGATTTTGCAATTCAGCTTAACTTTGCGTGACAGACGTTTTTCCATCGCGGCAGTGATTTTCGCGAGCTGTTCGTCACTCAGTGCGGATGCAGAAGTCACTTCGACTTCAGCGGTCGCTTCACTCAGCGCGCGTAAATGCGCGAACTGCTCAAGAACATCAGGGAGCGCTTTCAAACGACCATTTTCAGCCATCACCCGAACCAGGTTCTGACCGTTGGCGTCCAGCTGCTCACCGCAGATTGCGATAAACGCATCTGCGAGCGTTTCCGGTGCCAGGGCACCAGAAAGTAACTCTGCCATCTGGTCGTTTTTGGTGACCTCGGCGGCGAACGCCAGCATATCTTGCCAGCTGTCTACGCTTTGGTTTTCGACCGCAAAGTCAAAAGCTGCTTTGGCGTAGGGGCGAGCTACCGTTACAAATTCAGACATCAGCCCCTCCCTCCTTACAGTTCAGCGACAAGTTTATCCACGATGTCGCTGTTAGCAGCTTCATCCACGGAACGTTCGATGATCTTCTCGGCACCAGCAACAGCCAGAATCGCTACCTGCTTGCGAAGTTCTTCGCGAGCACGTTTACGCTCGGCGTCGATCTCAGCCTGCGCCTGGGCAACGATTTTGCTACGTTCCTGTTCTGCTTCAGCTTTCGCTTCATCCATGATCTGAGAACGACGCTTGTTAGCTTGTTCAATGATCACCTGGGCTTCCGCTTTCGCTTTTTTCAGCTGGTCGGTCGCGTTGGCCTGTGCAAGGTCCAAATCTTTCTTAGCGCGTTCTGCAGAAGACAGTCCGTCAGAAATTTCTTTCTGACGTTTTTCGATGGCTGCCATTAATGGCGGCCATACGTACTTCATGCAGAACCAGACAAAGAGAACAAACGCGATGGCCTGGCCGAGGATTGTTGCGTTCATGTTCACAGCACAATACCTCTTAAAATTTGATGACTACTTACTACGCGACAGCAAACATCACGTACAGACCCAGACCTACAGCGATCATTGGGATAGCATCCACCAGACCCATAACGATAAAGAACTGAGTACGCAGCAGAGGAATCAGATCCGGTTGACGCGCTGCGCCTTCCAGGAATTTGCCCCCGAGGATGCCGATACCGATCGCAGCACCGATTGCCGCCAGACCCATCATCACAGCGGCAGCCATGTACAGCAGATCCATATTCAGGTTTTCCATGACAGTCTCCAGTTTGTTTCAGTTAAAACGTAGTAGTGTTGGTAAAGAATCAGTGCTCTTCAGACGCCATCGACAGATAGACGATCGTCAGAACCATGAAGATAAAGGCTTGCAGCGTAATAATCAGGATGTGGAAAATGGCCCAAGGCACATTCAGAATCCACTGTGACCACCACGGCAGAAGACCCGCGATCAGAATGAAAATCAGCTCACCCGCATACATGTTGCCGAACAGTCGCAGACCGAGAGAAACCGGCTTAGACAGCAGGCTGACGCCTTCCAGGATCAGGTTGACCGGAATAAACGCCCAGTGATTGAACGGCTGCAGGGTAAGCTCTTTAACAAAGCCGCCAACGCCTTTCATTTTGATGCTGTAGAAAAGAATCAGGATAAACACGCCCAGCGCCATAGAGAGGGTGATATTCACGTCCGCAGACGGCACCACGCGCAGAGCAGGCAGACCAAAAATATGCTCGCCGATGAAAGGAAGCAGGTCGATTGGTAACAGGTCCATCAGGTTCATCAGGAAGACCCAGACAAACACGGTCAGCGCCAGTGGAGCAATCAGCTTGCTCTTACCATGGTACATGTCTTTGACACTGCCATGCACGAAGCCAATCACCATTTCGATGGCCGTCTGGAATTTCCCTGGAACACCGCTGGTTGCGCGTTTTGCCACGCCGCGGAATATGGCCAGGAACAACAGACCCAGCACCACCGAGAAGAACATGGAGTCAATGTTGAGCGTCCAGAAGGTGGCCGGGGGGTTATGCGGATCCACCAGCGAGAAAGTACGCAGATCAAGCTGAAGGTTATTCAGGTGATGACCTATGTATTCCTGCGGCGTCATATTTTCTGAAGCCATGATGCCTTTTACCCTTTGTTGTTGATTACAGCTGGTGCCAGAACTTGTACCACCAGCACCAAAACCCACGTCACTATCAGCGGCACAAATACCGCTTTAACAACCGCCAGCGCCACCGCAAGGAGGGCAAAGGTCAGCAACACCTTAAACACTTCGCCGAAGGCGAAAGACCAGGCCACTCGGCCTTTGGCAGGTGTATGCGCCTGATGACGCCAGGCAAAAATCATAAACAATGCATTTGGCACGACAACCGCCAAACCTCCACACACTGCGGAGATGCCCCAGAAGGGGTCTTTGAGGCAGAACAGCAATCCACTTGCTGTGACCGCCAGAAGCTGAATGAACAGAAGCTTACGAGCAACGTTTCTACTCAAGAGCGACACAGACATCACGTATTTACTCCTGCTCCCTTCGGGGTATGTCGCGTGTCGTATAAAACGTTCTTTGAGGCTCAGAGTCAAGCAGCAAAAAGCGGACAAATTATACGGTGACGCCCCGTGAATTCAAACAATAAGTAGCGAAAAGGTGAATAAATGTTTAAATAATTTTCAGCCTGCCTGTTTTTGGACTTTTCACCAAACTGTGAACAATCAGGCAAAACTGCAAACTACGCGAAAAACCGGGCATAAAAGCGTGCATCCGATCACAAAAAAAACATTCTTACGCTCATCGAAATGACGGCCATAAAAAATCCCACGAATTCATCTTTCTGAATTCAATAACAAATTTTTGAGACTCTTTTTAAAACAGCCCCATACACCCTAAAAACCTTTCATTGACATTTTTAATAAAGATTTAACATCAAAAAGCTATTCACAAAGTCGATTTTTAGCAGGCTGATATTTTCGCTGTTGACTATCTCATTGGTTAAGCAAATAACGGAATGTGAACAAAGTGAAAAAAAGCAGTGACCATCGCGTTAAATGTAACTAAACGTATCACTGCTTAAATCACCGCGTTTTAACACTTATCGGGGCGTTGAAAAGCCACATTTTTTGATAAAGATTAAATTTTTGTTGGCTTAATTTTCACCAAATGACGCTCACCTTCAAGCTGAGGAACGGTGAGCTTAACTATCTCTTCTACCGAGAATTGCGCCGGTAACTGCGCTATCTCATCTTCAGGCACCAGGCCCTTGAGCGCATAAAAACGCCCCTGCTCCGCTGGCAGGTGATGACACCAGTTCACCATATCCGTCAGAGAGGCAAACGCGCGGCTGATAACACCATCAAACGGCGGTTCAGCGAGGAATTCCTCCACACGGCTCTGCACCGGTGTCACGTTGTCCAGCTTCAGCTCATGCTGAACCTGACGCAGAAAACGCACGCGCTTTCCAAGGCTGTCCAGCAGAGTGAACTGCGCCTGAGGCAGAACAATCGCCAATGGAATACCTGGCAACCCAGGACCTGTGCCGACGTCAATGAAGCGTGATCCCTGCAAATGCGGTGCGACGATGATGCTGTCGAGGATGTGACGCACCAGCATCTCGTTCGGATCGCGCACCGAGGTCAGGTTGTACGCTTTATTCCATTTGTGGAGCAGTTCGACGTAAGCCACCAGTTGCTGTTGCTGGTGATCGGACAACGAAATGCCTGCTTCTGCGAGCAGACGAGAGAGTTTGTTGAGCACGGTGAATACCTGTTGAGCTGGGATTGACGGGGTCATATCCCGTCCTGTGGATATTGTCAGCCCAGTAAGCATAGTGCCTCCGGGCTGACAATGTACAAATACTTAGGCGCTGCGGCGCAGCATTCCCTGTTTTTTCAGCCAAACCAGTAAAATTGAAATGGCTGCCGGGGTTACACCTGAGATACGGGTCGCCTGGCCGATGGATGACGGTTTGTGATCGTTAAGCTTGGCGATCACTTCGTTGGATAACCCCGAAACCTGACGATAATCGAGAGTGGCAGGCAAAAGGGTGTTCTCATTGCGCTGCTGCTTTTCAATTTCGTCCTGCTGACGGGCGATGTAGCCCTCGTATTTGACCTGGATTTCCACCTGTTCTGCGGCCTGAGCATCTTGCAGCCCTGGCGCAAACGGTGACAACTGAACCAGCTGTTCGTAAGTAACTTCCGGACGACGCAGCAGATCTTCTCCGCTAGCTTCACGCGAAAGCGGAGCCGTCAGGTGAGCATTTACTTCGGCTGCCGATTCGGCTGATGGGTTCACCCAGGTGGTTTTCAGTCGCTGACGCTCACGCTCGATACTTTCCAGTTTCTCGTTGAAACGCGCCCAGCGCTCGTCGTCCACCAGACCCAGCGCACGGCCCTGTTCTGTCAGGCGCAGGTCGGCGTTGTCTTCCCGCAGCATCAGGCGATATTCCGCACGTGAGGTGAACATACGGTACGGTTCTTTGGTGCCGAGCGTACAAAGGTCGTCGACCAGTACGCCGAGGTAAGCCTGATCGCGACGCGGTGCCCAACCATCTTTGTCCGCAGAGCAGCGCGCGGCGTTCAGACCGGCCAGCAGACCCTGTGCTGCGGCTTCTTCGTAGCCGGTGGTGCCGTTGATCTGCCCGGCAAAGAACAGACCCTGAATGTATTTGCTTTCCAGCGTTGGTTTCAGATCGCGAGGATCGAAGAAATCATACTCGATGGCATAGCCCGGACGGACGATCTTCGCGTTCTCCATCCCGTGCATGGAACGGACAATCTGCATCTGCACGTCAAACGGCAGGCTGGTGGAGATCCCGTTCGGGTAAATTTCGTTAGAGGTCAGCCCTTCCGGCTCGAGGAAAATCTGATGCTGGTTGCGATCGGCAAAGCGCATCACTTTGTCTTCAATCGATGGGCAGTAGCGTGGGCCAATACCTTCGATAACGCCAGCGTACATTGGGCTGCGGTCGAGGTTATTGCGGATCACGTCATGGGTTTTTTCGTTGGTGTGCGTGATGTAGCACGGCACCTGACGTGGATGTTGACCTGCATTGCCCATGAACGAGAACACCGGCATTGGGTTATCGCCATGCTGCTGAGCCAGAACGGAGAAATCGATAGTGCGTGCGTCAATACGCGGCGGCGTCCCGGTTTTCAGACGGCTTACGCGCAAAGGCAGTTCACGCAGACGCCGAGACAACGGGATCGATGGCGGATCGCCTGCCCGGCCACCGCTGTAGTTATCCAGACCAATATGGATTTTGCCATCGAGGAAGGTGCCAACCGTCAGCACCACCGCTTTGGCACGGAACTTCAGGCCCATCTGGGTCACCGCGCCGACTACACGATCGTTTTCGACGATCAGGTCTTCAACTGCCTGCTGAAAAATCATCAGGTTTGGCTGATTCTCAAGTGCGGTGCGTACCGCCTGGCGGTACAGCACACGGTCTGCCTGAGCACGAGTGGCACGAACCGCCGGGCCTTTGCTGGCGTTTAGTATCCTAAACTGGATACCCGCATGGTCGATAGCCTTGGCCATCAGCCCGCCGAGTGCATCCACTTCTTTTACCAGGTGTCCTTTCCCAATGCCGCCAATAGCCGGGTTGCAGCTCATTTGCCCCAGCGTGTCGATATTGTGTGTCAACAGCAGGGTTTGCTGACCCATACGCGCTGCGGCCATCGCGGCCTCAGTGCCTGCATGACCCCCGCCAATGATGATGACGTCAAAAGGATCCTGATAAAACATGGTGGTCTGCCTCGCTTGAAAGCGGTTTGAAAAAGTGATTGAAGCCCGGGCCGTGGATTCTACTCAACTTTGGCTGTCGGAGAAAGCACCCGGGATCCTGGGTATTTAAAAGAAGATCTTTTTATTTAGAGATCTGTTTTATTGTGATCTCTTATTAGGATCGCCCTTTTCTGTGGATAAGGCGGATCCGGCTTTTGAGATCATATGCTTAAGAAGGATCACAGCCTGTGAATGATCGGTGATCCTGGTCCGTATAAGCTGGGATCAGAATGAAGGGTTATGCACAACTCAAAAACTAACCAAACCTTATGCTTTGGATAACTACCGGTTGATCAGTGCTTTTAACCAGAGTTATCCACATAAAAAAAGCCGATCTTTACAAAAATCAGATCAGTTTTGTCCAGGATCCGAGCCAAATTTCAGCTGGATCTTCAGGAATGTCATGATCGAGGACATTTATCTTGAGCGTTTCGCCGATCTGTTGGGCTCCACAAGCCATCAGTTCGGTGTCGATTTTGTCGATAGCGCCACAGAAAGTGTCGTATTCACGGCTCCCCATACCTATCGAACCAAAACGTACCGCAGAGAGGTCAGGTTTCTCTTCCTTTATTGCTTCATATAAAGGAACAAGATTATCCGGGATATCCCCCGCGCCATGCGTTGAGCTGACTAACAGCCAGATCCCACTGCGATTAAGATCTTCAAGAAGGGGGCCATGCAGCGTTTCAGTGGAAAAACCCGCGTCTTCCAGCTTCTCAGCCAGATGTTCGGCAACGTATTCGGCACCGCCAAGCGTGCTGCCACTGATAAGTGTAATGTCTGCCATGAAGTCCACCCCTTATTCCTGAGTGGCACATTGTACGCTGTGTGTGAGCTGGGATCTACCTGTGGAAAGGTGTGGGATTAAAAAGCCCGATCACGGGCGAATGGTACGCATGATCGGGTTCTGGAGGGAGATCAGGGTCTCGGTGGATTGAATTTCATCGATTGTTTGGATCTTGTTGATAAGTACCTGTTGAAGGGCATCGATCGAGCGACACATTACCTTTATAAAGATGCTGTAGTGGCCGGTGGTGTAATACGCTTCTGTCACTTCATCGAGGCTTTCCAGCCTAGCCAGCGCAGAGGGGTAATCTTTGGCGCTTTTCAATATGATGCCGATAAAACAGCATACGTCATAACCGAGCTGTTTCGGGTTCACGTCAATGCGTGCGCCTGTGATGATGCCTGCCTGCTTCATTTTCTCAACGCGCACATGGATCGTGCCGGGGCTGACGCCAAACTGTTTGGCCAATTCAGCATAGGCGGTGCGCGCATTGGCCATTAATGCCTCAAGGATGCCGCGGTCGAGATTGTCGATCTGATAATTTTCCATAGGTTTTTCTTATGAAGTTTGATGATTCACTCTATTTTAGCGCTTCATTTTGACGAATCAAAACCATCATGGGCTTTTTGTTTGCTGATTATTGAATTACACCTGCTTTCTGTTGCTTAATCAAAGGCAACAGGACGCAGGAGTCATAAAAATGAAAACCGCTTACATCGCAAAACAACGCCAGATCAGTTTCGTTAAGTCCCATTTTTCTCGTGAGCTCGAAGACAGACTTGGACTCGTTGAAGTTCAGGCACCGATCTTAAGCCGCGTGGGGGATGGCACCCAGGACAACCTGTCTGGTTGCGAAAAAGCGGTACAGGTAAAAGTGAAAAACTTGCCTGACGCCCAGTTCGAGGTGGTGCATTCCCTCGCGAAGTGGAAACGTCAGACGCTCGGACAACACGACTTCAGCGCGGGCGAAGGGCTGTACACGCACATGAAAGCCCTTCGCCCCGATGAAGACCGACTCTCGGCCATTCACTCCGTTTACGTTGACCAGTGGGACTGGGAACGGGTGATGGGCGACGGCGAACGCCACACCGGGACGCTGAAAGCAACGGTTGAGGCGATTTATGCCGGGATCAAAGCGACCGAGTCAGCCGTCAGCAAAGAGTTTGGTCTGGCACCGTTCCTGCCAGAACAGATCCACTTTGTACATAGCGAAGAATTACTGACCCGTTATCCAGGTCTGGACGCTAAAGGCCGCGAGCGCGCCATTGCTAAAGATCTGGGGGCGGTATTCCTGATGGGTATCGGCGGTAAGCTGTCTGATGGCAAACGCCATGACGTGCGTGCTCCGGATTATGATGACTGGAGCACCCAAGGGGAAAGCGGGCTGTCAGGCCTTAACGGCGACATCCTGGTGTGGAACCCTGTGCTGGAAGACGCATTTGAGCTCTCCTCAATGGGGATTCGCGTGGATGCTGAGGCGCTGAAACGTCAGTTAGCACTCACTGGGGATGAGGATCGTCTGCAACTGGAGTGGCACCAGGCGCTGCTCAGAGGTGAAATGCCGCAGACGGTAGGCGGCGGTATCGGCCAGTCACGTCTGACCATGTTACTGCTACAGCTGCCGCATATCGGTCAGGTTCAGTGCGGCGTATGGCCACAGCAGATCCGCGAAAGTGTCACCTCCCTGCTTTAATTAGCGTTTCCAGCGGCGCAGCAGCCTACTGCGCAGCCCGGTATCAAAGCGCCAGATATGATCGAAGATGCGCATAATGCCGGGTTTTCCGTGCTGGGACATCGCCACCGCATGAAATCGGTGCTGGTGCTTGCGTTGCAGCTCTCCGACTTTGGTCACCACCTCTTCCGGCAACCGCTGGGCGATGAAATCTGAAATCACCACCGCATCGGCGTCGATCCAGTCCGGGCCTTGCATCCGTTCGATAATCGCGCGAAAACAGCTGGCTATATCCGTCCCGCCGCGAAAACGCTGACTTAAAAAGCGAATGGCCTGTTCCAGCCCCTGGGGGCCGGTCAGCTCGTAGCGCACCACTTCGCTGGAAAACAGCATAATGAAGCAGCGGCGGTTGTCGGCCAGCGCGACGCGCATTAGCGCCAGACAGAATGCTTTCGCACACTGTTCGTTAAATCCACCCATCGAGCCTGACGTATCCACACAGACGATAAACGGCCCACGCGGTTGTTCATCCACGTCCTGATGCACCACCGGGCGCTCGCTCAGTTTTTCATGCCATGCGTCACCATGCAGGCGGTAAGTGAGTAATTGCTTCTCCACCAGTCGGCGATAAAACTCATATTCCAGTTCGGTAATACCCAGCGTCGCCAGCTCCGGCGGCAGCAGACGCAGAATATCGTCGCTTTGCTGTAGGCCATCAACCTGCTCTGGCACCGTGGCCGGTTCGCGCACCATCGTGCGGAAGGTTTCCATTGGCGAATCTTTTTTCGGCACCGATTTCGCCTCGCGCGAGCGCCCGAGCTGCTCTGCAAGGCGCATCAGCTCCGGCTGCTCGCTGAGAAAATCGCCGTACCGGACGATAAGCTGCCAGTCGCCGCGCTTGAGTTGGCCTTCGCTCATATCCCACAGTCGTCCGGCTGAGGTGTCGTTTTCCACCAGCACCGGCTCCAGCTGTCCGCTAAGGGTCATGCGCTCCTGCACTTCGCTCAGGAGCTGTTCGCGCTCGTCTTCCAGCAGCTGTTGATTGAGCGTGGTGGCCTGAACCACCAGACTCAGCCGCCAGCGTTGTAAAAACAGGGTATGTAACGCGCCGGTAAAGGTGGCGTTGTTATCCACCAGCTGCTGCGCCTGCGCGGCAAACGGCGAATGCAGTTTCTGTAGCAGGGCCAGGAGTTGCGGAAGCTGGACGATAAATTGCGACGTCGACAGGACCTGACTTTGCTGATAGGCCATCACTTCATCGCTGAGATCCTGCGGTACCGGCGTCTCTTTCAGTCGGCCTTTCAGCGCCTCGCGCCAGCGCGGAATGTCCTCGGCGACAGCGGTTTTGAGGCGAGGAAATTTCTCGAAGAACAATGCCAGCTGCGGCGAGGCCAGCAGGGCGAGGATCATCTCTTCGATCATCCCTTCCTCGCTGACCGCGAGCATCACATTGAGCGTGTCGAGACTGAGCATTATTGCCGCGCCTGTTTGATCTGCGCGCCAACATCTTGCAGGCTGGCCTCAATGCGGCCTAACCAGTCGCCGGGAATGAACAGGCATTTCTGCTGCTCGCTAAAGCGGTTGTGCTGCTGATGCCACTCGTCGTCCAGGGCATCCAGCTGCTGTTTGATTTCGCCCGGCATGTTTTCCGGCGTGGAGCTGCCCGGCAGCGCTAAACGTGAGCCTTGCAGACTCACATCGCGAACCACAAGATGCAGACTGGTGTCGACTTCCATATTCAGCACCTGCGCAAAACCAATGCCGTTGAGTTTGCCGCGGATCTCGCCGCCTTTCTCCAGCCAGTGTGCCAGTGCCGGGCGTTCGAGCGTGACGTGAACCACGCTCATATCATGCAGCTTCAGCGGCTGCTGCAACAGCAGGGTAAGCGTCGGCTCCTGCACATCGTTTGGCAGTTCGTAATGCGGCTTCCGGCTGAACATTCCCCCCAGACGCGTCACTTTCAGCGCCGTTTTGTCACTTTGCTGCTGCTGAAGCTGGAGTCGGCGCTGAATAATCGTCCCGAGCCTGGTGAGCATTGCCTGCTGCTGCCAGGCGTGTCCGGTCATCAAAACGTCCAGCTGTTGCTGCATCAGATTGCGGCTTTCGGCGTCGTGCCACAGACAGTCTTTCAGGAGGATAAGATCGATAGGGGCGATGGTCTCACGACCGCTGAAAAAGGCGCTGGCCTGTAATAACCGGATTGCTTTTTTCCAGCGGCGATCGGATACATACGGCGCGCTGGGTAGCGTATCGAGCTGCTGACGCAGCTGATACACCAGCTCGAAAACGGCATCCGGCAGCTTCACCTTACCGATATCCACCTGCCACTGGGCAAACTCTTCGTCGGAGACCTGTAAATTCTCCGGCACCGGGTTGGTGCTTTCATCCTGCTGATTGATTAGCAAAGAGCGGAAGTTGCTTTTGTCCTGTACTTTGTCGAGCCACAGGCGGATAAGCATTCGGTCGTACAGCGCTTCAAGGCTGCTGTCTGCTTCCGGCAGTTCGTTCGAGGCGGCCACCAGCAGGCGCATCGGGATTTTTTCTTCGTGCGCACCGTTGCGGAAGCTACGTTCGTTGATGGCCGTGAGCAGTGTATTGAGGATAGCCGGGCCCGCTTTCCAGATTTCATCGAGAAACACGATTTCGGCTTCGGGCAGATACCCGCTGGTTAAACGCTCATAGCGGCCTTCATCTTTTAACGCCTGAATCGACAGCGGGCCAAACACCTCTTCCGGGGTGGAGAAACGGGTCATCAGGTATTCAAAGGCGCGGGCGTGCTGGAAGGCGAATTTGAGGCGGCGGGCGATAAGGCTTTTGGCTATCCCCGGTGGCCCGAGCAGAAACACGCTTTCGCCACTCAACGCGGCCAGAAGGCACAGGCGTATGGCATGACTGCGCTCAAAAAGGCCCTTTTCAAGGGCCTGGCTGAGTCGGGAAATTCTTTCTGCTAATAAGTGTGATTGCGCCATAATAGAGTGGTGTCCTTCCGCTATTTATCCAGCTATCAAGCGATTATAGCCGTTTGCTGGGGACGGGTAATAGTGCGAGTAAGCGCCGACAATTTTTGAGCAAGGTTAACGTGACGTCATTTGGGAGTACGATTTTTCGATTAATCGTGCATACTGTGCGCCTTTTGTGAGCCACGGATTCAGGTACACATTTGTCTTATTAAACGAAAGACGAGTCTATGAGCACTGATAATAAGCAATCATTGCCGGCAATCACCCTTGCGGCAATCGGCGTGGTATACGGTGACATTGGTACCAGCCCCCTTTATACATTGAGAGAATGTCTCTCGGGTCAGTTTGGATTTGGCGTGGAACGGGATGCCGTTTTCGGCTTTTTATCCCTGATCTTCTGGCTGCTGATATTTACCGTTTCCCTAAAGTACATCACCTTCGTGATGCGTGCCGATAACGCCGGCGAGGGGGGGATCCTGACGCTGATGTCACTTGCGGGGCGTAACACGTCGGCGAGAATGACCTCGGTACTGGTTATCCTCGGGTTGATAGGCGGCAGCTTCTTCTATGGTGAGGTGGTCATTACCCCCGCCATCTCGGTGATGTCGGCCATTGAAGGGCTTGAAATCATTGCCCCTCAGCTTGATAGCTGGATAGTGCCTATTTCTATCGGGGTGCTGACCCTGCTGTTTATGATTCAGAAACACGGTACCGCGCTGGTGGGGAAGCTGTTCGCCCCAATCATGCTGGTTTGGTTCCTGCTGCTGGCCGTTCTTGGCGCACGCAGCATTATTGATAATCCAGATGTGCTGCATGCGCTGAACCCATACTGGGCGGTGCATTTTTTCCTTGAATACAAAACCGTCTCGTTCGTGGCGCTCGGCGCGGTCGTGCTGTCCATCACCGGGGTGGAAGCGTTGTATGCAGACATGGGGCATTTCGGCAAACTGCCGATTCGTATTGCCTGGTTTACGGTGGTATTGCCTTCGCTGGTTCTGAACTATTTCGGCCAGGGGGCGCTGCTGCTCAAGCATCCTGAAGCCATCAAAAACCCGTTTTTCCTGCTGGCACCTGAATGGGCGCTGATCCCTATGCTGGTTATCGCTACGTTAGCCACCGTTATCGCTTCTCAGGCGGTAATTTCGGGCGTCTTTTCTCTGACGCGTCAGGCGGTACGTTTGGGTTATCTGTCGCCGATGCGCATCATCCACACCTCCGAAATGGAATCTGGCCAGATTTACATTCCGTTCATTAACTGGCTGCTGTATGTGTCTGTGGTATTGGTGATTGTCAGCTTCCAGCACTCGAGCAATCTGGCGGCGGCATACGGTATCGCGGTTACCGGGACCATGGTTCTGACCACCATCCTGGCGACCACCGTGGCGCGCAATAACTGGCACTGGAACAAATACTTTGTGTTCCTGATTCTGGTGGCGTTCCTGTGCATCGACGTGCCGCTATTCTCAGCGAACCTCGATAAGTTGCTTTCCGGCGGTTGGCTGCCGCTGACGCTGGGCCTGGTGATGTTCATGATTATGACCACCTGGAAAAGCGAGCGTTTCCGCCTGCTGCGTCGTATGCACGAGCACGGTAATTCTCTCGAAGCGATGATTGCGTCCCTGGAAAAATCGCCGCCGGTTCGCGTGCCAGGCACTGCGGTGTATATGTCCCGCGCGTTGAACGTTATCCCGTTTGCAATGCTGCACAACCTCAAGCACAACAAAGTGCTGCATGAGCGTGTGATCCTGCTGACGCTGAGAACCGAAGATGCACCTTACGTCCATAACGTGCGCAGGGTGCAGATTGAGCAGCTGTCACCGTCGTTCTGGCGCGTGGTGGCGAGTTACGGCTGGCGTGAAACTCCGAATGTGGAAGAAGTCTTCCACCGTTGCGGCCTTGAAGGCCTGAGCTGTCGGATGATGGAAACCTCGTTCTTTATGTCGCATGAGTCGTTGATTATTGGGAACGACAGACCGTGGTATTTGCGTCTGCGCGGCAAGCTTTACCTGCTGCTGCAACGCAACGCCCTGCGTGCGCCTGACCAGTTTGAGATCCCGCCGAACCGGGTTATCGAACTCGGTACCCAGGTCGAGATTTAAGTTTTTCCTAAAATGCCCGGTCTTCGCTGCCGGGCATTTCTTGATGGTTAGGAGATTGAATCGCATCTTTTGAGATGCGACTGACCATGAATTTAACCACGTCTTATCCCTTTTATGACGGGGTTATTCATCAGTATAGGTATAAAAATGCCGCCTTTGATGTGTTTTTAACCGGAAAGCCACTTTTCAGGCGCACTGATCCAATTCAGGCATTCGCAACCATCGTTTTTTCTCCATTCCACGCAGCGACAGCAATTCCGTTGCATGGGTACTTGCCTGCAGATATCGCCGCCCCTGACGCTCGTCGCGGATGTGACCCGCCGGACATGATCCGCTCGTAGCTGCCGCGTAACAGTCGGATAACCGCGCTCCGCCAGATGATCTCCACGGCCTTCTTTTTAAAGAAGAGACTTCGCCAGACGCCGTGCTTAATGTCGAGACCGCCCCGCGTGACGGAGACGTGGATATGTGGGTGCTGATTGAGCTGGTGGCCATAGGTGTGCAGGGGCCAGTTATTGTTAAAGAACGGCCAGAGCAGGTGTGGCATGGTAAAAGTGATGTGCTGCCATTCGCAGTCGGGCAGAACGTGCTGTTGCTCAGCAACCCACTGCTCAGTGGACTTCATGCCGCAGGCGCTGCAGGCCTTTGACTTGCAGCTCTGGCAGAAGAAGCGGGAGTGGGTACAGCCCGGCGAGGCACAGCAGGTGTTATTGGTGTTATTACGGCTGAAGCCGTAATGCTTTTTTCGTCCACGCTTCGCTGCGAGGCCTCCGGCGCGAAGCGCCTCCATGCCGCTTCGCGGCATAAAAAAAACAGATGCCTGTCACGATTCAATTAACTAATGGCTGAATCAGCGTTAAATGATATCTATATCAAAGAAGGGAACTAAGATATTTCCTTTTCAGGAAAAGGATGTTTGACCATGCCAGCAACACAACACAGAGCTACAATCGGGACTCATCAGATTGAGATAGGCTCTAAGTTAATTACAGCATTGGAAAACGCTAGTACATCTATTAAACAAAGCATTAGCTCAACGCGTGAGAAATGGTAATAACATGATTAAAATGAATCCACCCATAACTTACATTAAAGCTCATCTATTCAAGAGCACGGTGGCCGCAGTTAGTTTGGCTGAAAAGAATAAGACCCCTAACAACATTTGCTTTGCCAAAAGATTACTTGAGGTGAAAAATACCCCTGACAACCCTAAGAAAGATGAACCAGTTATTTTTAATGGTATAAAAATGCTGCGTTCAGAGAAGTATGCGCAGCTTCTTTCCCGTGCGAATGCTTTATTTCCAGCGCTGCCAGCCAAGGATTATACTCAAAATAATAATGTGGAGGCCGAGTATAATAAGCTAAATAAGCTTACTCAGTCTTTTCAGTATATCACCGTTCCGAATCTCCAGCGTTACAAAGATATCGGTACAGCTGTATGTTCACAGATTCGAACATCAAACGGCACGGCTATGCCAGCAAATAAGATTGCGATTAACGGTCAAGAAATTGCAATGCGCTGCCAGTATCCCAAAGCTGAGTATATGGCCGAGCATTGCCGGATGTTGCTGGAGCAAAAGCCAGCAGTGATCGTTGTGTTATCCTCATCAAATGATATCGCCGAAAAAAAACTTCCTATGTATTTTTGCGAAAGTAAAAATTATGATGGCATACAGGTTACCACCGCACCAAAAATTAACAAAAAGACAAGGCTAAAAGTAGATACGCAACTTGGAAGTTTAATTTTAAATCATTATCAAATGAAGATTAATGATGGACGGAAGGAAAGTATGCATTCAGTTATCCATGTTACAAATTGGCCCGACAAAACCTCTATTAACGTGAGAGAATTAAATGAGTTGACTCATTATGTCAAGAATAAAATAATCGATAAATGCGCGGAAAATAATAATCTCAGTGAAAAACCACTGATTCATTGCAATGCCGGGGTTGGTCGCACCGGTACGTTAATCGGGGCAATGGCATTAGCTGATAATGCCAATCAACATAGCGTTGAAAATATTGTTCTGAATATGCGGAAAACTGGCTCTGGAAAGATGGTGCAAACTTTGGGACAATACCAAACGCTATGCGAATTTAATGAGATGTTAAGAGCAGGGCAGCCGTAAGCGCTTCATAGGTGTAGCTGTAGCGACCTGCGTTTATAAAACCTGCATTTATCGCGCATTTTCGGCCCACATTAGCTGAAAATGAAAAAACGGAGCTACAGCCTCTATAACAGGAGGCTCCTGACGCTGAAAATAAAGGATTAAATAGGTAAACCCGCTGCCAGAATACGATCCCGCAGTTCGGCTGTACGCGTCGGGTCTAACTGGTGACTGAACAGCGCCCTGATTTCTGCCGGTTTGGCATCAAACTGCTCGACCATATCTTTCAGACGATAGCCATGACGCGTGAGTGTTGGCTCCAGGTCATCAAGTTATGCTGCCAACAAGCTCGGCAGTGATGGGGCGTTCATGGTCAGGATCTCTTTTGAGCGTCCTGACCATGAATGCTGCCATCGGGAATGCAATGATGGCGGGTGGTCATGACACTTATGGCGATAAAATGCACGCTTCGGTGTGTTTTTAACCTGAAATTCATTATTCAGGCGCACTTATCCCGCAATCTGTACCAGAAGCCATCGCTTTCTGTCGATTCCGTGTAGCCTTTCGTCCACTAATTCGCTGGCGCGCCTGCCGGCCTCTGCGCCGCTGAAGCGCAGCCGGTTTGCGCACAGAATGCATTTGTACGGGTCCGTGCGCAGAAACGCCTTCATCAGCGCGGCGAAGCCCGGCTGCTCCGGTTTTTTCCAGTCTTCCATTTGCAGGGCTTCGTATACCTTCGGCAGCAGTTCGCCCCGTTTCCGGTTCGACAAAAAGCCGTAGTCGCGCACCATTTTAAAATGCTTCGCCGGCACGTGGCTGATATAGCGTCCGATCATCTCTTCCTGCGTCAGCGTCTGCCGCCGGTGCTGCTGCGTATGGTGTCGTATCAGTGATGCACCACGCTGCCGGGTTAATCAGGTCATAACTGTGGCGCAGCAGGCGGGTGACCGAGAGGTGAATGTGCGGATGCTGGCGGTGCCGCAGGCGAGCATGCGCTCAACGCAGAGGCGGGTCCAGGAAGTGACGCTGTCGCCGAATTTTTCGAGAAACTTATTCCAGCCGTCATCGACGCTGAAGAGCAGCTTCGTGGGACGAGGGATCTACATACCGCAGAGTATAAAACCGTGTGACGGTCATGAACACCATCGGAACGGCAGAGCCGTGATGCTCGCCCTGAAAGGGCGCTACTGTTCTTTACCTCCCGCCAAATTTCACTTAGCGAAACGTTTCGATGCCGATCACACTTCTGCAACCTGATGGTGGTTTTCTGTACGCCGTTAAGATTAAACTCATCACCAGCGAAACGTTTCGCTAGTGGAGCAGAACGATGAAGAAAGGTACGGTACTTAACGCTGATATTTCCTCGGTCATTTCCCGTCTTGGGCATACCGATACGCTGGTGGTGTGTGACGCAGGCTTACCTGTCCCCCATAGCACGCAACGCATCGATATGGCTTTAACCCAGGGCGTGCCTTCATTTATGCAGGTACTTGAAGTGGTCACCACGGAAATGCAGGTTGAGACGGCAATTCTCGCCGCGGAAATCAAAACGCATAATCCGCAACTCCACGAAACGTTGCTCCGCCATCTGGAGCAACTGCAGCAGCACCAGGGAAACACCATTGAAATTCGTTACACCACACATGAGCAGTTCAAACAACAAACCGCAGACAGTCAGGCGGTGATTCGCAGCGGGGAGTGTTCCCCGTATGCGAATATCATTCTCTGTGCTGGCGTCACGTTCTGAGGCCGCCATGGACGCATTATTGCAACTCAAAGGGATCGATAAATCGTTCCCGGGCGTGAAAGCCCTTTCTGGCGCATCGCTGAATGTCTATGCCGGGCGCGTGATGGCGCTGGTGGGCGAAAACGGCGCGGGTAAATCGACGATGATGAAAGTGCTGACCGGGATCTACAGTAAAGATGCCGGGTCGCTGCAATGGCTCGGCCAGGAGACAACCTTTACCGGGCCGAAATCGTCACAGGAAGCCGGGATCGGCATCATTCATCAGGAACTGAACCTGATCCCGCAGCTGACCATCGCCGAGAACATCTTTTTAGGCCGCGAGTTCGTTAACCGCTTCGGCAAAATCGACTGGAAAACCATGTACGCCGAGGCAGATAAACTGCTGGCGAAACTCAACCTGCGCTTCAAAAGCGACAAGCTGGTAGGCGAACTGTCGATTGGCGATCAGCAGATGGTGGAAATCGCCAAGGTGCTGAGCTTTGAATCGAAGGTCATCATTATGGATGAACCGACGGACGCGCTGACCGACACCGAAACCGAATCACTCTTCCGCGTGATTCGCGAGCTCAAATCCCAAGGGCGCGGCATCGTCTACATATCCCATCGCATGAAAGAGATCTTCGAGATTTGCGATTACGTGACCGTGTTCCGTGACGGTCAGTTTATTGCTGAACGTGAAGTGGCGACCCTGACCGAAGATACGCTGATTGAAATGATGGTTGGCCGTAAGCTTGAAGATCAGTATCCGCACCTTGATAAAGCCACCGGTGACGTGCGTCTGAAGGTCGATAATCTGTGTGGTCCGGGTGTGGAAAACGTCAGCTTTACCCTGCGCAAAGGGGAAATCCTTGGTGTGGCGGGTCTGATGGGGGCGGGGCGTACCGAACTGATGAAATTGTTGTACGGTGCGCTGCCGAGAACCAGTGGCTACGTTACGCTTGATGGCCATGAAGTGGTGACCAAATCCCCGCAGGACGGCCTGGCGAACGGTATTGTTTATATCTCCGAAGACCGTAAACGTGACGGCCTGGTGCTGGGCATGTCGGTCAAAGAGAATATGTCCCTGACCGCGCTGCGCTATTTCAGCCGCACGGGCGGCGGGCTGAAGCACAAAGATGAGCAGCAGGCGGTAAGCGATTTTATCCGCCTGTTCAACGTCAAAACGCCGTCGATGGAACAGGCGATTGGCCTGCTCTCCGGTGGCAATCAGCAAAAAGTGGCTATCGCCCGCGGGCTGATGACGCGTCCGAAAGTGCTGATCCTCGATGAGCCCACCCGTGGCGTCGACGTTGGGGCGAAAAAAGAGATCTATCAGCTGATTAACCAGTTTAAAGCCGATGGCCTGAGCATCATTCTCGTCTCCTCGGAGATGCCGGAAGTGTTAGGCATGAGCGATCGCATCATGGTGATGCACGAAGGGCATCTCGGCGGTGAATTCACACGCGAGCAGGCCACCCAGGAAGTATTGATGGCTGCCGCTGTGGGCAAGCTTAATCGTGTGATTCAGGAGTAAGAAAGATGACTACCCAGGCTGTTGCTGGTCGCCGCTACTTCACCAAAGCGTGGCTGTTAGAGCAAAAATCGCTGATTGCCCTGCTGGTGCTGATCGCGGTCGTCTCGACCATGAGTCCAAACTTTTTTACCGTTAATAACCTGTTCAACATTCTGCAACAGACCTCGGTCAACGCCATTATGGCTGTGGGGATGACGCTGGTTATTCTCACGTCCGGTATCGACCTGTCGGTCGGTTCTTTGCTGGCGCTGACCGGCGCAGTGGCGGCCTCGATTGTTGGCATTGAAGTGAATGCGCTGGTGGCGGTTGCGGCGGCGCTGGCATTAGGGGCTGCGATTGGCGCGGTCACCGGGGTGATTGTCGCCAAAGGCCGGGTGCAGGCGTTTATCGCCACCCTGGTGATGATGCTGCTGCTGCGCGGGGTAACCATGGTGTATACCAATGGCAGCCCGGTGAATACCGGCTTTACCGATAACGCCGATGTGTTTGGCTGGTTCGGGATTGGCCGTCCGCTGGGCATTCCGACCCCGGTGTGGATCATGGCGATTGTGTTTTTCGCCGCGTGGTACATGCTGCATCACACCCGCCTGGGCCGCTACATCTATGCGCTGGGCGGCAACGAAGCGGCTACCCGTCTGTCCGGGATCAGCGTCAATAAAGTTAAAATTATCGTCTATTCGCTGTGTGGCCTGTTGGCTTCACTGGCGGGGATTATCGAAGTCGCGCGCCTCTCTTCCGCCCAGCCGACGGCCGGGACGGGTTATGAGCTGGACGCGATTGCGGCAGTGGTTCTGGGCGGCACCAGCCTCGCGGGCGGGAAAGGTCGCATTGTTGGGACGCTGATCGGCGCATTGATTCTCGGTTTCCTTAATAATGGTTTGAATTTGTTAGGTGTTTCCTCCTATTACCAGATGATCGTTAAAGCGGTGGTGATTTTGCTGGCGGTGCTGGTAGACAACAAAAAGCAGTAATAACTGACATAACAGGACATCTCAGATATGAACATGAAAAAACTGGCTACCCTGGTTTCTGCTGTGGCACTGAGCGCCACCGTAAGTGCTAACGCGATGGCGAAAGACACCATTGCGCTGGTTATCTCCACCCTGAACAACCCGTTCTTTGTTTCCCTGAAAGACGGTGCGCAGAAAGAGGCGGATAAACTGGGCTATAACCTGGTGGTACTGGATTCTCAGAACAACCCGGCAAAAGAGCTGGCGAACGTTCAGGACCTGACCGTACGTGGCACCAAAATTCTGCTGATCAACCCAACAGATTCCGACGCCGTGGGTAACGCTGTGAAGATGGCAAACCAGGCGAAGATCCCGGTCATTACCCTCGACCGTCAGGCGTCTAAAGGTGAAGTGGTCAGCCATATCGCCTCTGATAACGTGTTGGGCGGTAAAATCGCCGGTGACTACATCGCGAAGAAAGCCGGTGAAGGCGCGAAAGTTATCGAACTGCAGGGCATTGCCGGGACGTCCGCCGCTCGCGAACGTGGTGAAGGCTTCCAGCAGGCTGTTGCGGCACACAAATTTAATGTCCTGGCCAGCCAGCCAGCAGACTTCGACCGTACCAAAGGTCTGAACGTCATGCAGAACCTGCTGACAGCACACCCTGACGTGCAGGCGGTATTCGCGCAGAACGATGAAATGGCGCTGGGTGCATTGCGTGCGCTGCAGACGGCCGGTAAATCCGATGTGATGGTTGTCGGTTTTGATGGCACTCCGGATGGCGAAAAAGCAGTAAATGATGGCAAACTGGCTGCGACGATTGCACAGTTGCCAGAGCAAATCGGTGCCCAGGGCGTTGATGTTGCTGCTAAGGTGCTGAAAGGTGAGAAGGTTCAGGCCAAATATCCTGTTGACCTGAAGCTGGTCATCAAGCAATAAGTCATCACCGATTCAGGCCAACAAGAGCCTGAGGGGACAACGTAAAAAGAAAAGTGTGGCACGCGCCACCGGAAATCCCGGTGGCGCTCTTTATCGGACACTCATGATTATGAAAACCGCAGGTAACCTCGTCGTCCTTGGCAGCATCAATGCCGATCACATTCTCAACCTTGAATCGTTTCCACGCCCGGGCGAAACCGTCACCGGTAACCAGTATCAGGTCGCATTTGGCGGCAAAGGTGCTAACCAGGCGGTCGCCGCCGGACGCAGCGGCGCGAACATTGCGTTTATCGCCTGCACCGGCGATGACGATACCGGGGAACGGGTTCGTAAACAGTTGGCGAGCGATAATATCGACGTCGAACCGGTGACCGTGGTCGCGGGCGAATCCACCGGCGTGGCGCTGATTTTCGTTAACGGCGAAGGGGAGAATGTCATCGGTATTCATGCAGGAGCCAATGCCGCGCTCTCTACCGACCTGGTCGCGGAGCAGCAACAGCGTATCGCTCAGGCCGATGCGCTGCTGATGCAGCTTGAATCACCGCTGGAAAGCGTGCAGGCTGCCGCTGAAATTGCCCATCGCAACAATACCACCGTGGTGCTGAACCCTGCTCCGGCGCGTGCGCTGTCAGACGATTTGCTCGCGCTGGTGGATATCATTACTCCGAACGAAACCGAAGCAGAAAAACTGACCGGGGTGCGCGTCACTAATGATGACGAAGCGGCCAGAGCGGCGCAGGTTCTGCATGACAAAGGTATCGGGACCGTCATTATTACGCTTGGCAGCCGTGGCGTGTGGGCCAGCCAGCAGGGGAACGGGCAACGCGTGCTGGGCTTCAAGGTGCAGGCCATCGACACCATCGCCGCGGGCGATACCTTTAACGGTGCGCTGATGACGGCACTACTCGAAGGCGAAGCTCTGCCTGAAGCATTACGCTTCGCCCATGCGGCGGCGGCTATTGCTGTAACCCGCAAAGGGGCTCAGCCTTCCGTTCCATGGCGCAAAGAGATAGACGACTTCTTACGTCAGCAGGGGTAACGCTTGGCTACCATGAAGGATGTTGCCCGTCAGGCGGGCGTTTCTACCTCGACGGTTTCTCACGTCATTAATAAAGACCGGTTCGTCAGCGACGCGATCACCGAAAAAGTGAACGCTGCAATCAAAAGTCTCAACTATGCGCCGTCCGCTCTGGCGCGTAGTCTCAAACTCAATCAAACCCATACTATTGGCATGCTGATCACCGCCAGTACCAATCCGTTTTACTCGGAGCTGGTGCGTGGCGTAGAGCGAAGCTGCTTTGAGCGTGGTTACAGTTTGGTGCTGTGCAATACCGAAGGGGATGAGCAGCGTATGAACAGTAACCTCGAAACGCTGATGCAAAAGCGTGTCGACGGGTTATTGCTGCTGTGTACCGAAACGCACCAGCCGTCGCAGGAGATCATGCAGCGCTACCCGTCTATCCCGACGGTGATGATGGACTGGGCACCGTTCGACGGTGACAGCGATCTGATACAGGATAATTCATTGCTCGGCGGAGACATGGCCACGCAGTATCTGATTGATAAGGGATACACGCGTATTGCCTGTATTGCTGGGCCACTGGATAAAACCCCCGCCCGGCTGCGACTGGAAGGTTATCAGTCTGCCATGCAGCGCAGTGGCTTACCGCTTCACGACGCGTACGTCATCACCAGCGACTTTGAGTTTGGCGGTGGTCTGACGGCGATGCGGGCGCTGCTGGCTTTAGCAGAACCGCCGCAGGCGGTGTTTGTTGGCAATGATGCAATGGCGGTGGGGGTTTACCAGGCTCTGTATCAGGCGGGGTTAAGCGTGCCACGGGATATGGCGGTGGTGGGCTACGATGATATCGAACTGGCGGCATTCATGACGCCACCGTTGACCACAATCCATCAGCCAAAAGATGAACTGGGCGAGCTGGCTATTGATGTGTTAATCCATCGCATGGCGCAGCCCGGGCAGAAACAGCAGCGTGTGCAGCTCACGCCCGAACTGGTGGTGCGGGGATCGGCTTAAGCCTTCTTGTGTCGCTCCTTAATCAGGTTGCGGCCATCCTTCGGTTTTAACAGCATAAACGTTAGCGCCGACACCACGGTGATGGCCCCCATCGTAATAAAGGTATAGTGGAACTGTTCCACGGTATTGGTCCCGCTGAACCCTTCATAGAAACGCAGTACCGCCGCGCTGATGGCAACCCCGAGACTAATAGAGAGCTGCTGCGTCACGGCCAGCACGCTATTGCCGCTGCTGGCATTCTCGTCAGTCAGGTCTGCGAGGGTGATCGTATTCATGGAGGTAAATTGCGTCGACATCGCCATCCCCAACACGAATAAAGGCAGGACCAGCATCCAGACCGGCATCGAAGGCGACTGTACGGAAAACTGGGCGATCATCAGACCGATAAACACCGTTATTCCAACCAGCGTTTTCCGGTATCCCAGCCAGCGCAGTACCTGCGTGACGGTAGATTTCGCCAGAATCGAGCCTAACGCGGTCGGTGCCATCATGCAGCCCGCAATTAGCGCCGGATAGCCAAAGCCCACCTGCAACATCAGCGGCATCAGGAACGGCACGCAGCCTGTGCCCAAGCGTGTCGCCAGGTTGCCTACAATTCCGACCGAGAACGTCCGGGTTTTAAACATTGGTAGCGCAATAAGCGGGGTTGGATGACGGCGGGCGTGGCGAATGTATGACAGTAATAGAAGGACACTCAACGCAATAATCGCCAACGCTATCCACGTCGAGACGATCTTCTCACCGAACAACTCCATACCGCTGGAAAACAGCACCAGGCTCAGACCAAACAACAGAAATCCGGTCATATCGAACCTGCGTCGCGGCGTGGTGAAGTTCGGCATATACTTGCGGGCATACAGTAACCCCGCCACGCCGATGGGAATATTGATCAGGAAAATCCAGTGCCAGGTCGCCCAGGTGACCAGCACACCGCCCAGTACCGGGCCCAGAATCGGGCCTACCAGCCCGGGCATGGTTACGAAGTTCAGCACTGGCAGGAGTTCACTGCGCGGGTAAGCTCTTAATAATGCAAGACGCGCTACCGGCATCATCATCGCCCCGCCAATCCCTTGAATCACGCGGAAGATGACCAACTCTAATAAAGAACTGGAGAGCGCACAGGCCAGTGAGCCCAGCGTAAAAAGGCTCACGGCAATCATGAAGATGCGTCGGGTGCCGAAGCGGTCCGCCAGCCAGCCGCTGACCGGGATAAGCATCGCGACCGTCAGGGTGTAACTGATAATGGCGGACTGCATCGCCAGCGGGGAGCGGTTCAGACTGTGGGCAATGGCCGGTAGGGCAGTGTTCAGAATGGTGGCATCCAGCGCCTGCATAAAGAAGGCCATGGCCGCAATCCACGGCAGGCCAGCCATACTGCGAGCTTTCTTTTCTGTCATCTATTTATGTGCCTGGGCATGAGGGGCGGTTAATAGCGCCTGGCAGGCCTGCCAGGCTCGCGGGCCGTCGCTGTCCTGAATAGCATCGACAATGGCCTGATGGAGACTGAGTTTGACCACTTCATTTTGCGTGATGGCGTTGAAGTAGGTTTGATAGACCGAGTGGAACAGGGAGGCAAAGGAGGTCAGGAACGGATTAGTGCTCATGGCGTAGATCTGTTCGTGCCAGGCCATATCCACTTCTATCCAGCGCTCGCGGTTAAAATGGCGCTTCAGCTGTACCATCTCTTCCATCAATGTATTCAGCCGGGTTTTTTGCTCTGCACTGCCTAACGTGGCAGCCAGCATGCAGGCCTGAGGTTCAAGACTGCTGCGCATCACTAGGAAGTGTTCCACCACTTCTTCGAAGTTGTTTTCGGTAAGCCACCATGAAAGCAGCTCTTTATCGAGAAAGTTCCAGTCGCTGCGCGGCATGACCCGAGTACCGATACGTGGACGCGGAAGTACCATGCCTTTTGCGGTAAGCGTCTTTACGGCCTCGCGAACGGCAGTCCGGCTTACGCCAAACTGTTCTCCGAGTTCCATTTCGCCGGGGAGGATGCATTCCGGTGGATACTCGCCAGTTAAAATCTTCTGCGCTAGTTTCTCTGCAAGAACCCATGAGATGTTCTTTTGTGCTGCCAGCTGCTGCGCGCTTAAGGACATTGATGTCATTCCTTTCTGTCTAGTTACCTTTCTAGTATGCCATTCAGGGACAAAATCCGGCGTTAAAAACAGCAGATAGCGCGATTAATGGTGCTTTTATGGCTCTTTTGGTGAAAAAAAGTGCGAACGATAAAATTATTTAAATTTCCTCTTGTCACCTCAGAATAACTCCCTATAATGCGCCTCCACTGACACGGAACAACGGCAAGCAAGCCGCCGGGGCAGTAGGGGTTCAGCGATGAACGCCGACAGAGAAAAGTGAAATTAAACGCTTGACTCTGAATGAGGAAAACGTATTATACGGGACCTCGCAACGGTGAGCGAAAGCCGCGTTGCACTGCTCTTTAACAATTTATCAGACAATCTGTGTGGGCACTCAAAGTGACATGG
>NZ_JAWXRD010000029.1:0-334714 GCF_033843265.1 Scandinavium lactucae
TCTGAGGAAACGGACTCTCCATCGAACTCCGTTCGATTATTCGCCGCAAGCGGCTGCCCTCACACACCGTGAGGACATCCGGCCTTAGAAAATCCCCTTCTGCCTGACTTTCTGCATCTTCTCGGTTGGCGCATCCACTTTGCTTAATGCCACCTCCTCTTGCCCGTTACTGCGCTCTGGCGTGGAGACGCTGGCATTTTTCGTCGCCATGCGTAACTGTTGCAGGGCGAGTTTTTGCTGCTCCATCAGCGGTTTTAACGCAGCCACTTCTTCACGAATTTTCTGCAATTCCGCCAGCTGTTCAGCTGACGAATCCTGCGCGGGCGGTGGTGTAGACTGCGTCTGTAGCTCACTGAGTAACGCCGGAAGGGAAAGGCTTTCACGCCCCAGCGCTTCCGCCACATGGTGGCACACCGCCGGATCCATTAAATAAAGCTGCAAACCGGCGAGATAGACGTCGCGATGAAAGGCCCGGATCGCCATATTGGTGTCATCAATCCCGGCTGACGAATCCATCGACTGGTGCCATTGCTGCAAGTGTTGCATCGCGCGTAAATCGGCGCGCGATTGCTCTGGCGTCAGATGAAGGGACAGATTAACGCGGCGAATCTGCCCCTTACGCATTCTCGCCCACCTCCGCCATTAAGGGATCATCAATGGTCTGTGCCCCCGCGTCAGAGTGATAAAGACAAATTTCACGCGACAGCGCGCTTTGTGGATTTTCGATGCTGACCACCCGATCGCCCAGGGTCGCATAGACTTCACGGATTGCCCCTTCAATAAGATGAGCGCCGCCGCCAACCAAATATACGCGGTTCGGGTTCTTGGCGAATTTCTTCGCTTCGTAGGCGACCTGGTCTCCCAGTTCCTGGATCTTAATCTCAATCTTTTCGAGGATCTCGTCGATACGTGACTCGTCGTTAATCACACTTTTCACGAAATCCAGATCGTGACGACGCTTAATCAGTTCGTTGGCCACCAGATAACTGGAGTCACTATCAGCCGCCGCCAGCAGTTTGCGCGTTGCATCCGTGACCATCGCCACGCCGATTTCGTTATTGCCATAAATGGCCGAGACGTCATCGAACTCACCGACAACGATCCCCATATCCAGCGTTGTCCCGCCGCAGTCGATCACCAGCGATTTGGTGAATTCGTTGACGTTGGAGTTAAGAAGATGCGACAGCGCCGCAGGCAGACTTTCCGGCATGACCTGCACGTCGACAATGCGGAACAGTTCGCCTTTATTGAGGGAGATATCGCGCATCAGGTTTTTGCGTTTTGCTTCGATACGCTCCTCGTTCCGCTGGCAGTCATCCGGCTTGTAAAACTGGGTGATCGGCAGTGTGACAATCACTTCTACATCGCACGGCGTCATGCCGGTCTGTAACAGCGCATGATGAACCGCCAGCAGGTTCAGATCGTCATACTGATAGTCGATATGGGTGGTTGAGAGCGCCTTATCGGAGGTGGCGTCATAGGTATATTTTGTCGTGCCAATGGTGTAGTTATGCACCGCCTGGCCGCGCAGCAGCGCCGCACTCTTCCAGTCTTTGCGGAAAGAATTCGGCGAGACGACGGTTTTCAGCGTCCCGTTCTCGATCCAGCTAATTTTTACATTGGTAGAGCCATCATCAATGGCGAATTTTTTAGGCATCTGGTTCATGGAAAGTATCTCAATCAATCTTAAAAGGGGGCCATCCCTGGCGGCACATACCGAGGCGGTATTCAGCGTCAGGCCGTGACATCACAGCACGGCCTCTTCAGTTAATATCCGGCGGGCACCGAGGTAATGGTCCTGCCAGAAGGCATCGGAAAGTTTGCTAATACGGATAGTCAGACCGGTCCGCGGGGCTTCAATAAACTGCCCGTCACCCAGGTAAACCCCGACGTGATCGGCTCCCGGGCGCTGATTTATGTTGAAGAAGACCAGGTCGCCGCGACGTAATTTTTCCTGCCGGACGTGGTGTAATGAACGGTCCTGGAACATGCCGTTCGCGGTGCGCGGCAGATTACGGCTTAACACCGGATTAAACGCGTAAAAGACCAGGCCGCTACAGTCAAAACCCTGTTCCGGAGTCTCACCACCCCAGACGTAGGGTTTTCCTATCTGTTGGTTTAGCAGCTGGATAACCTGTTTCAACGACGCCTGCAAACGTGGGCTGACCGTCTCGCCTGGCAACGGTTCCCAGATCATATCGGTGGAGAGCTGCCCCGGCTGCCAGCGTTTGTGCATCGCCAGCTGTTGCCGATTTTCAAGGCGCTCAAGTCGTCGCTTTTCACTTTCGCGCCGTTTTTGCTCCGGTGTGACGGGAACCACGGCCAGACGCGAATGGGACTTCTTCAGCAGCAAGGCCCGGTTACGCATTCTCGCCTTCGCCGCACGCTCTTGCTCCGTCGCGGCAAGGGTATCGTTTCGGGGTGCGGCCTGAACCGTCGCGCAAAACGCCACCATCAGGGCAGCAGCAAGCGTCATGCTGACCATTTTCTGAATGTGAGTAAGGATAAACATCGTAAAAACCGGTTACTTCTTCTGCGAAAGTCTGTCGATAATGGGCTTAATCACCTTTTCGCCGTGCTGGCCAAAGAACTGATACAACGATTCGCTGGCAGAGTGGGTTAGAACCATTATCTCAATCCGGCGGTTCGAAGAGCTCAGCGGATTGGCGGGATCGATGAGCATCTGATCCGCCATGCCACTCACTTGCAATATTTTGGTGGGATCCAGTCCGGCTTTAGTGAGTACCCGGCGGGCCTGCATCGCGCGTTCACCTGACAGATTCCAGTTGTTATACAGATCCTGATCGCGAAAACGCGTGGCGTCGGTATGGCCGGTAATCACGATTTTGTTGTCGATCTTATTGAGCGCCGGAGCAAATTCCGTCAACAGACGGGTGAAAAATGGCGTCAGGATCGCACTGCTGCGCTGGAACATTTCACGCTTCTGATCGTCGGTGACCAGGATCCGTAACCCCTGCGGCACAATCTCCATCTTCAGGTTTGACTGCGCGTCATAAGCCGAGGTGATCTTCATAATCACCCGGGCGAGATCTTCTATCTCCTGCTGGGAGCGCTTATTCACGTCGTCCAGGCTTTCACCTTTCATCGACGCGACGCGTTTCTCCTCCGGAGTTTTGGTTTTATCGTCACCGCGATCGCGCTTTTCCGTGGCCGCGATTTTGCCGCCCACCCCGTTAGGCTGGGTAATGGGCGACAGTGACTGACCTTCGAAAATGGATTCACCGTTGAGCTGAGACACAATCTCTTTACGCTCTTCCTCACTGACCGATCCCATGATCCACAGCACCATAAACAGTGCCATCATCGCCAGGGTAAAGTCTGCGAACGCCACCTTCCACGCGCCGCCATGAAAGGCATCATGGCTTTTGCGGGAGGAGCGTTTAATGATAGTGGTATGTTCTTTTCCGCGAGAGCCACGCATCAGGATCCACCCGTCATCTGGTTAACCCAACCGTCGAGTGTGGCGAAGGTCGGCTTAGAGTCCAGCGGCAGCATTTTGCGCCCTGCGTCCACCGCCAGCAGCGTCGGCTTACCGGCCACGTGATTGACCAGCACGGTACGCACACACTCGATGACCGCCATCTGCTTTTTGGTCCGCTGCTCCATGGCGTTCGCCACCGGATCCATCAGGCAGTAACAGAAGAATACCCCGAGGAAGGTTCCCACCAGCGCGGCAGCCACTTTTACGCCGATCACGGCGATAGAGCCGTCAATGGACTGCATGGTGATGATAATCCCCAGTACCGCCGCACAGATCCCAAAGCCCGGCATCGCTTCGGCGGTACGCTGCAACGAGCGGGAAGGTTGAAGAAGGTTCTCCTCCATCGCCACCAGCTCCTGCTCGAGGATCCCCTCCAGCTCGTGCTCGTTAATCTTGCCCATCGCCATCAGACGGAAGTTGTCTGCGATAAAGGTGATAATCGCTTTGTTCTGCAAAATGAGCGGGTATTTCTGGAATAACGGGCTGCTCTCCGGTACTTCGATATGCTCATCCAGTACCTTCAAACCGCCGTCCTGCACCAGCTCCAGCAGTTCAAACAGTAACATCAGCAGCTGGCGCTGATACTCATCGGTGTACTCGTTTTTGCGCATAATGCCGCGGAACTGGCGATACATTTCCGCCAGCACGGCACGCGGGTTTGCCAACACCATCGCCCCCAATCCCGCACCGAGGATGATGATAATTTCGCCGGGCTGCCAGAATGAAGACAGTCGCCCGCCAGACATCAAAAAGCCGCCAACTACGCAGCTAAAAATTATGAAAATACCGAGAAACTTTTGCATATACCTTTCACTTCTGGAAAAAACACTGGATCTTTTGAGCGATCTTTTTATTAAGCTGACAGACGCGCGCCTCGGTCAGATCGAGGACTAGCGCAATCTCTTTCAGGCTCATCTCGTGCTGGTAATAGAGCGAGAGAATCAACTGCTCACGCTCATCAAGACTCGCCAGCGCAGCCTTTAGGGTGCCGCTGATGACCATTTCGTCTTCCAGCGGCCGGGTGTTGAGGGTGCCCTGAAGTGCATCCTCACCAAGTAGTTCGTCGAGGCTTTCTAATGTCCTGGCGCAGTCCAGCAGCAAATACTCGTGGTACTCCTCTGCGGTGATGGAAAGGTGCTCGTTGAGATCCTCAAAGCTCGGGGTTCTGCCCAGCTTGCGCGTGACCTCCCGGATCGCGTCATTGATTTTGTGGCTCTTCTGCCGCAACCGGCGCGGACGCCAGTCCAGCTCGCGCAGCTCATCGAGCACCGCGCCCCGCACGCGCTGCACGGCAAACGCGGCAAACTGCTCGTCGGGATGACCGTAGCGGCGCAGTGAGGTCAGTAGCCCCATCAGTGCAATCTGCTCCATATCGTCCCTGTCCATCACGCTGCTGGTTTGCCAGGCGAGCTGTTTCACGACGCGGTGTACCAGCGGTAAATAGGCCTGTACGTACCGGGCTTCCTCCTCCGGCGTCAGCGCATCGTCAGCAATAAAATCCATCATTTCCATCAACTGCCGCTATTTACTGGAAAACCATTTTGCTGATGATCACGTCTTTAAACGGCATCCGCGTATTGAGGGTTTTGAAGCGCTTCACATACGCGCCCATCAACGTATCGCGCAGCGATTCGACGCTCATTCCCCGCACCGAGTCGTAATCCATTGCCGACAGGGCATTCACGGTCGCACCGCGGATAGCCGGGGACATCTCCTCAGAACGGCGGGTATCGGCGGCAGAGTCGGTGGTCAGGGCAAGCTCCAGCAGAAGATAGCGCTCTGAATTACCGCGGCTTTTTAACGTCACCACCACGTTTTTGATTTCAACAAACTCCACCACGCTCTCCTCTGATGAACTAAAGAGGTTGCTGAGCGCAGAGCGTTTATGCTCGTCCTGGCTCAGAAGATGTGTACCCAGGACGGTGAGTACAGCGGCGAAAATGGCTGCGATAAGGGCGATAATCAGCCCCAAAGAAAAGGTCTTCATTGTCATAATGGGTATGTTTAAACCGTAAGTAATACTGAATCATCTTTGTCGGCAGTGAACGAAATGTCCTCTGCGTGTAGCACTGCTGCTGCTTCCGGATTCTCGTCGGATGCTGGCATCGGCTGCCTGTGTCCCTGCTGTTGCCCGGACTGGGAAGAGACCTGCACATTGACCTGCATAACGTTTTGCTCGGTCAGACTCTGGCGCAGCTCATTGCTTATCTGCTGTAACGCGCGATAGGTCTCCCCATTACTCGCACTGATATGCACCTGCATACGCCCGTTCTCGATGTGCAGCGAGATATCCATTTTGCCCATCTCAGGCGGATCGAGACGGATCGTGGCATGCTGAACCTGGTTTCTGACCTGAAGCTGCAAACGATCGTTTAAGGCGCTATGCAGCTGCTGCGACCACTTCACCTCATCGGCATCCAGTTTGATGGGCGGCAGGTTAACCACCTGCTTATCCATAGTGGTGGAAAAGGTCTGAGCAACCAGCGGTTGGCCTGTCGCAGGCAATGCGGTCGCCAGTGCTTTTACGGTATCGATTGCCGCGGTTTTCGGCGAATCCGTCGCTAACTCCGGGGTGACATTGAGCGGAATAGCCTGTTCCAGCGGCTTAAGCGTCATTGTCATCGGCTGAGTGCCCGCCGAAAGGCTCTGCATCTTCAACCCTTCCCCGGTCTGTGGGATGTGGGTCTGGGTCGTATGCAGCGTTTTCACTGGCATCTGGCTTGCCATCAGCAGTGCATCCAGCAGCTGTTGCGGAGAGCCAATCAGATCCTGCACCCGCGTCTGACCGTCGGCGTTCTGCATCTCTGTGTCATCATCCTCATCGCGGTCCAGTCCGTTCATCACCATGAGATTGTCCCGCGGCGTTTCACCTGCCATCAGGGTGTTGATAATCGTGAGCAACGCATCGTTAAACGCTGGTGCGGCCTGGCCTGACGTTCCAGCGGCGAGATCTGCCGGTGTCGTCTCCGCCTGTCCTGCGGCGGGTTGCGCGGACGTTATCTCATCCGGTTCCGCCGCGGCGGGGAGTTGCCTGGACGGTGAAAGGGTCAGGTTCATCGCCCTGAGTCCTCCGCGCTGGCAAACTGTGCGTAGGCCGTTGCCCCTTCCTGATTACGACGGGTGCGGGCCATCTTTTCCTCGAGCGCATCACTCTGTTGCTGACAGTAATGGCTCACCTGCTGGTGAACGCGCTGAAGCGCGTGAAGCGCTTCGCGTTTTGCCCCATCATCGCCCTGCCCTTTCAGTGAAGTCAGCAGGGCGGCAATCTGTGCGTCAACCTCTTGCATTTTCGGCCAGTCGTGCTGACTGGCCGCCTGCTTCAGGGAACGCGCCAGATAACGCATAACCTGAATATCATCCATTTTGCTGCCCCATTCTTTCCCAGCCGTCCTGTAGATTGCGGAGGATCACTTCCACCTCTTCAACGTGGCTCACCGAGAGCTTGTGGCTGGCGTCGTAAAGGCGATAAACGCAATAGTCGTAAAGATTGGCCAGGCTCAGCGCCAGTTCCCCTCCCTTTTCAAAGTCCAGGGAACTGGTAAGCGCATTCAGGATATCTATGCATTTATTAATGCTCTGTACCTTGCGATCGTAACGACGTGCGGCGATATGGCTTTTGGCCCGCACCAGCTCGTCCATCAGGCCGTTAAACAGCATCAATACCAACTGATGTGGATTCGCTGCCGCGGCCTGAATAGCCAGATCGGATTGCTGATAATGGCCGTAGCCCTGCTGTTCGTTCCCGTACATAAAAGCGGTAATTTCCTTAAGCTAAACCAAACATACCCATGGTGTTGTTCATCTGCGCCATGGCTTTCTGCAGTTGGGTAAACTGCTTCAGATAACGCGCCTGCGACGATTCGAAGCGCGCGTTCATGGCCTCAGTTTTGGTATCAATGTCTTTCTGCTGGCGATCCAGAACTTCCTGGCGACCTTTCAGTAAACCGTTGGTGGAGTTGAGATAACGGTCGAGGGATTTATCTATCGCGGTCAGCATCCCCTGCTTCCCGTTAAACAGGTCATTGAGCTTTTGCGGATCGGCTTTGATCACCGCATCGAGCTTTTTGCTGTCGATCTCCAGCTTGCCGTCTTTATCTGCGGTAATGCCAAAATCAGACATGCGCTTCCCACCGAACACCTGACGCATCACATCGTTCAGTTCACGATCCAGGGAGGACATCGTGGCATCACCGGCAAAAGCACCGCGTGTTTCATCGTCACCGCTGCCGCTTTTGGTGAGCTTCGTCAGCGTGTCCTGAAGGGTGTTATAGGCATCGACAAAGGTCTGGAGCTGTTCTTTGGTGCCGGCGCTGTCGGTTCCCACCGAAATAGTCAGCGGTTTGTCTTTTTCTGTTAATGAAGTCAGCTCGATAGTCACCCCGTCGATAAGCTTATCCAGGGTGTTGGAGCTGTTTGTGAAGGTCATCTCTCCCATTTTGATAATGGAGTCTGACGCTTTAGCGATCTCTTTCGCATTCGCTGAATCGAATCCTGCCGAACCGCCAACCGTAATCTTATTTTTCTCACCACTCTCGTCGCTGCTCAGCATCAGCATAATTTTGCCGTCGGTGCGGATAAGCGACGCCGTGATGCCGGGGTTATCTTTATTGCCGTTAATGGCTTTTGTCAGATCGCTGAGGCTCTCCATATCGTCGAGATTGACGGTAATGGTTTTGGCACTTTTTCCCTCACCCAGGGTGATATCCATCGTGCCGGTGGCGTTCTTGATGGACTCATCGGTCATTGCGTCAAAACCGATCTGATGGGCAGAGGCCAGCTGCTCAACCTCAATGTTGTAGGTCCCCTTCAACGCGCTTGAGTTTGCCGTCACATTGGCAATCCCTTCGCGGTTCATGCTGACCGCGTTTTTCAGCATGCCATCGCTGGTGCCGTTCAGCCCGGTCATCGCACTGCGGAAGTCGGTAAGTGCTGTTTTCAATGCGTCGAGCGCTTTTTTCTGCGACGTCATCGTGGCGGTTTTGGTCTTCAGCTGGTTTTGCATAGACATAATGTCGTATGTCGCCAGCTGCTGAGCCAGAGTCTGAGGATCGATACTGCTAAAATCGGCCATGTCGTTATTCTCCGTTCGCACCTGTTGCTAAACCATGACGGTTTAATGCAACCATCGTGCCAATTTTTAAGTTTTTTAAATTCAGTAGGTTACAATTTAGAAGGAAGGCTGATTTCCCCTGAAGGGAAACAACAGGAAGGGAAATGCCACAAACAAAAACACCGCCTTACAGCGGTGTTTATTTAAACGGTGTGGTGGATTAGCCCAGCAGGGACATCACCATACCGGACATGCTGTTGGACTGTTTCAGCATCGACATACTGGTTTGCGCCAGCATCTGGTTACGGGTCATGCTGGAGGCTTCAGACGCGAAGTCTGCATCGCGGATGTTGCCCAGTGCCAGGTCAGTGTTGTCTTTCATGTTTGCCAGGTTAGCCGCGGTGTGACCCAGACGGTTGATGTTTGCACCCAGTTTAGAGCGCAGAGTACCCACCTGAGAAATCGCGCCTTCGATGTTGGTAATCATCGCCTGAGCCCCGGAAACGGTAGTCAGCGTAGCGCCAGAACCCGTCAGCGCACCCATACCGCTTGCGCCCTGTACCGCAGTCAGTTCAGAGCTGACATCCAGTTTCAGGCTTTCACCTTCAGAAGCACCAATCTGGAAGTTCATCGCACTGGTGAATTTACCACCGCTTGCGAACAGGCTCTCACCTGCATATTTGGTGTTGCCCATGATGTTGGACAGTTCGCTGTTCAGCTCGTCCATTTCAGACTGCAGCGCCGCACGATCTTCAGGACCGTTGGTGTCGTTCGCAGCCTGGGTTGCGAGGTCTTTCATGCGGTACATGATGTTGCTTACTTCGTCGAAAGCACCTTCTGCGGTCTGCAGCAAAGCGGTCGCATCAGAGATGTTACGCTGAGCAACGGTCATGCCGTTGGTCTGGCCCTGAAGGCGAGTAGCGATCTGCAGGCCAGCTGCATCATCTGCTGCGGAGTTAATACGTTTACCGGTGCCCAGGCGCTCCATTGCTGTAGACAGCATGCTGTTGGATTTATTCAGCGCATTCACGGAAGCCATGGAAGATGCGTTAGTAAAAATAGAAAGTGCCATTTTTAATTCTCCTTTTGAACCTGTCGGTCAGGCTCTTCTCTCTGGTACTCATGTAAAACGACACAGACCTATGGCGAATTAAATCGGAAATGAAAAAAAATTTTCTTTTTTCCTGGCTAAAGAATGAAAGTGTTATCCGCATAATAAAGAAATGCTCATTATTAGCGGATAAATACAAAGACAATTCAAAGCGACATATTAGCGTTTAAACTTAAGCGAACATTACATTTTCTTACGTTTTAAAGAATTCACTGAAAAGCGTCTCATTCGCAAAAATCCAGCCAAAAACATCTTATTTACAACACCGTTGGTTTTGTTAATAAAAAGATCAACCAACCATTTTATTTAACTTTTAATCATGCCTGTTATAAAACCCCCGAATTATTCGCTTAATAATTTATTGCACATCACAGTTTTATAGCGTAAAAATGTGCCAAGGAAGAGAAACTTCCTAAATACACCTAAGAAAAGGATGACATTGTCGGGTGACAGCCCCCCTTTTTATGAGGGGTTTTTTGGCGTTTACCCGCAAGTATGACCTTTTCTTTGCACCATCTCCGCAGGCAAGCGGCAATTCTCAATGAATTTTAAACGGAATTAATGATTAATTTACATTAAGCATTTCGTCCAGATATTGCGCAATGCTTGGCGAATTAAATTCTTCTGGAGGGGGTAGCCACCATCACTTGCCATGAATAAAATGTATTACGCGGTAAATAATTGGTTAATAGATTTGCCCTCAGGCTCGATCATCAGTCTTGTTTCCGGTGAAAAAAAACGCCTCGGCGAGTACCAATTAAAGCTTTTAGACGTGTTGGTGACAAACGCGGGGAAAATACTCACCCGTGAAGAACTGACCACCCTGGTTTGGGAACGTCGGGTTATCGGCAATAATAGTCTTCCTAATGCTATCCACGCATTGCGTAGTGCGCTGGAAGATGATGGAAAAGCGCAAAAAATTATAAAAACCATACCCAAAAAAGGGTATTTACTGGAACCAGCCTGGTGCCGTTCTGTTGAGCTTGAAAGTGAAGATACCGACCAACCCGCCAGTGTTTCCGAGCCCGTCATCGACGATGCGGTTGTTGAAGAGCCAGACAATTTTCCTGCGCTCCCGGAGACCTCCATGCATCGGGAAACGGAAGTCATCCTCTCACATGAGCCATTGACGCAGACCAGAGAACCTTTGCGCAACTATCAACCGTTGTTCGCCCTTCTGGCCCTGCTTTTTGTGGTGCTCGCCAGCGCTGTCGCAGGATGGCATTACGCCACGTCGCATGACTCCAGGCTGGTTGCCACGGAGCAAGAACCCGGTGTCTACAGCAATATAAACATTTACGCGATATCCGAAGCGAACCAGTTGGAGATGAATAAAGAGGACTTTTACAGCAAGATCAAAGACACCCTTTATATTATCAATCAGCAGATCAAATCCCAGTCCGCCACCATGACGGTCTATTACCAGAGTGTCGATCAGACGCTCAATTACACCTTTGCGTTAAAGAACCGCTGTGGCAGCAAACAACTGGTGATGGCTATCTATCACTGGCGCATCGACCCTGCGCTTCTGAATAATCTTATCCTGCGAGAAACGAGGAGGAAAATCAGTGAGATGGAAACCTGCACTTAACTGGAAATGGTTGCTGTCATACTTTCTGATTGCCGCTGGCGTGTTTGTCGGCGTTCGCGCCTGGCAGACGCCACTGTCGCTCTCCACCCAGGCTGACGTTGACGTTTATATACAGCTCGGCTTTTATGATCTGATGTCGCGGCGGAAAGAGATTTACGACTCCCATATGCAGACCGTCAATGATGCCATTTTGCCGATCATCACCAGCCCTAACGACAACCGTTTTGTGCTGAAAGGGAAGTTTACGGAGATCAATGAACAAAACGGGAAGCGATTCTTTTCCTATACGCCCATCTATTACAGCACGGTGCAGAAAGGGCTGATGATTGATGGCCTGGTAGACACGCTGATGCATGTCGATTTCTGGATGCAGCCCGTCTATGTAGATAATCAGTCGGTGGTTGTCGGGCAAACGGGAGCCATCTTTTTATACCCGCTGCATAAATAATCCACTCTCTCCCCTCGCCCTCCAGCAACAGCGTGGGCGAGGGGAGACGTGGCGTTATCCCAAAATATTTTTCACTGTCATCAGGGATACATTCCCCTGAGCAGACAGGGCCTGCGACAGCAAACCATACTGTTTCCCGCTTTTCGCTAACGCTTCGCCCAGCGCACGTGCCGTTTCCAGCGCTTCATCAGGGGCGTAGACCGTTGCCATATCCTGAATGCGGGCAGAAACCCGGTCCTGATGCTGAAGCAGTTTGCTTCGCTCACGGGTGATCTGCTCCAGCGTTTGCTGCAATTTACCGCTTGCCCCACGCTCCCACTGGCTACTCAACTGACCGATTTCATCCTCGCGGCTCGCCTCAGCGCGTGGGGCCAGGAGCGTAAAGGCATCCGCCGGGAACAGATGCCCTTCCCCACGGACGCTTAACTGCTGGCTCACTCGCTCCCAGCGGGCTTCATCGACCTGAAAAATCGCTTTCCCTTCGCGGCTTAAGGAGGCGTGGATCCCCAAACGCCCCAGCCCCACATTCAGCTGAACCAGCGCCTGACGCGGCGTCGCCTGTGCCGGTATTGCCACAGCGGTAAGCTCACGCTTATTACCGCCAAGCGCAAAAACCAACGTCTCGCCCGGCAGCTGTTCAAGCAACTTATCCATTCCTGGCAACGTAAAGTTGACTTTGCTGTTTTGCTGTAGCGTCACATTGAAGTTGCGATCCACCGTCCCGCCAGAAAGGGTGCGGCGCTGCCGCAACAACGTATCAACCGCTGCGGATGGCTCTCCCGGGTTGCCACGCGTAGCCTGGTGGCGCAGCAGCAACAGCTGTGTTTCCGTTTCCGATAGATAATTCTCTGCCTTTTGCACCGCCGTAAGCTGCTGATTAAGCTGGAGGTTGTAGCGCAAAGGGCGACGCGAAAGCAGCGCAGATTCCGGGAATTGCGGTGTGGTACGGCTGACAGGGGCCCGCTGCTCGGGACGAGCAACAGGCGTTGCCGCCCCCGGCGTGGTTCTGACCGATGCCGGGGAGGTGGAAAGCGTGTTTGTTTTTAAACCGACTTGCATAACCATTACAACATGCTGAAGAGCGAAAGCTGGCTAATCATGCTGTATGCCTTGTTGGTGATTTGTACGGAGTTGGTATACAGCTGAAGATTGATACTGGTAGTTGCCCAGTCGGTGTCTGACAGATCGCGCACCACCTGGTCGTTGGCCATGCTGACATCCGTATGGGCATCACCCAACATCGTCAGTCGGTTCTGACGGCCCCCCAGATCGGTAAACAGCGCCGCCACGTTGTCACGGGATTGCCCGGACAGCGCCAGCATCTCGTTGAGGGAGTCCTCGTAATCCGTTATCGAGAGCGCCGGGTCCTGCATTTTATCGCTCAGGGCCTTGAGCTTGTTTAGCATCTCCAGATCGTCGCCGCTGCCGGAAAATGCCGCGACAACATTGGTGTTTTCGGTGATGTTAATTCCGTTCGCCACCGTGGTTTCACGCGTGCCGTTGTTGCCCTGGTAGACATATTTCCCCTGAGCCTCATCCCAGATAACGGGTTTGGTATCGGTTTTGGTGCCAGAGAAGAGATATCCCCCGCTTTCGTTTTGCGCGTTAATCGAGGCCACCAGCGAATCGAGCATTGAGGACAGTTCAGCCCCATAGCCCGACATATCTTGCCCGCTGTGGACGCCGCCGTTGGCCGCAGACAGCAGCTTATCGTTCAGCGCTAACAGCTGATTACTCATGGCTGTAATGTGTGCTTCCTGGCTGGAGAGTGCCCCGCTCAGCCCGGTAATGTTGCTCTGGTACTGTTTGATGGCCGATTGCTCGCGGTTAAGCTGGACCAGACGTGTGGCAGCAACCGGATCGTCAGACGGAACATTAATCCGCTTTTGCGTGGCCATCTGTTCCATCAGTTTGCTGATACGTGTGCCGTTAGCGCCAAGCTGCGCCATCATGGCATCAGAATTATAAAGACTACTGATTCGCATAATTGATTCCTTAACGCCGGTTAGAACAGGCCTAACAGGTCACTGAAAATCTGATTACCGGTGGCAATCACTTTGACGTTGGATTGATACGCCTGCATATAGACCTGAAGGTTAATCGCCTCTTCGTCCTGGTTCACCGCGCTGAGGTTGTTGCGCTGCAGCTGCGCCTGATCGTACACACTCTGCGCGGCTTCCAGTTCGTTCTGGGATTTCTTGCTGGCTATGCCGACGTTAGAGATGATGGCGGCAGCGCCTTCATTCAGGCTCATATTGCCCATCCCGCCGATATCCACCTTTTTGTTTTTCAGTTCGATGAGCGCCTGCAGGTTGCCACCGTTACCCTGTTCGCCAGTGGCGTCAGACAGCGCCAGATCATCCGGCTTGAGGTCGTTAACCTGTAAAATGCCCGCCGGGTTGTTCAGATCGAAGGTGAAGAGCGGTTTACCCGGATTACCCTTTTTATCAAAACCCTGAGCCAGCTGATCGTTAAACAGCGTCGCCACCGCTTCAGCCATTCCCTGCACCGAGGCCTGCATCTGAGCCAGATCACCGGTTTCATAGTCATACAGTGCGCCAAGCTGCCCACCCGTGGAGGGGTTTAACGAGAAAGTCGTGTTGGAAAAATTGAGACTTAATATCGGGTTGCCGCTGCCATCCTGGCTGCTGGTCAGCTCTCCGGCCACCTTACCGCTGACCAGCGGCTGGCCATTTTTCAACGAAATGGAGTAGCTACCGTTGCTGTCCTCCGTCACCTTCACATCGCTATAGGTACTCAGCTGTTTCACCAATTCATCACGCTGGTCGCGCAGCACGTTACTGTTGCCACCCGTGGAGTCGACTTCCATGATTTTTTTATTGTAATCAGCGATACCCGCCGTCAGGCTGTTGATCTGCCCGACCATGGTGTCGCGCTGGCTGGAAACCGATTTTTTCTGACTGTTGATAAAGTCGTTCATGTTGTTAAAGCGCGTCGCCAGAGAATCTGCCTGATTCAGCAGCTGCTGACGGTTCGCTTCATTTTCCGGCTCTTTTGTCAGCGCACTCAGGGCCGAAAAGAAATCATCCAGACCGGTTCCCAGGCTAGTGGAGTCCGTCCCGATCACTTTTTCCAGCGAACTCAGATACTGGTTGTTAATCCCGTAATAGTTGGCTTTGCTGTTGCTCTGCCACACCTGACTGGTTAAATACTGATCGGAGATGCGCCGGATACTGTCAACCTGAACGCCAGCACCAGCCGACAGGCCTCCCTGGCCCATCGTCGCCACGGAACTCTGAATAATGCCCTGACGGCTGTAGCCCGGCGTCAGGACGTTAGAGATGTTCATGGAGGTCACGCTCATCCCAAACTGCGCCGCCTGCAAGCCACTCCAGGCAATGTTGATCATGTTCATCGGTTACTCCTGCCCACGACGCATCACGGGGACGACGGGGGGCGTTAAATGCTGAGGATGTTCATGTAAAGCGGCCATACTCTGCGTATTCTTAAGCGCCGCCTGCTCCTGCGGCCCAAGCTGGGTAATAATCATCTGGGCTATTCCGCTGCTGCGCTGCGATGCCAGCTGGGATGCCAGCTTGTCATCATAGAAATCACGCATCATGCGCTGCTGTTTGCTGTCAAACGGGTTATCGTCCACCAGCGCCTGCGAGGCTTTACGCATCTGCTGCATCAGGGTACGCAGAAACATCGCTTCAAATTGCTCGGCCGCCTGCTCCAGATTTTGTGGTTTAATCTGCCCGACCATATCGCCGGGCAGAATGCTGGTGTGGGGTTGAATCGCCTGTACCATTACGCCTCCTTAAATCACCACCAGCTCGGCATCCAGCGCACCCGCTTCATGCAGCGCCTGCAAAATCGCCATGGTGTCATCCGGCGATGCCCCTAAACTGTTCAGCGTATTCACGATGCTACGCAGGCTGGTTCCGGCGGCAATGGTCACCATCTGTCCCCGACCGCGATCGACATTGACATCGCTTTCGGGCGTGACGACGGTTCGCCCCTGGCTAAAGGCACCCGGCTGGCTGACATTGGACGATTCGCGGATGGTCACGGTCAAATTGCCGTGTGAGACCGCCGCCGCGCGAACCACCACGCCATCACCAATCACCACCGTGCCGGTACGCGCGTTAAACACCACGCGCGGCGGCTGTTTAGCGGCATTGATTTGCACATCTTCCAGCATCGACATAAAGGCCACGCGCTCACCGGCGGAGAGCGGGGCATTAACGATAACGTTGGTTGCACTCTGCGCCGTGGCGATGCCGGATCCGAACGCATTGTTAAGCGCGACCGCCACGCTATTGGCGGTTTTAAAGCTCGGGCGTTTGAGGTTTAAAATCACCTGATTGTTCTGCTGGAAATCAGAGGGAATTTCACGCTCCACCGAACCGCCGTTGGGTACCCGCCCCACGGTGGGGGTGTTGATGGTGACGCTGGAGCCGCTGTTGCCTTCCGCCTTCACGCCGCCGACCACCACGTTCCCCTGCGCCAGGGCGTAGACCTCGCCATCTGCCCCGCGCAGTTGCGTGAGCAGCAACGTGCCGCCGCGCAGGCTTTTGGCATCGCCAATGGACGATACCGTCACATCAATAGACTGGCCCCGGGCATAACCCGGCGGCAAGGTGGCGCTGATCGCCACGGCAGCGACGTTTTTCACTTTCGGATCGATTTTGGTCGGCAGTTGTACGCCAAACTGGCGCAGCATGTTGGTCACCGACTGGCTGGTGAATTTCACCTGGTTTTTATCACCCGTGCCGTCCAGACCGACCACAAGGCTGTAACCCACCAGCTGATTACCCCTTACTCCCTGGATATCGACCACGTTCCCCAGACGTTCCGCTGTGGCCCCTGTGGTCCACAACAGCATCAGAAATAGCATCGCTTTACGCATGGCAGACTCCTTAAATTGGGAACAGCGGGTGATTGAAGAAGCGGGTCAACCAGCCTGCGGCGTTCGCATCGCTCAGCGCACCGCGTCCCGCGTAGGAGATACGCGCGTTGGCAATGCGTTGGGAAGAGATGGAGTTGTCGCGTTCGATATCGTCGGCGCGCACCAGGCCCGTGACGCGCATATATTCATCGCCCTGATTAAGGGTGAGCCACTTCTCACCGCGGATAGCCAGCACGCCGTTAGGCAGTACTTTGTAGACCGCAACGGTGATGGCACCGCGCAGGCTGTTTTGCTGCTGCGAGGTCGCATTCCCATTGAAGTTGCGGCTGCCATCCACCGATCCGGAAAGTTTATCCACCGAGTGACCAAAGGCCTCCGGTATACCGATGGAGACATCATTTTTCTTGCCGAAATTGGTCCGCGCCTGTTTGCTGGCCTGGGTAGATTCATCCAGCTTCACGGTCAGAATGTCGCCCACGCGGTAGGCGCGGCGATCCTGGATAAGGGACCAGTTGTAATTGGCGTTGTACAGACCACCGCCCTGAACCTGCACAGGCGGCATGGCAAAATCTTCCGGCGGCGCATAGGCCGCGTCGTCTTTCTGTACCAGCAGAGCCGGGCTTTCACACCCGGCCAGCAGCAGCACAAAAAAGCCGATAACTAACTGCTTTTTCATTTTTTATTCACTTCGCTTCACGCGTTACATCGACTGCGTGACAAACTTCAGCATGTCATCCGCCGCCGAGACCATCTTGGCGTTCATCTCATAGGCGCGCTGGACGGTGATCATATCGACCATCTCTTCAACCACCTGAACGTTGGAGCCTTCAAGCGATCCCTGCTCAAGCTGGCCGAAAGCCTCTTCACCGGCGACACCTTCAACGGCTTCACCGCTGGCAGCGGTTTCGCGGTACAGGTTGCCGCCAATGGCTTCAAGACCGGCCGGATTCACAAAGTTCACCAGCGTAATCTGGCCCAGTTCAACCGGTTCCGTTTCACCTGCGACCGTCGCCGTCACGGTGCCGTCTTTACCAATCTGCAGATCTTTGACGTTATCCGGCAGCTCGATTTGTGGCACCAGCGGCAGCCCCTGGGCATTGGTCAGCAGGCCATCCGGGTTTTTCTGGAAATTACCAGCACGGGTATAGGCAATATCGCCGTCGCTGGTTTCCACCTGGAAAAAGCCCTGGCCGGCGATCGCCACATCCAGCTTTTGCCCGGTGTTCTGGATATTGCCGGTAGAGAACTCTTTCTGCGTGCCGACGATTTTTACCCCACTACCAAACTGAATACCGGTAGGCGAGGTATTGTTCTGGTCAAGCTGACCGCCCGGCGTGCGCTGATTCTGATAAAACAGATCGGCGAACATCACGCGATCGCGCTTGAAACCGGTGGTATTGACGTTCGCCAGGTTGTTGGAGATGGCGCTCATCTTCGCGTCTTGCGCGGCAAGACCGGTTTTACTGATCCATAAAGCGGGATTCATCGTATTTCCTTTCCATTAAACGTCGAAAAATCAGGTATTCCGCAGCAGGCGGTTGCCTGCCGTGGCCAGATCTTCCGCCGCCTTCATCATTTTGATCTGTGCTTCAAACTGACGGTTAAGCGCGATGCTGGAGACCATCTCACTGATGGCCGATACGTTGGAGCTTTCGAGATGCCCGGAAACCAGCTCAACTTCTTCGGTGCGCGGATTCACATTGGCATTAGTGACCATAAACCCGGTGGCATTCTTGCTCAGCTGCGACGCGGGAATATCCACCAACTTGATCCGATCGACATCCATCGGCGTCGCCACGTTACCGTCATCAGGAACAATGGAGATAACCCCATCATCAGCAATGCTGATTGCCGAAAATGGCGGCAGAACAATCGGGCCGTTGTCACCAGACACCGGTAAGCCATCAATGGTCAGATCGCCCTCCGGGCCGACCTCAATCTGGCCGTTGCGGGTGTAAACCTCACGGTTGCCACTCACCAACGCAATCAGCCCGCTGCCTTTGACGGCGACGTCCAGATCGCGCCCGGTATCGCGTATCGCCCCAGGGGTTAAATCGACCCCGCCCTGCTGCTGCTGAACCAGAAATCGGGAGGCGTACCCCTCCCCCTGAATTTGCTGCGACAGCGCGTTATCAAGATCGTGACGGAACCCCTGGGTATTCACATTGGCCAGGTTGTTGGCGTGGATTTGTTGCTGCGCGAGGCTACGAGAGGCTCCGCTCACCGCGGTATAAATTAAGTGGTCCATTACACCGCCTGGAACAACGCCGTCATCATGCTATCGTTGGTGCTGATCACCTTGGTATTGGCCTGGTAGTTACGCTGGGCGGTCATCAGCCCGACCAGCTCCGCCGTCAGATCGACGTTAGAGCTTTCCAGCGTATTAGAGGAGAGCGCCCCTAACAGACCCGAACCCGGCGTGCCGGTCAGCGGTGCGCCAGAGCTGGAGGTTTGTGACCAGGTAGTACCGTTTTGTGAAGAGAGGCCATTCGGGTTCGCGAAGGTTGCCAGAATGACCTGGCCCTGTAGCAGACGTTCACCGTTAGAGAAGGTGGCGTAGACGCTGCCATCTTTATCGATCATCTGTCCGGTGCATTCCCCTGACGCATAGCCGTTGCCATTTTTTTTGCTGACGGAGAAGTCCGAACCAAACTGCGTTGTCCCGTTATAATTCAGCGCTAAATCAATCGATTCAGCGCCTGCAATATCGGCCGTGATGCTGACGGCACCGTTAGGCTGCTGCAAAATGCCCTGCTCGGTAAAGGTCAGTTTCTGCGTATTGCTCAGCTTCTGGTCATCCATGTAGTAATGGACTTCCCACTCGTTATCGGCGGTTTTGACGAAGTACTGCTTAAGGGTATGTTCCCGGCCCAAGGAGTCGTAAACCTGGGTGGCATCGGTGTGGTTGTAAGAGGATTCATCAGCCGGATCGAAGGTGGCGGTTTTTGGCAGCTCCTCGTTGGCGTTCAGGTTGGCCGTAAAGTCGAGGGTGCTGGTCGCTTTCGCCGGAATAGAACCACTGTTAATGGTCAGATTGCCAACCGAACCGGTCTGGATTGCGCCATTGGCATCTACCGGATATCCCTGCAGGTACATGCCCTGGTTGTTAATCAGATTGCCCAGGCTGTCGGTCTGCATATATCCCGCCCGGGTATAGGCCGTGGTGCCTGCGCTGTCGCGCATGACGAAAAAACCGTTGCCGTTGATCGCCAAATCGAGGCTGTTGGCAGAGGAAAAGATATTTCCGCTTTTGGAAATACTCTGCGCGACATTGGTCACGCCGACCCCAAGCGCTTGGCCCTCAGCATACAGAGAGGCAAACTCAGCGCGGCCCGATTTAAAGCCGACGGTACCGGAGTTAGCGATGTTGTTGGAAATCGCACCCAGCTGTTGGTTAATGGCATTTAAGCCCGAAACTGCAATATCAAAGCTCATAATTATTCCTGATTAACTCATTAATCCTTTTGGGTTTTTGTCGTGCGACTGCCCAAACTGCGAAATGTTGTTGTAGGCCACTTCTCCCACACCGGTGATGTTCAGTACGGTTGGGCTGCCATCAAGCGGGATGCGCACGTTGTTCACCACACCACCGATTTCAATCGGTACGTTGGTGTCCTCGGTGTCTGTCACCACCGACAAGGTATAGGTGCCCTCTTTAAGCCCCAGCGCTTCAGGATCAATGTTGAAATTCACTTCACCCTTTTCCTGCTTGCCGAGCTCAATTTTGGTCTCATTACCGGCCTCATCCTTCACGACAACCGTCACGGTATTGGCGGCGTGGTCCAGCGTCAGACGACCGTTAACAGAGGTGCTACCATCGGTTTCGAGGGTATCGGTCTGAACCATCACCTTCTGTCCAACCAGGTTGCCGGTGGAGAGCGTTTGCAGGTTGTCCATCAGCACCGCGTTATTCGCCATCAGCTGAGACATGGTCTCCATCGACTGCACCTGCGTCAGCTGTGCCAGCTGGCTGACATATTCCGTCCCGTCGGTCGGGTTCAGCGGATCCTGGTTCTGGATTTGCGCCACCAGCAGCTGCATAAACAGGTTGTTCATCCCTGCGGCGGTATTGTCATTGGCGGACACACCACTGCCATAAGTGGTATCCCCGTTGCGGGTTGAAACTCCGTTCACGCTCATGAATTACGCCTCGCCAAGACGCAGCAGACTCTGCTGCATGCTTTTTACATTGTTAAGAACATCGACGTTGGTTTCGAAGTTACGTGACGCCGACATCATGTCGGCCATCTCTTCCACCACGTTGATGTCCGGATACCAGACGTACCCGTCGGGATTGGCCATCGGGTGATGCGGCTCATAGCGCTGCACCGCATTCCCCGATGCCACAACATCCAGCACCTGGACGCGAGCCCCGGACAACGCGCTGTCTTTCATGAGCTCATCGTTTTGATACACCGCGGCAAAAACCGGACGGCGCGCTTTGTATACATTGCCTTCGTCCACCGCCGGGGTTTCGGCGTTGGCGAGGTTACTGGCGATGGTGTTCAAACGGACGGTTTGTGCCGTCATCGCCGAACCCGAAACACGGTAAATATCGCTAAAAGCCATTCTCGTTACCTAATTCAATCACTTACCTTCAATTACCTTCTTCAGGCCGGTGAATTTCATATTTAAAAACGCCAGGCTCATCTGGAAGTCCTGCACGTTTTTGGAAAACTCCGCCTGCTCCACGTCCAGCGCAACGGTGTTGCCGTCCGAAGAGGGTTGATACGGCACGCGATACATCTCCTGCGGCGCAGACCCGGGAAAGAAATCCCGCTGTGAACGTTGCATCTCCGCGGCAAAGTCAATATCTTTAGCCTGGAAGTTGGGGGTATCGACGTTAGCCAGATTTGCTGAAAGCAGTTCCGCCCTGGAAAGTCGAAGTGCTACAGCCTGCGGATGAACGCCCAATGCCTTATCAAAAGTAATACTCACAAACTCACTCCTTTCTGATGATGGACACCTGCGATAGTCCGTGTTGCTACAACATTCAAAGCAACTATCGTGCCAGGTTTTTAACATCATGAATTTAATAGTCTTTTCAACATCAACCGCTATCAGCAGGAAGTTTCTTTTCCGCTGGTCGGTTCTGATTACCCTGTTCTGTTCATTGGCCCTTCCGGTCGCCGCGCAGCCCCCGGCCTCAACGGCGCGTAAGCAGGTCTATGCCCGCGTCCAGCAGCAGGCCGCCGACGCGATTCGTCAGGAAGCACAGCGCAACCGCTGGGAGGATTACCAGGCGAAGCTGAACCTGTTTATTCCGTCTGAAATTTCGCAATACGCCCCCTGCCCTGAGCCGCTAAGCGTGAGCATGCCGGGAGGAGAGCGCCTTGATTTACGTCGCCTGCGTTTTGACGTGCGCTGTGAAGCCGGAAGTGGCTGGGAAGTGGCGGTCACCGTGAAGCCGGACATCTATCTACAGGTACTGATGGCAAAAGAGACGCTGGAGCGGGGTCATGTCCTGTCCGCCGCAGACCTCACGCGCCGGAAATTCAATATCACCAACCTGCGTAGCGGTTACATCACTCGCCCGGATGAGGTCGTCGGGTTGACCCTTAAACGCCGCATCCGCGAGCTTCAGCCGATTAGCCAGAGCCAGCTCGATACGCCCGTGATGGTAGAGCGTGGTCAGCGCGTACTGATGATTGCCATTCAGGATGGCGTGGAGGCACGTACGATGGGCGTCGCCAGTAAAAAGGGGCGGAAAGGAGAGATGATTAAGGTGAAAAACGAAAGCAGTGAGCGTGAAGTTTCTGCGACGGTGGTGGATATGGGGGTGGTCAGAACCGGCTTTTCGACGGGTCAGTAAAATTATGACCTCCTGTTTAAGTTTTCGCGTTGATGCGTCGCTTTTACCTGGTAAGGCGTCAGGAAACGATTTTTCCGCTGTGCATCCCCCTGGCGAAAACGACCAATAAAAATTCCGAAGATGGAGTACCGCGATGAAAGTGACATCCACCCAGTACGCAATGACGAGCGCAGTCAATCAGGCCAGTTCCACGACCCCGACGCGCACCTCCGGCACTGAAGAGATGAAAACACCACGAACCGCTGCCATCGATCCCGTTCTTGGTGATGCGCAGACTCAACTGGCCACACTGCCAGAGGTCGATATGGCACGTGTCGCCAGTATGAAAGAAGCGATTGCGAAGGGGAAAATTAGCGTCGATCTCGACTCGCTAACCCGCGCAATCGAGAAATATTATCAGAGGTAACAATGAGTAACGCCGCACAGTGCGTAAAAATATTGGTGCAGGGCATGGTCGAGGATCGTGAAACTTACATCAGCCTGAAAACCCTGCTTGCCGATCAGCGCCAGTGGCTCGTTGCACGCGATACGGCAAAGCTTGACGCGCTGAATCCGCAACTGATGGCGCTGTACGAGCAGTTGTCTCATAACAGCAAACAGCGCTATCAGCTGTTGACCCAACTCGGGATCCCTGTCGGCTCGCCCGGTCTGCGCACCCTTTTCTCCCGCCTTCCCGCCCCTCATCAGAAGCAGTTAACGATGCTCTGGGATTCCCTGGAACAGATTGCCGCCGAATGTAAGGCGCTCAATGAGAGCAATATCACCGTACTGGCCATGCAGCAGGAGATCCTGCAAAACCTGTTAAATATTAGCGAGCCGGAAAACTGGCTTTATGAGCAAGTTTAAGCGGGTGTGCTGGGAAGGGAAACAAGAGACATGTCTTTTAATATGACGAATAAAACGCGTTGCATCGGTTTCTTGATGGAGACCTCATTTCATTATGACGTTTACATCAATATTATCACTGCACTTATCAATAAAGACATCCCATGCGATATCATTATTAACGACCTGATAGAAACGGAATATGTTAATAATATGGTGAATTTCCTGGGAACGGTTAACGTTCCCGGGCTGCGTTTCATGCTGTTGTCTACCGTTTTAAAACATCAAAAAGTATACAGTTGTCTTGTGACACCTTATTACCTTTCGTATGCTGAGAAAATTGCTCGGATACATGTCCGGACGGTGTATGGTCTGGCTAAAAATGAATGGAATCATGCGGCGTGGAATACCAAATATGATTATATTTTATGTTACAGCCACTACACGGCAAAAGCGCTGGATCTTGCCACACGCGTAAAAGTGGTGGGAAACCCTCGCTTTGATGACTGGCATAACAAAACTTATGCGCAAGAACTACCTTCTCACATCGCGTTAACCCCTACAAAGCCTACCTTGCTCTATGCCCCTACCTACGGGGAATTAAGCTCTCTCCCTCATTGGGCAGAAAAATTAGGTCGACTCAGCAACGAATATACGATTATCTGCAAGTTACACCACGCGACGCTGTGCAGAAAAGAAGAACAACACAACCTGAAAGCCGCCAGACGTTACTTAAAGAATATTGTCACGGATAATACGTCGACCTTTGCCCTTCTTGAATGCGCAGACTATGTCATCAGCGACAATAGCGGTTTTATTTTTGATGCTGTCAATGCGCAAAAGCGCGTGATTTTGTTGCGTTGGGATAAAATGGACGACTTGCTGACAGAAAATAAATCTTTCAGCACCCACGAAAGCCCCGAGCAACAGATCCGAAAAATCCTGCCTGACGCGCGTGACATGGCCGATCTGCGATACTTCCTCTCGGCAGACTATCCCTGGCATAAAAAGGCCCCCGACCTGGATGTCATCAGAACGGAATACTGCGATGCCTTTAATGATGGGAACGCGGGTTTGCGCGCAGCTGAAATTATTGATGAGGCGACATCAGGATAATCCGTCTGATGCTGATAACAGATAGCAATGATGAAAACGATTATTACATTTGGCACATTTGATGTTTTCCATATTGGCCATCTCAATATCTTACGCCGAGCAAGAGCACTGGGAGACCGACTGGTTGTCGGCATATCATCAGACGCGCTTAATTTACATAAAAAGGCACGCCTCCCGGTCTATCGGCAGAATGAGCGAATGCGCATTATTGATGAGTTAAAGTGCGTGGATGAGGTTTTCCTTGAGGAGTCGCTTGAGTTAAAAGCGGATTATATCCGGCGTTTCAACGCCCAAACGCTGGTGATGGGAGATGATTGGCGAGGGAGGTTTGACCATCTTTCCCCGCTATGTGAGGTGGTTTATCTCGCGCGAACCCCCACCATCTCCACCACGTCAATTATCGAAACGATTAAGCAGCATTAACGCGTTAACCGTCGCGGCCGGAAAGGTGTTGTGCAAAGCTATTATTGATTTGAAAAGCACAAAGATTAACAAACAAGCTTTTGCAGCGTTTGATATTTCAGAGGACCATTACGCTGATGGCGAGCTGAATTTTTGCGCAGGACGAGGTCTATTATTGTTGCCATATTACAACGCTCACCCCTCGCTAGCGAACACGCACAAAAGACTGTTTGCCGATCACTGACTCAAGATGGCTCACCATCGACAAGGACGAAAATTTTTCCTGTTATCACATCATGATAACGATGCTGAACTGCTGCGGACATCCTGCGACTATTTTTATCAACTTCCCCCTTTGCCTGCTGTTTTCTGCAATGCAATGAGTAGAGTATAAAAAAGGCGGCACAGGCCGCCTTTCATTAAATCAACGATAACCCACACAGCAGCGTGTAATCCGCCGTATTCGCGCTGCCCGTCGGGCGCGGCTGCTGCTGTTGCCAGCTAAACCAGGCGCTAAACAGGGCGATAAAATCGTCTGGCGTTAGCGCCGCATTATCTTCCAGCCACATGGCGCATAACATTTTCAACTGGAAAAATTGACGGGTTAACGAACTCAATGCCACGCCATAGTTATCGGCATCCGGGTGCGGAAAGAATTCACTGTAGAGGCGATAAATCAGGATATTACGCGCGATGTGCGGCTGTTCATCCAGCAGCGGAATACGCTTCTTATCCAGTTCTTTTAAACGATCCTGCAAGCGTGCCCGCTCCATCACTGCAAGCTCACTCAGCTTCAGCATGACCATCATCTTTTGCATCGCAGGCAGATTCAAATTCAGGCGCATCGCCCCCATTTCACCCAGCGCTTCAACGCGGTTAAGCTCAATGGCAGGCAACTGGGCCAACTGCTCGTTGAGGATCCCCCCCTCCGCCAGCTGAGAAAGCTGTTCACCCATCTCGACCAGTCGCTGTGGTTTACGCTGGTTTTCCTCAATGTAGCGCTGTGCTTTGCTGAGCAGGACGCCAATAGCGTAGAGGCTACTTTCCAGCGTCAGCGCCGGGTTTACAGCCATGTTAATGCACTGCTGGTTTAACGTCTCATCCCAGAGGTTCTTCTTTCGTGCGCCATCCGCCAGGGCTTCATCGGTATGCAGTATAAACGCCTGCGGGTTAAGGAGGATCTCTCGCGCCGCACTTTCGCAGGCGGCATTGAGGCTGTCGCGCCGCTGGTTGCCCATCGTCAGGTGAGTATACGGCCCGTGGTCAGTTTCAGCCTGACAGGCCGGGCAGACGCACGGCGTTTCCCGCTGGCGAAAACGGATAACGTATTCAGGTTGGTAATGCTCTATCAATTTCATACCTACTGCTCCAGCCGCTGCAATGGCGGCGTTTGTCACTGAAAATTTTTACGGAAAAACCAGTGGGTACAGTCGATCGTTGCCCCACTCGTCGGGTCGTGTATCTCAGGTAAAAAGGCGAAACTCGGCTGCAAACCCAGCCAGCAGTGCGACTGCATTTGTGCAGGCCAGCAGGCATCAAGGCTGTTCGCCTGTCGGTAGTGTTCAAGCAGCGTCGGGATATAAGCACCGTTGACCGCATAGGCACACCCGCAACCCGCGTCCAGTACCCGCGCCACGCCGGGCAGCGCTTTAAGGGGAGAAATGCTGTTGTAACGCGCCCCCAGCAGCACCACCTGCCAGTCAATATGCGGCAGACGCGTCAGCAGCCGGTTGACCGTTTCCAGAGACATCTCTTTACGCACAAACTTCGCATTGGCATCCAGCAGCAGCACGCTGCTCCACTGTTCACGCAGTGCCTGCTCAAGCACCTGGCAGTGCCGTTCGAGTTCGCTATGCATCGGATCGTATGCAAACGGCACCAGCAGATCTTCCTTCAGACCCAGCGAAACCAGCGACCGCAGCTGCGCCGCAAGCGATTCGGGCTGGCGGGGATCGTAAAGCACGGCGATCCGGCCAAACGCCTGCCACTCGACGGACGCGCTCAGCGGCGCTTGACTTAAACGCCGATAGTGGCTCAGCAGGTTGCGATCGGTGACGAAATCTTCCAGCGTGAGATCGACGGGTTGGGAAGAACCCAGCACAAAATCCTTATCGTAGGTATTGGCGCTATGGGAAATGCATAAAATCGCCTGGCGCGGATCGATCTGTTGGATTGGCGTCGTAAAGTTGTTCAGGAACGCCTGCTCTTCCGCGAGTGTCGCGGTGTCTTCATAGCGATGATTTTTAAGGAAGTTACGATGGTAGCCGAACGTACCGTTAAGCGCATGGCGTTCGCCAAACGCATGGGTACGGTAGATTTTATCGAGATGGCTGTACCAGATATAAATGGTATCACTGCCGGAAAACAGCGCGTTGTTGTTCTGCATCGCCGCAACCTGCATGCTGATTTTATTCGGCGGATAATAGTCATCATCATCAAAGCAGAGGATATATTCCCCTTTCGCCATCTCGTTGAGCATGTTGCGTTTTTTGCCAAGATCGAGACGTTCCGGGCTATGCACATAGCGTACGTTGCAAGCTGCCGAATCGACCATCATGTCGATCAGCTCCTGGTTGCTGTTCTCTGAGTCATCCAGAATAATCAGCTCGCGCTTGTCTGCCGGGTAATCCTGATACTGGAAGATATAGAGCAGATAAGGCAGAAACGCCCGGCGGTTCCAGGTGGGGCATACCACGCTAACGAAAGGCGTTGCGTGGGGCTTTTTCTGCTGCTGGCGTTTCAGCAGCGTCTGCATCAGGTTAGGGGTAGTCATCTTATCGCTGCCGTTTTGCCTGATGTTGCCTCAGCCAGCACTGGGCCGAGAGTGCGTCTGTGTTTTTCTGGTCACGACGATCCTGCGCCAGGCGCTGATCCGCCCGCCGGGATGCCAGCACTAACTCCAGGCTTTTTTCCCGACGGGATTCTGCCAGCAAATTGCCCTGTAACTTTTGCGCCTCTACGCTCGCCAGGGCCTGCTCCTGTTTTTGCCAGTCGATGACCCGCTGAATATGGCGTTTATATACCGACTGGTTGTTCAGCATCACCGCGCCGCTCTGGGCGTCCTGAACGCTGTGAGTCACCAGATTCGACAGCGCGTGAATGTTCTTCTCCAGCCGCTGACAAAGTTGATGCTGAGAGGCCAGTCTGGCGCTCAGATCCTGTACCGCACGGTGGCGCAGCGTCTGGAGTTGCTCCAGGGTTGAAATCAGTTTTGTCATGGTGAATTATCCTGCCTGTGCGAGTACGTTCAGGTCAGCAATGGTTTTTTCGAGCGGGGCCGCATCCTCAACTTCCTGTTGCAGAAAACGGCTGATCGCCGGGGAAAGGTTGACCGCTTTGTCGGCCAGCGGATCGGCCCCGGCCACGTAGCCACCCAAAGGAATCAACGGCTTAATACTCTGGTATTCGGCATAGAGCTGCTTGAGCGTGCGGGCAGAACGCTGATGTTCCCTCTCCGTTACCTGGCTCATACAGCGGCTGATCGATTGTCCAATATCGATAGCCGGATAGTGACCGGCCTCTGCCAGATGGCGGGACAAAACAATGTGGCCGTCGAGCACCGCCCGGGCGCAGTCCACAATCGGGTCCTGCTGATCGTCTCCTTCCGCCAGCACCGTATAAATCGCCGTCATTGAGCCGTGGCTTTCGCTGTTCCCCGCACTTTCAACCAGTTTTGGGATCAGGCCAAACGCCGACGGCGGGTAGCCTTTGGTCGCCGGAGGTTCACCCAGCGAGAGGGCAATTTCACGCTGTGCCATGGCGTAACGCGTCAGGGAATCGACCAGCAACAGAACATCTTTCCCTTTGTCGCGATAGTAGCTCGCGATGGTATGACAGAGCTCAGTGGCTTTTATCCGCATCAACGGCGATTCATCCGCAGGGGCCGCCACAATCACCGATTTTCGGCGTCCGGCCTCGCCCAGCGAATGCTCGATAAACTCTTTGACTTCGCGTCCACGCTCGCCAATCAGTCCGACTACCACCACTTCGGCCTGGGTGTAGCGGGTCATCATCCCAAGAAGTACGCTTTTACCGACGCCGCTGCCTGCCATTAGCCCCACTCGCTGACCTTTGCCGATCGTCAGCAGACCATTGATGGCCCTCACTCCCACATCAAGCGGAGCGTCAACCGGCTGGCGTTTCAGGGGATGCACCTGCGGTAACTGCTGGGGTAATACGGTATCGCCGGTCAGTTTGCCTTTATCGTCGATAGGCTCACCCAGGCCGTTAACCACCCGCCCCAGCCACTGATCGCCAATCAATACGCCCTGCTGCTTGTCCGCGGGATAAACGCGCGCCCCCGCCATCAGCCCGGCGGGCTGCTTAAAGGGCATCAGGAAGGTCACATCCCGGTCAAACCCGACCACCTGCGCGTCAATCAGTTCGCCTTCCGCCCCCTCCACCTGGCAGAGTTGGCCCACGGCCAGTTGGCATCCGACACACTCAAGCAGGATCCCGGCGACGCGTACCAGTCTTCCCGCCACACGCGCCAGATTGATGTTCTCAAGTGAGCGCAGGACCTGTTCAAATTGGGTGTCACTCATCGTGCGATTCCGGCAACAGGTTCGCTTTTAGGGCATCCATACACTGATCGAGACGATGCTGGCACCCTACGTCCATTTCGGTGGTGTTGGTTACCACCCGACACTCTCCGGGAGGAAGATCGGGATCGGCGGTTAGCCCCCAGTACACCGCTTTGTCAGGCTCTGCCTCGCTGATGCGCCGATGCTCGTCACTGTTCAACAGCACTTTGACCTGCTCCGGCTGTTGAGGCAGTGCGCTGAGTGCTTCCTCTACCAGGGTCAGGATCTGTGTCGGATGCAGGGTCAGTTCGCAGCGAATAACCTGGCGAGTCACTTTTTCCACCAGCTGGAGCAACTCTTCACGACGACGCTGTTCATAGTTCGCCATGAAGGACTCCATCGAGGCGATGATGTTGTCCAGCGGATGGGCCGCGTCAAGAAACTGCTGACGCGCCTGCACTTTTCCCTCTGAGCGCCCTTTACGCACGCCCTCGTCAAAGCCCAGCCGGAGCCCCTCCTGATATCCCTCTTCCTTGCCCTCTTCCAGCCCCTGAGCAAAACCGCTGTTCAGACCCTCCTGAAACCCTTGCTGCAGCTGAGCCTGTAGCGCTGCGTCGTCCATCAGAGGGCGCGCATCATCGGACTGGCCCTGCGCCGGGCGGCGTTTACGCAGCGGCGGGAATTTATGCAGACGTGGTTTAATCACCGCCTGTCGGCTGCTGGTGAGCGCGCTGAGAGGTAAACTCTGTTTTTTGTACATGAGTTACTCCATGGTCTGCTCGGCGAAGAGTTGCACCTGAATTTCCCCTTCTTCCGCAAGCTGGCGCACCGTGGCCATGATCTCTTTACGCACATGCTCCACACGGCTGACGGGCACTGGCCCCAGACGCGTAGTGGTGGATTGCAGTAACGACACCTGACGTTTTGGCATGACGTTGAAAATGGCCTGGCGCAGAACCGGTTCGGTGCCTTTAAGCGCCACCGCCCACTCCTCAATGGCAATTTCCTCCATCAGACGCTGAAGCGTGGCTGGGGTCTGGCGGCTGAGGATAAAGAATTCGTACATCTCCTCTTCCAGTTCATCCACCACTTCGGCATCGCGCTCGCGCAGCTGATCGAGCAACTGCTGCTGGTTGCCCGGAATACGGTTAACAATGTTGGCCGCATGTTTGATCCCCACCACTTTGGACCCATGCTCAGAGAGCACCGCGACGCCGCGCTCAATCAGACGATCCAGCTCGTCGATGACATCGCGGTTGACGTCATCCAGGCGGGCAATACGCCAGACTATCTCGTCCTGACGCTCCTGCGACAGCGCGCTAAGCACGCCCGCTGCCACATCCGGTGGCAGGAATGCCAGAAACACCGCCTGCAACTGCAGGTGCTCTTGCTCGATAAGCGCAGCCAGTTGAGGAATATCTACCCATTGCAGACGCGCCATGCGGTGGCGAATTTCATCCCCGTAAATACCGTTAATCACGCTGCCGGCAATCTCGCCGCCCAACGCTTTTTCGAGGATACTGCGCAGGTAGCTCCGCGACGCACCATTGATGCCGCTCTGTTCGCGGTAATCATCAAAGAAGTTATTCATCGCATGACGCGCCTGTTCGACCTTTACACCATGCAGACGCGCCATGGTATCGCTCAGCAAAATCACCTCGTCGCGGTTCATTTTTTGCATCACTTTTGCTGCGGCTTCTTCACCGACGCTGAGCAACAGTATGGCGGCCTGTTCGAGTCGGCTGCGCCCTGCTTTTACACCACCGTTGCTGCTATTGCTTGTTGTCAGTTCGCTCATTGCTGTTGATCCATTGTTTCAATACTTCAGCCATACGTTCGGTTTCGTTTTCTGCCAGCATTTGCAGGTATTCCACCTTGGTTTCAAGGCCAGAACTTTGCGGCGGCAGTTCAGCGTCCTGATTGAATGCCGGACCCGGCAGACCGGTCAGGCCGGATTCTGTCGTGACCATTTCGTTTTCAATGGCATCGTTTTGCGCTGGGCCATCAATCGCCGCTAGCTCATCCGGTCCACGACGGGCATAACGTTGTGCTAATGGCCGCAGCCCGAATAGCAGCGTGAGCAGGACAAGCAGGCCGATACCGCCATTCTGCCCCCAGTACTGAATGTTGGGGTCTTGCCACCACTTCAGTTCCGGGAAGCCATCCACCGTTTTTTCTACGAAGGCCAGACGGTCCAGCGTCAGGGAATCCCCGCGCGTTTTTTCAATGCCTGCCGCATCCTCCACCAGCCGCGTCAGCGCAGTCAGTTGTTCTGGCGTCATACTGGCAAGCGAAGGGGCAGACTGATTTAATGCCACCGCCACGCGCAGTTTTTCGAGCTTATAGCCAGGGTGGCGGATATGACGGATGTCGCGGTCAAAGGCGTATTTACGCTGCTCCTGGCTGCGGCTGGAAAGTGAGCGCGGATCGTTGGTTTGCGTTTGCGTTTGCGCAGTCTGCTGATTCGCCTCCACGGGAGGTGTTGCCGTTGGTGCAGGCTGATTGACCGGGCGGTTGCTCAGGGAGCCTGGGATCCCCATTGCCAGTTCGTTGGTGGTATTTTCGCGCGAGATGTTTTCATCGCTGACCTGCGGCTCTTTACCCAAACGCTCCTGGGTCTCTTCCACGCTGCTCATGTCAACGGTTGGCGTCACGCTGATGCGGAAATTCTCATTACCAAACAGCGGCGTTAACAGCCTGGCGATATTGTGGGTTGTTTCGTTTTTAATCCGCTCAATAACGTCGCGTCCCTGGCGAATGTTCGCCAGATTCGCGCCACCCTGCTGGCCGTTTTCTGACAGTAGGTTCCCGGCCTGATCCACCACGCGCACGCTGGCAGCCGGCATCCCGGGTACGCTGCCCGCAACCAGTTGAACAATGGCCGCCACCTGCTGTTCGTCGAGGTGTTTGCCATAACGCAGCTGGAGCATGACTGACGCACTGCTCTGCGGTTTGTTGGTCATGACAAACGAGCTGGACTCGCTCAGGCCCAGATGCACACGCGCATTTTCAACCGGATCAAGCGCCATGATACTGCGAGCCAGTTCGCCCTCAAGGCTGCGCTTATAGCGAACGTTTTGCACAAACTGACTGCTGCCGAGCATCTCCTCTTTATCCATCAGCTCGTAGCCGTCGGGCATCACGGCGGTAATGCCTTTTGCCGCCAGCGCCATACGCGCCCGCGGTAATTTATTTTCCGGGACCAGAATTTGGCCGTTATCAGGGTTGATGCGATAGGCAATCGCCTCCGCCCCCAACACCTCGACCACCTGAGCCACTGGCAGCTTTTCCGCGCTGCCATACAGCGCGACATACCCTTGGTTACTACGCCAGAGGGAATAGACAATCGCCGCAACCAGCAGCCCGCCCCCCGCCGCAATCAGCCATTGCGGTTTCAGGCGTCCAGTTGGAAGGGATAATGCAGAAACTTTATCTTTTAACTTAGTCAGCACGAGGTAAACCTTACAGCGGAGTATTCATCACTTCGTCGAGCGCAGTGGTGAGCTTATTACGCACCTGCATCATGGCAGAGAAGGCCACGCTGGCCTTTTGCGACTCAATCATTGCCCCGGTCAGGTCGTCGCTCTGGCCCAGCTCAATGGCTTTTTGTTTCGCCCCGGCGGAATGTTGCAGGGCATCAACATTGTCGATGGCGCTATTCAGGACCTGTGAAAACGAGAGGTCCCGAGTCGCGTTGATGCCCGGCAAAGAGACGCCTGGCGCAATGCGTGCGGTCTCGCCCGTTGCGCCTGAGGCGGCAACCGCCGCGGTGTTATGCAACCTGTCCAGCATCGCCTGTTGGCTGGCGGACAGACCAATAGCGGTAATTTTATCCATATCGTTATTCTCTTCTGCGCGTTACGAGTAGCATTCGATATCAATACCTTCCTCGCGCATTGACGCGAGTCGGTAACGTAACGCCCGAGGGGTTATGCCCAGGTACGCCGCCGTTTTGGACTTATTACCGTTATGGCGTTTCAGTAATTCAATGATGTACTGGTACTCCGCCATACGGCCATGAAGTTTGACGTTACCGATAGCCGAAGGCGTCGGCTGCTGCTCGCGATAGGGAGGCATCAGTTCAACGGTTGAAACCGCGGGTATGGATGCGGGAACAGGCAACCCGAAATCGTTGGCAGTAATCTCTTCGCCGTTGCTCAGGATCATCCCGCGCTGTATGACATTCTCCAGTTCGCGCACGTTTCCCGGCCAGTCGTAAGCCAGAAGCGCCTGACGGGCTTCATCGCTGAGACGGATATTGCCTTTGTGGAAGGCTTTATATTTAGCGATAAACCGCATCGCCATTGGAATAATGTCCAGACGGCGTTCACGCAGTGGCGTAATGTGAATCGGCACAACTGAAATACGGTAAAACAAATCCTGGCGAAAACGCCCTTCCGCAATTTCTTGCTGCAGATCTTTATTGGTTGAGGCAATCAGACGAATATCCAGCGGTATTTTTTTATGGCTCCCCAGACGTTCTACTTCCTGCTCCTGTAATACGCGCAGTAATTTTGCCTGAAGTGCCAGCGGCATATCACCAATTTCATCCAGCAGCAGTGTACCGCCATTTGCCTGTTCGAATTTCCCGGCCACACCGGTTACCGCACCGGTAAATGCGCCCTTTTCGTAGCCGAAGAGCATCGCTTCCAGCATACTTTCAGGAATCGCTGCGCAATTTATTCCCACATACGGGGCATCGGCACCTAAGGCATTTTCATGGATGTAGCGCGCAACACATTCTTTCCCTGTACCCGTTTCGCCTGTAATGAGTACCGACACATTATATTTAGCAACACGGCGTGCTAATGAAAATACATTTACGCTTTCAGGCGCACTGGCAACGAATCCATTTTCATTACGGACTTCATGTTCAATAACAATACTCATAACAACTCACCAACATTTAAGCTAATTGTTAACCTGGAGCGTATACGGGCCTAATGCGCCAGTGACGGCGCATTATAAAAAGGCAAGTATTCGATATGGGTGACGAGAATTAATCGGATATTTTTCAATACCGAAACTCATGATTGGTGCGCATTATAACGCCAGCTTAGGAATTGTCTTGCTTTTAATGGGTATTAAAATGTTAATCTTTAAATTTCATAGAGTTACAAAAGTTATTAATGAACATCAATCGCTCAAAATAACCAATTAATAATCCCACGCATCTTGATTATGACATTTAAACAGCGTCTAATTCATATCCCTAATAAAGCCCGTCGAGCATGGGCGCTGGAACATGTAAATCGTCTGACTTACCCGTTAAAGCGACACGATTTCACAGAACTTAAATATTTTTTCTGCCACTAAGCAAAATCCTTACAGCGTTACCTTTTTGCTTTTGGCAATTTTTATGCGGAAGACCTATGCAAGCAGCTTCTCAGCGAATCAGAATCTACCAACGTCAGGATCTCCCCGATATGGTAAAGCTCGATGTGAGCAAGCTTGGACGTCCCTGGCATAAACTGCCAAAGATGATGAACGATAGTTTCGATATCTTTGACGCGCGTTTAAGCATTTATTTTCTGAAAAAACTTCGCGTCAACGTTGAGTTGAAATCGATAACCTTTGCTATCGATCAGAACTATAAAAACACCCAACTGTTTTCGACGCCTTTGGGTTCAATTGCATTTAATATTGAACGCACATTATTATTACAAATTCTTCACGACTATTACGGGCTGGAAAAAGAGAGCCGAAATAAATCTCTGGATATCCATCAGCCGGTAACAAAAACAGAAGACCGTTTAAAAAATAAAATTGGTCTGGATCTGACGCGGCTATTAATTGATAAAGAAACATTCGGCCAGGACCTGGAGATTAAAAGCGACAACACCACCGTGATTAACCAATGGTCATGGTGTATGACCTTCACGCTGGAAGGATACGAGCAGGGAAGTTTTACGCTGTTATTTGATAACGCCCATGTCGATCACATGCTGGCGACACTGCGCTCCCCGGAATCTGAACACGCCTCCAGTCGTCAGGCACCGCCCACCCAGGCGCAAATTGAGCGTCTGTTTTATGGCATGCCACTTAAATTCAGCGGACACGTTGCCAGCCTGAATTTAACCGTGGCTCAGCTGGCGAAAATTAAACTGGGTGACATCATCCCGGTAAACATTAATGACAACGTTCCGGTATACATCGGAAAAGAACAGATTTTTGACGCCAAAATCGCAGAAGATCGCGGCAAGTTATTACTCTGTGAATTTAACGACAGAACCATTGAGAAGCATTATGAGTGATCTGCAACAAGACCTGAGCCAATCCCTGGATTTTGGTGACCTGAATCTCGCAGAGATGCCGCGAGAAGAGACCGTTGAGGGCAACATTCGCCTTGACCTCCAGGCTGAACCCGAATCCCCATCTGGCATTGACGAGCTGCGCAAAATGGCGCTGTTCAGCCGTATTCCAGTGACCCTGACGCTGGAAGTTGCCTCTGTCGACGTGACACTGGCCGATCTGATGACCGTCAGTCATGACTCAGTGATTGAGCTGGATAAAATGGCGGGTGAGCCGCTGGATATCAAGGTGAATGGCATTCTGTTTGGTAAAGCCGAAGCGGTGGTATTGAACGATAAGTACGGCCTGCGGATCCTGGAGTTCAACAGCAAAGAGCTGGGCGAGTTAACACGATGACACCGCGACTTCGCACTTTACTGCCCGTTTTTGTGCTGGGCGGTGTGCTCTTTTCACCCCAGTTGCTGGCCGCCAATGGCGATATAACGCTTTTTAGCTCTGCGGCCACCGACGGCGGTCAGGATTATAACGTCAAGATTGAAATTCTGATCCTGATGACCCTGCTGGGTCTGCTACCGGTGATGCTGATGATGATGACCTGCTTTACGCGGTTCATTATCGTGCTGGCCATTCTGCGCCAGGCGCTGGGGCTACAACAAAGCCCGCCAAATAAAATTCTGACCGGAATTGCACTGGCGTTGACGTTACTGGTTATGCGTCCGGTATGGACCACGATTTACCAGGATGCGATCGTGCCGTTTCAGCGTGACGAAATCACCATGAAACAGGCATTCGGCAAAGCAGAAGTGCCACTGAAAAACTTTATGCTGACGCAAACGAGTAGTAAGGCGATGTCGCAGATGATGACGATCGCTGGCGTCACGGGCGATCCTCAGCAGCAGGATTTGACCGTCGTTACGCCTGCCTATCTGTTGAGCGAGCTGAAAACCGCCTTTCAGATTGGCTTCATGATTTACATTCCGTTCCTGGTTATCGACCTGATCGTCGCCAGTATTTTGATGGCGATGGGGATGATGATGCTGTCACCGCTGATTGTCTCTCTGCCCTTCAAGCTGATGCTGTTTGTGTTGTGTGACGGCTGGACGCTGATTGTTGGCACGCTCACGTCAAGCGTCCAGGGAGTATAACGATGGTCACGATGGATATTGCCGGCGATATTATGGCAACCGGCATCAAACTGGTGCTGATTATCTCAGCCGTGGCTATCGTTCCAAGCCTTATCGTCGGCCTGTGCGTCAGTATTTTCCAGGCCACAACCCAAATTAACGAACAAACACTGAGCTTCCTGCCGCGCCTTCTGGTCACGCTGGGGGTATTAATTATTGGCGGTAAATGGATGCTTACCCAGTTGGTGGACTTCACCGTCAATATTTTTCAGCAGGCAGCGGCACTGGTGGGCTAGCAGGCAATGGGTATTGATATTCATGCGCTGATTAACCCTTTGCTGGCGTTAGTCCTTCCCTTTTTTCGCATCCTGTCTTTTCTGCACTTTTGTCCGGTGCTGGATAACCGCGCCTTCAGTCGACGGATCAAGACCGTGCTCGCCCTCGCGCTGGCCGTCATCATCACCCCCATGCTGCCGGAAAAGGTACTGCTTAACGACCTGATGTCGATGCGCACACTGCTGCTGATCGGCGAGCAATTGCTGTGGGGAATGCTGTTTGGTATGGCCATGCAGTTAGTGTTCGTGGCGCTACAAACCGCCGGACATATTCTGTCTATGAATATGGGGCTCGGGATGGCGATGATGAACGACCCGGTGAACGGCAGCTCAACCACCGTCATTTCACAGATTATCTATACCTTTTGCGGGCTGCTGTTTTTCATTATGGAGGGTCATCTGCTGGTAGTGACCATTCTCTACAAAGGCTTTGTCTGGTGGCCTATCGGACAGGCTGTCAACAACCCCACCCTGCTGCTTATTGTTCAAAGTCTGGGCTGGATCATGTCGTCAGCCACGCTTATTGCCCTCCCCACCACCTTTGTGATGCTGATCGTACAGGGCGGTTTCGGCCTGCTGAACCGCGTTTCACCTACGCTGAACCTGTTCTCACTGGGCTTCCCCATTAGCATGCTGTTCGGCCTGCTCTGTATTTCGATGATGATTACCAATATCCCCGACCACTATCTCAACCTGACCAATGAAATACTGGCCAGGCTCGAAGCCGTGAGGACAAACTGATGTCAGGCAGCGGAGATAAAAGCGAAAAACCCACCGCACAAAAGCTACGCAAAGCGCGTGAAAAAGGCGACCTGCCGCGTTCGAAAGACCTCACGATGGCCGTGGGGCTGCTGGCCTCGTTCATGACGCTGAGTACGTTTTTCCCCTATTACAAACAGCTGGTCGAGGAATCATTTACCTCGGTCGGGATGATGGCCGGGCGACTCGACGACGACACGGCACTGAGCCAGTTTTTAATGCTTAACGTGTGGGTGCTTTTACGTTTTATCGCCACCCTGGTGCCGATTCCGGTGGCCTGCTTCGTGGCAAGCCTGGTGCCCGGCGGCTGGATTTTTACCGTTTCTAAGCTCAAACCCGACTTTAAAAAGCTCAGCCCGATTAGCGGTGTCAAACGTCTGGTTTCCAGTAGCCATTATGTCGAAGTCGGCAAGATGATGCTCAAATGCGGCATTATTCTCGCCGTGTTATACAACATGGTGCATAGCTCATTGAATCCTCTGCTCCATTTGCAGCGTCTGAACCTGAATCAGGCGATCCATCAGGGGTTCGGCATCCTGCACCATGTGCTGGTCTACTTTATTACCGTGATTGTTATCTTCGCCCTGCTGGATGTTCCGCTCACCAAATTCATGTTCACCAAAAAGATGCGCATGACGAAACAAGAGGTGAAGGAGGAGTACAAAAACAACGACGGTAACCCACAGATTAAGGGGCGGATACGCCAGCTACAGCGACAGATGGCGATGGGCCAAATCAGCCGTACCGTGCCCGACGCCGACGTGATCATCACCAACCCGACTCACTATGCGGTGGCGCTGAAATACGATCCCAATAAAGCGGAAGCCCCCTATATCGTGGCGAAGGGCATGGACGACATTGCCCTGCATATCCGTGACGTGGCCCGTCACCATCAGATTGAAATTGTTGAGTTTCCGCCCCTCGCGCGTGCGGTCTACCACACCACGCGCGTGAATCAGCAGATCCCCGCGCAGCTTTTCCGCGCTATTGCGCATGTGTTGACGTATGTCATGCAGCTTAAATCCTGGCGGACCGGCCAGCGCTTACAAAAACCCAGCCTGAACAGGCAGATAAACATTCCAAAAGAGGTCTTAAAAGCCGATGGCGAACAGTAAGTTACAGCAGACGCTTGCCATAATCAGTAAAGCGCATCCAGGCGTTCCGATACTGCTTCTCAGCGTACTGGCAATGGTGATGCTGCCGTTGTCTCCGCTGATGCTGGATATTTTGTTTACCTTCAATATCGTGCTGGCGGTGGTGGTCCTGCTGGTTGCGGTCAATATGCAGCGTCCGCTGGAGTTTGCCGTCTTCCCGACGCTGCTGCTGATAACCACGCTGATGCGTCTCACCCTGAACGTGGCCTCCACCCGCGTGGTGCTGCTCCACGGCCATGAGGGAGAAGGCGCGGCCGGTAAGGTTATTGAGGCATTTGGTCAGGTCGTGATTGGCGGCGACTTTGTCGTCGGCTTCGTGGTCTTTATCATCCTGATGATCATCAACTTTGTGGTGGTCACCAAAGGGGCCGAACGTATTTCCGAAGTCTCCGCCCGTTTTACGCTGGATGCCCTGCCGGGTAAGCAAATGGCGATCGATGCGGATCTTAACGCTGGGCTGATTAACCAGAATCAGGCCAGAGATCGGCGTAAAGAGGTCGCCAAAGAGGCCGATTTCTACGGGGCGATGGACGGTGCCTCGAAGTTTGTCCGTGGTGATGCTATCGCGGGCATAATGGTGCTGATCATCAACGTTATTGGCGGGATCTGTATTGGTATCTTTAAATACAATCTCGATGCCGGCCATGCGTTCCAGCAGTACGTCCTGCTGACTATCGGTGATGGTCTGGCCGCGCAAATCCCTTCCCTGCTGCTGGCGACCGCGGCGGCGATTATCGTGACCCGCGTCAGCGATGGCGATGATGTAAGCGATGAGATTAAAACGCAGCTCCTGGCCAAACCGCAGGTGCTGTATACCGCCGCCTTCGTGATGTTTATCCTGGCGATTGTGCCCGGTATGCCGCATATCGCTTTCCTCTGCTTTAGCGCCCTGCTGCTGTTTGCCGCCTGGCGGCAAAGCAAGGTGGTGAAACCCGCTGAGGAAGAGTCGGATTACGACGCGATTAACGATGCGCTGACGACGGATGCCGCTCCGTCCATCAACTGGGAAAACATCCCGCTGGTCGAACCCATTGGGCTGAATCTGGGGTACAAACTGGTGACGCTTATCGATACGGCAAAAGGCAGCCCGCTCTCGCAGCGTATCCGCGGTGTTCGTCAGGTGGTTTCCGAACAATGCGGCGTGCTGCTGCCCGAAATCCGCGTTCGCGAAAATTTCCGCCTCAAGCCCGCCCAGTATGCGATCTACATCAACGGCATCCGAACGGCGCTTGGCGAGGTCTATGCCGAGAAGCTGATGGCGATTCCGGGGGCTGAGCTTTACGGTGAAATCGATGGCGTGCTGGACACCGATCCCGCTTACGGCATGGCTATCGTCTGGATCGATCCTGAACAGAAAGCCAAAGCGCTGAATCTGGGCTATCAGGTGGTGGATTGCGCCAGCGTTGTCGCCACACATGTGAACAAGACTGCCCGCGAACACCTGCCGGAACTGTTTAATTACGACGATATTACCCATCTGCACGCGCGGCTGGCGCTCCAGGCACCGAAGCTGGCGGAAGATCTGACCAACGCGCTCAATTTCAGTCTGTTGTTACGCATTTATCGTCAACTGCTGCTCGAGCAGGTGTCGCTCAAAGATATTGTCACCATCGCCTCAACCCTGCTGGAGAGTTCTGCGGTCACCAAAGATCCGATTCTGCTGACAGCCGATGTGCGATACGCGCTGCGGCGGGCGATTATTCATTCTATTAACGGGGATCGCCAGAAACTGGCGGCGTATACCATCGATAATGCGCTGGAGAATATTCTGTTGGGTGCGCTCAATCAGTCACAGCAGGCGGGCAAGGTGGCGCTGGACAGTTTTGCTGTTGATCCGAACATTCTGACGCAGTTGCAAAACACCATGCCGGTTATTCAGGAGCAGATGAAAGCGAAAGGGATGCCGCCGTTGCTGCTGGTCACGCCCCAGCTACGGCCATTGATTTCACGCTATGGTCGCCTGTTTGCCAGCAACCTGCATGTGCTTTCTTATAACGAAGTGCCGGATGACTGTGATTTAACCATCGTGGGAACCCTCGCCTGAGTGCAGAACAACGCAGTAGCCTGCAAACAGGCTACTGCTGTTATTTATCCAGAAAACGGAGTTTCCAGGCAACAAGCGTTCGCGGCATCTTCCGCGGGTCGCTGCCGTCAGTACTGAAATAATGTAACTCCAGCCCCCCACCTTTCATCGGTGAGATCCGCCCCGCCCAGATTTCACCTTTTGGCGTATACATAATGATAGCCGTTCGGCTGTTCGCGGCACCCAGCACCCACATCGAAAGTACGCGGGCACCGATATTATCAATATCATTCTGGTAGATGTAGACGTTCGCGCTGTTGACGAAGTTTTGGTAATCCTCACCCACCAGGCTGCGGAATTTGTCATCCATCACGCTGTCCGGGAAGATCCCCAGCGAAAGCAGCGTGGCCTTTGGTCGAGGGTCGGTCTCGGAAAGTTTATACGCGCCATCCAGGAATACCCCTGTCGGCATGGATAACCGACATCCCCAGTCAGCGTTACTGTAAACCTGTAGGGAACCGTCATGTTTCGGGATCAGCATCAGCTTGCAGTTGCTGGTATCGACCACCTTTTCCACGACGAGCATGCCGTACATCCGGCGCGCCTCTGCGGTAAATTCATCTTTGTTCAGCCCTGCCCAGGCCCGAATATCCAGAGTGACACTCCACTGTGCATTACGGCTAAACTGGATAACCCCCCCGCTCATGTTAGGTGCCCGCATGTTCCACCACTTTCCTTCCCATTTAAAATCGCGGTTGGTATCGGATAGCGAACTGATGCCAGCGTAGTAGGCGCGCTCAATGCAGGTGTCAGAGGTGCATTTCTCCAGCAGTTTTTCCCATTCGTAATATTTTTTATTAATGTCCTCAATACCTTCCTTCAAAATAGCTTGGTTGTATACCACCGAAAGGGTGCCATCCAGCCAGTGCAAATTGTCATTATTGCAGATGGTATTTTCCAGAGGGGTAACAGCCCGTTGGCAATTCACCGCCATAGCGCTGCTGCTAAATAATAATGTGAGAAAAAGCAGGATATTGAAGAAGCGACGGCTCATTTTTTTCATCTTTGATCCCAAAGGGCGTTTATTGTGGCCAATGCAAACTTTCATTGCAATATAAACCATTCACCAAAACTATATGAAACAGTCATGCAAATAAACTGTTAAGTTGTGTATCGTTTTTGTCGAATTTTGGAGTCATTTTTTTAAATCCGGACGCTTGGTGAGTACGTTCTGAGACATGAATAATTAATCTTCACGCCGCAGAGGAAACGGAACTTCCTCCATCTGGACGTTCTGCTTCCTCTTATTTGAAATCGGGGTCGTTAATTCCTGAAGCCTTATTATTGCTGGTTTAATTACGCTTTATAGTGCAATTATTTTACGTCCCGGCGACGGTCGTTTGTTGCAGTTTAATGAGGCGCTGTAAGCCAGTGATTCGGGGGTCTTATGCCCCCGAATCATCAATGCTTAAGACTGCCTTTTCTCCACCATTAACGGCTCGATATCACTCTCTTTCTTGATAACCAGAGAATCATCGCCGCGCAGGCAGGTGCCGCCGTAGTTACCGCCGACGGTAAAGGTGCAGACCTGAATGTATTTGCCATCAACCTTCGGCAGACACCACAGCTGCTGGTAGATGTTCTTGCGGTCGACAAACTTGCCAGAGCTTTGGTCGAGCAGTTCGTCGTCGTGGCTGACCAGGTCGATGTTGCTGCCGCAGCGCCCGGAGATCGGCTTCACCGCATAACCGGTTTTCGCCAGTTCCTCATTGACCACAAAATCGGTATCCAGCAGATAACGATGATGCGGGAACAGCTGCCACAGCACCGGCAGTATCGCTTTGTTGCCCGGCACCACCGTCCACAGCGGCTCAAAGACCATCACTTCCGGACGCAGCAGCACGTCGATCAGGCGCACTTCGTTATTGGGGTGTCCGGTGCGGATCGGCACTGCCGCGAATTCGGTTTCACTCACTTCCCGCACCTGTTCGATGGCGGTTTCCCACGCCCAGGTTTTCCACACGCAGTTCACTGGCCGCTGGTCGCCATCGATTAACTGACCCGCCGCATCCCAGTGTAATTCGTCCAGACCGTACAGAATTTTGCTTTCAAATCCGGCGTCGGTTAGCGCCTTTTGCATAAAGCGGGCGTGATAGTTCTCCTCCAGATCCTTGTCCTGCATGATATGCACAAACGGCCGCGCGGCGCTGTGTTTCCAGGCACCAATCAGCTCGCTGAGCAACTCTTCTGACGGATTATGTCCTTTACCGCGATAGCCGGTTTTCGCCCATTGTTCGAGGATCAGCCCGCCTTCGGTATGGCACGACGCCGAATCGGCGTTGTACTCGTACACCTTCAGCCCGCGCTCATCCATGCAGAAATCCATGCGCCCGGTAATCATGTCGTGTCGACGGCGCTGCCACGACAGACGCAGACGCGGCCAGAGGATTTTCGGGATATCAAACAGCGCCAGCAGGTTGTCGTCCTTCATCACCTTGTCGGTGGCATGGAGATACATCAGGTGCAACTCGTTGGTGGCTTTGATCAGCTCCTGTTCGGCGCACTCGCTGATGGTGAAATACTGGCAGGGATCTTTGTTGATGAAATGCCCATTGGCGCGAACGTATGCCGCCTGCAACGGTTCCTGCTCGTTAAGCCAGGCACCGTTGAACTGGCCGTTATCGTCCAGACGTGCGCCCTGAATGTTCAGCGCTTTGCCCGGCAGCGCGGGCTGCGGCAGGCTGTGCTCGCTGTTATCGGTCTGAGTCATCCAGCCGAGAATGGTGGTGTCATCGAAGGTATCTTCAATCGTGTAGCACCCGTCTTTCACCCCCAGCGTCAGCTCGCGGGTCCACTGCTGGCCCTGCGGTAGCGGATGGTGAATCACATTCTGCTCGGCGATGCGCACCTTATTGCCAATCAGCTGGGTGATCACCGCCACGTGCCCGGTCTCATTGAACTCACCGCCCTTCTGCCAAATCAATAGCGAACCGGCAACCGGCGGGCGTTTTGCCCCGTTGGCAAACGCCTGCAACGGCAGCAAATTATCATTCACCACCTGGCGCAGAAAACGCAGCGAGAAAATCTCATACGCCATGCCGACATCGGTAAACACAAAGCCATAGGTCAGGAACAGGAAACGGCGGGCAAATTCCACGCACTGCCATTTATGGCCCATGTATTCGTTGTCGATATAACTGCGGAAAGAGACGTCATCGGGGGGATTGTGGGGATCGAGGCTGCCGTAATTGGAGGAGTAAATCGCCACGCCTCCCGGCGCATAACCTAACAACGTACCAAAGGGAGCATCACTGCGGGACAGTCCTGTACTCATTGTTCCAACCTATTTTTTCCATTGCGGGGAAGCAGGCGGCGAGCAAATTCCAGTTGTTGTCGTCTGCGCATTGCCATTTGTCTGGCAGAAGTGACTTAATCATACACCTCACCGATGAGATAATCGAAACGGCAACATAACCTCGCCCGGAGGGCGCTCGCGCTTACCGAGCCTACATTGCGTAGGCCCGCGCAGCGCCGCCGAACAAATGGCCGCTTAACCGACGACCACCGTTTTCGCTTCCAGGTACGCCTGCATTCCCCATTTCCCCATTTCCCGACCGAGGCCAGACTGCTTCACCCCGCCGAACGGCGCTTTCGGTTCGTGCGCCAGGGTGTTGACCATCACCCGGCCAGACTCAATCTGCTGAGCCACACGTACTGCGCGTTCGGTATCGCCGCCCAGCACCATCGCGTTGAGTCCGTAAGCGGTGTCGTTGGCAATCGCCAGCGCGTCGGTGTCGTCGTCATACGGGATGATCACCAGCACCGGGCCAAAGATCTCTTCCCGGGCAATGCGCATTTGGTTATGGCCGACAAATACCGTAGGCTTCACGCCCCAACCTTTCACCATGCCTGCCGGTCGCCCTTCTCCGCCCACCAGCAGCTTCGCGCCCTCTTCCATGCCCAGACGAATATAGTCCTGCACGCGCTGCCACTGTTTGCGGCTGACCATCGGGCCGATTTCAGTTTTCTCATCGCGCGGGTCGCCGGACTGCACCTGGCTGACCGCCCCGGCAATCGCCTGTTCGAATTCAGCCTGACGGCTGCACGGGACCAGAATACGCGTTCCGGCAATGCACGCCTGCCCGCTGTTCATAAAGCCGGCTGCCAGCGCCAGAGGCACGGCCTGCGCCACATCGGCGTCGTCCAGAATAATGGTCGGAGATTTACCGCCCAGTTCGAGCGTGACACGCTTGAGCGATTGCGCCCCGCTTTCGACGATATGTTTTCCTACCGCCGTGGAGCCGGTGAAGGAGATTTTGGCGATATCCGGGTGACGGTTAATCACCTCCCCGACCACCTCGCCACGCCCGGTAATCATGTTAAACACCCCCGCCGGAATGTTGGCCTCATGCAGCGCCTCGGTCACAATTTGGGTCTGGATGGCGCTCATTTCACTCGGTTTGATCACCGCCGTGCAGCCCGCCGCCATCGCCGTCGCCAGCTTGTTGCAAATAAACCCGGCGTCGCTGTTCCACGGGGTAATCAGGCCTGCTACGCCAACCGGGGTCATCATCACCTGGGCGCTCCCCGCCTGCTCTACAAACTCGAACGCTTCCAGAGTTTCAATCGCCTGGGCGATAACCTCCGCCGGATATTGCGCCATCCAGCGGCTTCGCGACTGCGGCGCACCGTATTCGGTGACGATGGCCTCCAGCAGGTCGTTTTCACGCGCCGCTACCGCCTGATGCATCCGCTTAAGCACCGCGATGCGCTCGGCTTTACGGGTCCGTGACCAGCCCATAAACGCCGCTTTTGCCGCAGCTATCGCGCGTTCCGCATCGACTTCATCGGCCAGCCGCACGGTGCCAATCACCTCCTCCGTCGCCGGGTTAAACAGCTCAAAACGCTCTTCGCCGTGCGGGGTCACAAATTCACCGTTGATATAAATCTTGTCAATCTGCTGCATGATGTTCTCCAGAATTCAGGTCAGTGCAGCGAGTATAGAAACGGATGACCGTTACGATAAGAGGGTCTATTCTGTACGGACTGTACCGAAAATCGGGATAATCTATGCATCGCACTGGATTCACTGAGCTGGAAGTGGTGCTCGCCGTTGCCCATCGCCAGAGCTTTCGCGCCGCCGCCCGGGAGTTGGGCATGTCGGCCACCGCCGTCAGTAATGCCGTCGCCGGGCTGGAAAGCCGTCTCAAGGTGCGGCTGTTTAACCGCTCGACCCGCAGCGTGGCGCTGACCCCTGCCGGGGAACGTTACGTCGAACGCATTGCCCCTGCGCTGGCGGAAATTCAGCGCGCCTCGGAGGAGATAACCGACGTTCCGGACATGCCGACCGGAACGCTGCGTATCAACGCCCCGCAGGAGAGCGTGTCGATGCTGTACGAACCGTTAATCGAGGAATATTTGCAACGGTATCCGCAGATGCGGCTGGAGGTCACCAGCGAGTCGCGGATGGTGGATATCGTGGCCGAAGGCTATGACGCGGGCATTCGTCTGGCTGAATCCGTGCCGCAGGACATGATTGCGGTACCGCTCACGCCCGACATCCGTATGCTGGTGGTTGCCACGCCCGACTATCTGGCAAAGCACGGCACCCCACAGGCACCGGATGATTTACGCCAGCATCAGAGCGTCGGGATGCGTTTTTCGCACGGCGGAATTTATCAGTGGGAACTGGAACGCCATCAGCAGAAATTCGCGGTCAGCGTGCCGACGCGCATCGTGCTCAACGAAATGCGGGCCATACGCCGGGCCGCACTGAGCGGCATCGGCCTGGCGTTTATTTCGGACTGGTTTGTGCAGGAGGATATCGCTGCCGGGCGGCTGGTGAGCATGATGCCCGAATGGTGTCAGCCGTTTGGCGGACTGCGCCTTTATTACCCCGGCAGGCGTCACGTTCCGCCGGGGCTTAAGGCGTTTATCGATTTGGTGCATGAAATCCGCGACCGCGGAATTACACCTTAAACAGCCAGCAGGCGGTGAAATGGCGCGGGGCAATCTCCTGCATCGGCGGCTCCTGCTGCTGGCACACCGGCATCGCCTGCGGGCAGCGGCTGCAAAAACGACAGCCAGCGATCTCCGCCGTTGGGCTCGGGATTTCGCCCTTCAGACCGCCGTGTTCCAGGTGACGTACGCGCGGATCCGGCTGCGGAACCGAGGCCAGCAGCGCCCGGGTATACGGGTGCGCCGGGTGCTGATACAGCTCACCCGCCGGGGCCACTTCCACCAGCTTGCCGAGATACATCACCCCAATCCGGCTGGAAATGTGACGCACCATCGACAAATCATGGGCGATAAATAGATAGGTCAGGCCCAGCTCCTGCTGCAAATCTTGCAGGATATTCACCACCTGCGCCTGTACCGACACGTCCAGCGCCGAGAGCGGTTCATCGCACAGCACAAACTCCGGGCGCACCGACAGCGCGCGGGCAATGCTTATCCGCTGGCGCTGGCCGCCGCTGAACTCATGCGGGAAACGCTGCAAATGCTCCTGCTTGAGGCCCACTTTGTACAACAGCTCTTCGGCACGCTCGCGCTGCGCCTGCTTATCGTAGCCGTGAATTTGCATCGGCTCAGACACCAGCTGCTGCACCGTCATGCCCGGATTAAGCGACGAATAAGGATCCTGAAAAATGGCCTGCATCCGGCGGCGCAGGGGCTTGAGCGTTTTCTCTGACGCGTGGGCTATCTCCTGCCCGGCAAAGGAAATCTCGCCAGAAGTGATATCGAACAGGCGCAGCACGGCGCGCCCGAGGGTCGATTTCCCACAGCCGGACTCTCCCACCAGGCCGAAGGTTTCACCGGGCAGGATATCGAAACTGACCCCATCGACGGCTTTTACCTGGCGGCTTTGGCGCAGCCAGCCGCCGTTCAGGGCATAGTGTTTATGCAGGTCGCGCACGCGAACTAACGGTTGCTGACTCATGCCTGAATCTCCTTGTCCTGCCACAGCCAGCAGGCGGTGCGATGACCATTGGCGTTGGAATAAAACGGCGGCTGGTGGTCGCATTGCGCCATCCGCTGCGGGCAGCGATCGGCAAACGGACAGCCCGGCGGCGGGTTGAGTAACCCCGGCGGCGAGCCTTCAATCGGCGACAGACGATGCTCCGGTTGGTCGGCACGCGGTAGCGAGGCCAGCAGGCCACGGGTATAAGGATGCAGGGGTTGCCAGAAAATATCCTCCACACTGCCCTCCTCCATGACCTGGCCGCCGTACATCACCACCACCCGGCTGCACACCTGCGCCACCACCCCAAGATCGTGTGTAATCAGCAAAATGGCGGTGCCGGTTTCCTGCTGGAGTGATTTCAGCAAACGCAGGATCTGCGCCTGGATGGTCACATCCAGGGCGGTGGTCGGTTCATCGGCGATCAACAGATCCGGATTGCACGACAGGGCGATGGCGATCATCACCCGCTGGCGCATCCCGCCGCTGAATTCGTGCGGATACTGGTCAAAGCGACTCCCGGCCTCGGCGATCCCCACCCGGCCCAGCATGTCGACGGCTTTGGCTTTCGCCTCGCGTTTCGATAAGCCTTGATTGCGCATCAGGATCTCGGTCATCTGACGGCCAATAGTGACCACCGGATTCAGGGCAGTCATCGGATCCTGGAAAATCATGGCGATATCGTTCCCACGGATCCGTCGCATCTGCTCCGGCGTTTTCCGCGCCAGATCTTCGCCGCGAAAACGCACGCTGCCGCCGGTGATCTTGCCGTTTTTACCCAGCAACTGAATCACCGATTTACAGGTGACGCTTTTGCCACAGCCGGATTCACCGACGATGCCGACCACTTCGCCGGGCTGAAGCGCAAAGCTCACCCCGCGCACCGCATGTACTTCCCCGTCGCGAGTGAAGAACGCGGTTTGCAGGTTGTCGAGTTCCAGTAAGTTATGCATCGCGATTGGCTCCCGGTTCGAAGGCGGTACGGAACACGTCGCCCAGCACGTTAAAACTGAACACCGTCAGCAGAATAAGAATCCCCGGGAACATCGCCAGCCATGAGGCCTCGCCGATATACGACTGCGCATTGTTGAGCATACTGCCCCACGACGCCGCAGGCTGCTGCACGCCGAGCCCCAGAAAGCTCAGCGTGGACTCCATCAAAATCGCCGAGGCGATGTTCAGGGTCGCGGCGACGATAATGGTCGGCAGCACGCCGGGAATAATGTGGCGCACGATAATGCGCAACGGATGTTCCCCGGCGGCGCGTGCGTACAGCACGTATTCGCGCTCTTTGACCGACAGGGTTTCGGCACGGATCAGCCGCGACATGTTCATCCACGTCAACAGGCTGATAATCATGATGATGTTATCCACGCCCGGCTTGAGGTAGGCGTTCAGCACCAATAGCAGGAAGAACGCCGGGATCGCCAGCAGGATATCGACGGCGCGCATCATCAGGTTGTCGAGCCAGCCGCCGAAATAGCCGCTGATCGTGCCAACCGCGGTGCCAATCAGGGTGGAAAACAGCATCACCATAAAGCCGACCATCAATGAAATCTGGCCGCCGTACAGCGCACGGGTAAAGTAATCCCGGCCATATTCATCGGTGCCAAACCAGTGTGCGGCATCGGGGGATAACATCCGTGCGCCGAGTGACATCTGGTCCGGATCGTAAGGACTGAACCCCGCAGCCAGCGCCGCGAGAATAAAAATAAACAGCACCAGAAGGGAGAACTGCGCCGGACGATTGCGGCGCAGCTGGTGACGTACGTTTTGCCAGCGTCTACTCATCGGCGGCTACCTCAGGGTACGAATGCGGGGATCGGCGAAGCGATACAGCAGATCCGCCAGCAGGTTGCCGACGACCAGCATCAGCGAAGACAGCAGGATGATCGCCATGATCAGGGGGTAATCAAGTGACGAAATGGCCTGGATCCCCAGCAGCCCCATGCCCGGCCAGGAGAACACGCTTTCGGTGACATACGCGCCGACGATCAGTTCCCCGAACGACAGACCAAACAGAGTGATCACCGGCAGCAGCACGTTTTTCATCACGTGACGGAACAGAATGGTGCGATACGTCGCGCCATACGCCAGCTGGGTCTGCACGTAATCTGCCGATAGCTGGCTGATGGTGTTGGAACGCACATAGCGTACGTAGTTCGACAGGTTGTAAAAGGTCAGCGCGATGCACGGCAGCACGCCGTGACGCACCACGTCGAGCCAGTTATCTTCCACGCCAATGGTGCGCATACCCATGCTCGGCAGCCAGTTGAGCTGCACCGCGAACACGGTGATGAGCAGAATGCCGAACCAGAAAATCGGCACTGAAATACCGATATAGGCAAACAGATTGAGGAAGTGATCCAGCCAGCGATGCTTAAACGCCCCCGCCAACAGGCCGAGCGGCACCGCCAGTACAATCGCCAGCAGCAACGACGCACTCATCAATCCGAGGGTGGCCGGAATGCGCTCGACGATCATCTCCAGCACCGGACGGTGATAAATCAGCGAGTAGCCCAAATCGCCCTGAAAGACGTTTTTCAGCCACAGGAAATACTGCGTCACCAGCGGCTTATCCAGCCCCAGGCTATGGCGAATACGCTCGATATCTTCCGGTGCCATGCGGGGCGTGATGTACGCCTGAACCGGATCCCCCGGCGCGAGTTTCACCAGTAAAAATGCCACCAGCGAAATAAAGAAAAGCATCGGCAGCAGTTGCAGCAGCCGACGCGTTAGCATTGCGTTCACGACATTCCCTTCACAAAAAAGCCCCCAGCTTGGGTGACACCGTTATTTTAAGGTTGTGATATTCGGGGCGACCGCCGGGTCTGGCCTCCCTCCGGGAACCAGATCCCGGCGTTTCCCCGTATGCATTGCCTGAGATAAACGGTGTCACCCTTGCGGGGGCTAACAGATTATTTTTGGTAGATTTTCGACAGATCCTGGAACATATACACTGGCTTCGGTTCAGCCTCTTTGGTGCCAGCAAAACGCTTGTCGACGGCCACGATGGCGTTGGTATATGCAATCGGATACCAGGTCATTTGCGTGGCGACGGTCTGCTGAATCTGTTTATAGATATCGCCGCGTTTGCCCGCATCGGCTTCCACCGCACCTTTATCCCACAGCGCATCGAACTGCGCGTCTTTATAATGCGCGTAGTTATAGGCTTCGTTGCTCATGAACAGCGACTTGTAGCCATCCGGCTCCGCCCCCATGATGTAACCGCCGAGGTTTAGCTCCCAGGCGGTGTTGTTCATGTCGAGGCTGCGCTGCGACATGGCGTTGGCATCCAGCGGCATCAGCTCAACGTTAATCCCCAGCGCCTTCAGCTGCTGCTGGATATACAGGCTCATGCTCTCCTGGGTTTTGTTAGTGTTCACATACGCCAGACGCAGCTTCAGATTGGCCGGTGCGCCGGAGGCTTTCAGCAGGTCTTTAGCTTTTTGCAGATCGAATTTGTACTGCTCCACATCGTCAGAATGGTACAGCGTATCCGGCGTCAGGAACGAGGTGGCCGGTTTGGCGTAATCAAGCGAGGTAAAGGCAGTGGTCACCAGATCGTCTTTGTTGATGGCGTAAGCAATCGCCTGACGCAGTGCCTTGCTCTTCATCACCGGCACGTTCTGGTTGAAGGTCATGTACGCCAGACGCCCTTCCGGGTAGACCACAAAATCGAATTTCCCGGTGCCTTTCAGGCGGGATACGTCCTGCGGATCGACCATCTTCAGATTGATTTCACCGTTTTGCAGCGCAAGGTTGGCGGAGTTACTGTCTTTGGCGAAACGGTAGGTCACGGAATCGAGCTTTGGCTTACCGTTCCAGTAATCATCGAAACGCGTCAGGGCGTAATACTGGCCCGCGCGATACTCTTTAAATTTGAACGGACCAGAACCCACCGGCGCGTCGTTTTTGCTGCTCTTTTCCAGATCGCTTTCGTTAGCAAACACATGCTGCGGGATCGGGTAAATCTGCACCAGGGTGCCGACAAACGCGGCGCTGACCTGCGGCAGGGTAAATTTTACCGTCAGGTCATCCACCTTGCTGACCTGCACCGGCTTGCCGCCAAACATGAACATGCTGCGGAAAAAACTGTGCTGCTTTTCATCGAGCAGTTTCGTAAAGGTGAATACCACATCGTCAGCGGTCAGCGGCTGGCCGTCCTGCCATTTCAGATTCGGTTTCAGCTTCAGGATATAGCTCAGATTATCGGCGGATGGGGTCAGGCTTTCAGCCAGACCCCACTCAATTTTGCCGTCGTTGTAGCTGTAGAGCGGCGCGTACAACGCCTGCATCAGCGTCAGCGTGGTGCGGTCGCTGGCGTAAATGGGGTTTACCGCCAACGGGTCGCCGGAGGTAATACCGACGATCAGCGAGCCACCCTCTTTGGGGGCGGCATTCTGGTCAGCGGCGGGGGCGTTTACGGTGTCATTTTTCTTGCCGTCGTCGCATCCTGCGAGACTTAAGGCCAGCGAAATCATCGCGGCGGAGAAGACCAACTTGCGCATGCTTATTTAACCCCTTCCCATCATCATTATTATTGTCTGCCAACGAGCGCAGTTCAGCGCGCATATTGGAGCCTTTCCCACACGATTTGAAATGCGATTTTCGCTTAAGCTTATATCCGTTCTGATCTATATAAGATGTTTTTAAAATAAGCTGCTGGGCTCATCACGCTCTGATTGTTAAAGCTCGTCTTTATCACCTGCTACACTCGGTCAGGACGCTAAAAAACAAGGGTGGTTATTATGTCTAAAAATGAGTATCAACCTCCGAAAGTCTGGGAGTGGAAGCAAAACAACGGCGGCGCGTTCGCCAACATCAACCGTCCAGTCTCTGGCCCAACCCATGAAAAAGCGCTGCCGGTAGGCACGCACCCGTTGCAGCTTTACTCCCTCGGGACGCCAAATGGGCAGAAAGTGACGATCATGCTGGAAGAGCTGCTGGCGCTCGGTGTGACTGGCGCGGAGTACGACGCGTGGATGATCCGCATCGGCGACGGGGATCAGTTCTCCAGCGGCTTTGTCGATGTGAACCCGAACTCAAAAATTCCGGCGCTGAGCGATCACTCGGTCAACCCGCCGCTGCGGGTGTTTGAATCCGGATCGATCCTGCTGTATCTGGCGGAGAAATTCGGCCACTTCCTGCCGAAAGATCCGGCGGGGCGCACCGAAACGCTGAACTGGCTGTTCTGGCTTCAGGGCGCAGCCCCGTTCCTCGGCGGCGGCTTTGGCCATTTCTATAACTATGCCCCGGTGAAAATTGAGTACGCGATTGACCGCTTCACCATGGAAGCCAAGCGTCAGCTCGACGTGCTGGATAAGCAGCTGGCGCGTGGTCGCTATGTGGCGGGCGAGGAGTACACCATTGCCGATATGGCGGTCTGGCCGTGGTACGGCAATGTAGTACTCGGCGCGGTGTATAACGCGGCGGAATTCCTTGATGCCGGAAGCTACAAAAACGTGCTGCGCTGGGCGCAGGATGTTGGCAACCGTCCGGCGGTCAAACGGGGTCGCATCGTCAACCGAGCTCAGGGCCCGCTGAACGAGCAGTTGCATGAGCGCCACTCGGCCAGCGATTTCGACACCCATACTGAAGATAAGCGTCAGGGTTAATACCTTTCCGTCGACCGGGTGGGTTCACCCGGTCATTTCAGGCCGTCGCCGTGTCAGGCATTCGACAGACGGAATTTCTGCACCGACTGCTGCAAGGCATGAGTTTGCTGCTCCAGCGCCGAGGCGGCGGCGGATACCTGTTCCACCAGCGAGGCGTTTTGCTGGGTGACACTGTCCATCTGCGTGATTGCCACGCCCACCTGCGAAATCCCTTTGCTCTGTTCCGCCGACGCGCTGGCAATCTGCTTCATGATGGTGGTCACTTCCTGCACCGCGCGCAGAATGGCGTCCATGGTGTTACCGGTGTCATTCACCAACCGCACCCCGCTGTCGATGCGGGTCACGGAGTCGGCAATTAAGCTTTCAATCTCTTTCGCCGCGCCCGCGCTGCGGCTGGCGAGGTTACGCACTTCGCCTGCCACCACCGCAAAACCACGGCCCTGCTCACCCGCCCGCGCCGCTTCCACCGCGGCATTCAGCGCCAGAATATTGGTCTGAAACGCAATGCTGTTGATGACGGTGGTTATCTCAGCGATTTTCTTTGAGCTGTCGGAGATACCGGACATGGTGTCGACCACCTTGTCGACCAGCGAACCGCCCTTGCTGGCGGTGTGTGATGCCGCCTGCGCCAGGTCGCTGGCCTGCTGCGCGTTATCGGCGTTGAGTTTCACCGTCGCCGTCAGTTGCTCCATGCTCGCCGCCGTTTCTTCCAGCGCCGAGGCCTGCTCTTCGGTACGCGAAGAGAGGTCGTTATTGCCGGACGAAATTTCCGTCGCGCCGCGCCAGATATTTTCGCTGCCGTGCCGAATGGTGCTGACGGCCTCGCGCAGGCTGTCCTGCATCGCATTCAGCAACGGCACCAGTTGGCCGACGCAGTTGCGACCAAACGACGCCATCGGCTGGCTGAGATCGCCCTGCGCCATCAGGCGGAAGTGTTGCCGCACGCGATCCAGCGGTTTCACCAGCATCGCCACCAGATAGCGGTCGGAGAACAGGAGCAGTAACAGGCCGATGATGACGGCGCTGATGATTAACGTCCGGGTGACGGACGTGAGGTGATCGACCACCACGCGGGTGTGGTCCAGCGCGACGCTGGCGCGGGCGTTAAATTTCTCAGTGCTGGCACCGAAGGCGCGGCTTAAGGCAGGCGTTACGTGGGTAGCCTGCTGGCGATAGTCTTCCGCGGAACCCTGCGCCGCCAGTGCCATCTGGCGAGCCACGCCGTTGTCGAGCAGCGCCTGCCAGTGGGCAATTGTGTCGGCAGAAATCTGCGTATCCATTGGGCCGGGCGATACCGCCTTCAGCGCCTCCAGCTTACTGCGCATGTTATCCAGCGCCTGCTGCGCGGGAGCAAAATCCGGTGTGTTGCCTGCCGCTTTGGCCTCCATCGCCCGACCCAGCCGGGTCACAAAACGAAAGTACTGATCATTGCCCTGGCTCAGCAAGGTCATCTGGGCGACCAGTTCCCGGTCAACCTGATTGCCCTCGGCTACTTTCGACAGCGAGTACACGCTGTACAGACCGACGCCGGACCACAGCAAACCAAAAATCCCGAGGATGACCAGCATGACCATCCGAATGGTAAAGTTACGAAGCAAATGCATAAATTCTCCTGGCCGTTGCAAGGGTATTGTGACACGCGTCACAATCCACCTCGTTATCGGCAGAACCTGGAGAATTCATAACGTTTTGTGATTATTTTTTTGTGAAATTTTTAAGATGGCACGAGTCAATGCCTCAGATGAGGCCCTCGCCCGGCGGCACTTCGTTGCGCGGGCCTACACCCTCAGAGGATCCACCTGCGGGCGTTGATATTCCGGCCACACCAGCGCCACCAGGGACGGATAGGCGTCGAGGCTAAACTCGCGAAAACATTGCTGCAGGTTCAACACGTCTAGATCACCGTGCGAGACCTTTTCGCCATTGACGCAGCGTTTTTTTATATTGTCGTAATATTTATACACCGCCGAATTGAGATCGCTACAGCGCCGCTGGGCCTCAAATAACCCTGCGGTAGAATTTAATTCGGTGATACTCATGCGTTTTATGGTGGCATGAAGAAAATCAATATATTCATGATTGACGCGCCAGTACCATACCGGTGTTATCGCGTTCATCAGCACCGAAAAATGGTCTTCACCTTCTTCTTTGCTCAGCAATTTCATCTGCGGTGGTTCAGGTTTTTCCGCCACCACGTCATTTTTAAACAGGCCGGAGATAACGATAAGAATAACAACGGTAAGTAATAGCAGTGCTATTACGAAATAGATAATACTGTTCATGGTTTACTCCATTTTTTTTGATTTTAAATTTCCGCCATGATATTGTCAACGAACCTCACATCTTTATTACCCCTATCCTGTTGAAAATAAAAGGACATCAGGCATGATACCCGAGTCGCTGATCCCGGCCCATTTTCACATCTCAAACCCAGAGCCAGCGCCCGGCGTAGCAGAAAATAATGCTGATTTAACTCAGGGAAAGATAACGCTCGAAAATTTCGAAGCAGATCTCTTAGCCGCCCCGGTACGTCACGGTCAGTCGCGCAATATGCTGCTGGAAGAGCGTGACCGTCATATTAAAGACAGGCTATTTCGGGTCATGAAAATCGAAGCCTATGCTCGCGTTCTCAACGACCTTCAAATGGAAGCGGAAATTGATAACCAGGAATTAAGTCAAATTATTGCCGAGTACACCGATAAAATAAATGAAGCCGGGAATGAAATTTGGCTTAATTTGATCACGCAAGAAAAAACAGCATCTCTTTTTTACGACTTTCAGGCTGAGTAAAATGAAAGAGAGTGATAATAATAACGTTTATTTGACTTTAGACGACAAAAACAGCGATGCGGTGATCCTGAAACATAATCTTCAGGCGCTGAAAAATGAGAAAAATGCGGTGATTGAAGAAACCGCCAAAGCGCTGGTGTCAATTCCCGCCGCGCTGGTACGCATGAAATGGCAGTACCGCCGCGAGATTTACGCCTTCCAGGTGAAAGAGGAAATTTACGGCGCAGCGCTGGCCGAGGTAATCAGCCGTAATCCGCAACTCAAAGAGAAAGTTCTCGCGCATATCGAAGCCAGCTATCAACACATACTGGGGCGCGAAGTCGCCACCCTGCGCCTGAGCCGCAAACTCGCCGACGGCAACTGCCGCACCGCCTGCGTCAATATCGTCGCGCCGCAGGAGCCTCTCCCTACCTCCGGGACGAAGAAGGCCTGAATCGACGCCTGTCACTTTTGCACGACGGACATCAACGCACGTAAAAAAACCGGCGCATGGCCGGTTCTTTGTTTAAAGATGTGATGATGTCGATTATTTCGCGGCGGCAGCGTGCTCTTCACCCACCAGACCGATTTTCAGATACCCCGCCTGATGCAGCGTATCCATCACCTTCATCATCGTTTCGTAATTCACGGTTTTATCCGCCCGGAAGAAGATGGTGGTGTCTTTCTTGCCTTCGGTCTGCGCGTTAATCGCATTTACCATCGTTTCTTCGGTGACCGGATCGTTACCGAGGAACATGCTGTTGTCTGCTTTCACCGACAGATACACCGGTTTCTCCGGGCGCGGCTGTGGCTGGCTGGAAGAGGCAGGCAGATTCACCTTCACGTCGACGGTCGCCAGCGGGGCGGCCACCATGAAGATAATCAGCAGAACCAGCATGACGTCGATGAACGGCGTCACGTTGATCTCATGCATTTCGCCGTTATCGTCCAGATTTTCGTTAAGACGCATTGCCATTGGCTATCACCCTACCCGCAGTTTCTGCGCGGTACGCACCGGCTGAGCGCCGCTGTTATTCAGATCAAGGTCACGGCTTTGCAGCAGCAGAACCTGGGCTGCGACATCACCGAGCAGCGCTTTGTGGCCGCCAATCATGCGGGCGAAAATGTTGTAGATAACCACGGCAGGAATCGCGGCAAACAGGCCGATAGCGGTCGCCAGCAGCGCTTCGGCGATGCCCGGTGCCACGACGGCAAGGTTGGTGGTCTGGGTTTGGGCGATACCGATGAAGCTGTTCATGATGCCCCATACGGTGCCAAACAGGCCGATAAACGGCGAAATCGCCCCGATAGTGGCCAGATAACCGTTGCCACGGCCCATATGACGCCCGGCAGCCGCCACGCGGCGTTCCAGACGGAAACCGGTACGCTCTTTAATGCCTTCGTTATCTTCAGCACCTTCGGAAAGTTCCAGCTCGTTCTGCGCTTCGTTCAGCAGTTGCAGGCTGAGGCTTTTCGCCGGGAAGGCTGCGGCAATGTCGCTGGCCTGATTCAAAGAGCGGGCTTCGCCTAACAGCTGCTGCTCACGCTTGAGGCGGCGCTTTTGCGACAGCAGTTCGGTACTTTTACTGAAGAAGATTGCCCAGGTGACGACCGATGCCAGAATCAGGCCGATCATAACTACCTTAACCACGATGTCGGCATGATGATACATACCCCAAACGGAGAGATCCGCCTGCATCAAATTATTACCCACTCTGTTTCTCCAGGATCTAAATCACAAAATCTGCTCGTAATAATATCAAAACGACGTCGAATTGATAGTCGTTCTCATTACTATTTACATATTGACGCAATCATCACTAACTTTCATTGCGCTGACGCAGTAAAAAAGGCGCTTTGCCGCTTACCGGCAAAATTTTCTGCTTAATATGTTTGGGTGTCGTACATCCCGGTGCAATCATGCTAGTTTAGACGTCCAGACGTATAAAAACAGGTAGGGAGAACATGTCCAATAAGCAACTTGATACCGTGCTGGTGAATGCTGGCCGGAGTAAAAGATTCACTCAGGGATCGGTGAACAGCGTTATCCAGCGCGCGTCCTCCCTGGTTTTCGACACTGTGGAAGCGAAGAAGCATGCCACCCGCAATCGCGCCAAAGGTGAGCTGTTTTACGGTCGTCGCGGCACGCTGACCCATTTCTCGTTGCAGGAAGCGATGTGCGAGCTGGAAGGGGGAGCCGGTTGCGCCCTGTTCCCGTGTGGTGCGGCGGCAGTGGCGAACACGATTCTGGCATTTGTTGAACAGGGCGATCATGTGCTGATGACCAACAGCGCCTATGAGCCGAGCCAGGATTTCAGCACCAAAATTCTTAAAAAACTCGGGGTCACGACCGGCTGGTTCGACCCGATGATTGGGGCCGGGATTGCCGATTTGATCCAGCCGAATACTAAAGTGGTGTTCCTGGAATCACCGGGCTCGATCACCCTGGAAGTGCATGACGTGCCCGCCATCGTCAGCGCGGTTCGCCGCGTGGCCCCGGACGCCATCATTATGATCGACAACACCTGGGCGGCGGGCGTGCTGTTTAAGGCGCTCGAGTTTGATATCGATATTTCCATTCAGGCGGCCACCAAATACCTGATTGGTCATTCCGATGGCATGATCGGCACCGCCGTCGCCAACGCCCGCTGCTGGGACCAGCTGCGTGAGAATGCCTATCTGATGGGTCAGATGGTTGATGCCGACACCGCCTATATGACCAGCCGCGGCTTGCGAACTCTCGGCGTCCGTCTGCGCCAGCATCATGAAAGTAGCGTTAAAATTGCCGAATGGCTGGCGCAGCACCCGCAGGTTGCACGGGTCAATCACCCTGCTTTGCCGGGCAGTAAAGGCCACGAGTTCTGGAAACGAGACTTTACGGGTAGCAGCGGTTTGTTCTCATTCATTCTAAAAAAACGGCTCAACGATAATGAACTGGCCGCCTATCTCGACAACTTTACGCTGTTCAGCATGGCCTACTCCTGGGGCGGCTACGAGTCATTAATTCTGCCCACCCAGCCGGAGCAACTCGCGGTAATCCGCCCTGACGGCAAGCCTGACTTCAACGGGACACTGATTCGTCTGCACATTGGTTTAGAGAATGTTGACGATCTTCTCCAGGATTTGTCGGCAGGTTTTGAACGCATCGTGTAAAGTGGCATCCGATGGACACAATTTCAGACAGTCTCATTAAAAACTGCCTGCATTGTTGCGCCTGGGATCAAGGCATCCCGGGCGATTCAGGAGTACAATACTCAGAAAATGTTAGTCCACAGGAAAGTCCATGGTAGTTATCCAGCACATTGCCGCCGCACTCTGGCAGCATGATTTCGCCGCACTGGCCGATCCCCACGTCGTGGGCGTGGTGTATCTGGTCATGTTTGCGACGCTATTTTTAGAAAATGGTCTGCTTCCGGCGTCGTTCTTGCCGGGCGATAGCCTGTTGCTGCTCGCCGGGGCGCTGATCGCCAAAGGTGTGATGGATTTTGTTCCGACGCTGGCGATTCTAACCGCTGCCGCCAGTCTCGGCTGCTGGCTGAGCTATATTCAGGGCCGCTGGCTGGGCAACACCAAAACGGTGAAAGGCTGGCTGACGCAATTACCGGCCAAATATCACGAACGCGCCACCTGCATGTTTGACCGCCACGGTCTGCTGGCGCTGCTGGCCGGGCGTTTTCTGGCGTTTGTTCGCACTCTACTGCCCACGATGGCAGGCATTTCGGGTTTGTCGAATCGCCGCTTTCAGTTCTTTAACTGGCTGAGCGCCCTGCTGTGGGTTGGCGTCGTGACCAGCCTCGGCTATGCCCTGAGCATGATCCCGTTCGTCAAACGCCATGAAGACCAGGTGATGACGTTCCTGATGATCCTGCCGATTTTCCTGCTGGTTGCTGGCCTGCTCGGCACGGTTTTCGTGGTCATTAAGAAGAAGTATTGCAGCGCCTGAAGGCACTGTTCCCCTCCCCCTCGCGCCTTTGGCGCGAGGGGATTAAACGCCCTGCATTCCTCTAATACGCGCTGCATCCTCCCCCGGCGTGATGCCGAAATAGCGCTTAAACTCCCGACTGAACTGCGACGCACTTTCATACCCGACTTTCATCGCAGCGGTGCTGGCCTTTAAGCCATCGTGCACCATCATCATGCGCGCCTTGTGCAGGCGGTACGTTTTCAGGTACTGCAACGGCGACGTGCTGGTCACCGATTTGAAATTGTGGTGGAACGCCGAAACGCTCATGTTGGCTTCCGCCGCCAGCTGATCGACGCTGAGGTTTTCGGTGTACTGACTTTCAATCCGCTTCAGCACCCGGCTTATCAGGCTGAAATGCGTCTGGCGACTCACCAGCGCCAGCAACGCCCCGCCCCCTGGCCCCATCAGCACGTGATAAAGCATCTCACGGATAATTTGTTTGCCGAGAATACGCGCATCCAGCGGGCGCTCCATCACGTCCAGCAGACGCTCTGCCGCACAGAGTATTTCATCAGACAGCTTCGCCGAGTTGATCCCGCTCGCCGCCATTGACGGCTGAAACAGCTCATCTTCGCCGATGTCCATCAGCAGTTCCTGTAATTGCAGAATATCGACATTCAGACGCAACCCCGCCAGCGGCACTTCAGGGGTAGCGAAGGTTTCGCATTCAAACGGCAGCGGGACGGTCAGCAACAGGTATTCCGTGGCATCGTAGCGGAAAACACGCTCGTTAATATGGCCGATTTTATGGCCTGAAAAGAGGAAAACGATACCCGGTTGGTACATCACCGGGGTGCGGGTTCCCGGCTGTGTACCGTACAACAAGCGGATATCTGGCAACAGCTGACTCAAAGTTTCTTCATTATTTTTCAGCTGCTTAATCTTATCGGTTAGCAGCAGACAGGTCTCTTCACGATTCATTTTTGGCGGTATCCGGGGCGTATTACGATGGATGTATTGTGGACACAATTGTTCATATTCTCCAGTCATCAGGAGAAATGGGCAATACATCGGCAGGAATGTGCATTGAGACAAACAGACCACAGGACCACAATAACCTCCATCAGATAGCCCTGTCGCTATCGTCTTTTACACCCGTCATGAAGGGAATAAACCATGTTTAATTTCAACCTGCACACTCCAACCCGCATTTTATTTGGTAAAGACGCTATCGCAGACCTGCGGGCGCAGATCCCGGCCAATGCTCGTGTCCTCGTCACCTACGGCGGCGGCAGCGTCAAAAAAACCGGCGTGCTGGACCAGGTGCTGAGCGCCCTGAACGGTCTGGACGTGCTGGAATTCGGCGGTATCGAACCAAACCCATCTTATGAAACGCTGATGAACGCGGTGAAAATTGCCCGCGAGCAGAATGTCACTTTCCTGCTGGCAGTCGGCGGCGGTTCGGTGCTCGATGGCACTAAATTTATTGCCGCAGCCGCGCATTATGCTGACGGTGTCGATCCTTGGGAAATCCTGCAAACCGGCGGGGCAAACATCAAAAGCGCGATCCCAATGGGCTCCGTGCTGACCCTGCCAGCCACCGGCTCAGAATCCAACATGGGCGCGGTCATTTCCCGTAAAACCACCGGTGACAAACAGGCGTTCATGAACCCGAACGTGCAGCCGGTATTTGCGATTCTTGATCCGGTTTACACCTACACCCTGCCACCGCGTCAGGTTGCTAACGGCGTGGTGGATGCCTTCGTTCACACCGTTGAGCAGTACGTGACGTATCCGGTTAACGCCAAAATTCAGGACCGCTTCGCCGAAGGCATTCTGCTGACGCTGGTAGAAGAAGGCCCGAAAGCGCTGAAAGAGCCAGAAAATTACGACGTGCGTGCCAACGTAATGTGGGCCGCAACGCAGGCGCTGAATGGCCTGATTGGTGCAGGCGTGCCGCAGGACTGGGCGACCCATATGCTCGGCCATGAACTGACCGCGATGCACGGGCTGGATCATGCGCAGACGCTGGCGGTCGTTTTACCTGCCCTGTGGAATGAAAAACGCGATACCAAACGCACCAAACTGCTGCAATACGCAGAACGCGTATGGAACATCACCGAAGGTTCTGACGATGCGCGGATCGATGCCGCGATTGCTAAAACCCGTGAGTTCTTCGAAGCGATGGGCGTGCCAACGCGTCTGTCCGGTTACGGCCTGGACGGCAGCTCCATCCCGGCTCTGCTGAAAAAACTCGAAGAGCACGGCATGACCCAAATCGGTGAAAATCAGGACATTACCCTTGAGGTGAGCCGTCGTATTTACGAAGCGGCGCGCTAAGGGATTTCCCGCTTAACCTTTCGTTTTCTCGTATTTCGTCCAGACTTAATGCTACTACTTCACCGGAGTGCCTGGCGTGCTCCGGTGATTTTCACCAAGCCCTAAACAATTCGAATTGCAGGCACGCAGCCAACGCGCCTGCAATGTGAAGTATGACGGGCGTAAGGAGGAATGCATGACACATCCAACCGTAATCAAGCTACAGGACGGCAACGTAATGCCGCAACTGGGACTCGGCGTGTGGAAAGCAAGCAACGAGGACGTGGTTACCGCCATTCATAAAGCGCTGGAGGTCGGCTACCGGTCTATCGATACCGCCGCCGCGTATAAAAATGAAGATGGCGTCGGTAAAGCATTAGCCAGCGCAGGCGTCGCGCGCGACGATCTGTTCATCACCACTAAGCTGTGGAACGACGATCAGAAGCGCCCGGCGGACGCGCTTCAGGAAAGTCTCGATAAACTGCAGCTCGATTTTGTCGATCTGTATCTGATGCACTGGCCGGTTCCGGCTATCGATCACTACGTTGAAGCCTGGCGGGGAATGATCAAGCTGCAAGAGCAGGGTCTGGTGAAGAGCATCGGCGTGTGTAATTTCCAGGTACATCACCTGCAACGCCTGATTGACGAAACCGGCGTTACGCCCGTTATCAATCAAATAGAACTTCATCCTCTGATGCAGCAGCGTCAACTGCATTCCTGGAACGCGACCCACAAGATCCAGACCGAATCGTGGAGCCCATTGGCCCAGGGTGGCGAAGGGGTATTTGACCAGACGATTATTCGCCATCTGGCGGAGAAGTATGGCAAAACGCCCGCGCAGATTGTCATCCGTTGGCATCTCGACAGTGGGCTGGTGGTTATCCCGAAATCGGTTACCCCTTCGCGCATCGCGGAAAACTTCGACGTCTGGGATTTCCGTCTCGATAAAGATGAACTGGGCGAAATAGCCAAGCTGGATCAGGGCAAACGCCTTGGGCCGGACCCGGATCAATTCGGCGGATAATCTTCACCAATAAATACGGCACCCCACTCAGGTGGGGTGCCGTGCATTTTATAAGAGCGTAAATACATCCCGCCTAAGAAATATTAGATCCCATCCTTTTGCATTAGCATTTCGGTAAGATAATCGGAAATATGATGTTAATTCATAAATGAAATATTGTTTTGATATTAAATGATTTGTTTTATTTGTCATGTTATTTATATTGAGCCTTTTGTTTGAAGGCTTAATTAATGAACGAAAAAACCTTGAGTCGAGATTTTGACTATAATCTGATAAAAGTGCTGGATGCAGTGATATCCGCGGGAAATGCGACCAAAGCGGCAAAGCAACTGTCTGTCACCCCTGCTGCGGTGTCATTGGCATTGAATCGTCTGCAATCATTTTATAATGAAGCGTTATTTGTCAGAGGAAAGGAGGGTCTGGTCCCCACGATGAAGGCACTTGAGGTGCATGCATCTTTTCGTCAGGTTATAGACTTAGTCCAGAATACGATAACCCCCGAGCCAGATAATTTACCCGCCAATCAAATCACGATCCTCGGTGGCGATCTGGTTGAAAACTATTATCTTTCGCAACTCTATGACAATACCGTGTTTGAGAACAATATTTTCAAACATTTTTCCAACAGAAATCTAACTCACAAAGAAATGAAACGTTTACTTCTTGCGGGTCACAGTGATCTGATCGTCAGTCCCGTTCCCTTCACCGACAATGATATTGATTGCAGATTAATTGATAGTTTTAAAAATTTTTGCTGCATTTGCAGTAGAGACAATCTTCTTGCTGGCGTTGAGCGAATGTCGCTTCATAATTTCTATTCTGCACGCCATGCTATTTATCATTCTAGTTTATTTTCAGCCGCAGCAGCAAACGACAGCCATTTATATAATGAAGATGTAACCTACCAAGGCAATCGTATTAAAAGCTACCAAAGTGATTCTATCGCAGGCATTATCAACATTATAGAACAAACATCACTCATCGCCTTGTTTCCCCTCAAACTTGCCGTGTTTCATAAAAACCAGCGAAAAAGCGCGATAAACATCATCCAGCCCCCGAGTGAAATGACCTTCAGGCCGATCAATATTTATGCTTCATGGAAAAAGAAAAAGCCTCGCAGCCACATGGTTGAAGACATTGTGGCCATGTTGCATACCTTGTCTTCATTTCGACGATAATCGGTCGGAGCACCAAACACTTAAGGTGATATTGAATTAGTGTTTTTGATTAGGCGAGCAGAAAAAAAAGCATTAGTTTACGTTCACTTTATTACCACAAGGAGTTTGGTATGGCTGTTTACGATCCGGCAACAACCCCGAAGGTCATCCTTCTTGAACTGGAAGTCTTATTTCTGGTTATTGCCACTGGTGCCTGGGGTGGCATTGTGCGTTATCTGCTTAAGACAAACAAAAAATCTGATAAAGGAGTCATGCCTTTTTTGGCGAATTGCCTTACACAAATTATTATATCCTGCTTCACAAGTTTTTTATTGAGCGCGATTGCTATCGAGCAAGGGTTAAGTTTTAACATGATTCTGGTTTTCGCTGGTATTGGAGGGGTATGTTCAGGAGCGATTTTGAAGAGCATCGCGACGAAGATACAAAAGATTGTCAGTGGCATCACTAAATAATGTTGAAGCAATGGCAAGGCTTTATTGCCTTGCCATATAAACCCATTAGATGAGATAAAAAAACGCGGCTATGACGAATAATAAACCCAAAGCAATGGCACCAGGCTTTGCTACGCTGGCGTGTGGTGGTGTGCGGTGGTGCGTTATCTCAACTTTTTCAATAGCGATACCGCTGTTAACCTGGATACCTCTGCGGGGGACGGTAACCAACAGGTCACTTATCCCGATGGCTTTTAAATCTTTGCGTATCAAATAAATCATCTGGGTGAGGTTAGCATCATTAACGAACTTCCCTCTTTCCCCCCATAATTCATTGGTCAGTGCCTGCCTATCGATAATCCCCCTCTCTGCGTGCTCAATCATAAAACGAAGACAGTTGGCGCGCATCGCCGTCATTTTAATAACCAGTGAATTAGACAGGTTCCTTAACTCATTTTGTTGTTCGTTGAATACACATTGATGGTTGATGATATATTTATGCACCAGAATCTCCTTGAGTGAATTTAATAACTTTTTTAATGTTAATTATAAGAATTAACTCAAGCCATGGTTCGTTGAAAACTCATGCATTTTTAAGTTTAAATTACTGCTGAAGATCACAGCTTTAGCTATTTATTTATTCTCAATTAACTGCCTTGTTAATGATATTTAATTCACAGTATTAAATCACGCTTTAAAGAAAAAGGCCCCGGCAATGATGCCGGGGCCTTATTTTATGACTTCACTGTGCGCTTGGCGGCGGGTTTGGGCTTGCGTGCGCCAGGATTGCGCTGATGAGTAATCGGCGTGTGCTTGGTCAGCGCTGGGCGCGTATTCCGATTCTGGCGACGTGCTTCACGCATCTCGTCCAGCGTCGGGGATGGTACCAGGCATTCGCGGCGGCCACCAATCAGGTGTTTTTTACCCATCGATTCCAGCGCCTGACGGATCAGCGGCCAGTTAGCCGGGTCATGATAACGCAGCAGCGCTTTATGCAGACGACGCTGTTTATCCCCCTTCGGCACCACCACGTCTTCACTCTTGTAACTGATTTTACTCAGCGGGTTCTTACCGGTGTAATACATGGTGGTCGAGTTGGCGAGCGGCGACGGGTAGAAGTTCTGCACCTGATCGAGACGGAAGCGGTTCTTCTTCAGCCACAGCGCCAGGTTCACCATGTCTTCATCGGTAGTACCCGGGTGCGAGGAGATGAAGTACGGGATCAGATACTGCTCTTTGCCCGCCTGTTTTGAATAGGTGTCGAACAGCTCTTTAAAGCGATCGTAGCTGCCCATCCCCGGCTTCATCATTTTCGACAGCGGGCCTTCCTCGGTGTGCTCCGGGGCAATCTTCAGGTAGCCACCCACGTGGTGAGTCGCCAGCTCTTTGATATAGCGCGGATCTTCAACCGCGATGTCGTAACGCACGCCGGAGGCGATGAGGATCTTCTTCACGCCTTTCAGATCGCGGGCACGACGATACAGGTTGATCGTCGGCTCATGGTTGGTGTCCATGTGCGGGCAAATATCCGGGTAGACGCAGGAGAGACGACGGCAGGTCTGCTCGGCGCGCGGCGATTTGCAGCGCAGCATATACATGTTGGCGGTCGGGCCACCCAGATCGGAGATAATGCCGGTAAAGCCGGGAACCGTGTCGCGAATAGCTTCGATCTCGTTGATGATCGACTCTTCAGAGCGGCTCTGGATGATACGCCCTTCGTGTTCGGTAATTGAACAGAACGAACAGCCGCCGAAGCAACCACGCATGATGTTGACCGAGAAACGGATCATCTCGTAGGCCGGAATGCGGCTGTCGCCGTACGCCGGGTGCGGCACACGCTTGTAAGGCAGCGCAAATACGCTGTCCATTTCATCAGTAGAGAGTGGGATCGCCGGTGGATTCAGCCAGATATAACGGTCGCCGTGTTTTTGCATCAGCGCCCTGGCGCAGCCTGGGTTAGTTTCATGGTGCAGAATACGCGAAGCGTGCGCATACAGCACTTTGTCGCCCTTCACCTTCTCGTAGGAAGGCAGCAGCACGTAGGTTTTCTCCCACGGCTTTGGCTTCGGCGGCTGGATGGTGATGGCTTTGGCTTCGGCCTTTTGCGGCTCGACGGGTTTGTTGTCGGCGCACGGCAGGTCTTCACCGTAAGGATGCGGGATCGGGTCGATTTTGCCCGGCGTATCCAGACGCGTGGAATCCACCCCGCTCCAGCCCGGCAGCGCTTCTTTGACCATGATCGCGGTGTTACGCACGTCGCGGATGTCAGAGACCGATTCACCCATCGCCAGACGGTGCGCCACTTCCACCAGCGGACGCTCGCCGTTGCCGAAAATCAGCATGTCGGCTTTGGAATCCACCAGCACCGAACGGCGCACGGTATCAGACCAATAATCGTAATGTGCGGAACGACGCAGGCTGGCTTCAATCCCGCCGAGGATCACCGGCACGTCTCTCCAGGCTTCTTTACAGCGCTGGGTATAGACCAGAGTGGCACGGTCCGGGCGCTTGCCCGCCACGTTATCCGCGGTGTAAGCATCGTCGTGACGCAGCTTACGGTCGGCGGTATAACGGTTGATCATCGAATCCATATTGCCAGCCGTCACGCCGAAGAACAGGTTCGGCTTGCCCAGGCGCATGAAGTCTTCTTTGCTGTTCCAGTCCGGCTGGGAGATTATCCCGACGCGGAAACCCTGCGCTTCCAGCATACGTCCACAGATAGCCATCCCGAAGCTGGGATGATCGACGTAGGCGTCCCCGGTGACCATGATGATGTCGCAGCTGTCCCAGCCAAGTTGATCCATCTCTTCCCGAGACATAGGTAAAAAAGGCGCAGGGCCAAAACAGGCCGCCCAATACTGGGGCCAGGAGAAGAGGGAGCGATCCGGTTGGATCAGGGAAATAGCGCTCATGAATGCTTCCGGGTGGTTAAAAAGGCTGCAAAAGGCGGGGATTATACGCTGAATTGATGCAAAAGATGAAGGGGCATATGTCCCCCTTCATCGTGTGGATTACGGCGCGGGATTCACCAGCATCTGACCAATCGAACCACGGTCAGCCAGCTCCAGCGTTTGGCTTGCAAACTGGAACGGGAAATGTGGCCACGACGGCTGGCCGTAATACACCAGCAGCTCAACCTGGCCATCAATCCAGACCGTGTCTTTCCAGCCCCGGTCTTCCGGGAACGGCATCGCGCCGTTGACGTTGCGGATCTGGAACATGACCCCTTCAATATGGAACGACTGCGGGCTGTCGGCACGCAGCGTCCAACGCTCCCAGGTGCCCTGCTGGGCGGTGACGTCAATGCGCTGCGGGTCCCACAGCTGGCCGTTGATGCCCGGATCGTCGCCGAGGGTAAAATCACGGCTGCGTATTGGCGTCCCGGTCATAATCTCTTCCGGCAGCAGGCGCATTGGCAGGCTATCGGTCACCAGCGGCAACAGGCCGGTTGGGCGCAGGGTTAGCACCAGGGTTGAAATCAGAATGCTCGACGGCTCGAAGAAGCCGCGAATACGGTCGACGATACTCGCCGCTTCGCCACAGGTGATCGACACTTCGTCGCCGTTGGTCATGTCGACCAGTATTTCACGGCGCTCACCCGGGGCCAGCGACAGCTGTTTGACCGACACTGGCGCGGGCAGGAAACCCTGGTCACCGGAAATCACGTGTAGCGCCCGGCCGTCGCTCATTTGCAGCAGGTAGCGGCGGGAGTTAGAGGCGTTCAGCAGGCGCAAACGCACCCAGCCGCGAGACACTTCGACATACGGGCTTTGCGCCCCGTTGACCATCAGCGAATCACCGACAAAGCCGCCGCTGCCCGGCTCGCTGTACTCCGGCGTGCCGAAGTTATCCAGGCGCTTATCCTGAATGATCACCGGGAAGTCATCCACGCCGTAGTGATTCGGGATTGGTAAGGACTTACTGACGTCATCTTCAATCAGCCACATGCCCGCCAGGCCGTTATAGACCTGCTGCGCCATATGATTCGGGGTGTTGGCCTGATACCACAGCGTTGAGGCATTCTGGCGAATAGGCAGGACGGGTGCCCAGTCGGCGCTCGGGGACATCATCCGTGCCGCACCGCCCATCAGCGGGCCTGGCACTTGCAATCCGCGAATGGTCATCGACACATTTTCAGTCAGGCGGTTGCTGTAAATCAGTTTGACGTCATCGCCGTTCCACACGCGGATGGTTGGCCCGAGATAGCGACCGTTGACACCCCAGACCGGCGCGCGTGTGCCCTGGGTGAATGACCAGTGCGCACGTTGCAAGGTGAGGAACAGCGGCTGTCCACGGCGGGATTCGAGCAGCGGCGGTATAGGCAGTGCTGGCTGTTGGCCTGCCGCGTTTGCCCTCAGCGGCACAGCGCTTGCACAAAGCGTTATCCCTGATGCCTGAAGAAACTGACGCCGACTGAGTGACATATAAACTCCATGAAACTGACTACTAAACAGAGGGAAACCGTTCCCAAACAGAGCACTGTGTAGGCTCTTACTTTTTCTTATTTGCTGCTTCGCGTTCGGCGACTTCCTGGTCGAGCTCGGCGATTTTCGCCATCATAATTTCCCGGCAATGGGCGGCAAGTTCACGCACCTGATCTTTACCCCAGCGACTGGTATCAATCGGCGGCAGCATTTCAACAATGACCAGACCGTTATTGAGACGGTTCAGGTTAATTTTATTCGATGTATTAGAGACGCATACCGGAATGATCGGTACCCCAGCGGCAATGGCGGCATGAAACGCGCCGGTTTTGAACGGCAGCAGGCCGCGACCACGACTGCGGGTGCCTTCCGGGAACATCCAGAATGAAATCTTGCGCTTATTAAACGCATTCACCACTTCGGCGATGGTGCTGTGCGCTTTGGAGCGGTTGTTACGGTCGATAAGCAGGTTACCGGTCAGCCAGTACAGCAGGCCAAAAAATGGCACCCAGAGCAGGCTTTTCTTACCCACGGTCACCGTTGGCGGTAATACGATATTCGCCGCCGTCACCATATCGTAATTGTTCTGATGGTTACCGATATAGATGGCATTCGGAAAATTTTCATGTCCTTCCGGCAGACGTTTTTCTACCGTCAGGCCCAAAACCGGTGCCAGTCGGCCAAACATATGACCAAACGTCGCAACGTGTTTTGGATTACGTGGGCTGAACAGACAATAAATACAGCCAAAAATGCACACCAGGATGCAGTAAATAACAACGATGATTGCGCGAAAAATCAATAGCATAGCTACCTCTGAGAACCTAACCGCTTAGAGTTATATACCGGCCAGGGGATATGACTTGCAGAACCCTTAATAGGGTATTGTTAATCGCAACGCACGAATTAACAACGGTTTTACCGCAAAAATTACTGCCCCTTCCGAGTGGAAGGGGCATCGGGATTACTCTTCGCTGTCGCCCGCGCTTGAGGTCGGACGCATCGGAGAGTCGATGTCAATCTTGTCGATTTTCTGCAAGCCGCGCATCAGCGTGCCGCGACGACCGCGCTCGCCGGTGACTTTTTGCAGCTCTTCCGGACGGAGTTTGATCTTACGCTTACCGACATGAATGGTCAGCGTGCTCTGCGGCGGCAGGATGTAGAGATGCGCCAGACCGTCCGCGCCTTTCGCTGCATCGGCGGAAGGAATGCCGATAATTTTGTTGCCCTTGCCTTTCGACAGCTGTGGCAAATCGCTCAGCGGGAACATCAGCATCCGACCCGCCTGGGTTATCGCCAGCAGCATGTCGGACTCGTCCTCAATCACCAGCGGCGGCATCACCTGTGCGTTATCCGGCAGGGTGATCAGCGCTTTACCCGCACGGTTACGCGACACTAAATCGTTGAAGGTACACACGAAACCATACCCTGCATCGGAGGCCATCAGCAGTTTTTGGTCGTCGTTTTCCATCAGCATGTGGGTCACGGTCGCGCCCGGCGGCAACGTCAGCTTACCGGTCAACGGTTCGCCCTGCCCGCGCGCCGACGGCAGCGTGATCGGGTCGATGGCGTAGCTGCGTCCGGTGGTATCGACAAACACCACCGGCTGGTTGCTCTTGCCTTTCACCGACGCTTTCCAGCTGTCGCCCGCTTTGTAGCTCAAACCTTTGGCGTCGATGTCGTGGCCTTTGGCGCTACGCACCCAGCCGCTCTGCGACAGCACAATGGTCACCGGCTCAGACGGCAGCATGTCGTGCTCGTTCATTGCCTTGGCTTCTTCGCGCTCACGCAGCGGGGAACGACGATCGTCGCCAAACGCTTCGGCATCGGCCTGCAGTTCTTTCTTCAGCAGGTTGCTCATTTTACGTTCGGAAGCAAGGATCGCCTGAATCTGATCGCGCTCTTTTTCGAGGTCGTTTTGCTCACCGCGAATTTTCACCTCTTCCAGTTTGGCGAGGTGGCGTAATTTCAGTTCGAGGATAGCTTCAGCCTGGGTTTCGCTGATGCCAAAGCGCGACATCAGCGCGGGTTTCGGTTCATCCTCACTGCGAATGATTTCAATCACTTCGTCAATATTGAGGAACGCCACCAGCAAACCTTCAAGGATATGCAGGCGCTTGAGCACTTTCTCGAGGCGATGGTTCAGGCGGCGGCTGACGGTATCACGACGGAATGCCAGCCATTCGGTGAGGATTTCCAGCAGGTTTTTCACCTGCGGACGGTTATCCAGACCGATCATGTTCATGTTGATACGGTAGCTTTTTTCCAGATCGGTGGTGGCGAACAGGTGATTCATGACCTGCTCCATATCCACGCGATTGGAGCGCGGGACGATAACCAGACGGGTCGGGTTTTCGTGATCCGATTCGTCACGCAGATCGTCGACCATCGGCAGCTTTTTATTGCGCATCTGGCTGGCGATTTGTTCCAGCACGCGTGCGCCGGAAACCTGGTGCGGCAGCGCGGTAATCACCACCGCACCGTCTTCTTTCTTCCATACCGCACGCATGCGCACCGAGCCACGGCCAGTCTGGTAAATTTTACGAATATCGGCACGCGGGGTGATGATTTCCGCTTCGGTTGGATAATCCGGCCCCTGCACGATATCGAGCAGTTCGTCGAGCGTGGTTTTCGGCTGTTCAATCAGGGTGATTGCCGCTTTCGCCACTTCACGCACGTTATGTGGAGGAATATCCGTCGCCATGCCCACCGCGATACCGGTGGTGCCGTTGAGCAGAATATTCGGCAGGCGCGCGGGTAACATGCGCGGTTCCTGCAAAGTGCCGTCGAAGTTTGGCAGCCAGTCAACGGTGCCCTGACCCAGTTCGCCCAGCAGCACTTCGGCATATTTAGATAGACGGGATTCGGTGTAACGCATCGCGGCGAAGGACTTCGGATCGTCCGGCGCACCCCAGTTCCCCTGACCATCGACCAGTGGATAACGATAGGAGAACGGCTGCGCCATCAGCACCATGGCTTCATAACAGGCGCTGTCGCCGTGCGGATGGTATTTACCCAGCACGTCGCCGACCGTACGGGCGGATTTCTTGAATTTGGCGCTGGCGCTCAGCCCCAGCTCGGACATTGCGTAAACAATGCGACGCTGTACCGGTTTCAGGCCATCGCCAATAAATGGCAAGGCGCGGTCCATGATGACGTACATGGAGTAGTCAAGGTACGCTTTTTCCGTAAACTCATGTAGCGCAAGGCGCTCTGCCATATCGCTCATTAACTGTGTTTCCTCAACAAATTCGCCCGGCCATACAGCGGGCAATATTGCCGCCGATAGTACCTTATCTGACGCGCTGAGTCACAGGGGGAAGCGGTTTTACCGCTGCGAATGCAGCGGCACGGAGGATTACTTGCTGACTTTGTTGATTTGCTTCACGTCGATTTCAACCGAGTTCCAGTCTTTATCGACTTCGCCCTGAATCTCGACCACATCCTGCGGGGTGATGGTCACGCCATTCCAGCGTTTATGGTCGATATCGACATTCACGGTGCCGGTGGCATCTTTGAAGGTGTAAACGTCGTCAGAAAGTCGCTCGGTGATAGTGCCGCGCAGCGTAACCCAGGCATCATCGCGCATCGATTTTGCTTTCTCAACGGTGGTGACGCTGCCGTTTGGCCCGGCGAACCCGCCGCCCTGGCTGGTTGTCGTGGCGGTTGAACCCGGACCGGTAAAGCCACCCTGGGTGTTAGCGGCAAAAACAGGGGCTGACATCAGGGCCACAATGGCCGCAACTGCTAATGTTTTCTTCATCGTATTTTCTCCCTTAGAGATGATTCAGTGACTCATTAAACAGGCTAAAACTTAACGACTTCTTAAGGCGGAAAAAGATTATTTTTTGCTGTACAGCGCGGCTTCGCGCGGGTTTACTGGCGATGATTATCGGTGACAACGGGGGCGAACGGATGCGAATTTTACTGGTAGAAGACGACAAGCTGATTGGCGACGGGCTGAAGACCGGGCTTGTCAAAATGGGCTTTACGCTGGACTGGTTCACGCGCGGGGAGGAAGGCAGAGCCGCGCTCTACACCGCCCCGTATGATGCGGTGATCCTCGACCTGACGCTGCCCGGGATCGACGGACTGGAAATCCTGCGCGACTGGCGTGCGGAAGGACGCAAAGAGCCGGTGCTGATCCTCACCGCGCGCGACGCCCTCGCCCAGCGCGTGGAAGGCCTACGGTTAGGGGCCGATGACTACCTGTGTAAACCGTTCGCGCTAATTGAGGTCGCCGCCCGCCTCGAAGCCCTGATCCGCCGCGTCCACGGCCAGGCCAGCAACGCCCTTCATCACGGCCCGGTAACGCTCAATCCCGATAGCCTGACCGCCACCCTGAACGATGAACCGCTGACGCTGAAACCAAAAGAGTTCGCCCTGCTCGAACTGCTGATGCGTAACGCCGGGCGCGTGCTGCCGCGTAAGCTTATCGAAGAGAAGCTGTATAACTGGGATGATGACGTTTCCAGCAACGCCGTGGAGGTTCACGTGCATCACCTGCGCCGCAAGCTTGGCAGCCATTTTATCCGAACCGTGCACGGGATCGGCTACACCCTGAGTAATGACTAAATGAGATTTCTGCGCCACCTGAGCCTGCGTCTGCGCCTTACGCTGCTGTTTATCGTGCTGACCCTGGTCGCCTGGAGCTGCGCCAGCTTTATCGCCTGGCAGCAAACCAGCCATAAGCTCGACAAGCTGTTTGATACCCAGCAGATGCTGTTCGCCAAGCGTCTGAGCGCCATGGATTTCAACGAGCTGCACGTCATCACCCCGCAACTGCGCACCAAGAAGAAGATTAAGCACGGGCATCTCGACGATGACGCGCTGGCGTTCGCCATTTACACCTCCGACGGACGGATGGTGCTGAACGACGGCGATAACGGGCAAGACATTCCCTACAGCTATCGCCGGGAAGGGTTTGACGACGGACGCATAAATAATGACGACGACGAATGGCGTTTGATCTGGATAACCACCGCCGATGAAAAATACCGGATCGTGGTCGGCCAGGAGTGGGATTATCGCCAGGAGATGGCGCTGGATATCGTGACCTCGCAGCTCGCGCCGTGGCTGGTGGCGCTCCCGCTGATGGTGCTGTTGCTGATCCTGCTCCTGAGCCGCGAGCTGGCCCCGCTGAAAAAGCTAACCCGCACCCTGCAACATCGCACCCCGGGATCGGACGAACAGCTGAGCACGCACGGCGTGCCGGGCGAGGTACGCCCGCTGGTGGACGCCCTGAATCAGTTGTTTACCCGTTCCCACAACATGATTTTGCGCGAGCGACGTTTTACCTCAGATGCCGCCCATGAACTGCGTAGCCCGCTGACCGCGCTGAAAGTACAAACCGAAGTCGCGCAGCTTTCGATGGACGATCCTGACAGCCGGGTGAAAGCGCTGTCGCAACTGCATGCCGGGATCGACCGGGCTACGCGACTGGTTGAGCAGTTGCTGACCTTATCGCGCCTCGATTCGCTGGCTGAGCTGGACGACGTGGAACAGCTGCCGATGGGCGACCTGCTGCAATCGTCGGTGATGGATATTTACCACCCGGCGCAGCAGGCAGGCATTGAGCTGCGGTTACACATCAACGCCCCGGACGTGACGCGCCGCGGGCAGGCCCTGCTGTTGGGCTTGCTGGTGCGTAATTTGCTCGATAACGCGGTGCGTTACAGCCCGCGTGGCAGCACCGTGGACGTCACGCTCAATGCCCATGGCTTCACGGTGCAGGATAACGGCCCGGGGATTAGCCCCGACGCCCTCGCCCGCGTCGGCGAGCGTTTTTATCGCCCACCCGGGCAAGATGAGCCGGGCAGCGGCCTGGGGTTATCCATCGTGCAGCGTATCGCCACCCTGCATCAGATGCATGCAGAATTCAGTAACGCTCCCGCAGGTGGTTTTATCGCCCGCATCAGCTGGTAGCGCGATTATTGCTAAATTAGCAAAAGACTTTGCACATTTTGCTAATTTAATCGTTTCAGTCGTGGAGTTACACTGATGCATATTTTCAGTTCCTGAGGCACAACGATGAGCAATATCCTGATTATTAACGGCGGTAAAAAATTCGGCCATTCCAACGGTCAGCTGAACGACACCATGACCGAGGTCGCGGATGGTTTCCTGCGCGACGCCGGGCATGAAGTCCGTGTTGTTCGCGCTGACAGCGATTACGACGTGAAGGCAGAAGTGCAGAACTTCCTGTGGGCCGACACCATCATCTGGCAGATGCCGGGCTGGTGGATGGGCGCACCGTGGACCGTGAAAAAATACATCGACGACGTATTCACCGAAGGCCACGGTTCGCTGTATGCCAGCGACGGTCGTACCCGGTCTGATGACAGCAAAAAATACGGCTCCGGCGGCCTGATTCAGGGCAAAACATACATGCTGTCCCTGACCTGGAACGCGCCGATGGAAGCGTTCACCGAAGAAGACCAGTTCTTCCACGGCGTGGGTGTGGACGGCGTTTATCTGCCGTTCCACAAAGCTAACCAGTTCCTGGGCATGGATGCGCTGCCGACGTTCATTGCCAACGACGTGATTAAAATGCCTGACGTTCCGCGCTATGTAGCAGAATATCGCAAGCATCTTGCCGAGATTTTTGCTTAACTGAAGGTCTGCATAAAAAGGAGTACGACTATCATGTTAACTGTTATTGCTGAGATCCGTACCCGTCCTGGTCAGCACCACCGTCAGGCCGTACTGGATCAGTTCACGAAAATCATTCCGACCGTGCTGAAGGAAGAAGGCTGCCACGGCTACGCGCCAATGGTCGACCACGCCGCAGGCGTGAGCTTCCAGGCCACCGCCCCGGACTCCATCACCATGGTTGAGCAGTGGGAAACCGTCGCCCATCTGGAAGCCCATCTGCAAACCGCGCACATGAAAGCGTGGAGCGAAGCGGTAAAAGGTGACGTGCTGGAAAGCCGAATTAGTATTCTGGAACCTGCGCTGTAATTTTCCCGCATAAAATCGAAAAGCCGGATAACGTCTATAACGCGTTGTCCGGCTTTTTTGTTTATGTGGGGTTGGGGTGAGTTTGGTGCTGGAGCGTGAGTTGAGAGGCGGGTTTGTGCCAGGAGCGGACGTTTTGCTGCTTAAAAAACGCTCTGTTATTGCGGTCAATTTTTGTCGGCCACTTCATTCAGCAAAAGTTCGATTTATAAAAAAAAACCAATCGGGCTGTAATCAATCAACCCGACCCTTATAATTACTTTGCACTTTGCCTTTTCAGAAGGTCCATAAAGATATAATCAAAAATCCAAGAAATCGAAATTGAATCGGTAACTTTCTGCGTTTTCCCTCCCCGATCTATATTGATATAAAGATTCAGCGCACATAATTCATTTAAATTAGAGCCTTGCTTCCCTGTTATACTTATTAATTTCGCAGACATGGCGTTAAGTTCTCTTGCTGCATGTAAACAGGTTGGGTTTTCGCCAGTTCTTGATAAAAGCAAACAAATTCTGTGTGAGTGATTTATTCGTGATAAATGGTCTTGCTCTACATTATTGAATACGGCAACCTTCTTTCCAAGAAAAGATAGGTTATCTGCTCCTATCATTGCCAGATGATAATTCTTTCCCGTAGCGTAAATATCGATATACTCAGATTTGTTTATTAACTCCATAACCTCGATGTAAATTTCTTTCTGTATAGAAACCACCTTGCTATGTTCGGCTGATAAGCTCTTATGTATAAATGACAAACTATCTTCAGAATTAATATTCGAGTAATCACCATTTTGCAAGGATGTTTTTTTCTCATGTAACATTTGATAATCAAGAGCGTAGTGCAATCTAAAATCCGCAAAACCTTTATAACCCAGTTTCCTGGCAAAACGGTTCAGCGTCGCTGCGCTCGTATAAGTCTCTTTTGCCAGTGCTTCTGCGGAAAGCTCGATAACTTTATGTGGTTTTTCATTTAGATAGGCTACAATCCTTTGTTCCTGATGAGTGAATTCCAAATGACCATAATACGCAAGCATTGAACAGTACCTCCAGGTTCTAGACAATTCCATTCTATGAAAGAACCTTTCATTTAAATGTGAAATAACCGGCAAAAATGAAAGATTTATACAACTTTTAAACGGCAATTGATTTGTCAACATGAATGCGTATGATTACTTTAGATGTGTAGTTAAGACCCAGTTCAGACTTATCTTTTATGTTACCCTTACGATAAGGAGTGCGGTTATTGATTAATGAGGCATTAGAGCCATCATTAGATAATAACCAATACTAAGACTATGGAAACAAAACCATTAAATGTAATCGCAGAAGAGCTAATAAATCGTCTGGCTGGGCCGTTAATCAAAGTTGGTAATGTTCCAGCAGTCGCTGCTGTTCGTGATGGTCTTATTGCGACAATACCTTTGATTATCATCGGCAGTCTTTTTCTTCTTACTTCTATGCTGGGACAAAATAACACCTTTAGTGAACTGGCTATATTGCCCGCGCTCAGCCCCTATTCTTCTAAGTTCGTTGTGTTTTTTTCCATGACTATGAACTTTATCGCTTTATATGCTGCTTTAGCGATAGGTCTAATTTATGCAAGAAATCTTAATATTGATGTTATCGGTGCAGCATTATTAGCACTCGCTTCATTCTTTCTGTTTAACTTTAACTCAGTAGAAGCAGGACTGGACAGCCGGATGTTCTCGGCAACAGGACTGTTCACTGCTATTGTCAGCTCATTACTAAGTGTTAAATGTTATAGTATCTTTATCAAACGTAAAATTACAATAAGGATGCCGGAAGGGGTACCCCCTAATGTAATCAATGCCTTTGTCGCTTTGATTCCTTACTTTCTTATTCTTAGTGCATTTTGGTTTATTCGCAGCATTCTTGACTTTAACTTTTCCAGTACGATTAATGAAGCATTAATTCCAATTCTCAATGCTTCCGATAGCATTATCGTTTTCACCATCATTAAATTTATCACTTTATTATTATGGGCTATTGGTATGCACGGTGATAACATGATGTCACCGTTGGTCTCGCCAATGACATATCGGTGGGTTGCAGAAAATGCTCAAGCTGTGTCACAAGGAGTGCCCCTTAATCAATTACCACATATCTGGACGACCGTAGTTGAAAGAATAAGTATGTGGCCAGCTTCAGTGTGGAGTGTACTGGCTCTGATGTGGTTTTCACGATTAAAACAAGCCAAAACACTGGCCATTATTGCGACTCCTGCTGCTATTTTCACTATTGTTGAACCAGTTATTTTTGGTCTGCCATTAGTGCTAAATCCATTTTTAATTATCCCGTTTGTACTTTCCGGCACTATCTCTTCATTAATCACGTATACTGCATTTTCTTTGGAATGGATAAACAGAGTCTTTGTCGAACTACCATGGGCTACACCTCCTTTCATATCTGGTTATATTGCCACGGGCGGTGATTGGATGGCATTAGTTCTTATTGTAGTAAATTTCCTGCTGGGTTTAATAATTTACTATCCATTCTGGAAAGCATATGAACGTTCACAATTAGCAGAAAATAATCTGAGTTAATATCACATATAACAATGTCATAAGGAAATATACAATGTTAACAATCGCATTTGTCGGTTATGGCAATAGCGTCAGAAACTATCATCTCCCTTTTCTTGCTTATCAAGAAAATATCCGTGTAAAAAAAATATTCCGCCGGGAGGAGGATCGTGTAAATGACCAAGCCATCGAAAGTTATTATCCAGAAATAGCATTCACTTCAAATTGGAGTGATATTATTGGTGATAAAGAAATCGAACTAGTCGTTGTTTGCAGTCACATAGATTCTCATGCAGATTATGCATGGAAAATTTTGCGTGCCGGAAAAAATGTATTGGTAGAAAAACCATTTACAAATACGTCGAAAGAGGCAGAAGAAATTTTCAGCTTTGCCAATGAGAATGGGTTAGTTGCAATGGCCAACCAAAATCGTCGATATGATGGAGACTTCCTGACCCTAAAAAAAGTTATTGAAAGCGGGAAAGTAGGTAACATAGTTGAACTTCAATCTCATTATAATTATTTCAAGCCGGAGACGGTTAAACCCGGGTTTGATTTATTATATGGGCTTGCAGTACACACCATAGATCAAGTTTACGCTTTATTTGGTCAACCAGATAAAACTATTCATGATGTCAGAAGTATTTATTTCCCTGGTGAATCAGATGATTTTATCGATATTGATTTCTTCTACGGGCATACAAAAGTCACAGTAAAATGCAGTTTGTTTGTTAATACTCCATTCCCTAAATTCACTCTGCATGGTGATAAAGGAAGCTTTATTAAGTATAGCAGCGGTCATCAGTATAAATCTCCAAATGGACCTACTACAATAAATTTAGAACGTGAAGACCTAGATAATTGGGGAACACTCTCCTACGTTGATGAAGCAGGTGTTGAGCATATTGAACGCGTTCCCTCTGAAATTACTGATTATGGCCTTTTGTATCAGGGGTTGTACCAGGCTATTAAATATAACAAACCCAAACCAGTGACTGATATTGAGGTACTGGGGGTCTTGCACACCCTGGAAGCAGGTTTAGCAGCAGCAAAAAAACAGAATTAAGGATAGGAAGATGAAGATTGCCACGACAGGTACTGGAAACATTGTTGCCTTATTTATTGAGGCTGCAAACGCGAACCATGATGTCGAATGTGTGTCCGTTTTTTCGAGAAATGCACTGCGCGCTAAAGCCTTTGCGAATGAATGTGGTATTGCACACTCAACAGATGACTGGGATGAACTGCTGGCTAGTACAGATACTGATTTTATTTACATCGCCACACCTAACAGCCTGCACTTTCAACAAGCAAAACAGGCATTACAACGGGGTAAAAATGTTATCTGTGAAAAACCATTTACCTCAACACGTTCTGAATTACTCGAACTGATAGGCATCGCCAAAAGCAAAAATTTATTTTTGTTTGAAGCTATATCTACTATTCACATGCCAAATTTTTTAAAAATTTTCGAACTACTACCAGACGTGGGTAGAATTAAGTTGTTAAATTGCAGCTACAGCCAGTTTTCTAGTAAGTACAATTCTTTCCTTGACCAGCAAAACCCTAATGTCTTCAATCCCCAGTTTTCTGGGGGAGCTTTAATGGATATTAATATTTATAATCTCCATTTTATTCATAGACTATTTGGTACTCCCATCCAGGTAAACTATCTGGCCAATATCGCTGATAATGGAATTGATACTTCAGGTATTGTGACTTTACGTTACGCAGATTTTGTAGCGACTTGTATTGGTACTAAAGATTCCAATGGAATCAATTACGCTCAAATCCAGGGAGAAAAAGGCTATCTTAATGTGTCACAGGGCGCTAACGGATGTCAGAGTATATATCTGAATTGTAATGGTGTAGAAAAAACCATTAATATTCAAAATCAAAATAACCGTTTATTCTACGAGATTGAGACTTTTAAACACATTTACAGTCAGCGTGATTATAAATCCTGTTACGCGTTATTAGAGCATAGCCTGCAAGTAATGGATACCGTAGAAAAGGCCAGAAAATCCGCAGGGATTTATTTTCCAGCAGACAGTTGATTTCAGGCTGGCATAGCATCCTTTATAGTTAAATTTCATCTTAACGTTAGTACGACATTATATTCATTTGTCTTAACCGCCAGTAAAGGATAGATGTTCGCGGCAGATATGAAAGCGCCGCGTTGGGAAACGGGGAAAGTCGCGCACTAAAACCAAACGCCCGGTGGCGCTCACGCTTACCGGGTCAACCTAAGCACAGCCGCGTAGGCCCGTGCAAACGCAGTGCCGCCGGGCAATGGCGGTAATCAAGAGGCCCCCGGTTAGCCGGGGTAGCCCATGACGTTAAATTCGTTTACCATGACCTTATTTACTGTATAAAAAAACAGGTTTATGCCTATGACACTCGCGCTGACTGCCGAAAAAATTGAAAGAAACCGCTTCACTGGGCTGAAAGTAGAAAACAGCACGTTTCATCACTGTGATTTCTCTGGCGCTGACCTGACCGGCACTGAGTTTATCGGCTGTCAGTTTTATGACCGCGAAAGTCAAAAAGGATGCAATTTCAGCCGCGCTATCCTGAAAGATGCAATTTTCAAAGATTGTGATTTGTCGATGGCGGACTTCAGAAATGCCAGTGCTCTGGGTATCGAAATTCGTGGCTGCCTCGCTCAAGGCTCAGATTTTCGCGGCACCAGCTTTATGAATATGATTACGACACGCACCTGGTTTTGCAGTGCCTATATCACTAACACCAACCTTAGCTATGCCAATTTTTCGAAGGCGGTACTTGAGAAGTGTGAACTGTGGGAAAACCGTTGGATTGGAACCCAGATCCTGGGTGCGACGTTTAGTGGCTCAGACCTTTCAGGTGGTGAATTTTCCTCCTTCGATTGGCGTGCTGCCAACGTTACGCATTGCGATCTGACCAATTCAGAATTGGGTGATTTAGATGTGCGGAGTGTTGATTTACAAGGCGTCAAATTGGATAGCTACCAGGTGTCATTGATAATGGACAGGCTTGGGATAGCGATTATCGGCTAGCCAATTATGGGTAGCCGGCGTGACCGGTAGCGCTAACGCTTACCGGGCCTGTACCGAACGCCCGTTCCCCAGGCATAAAAAAACCGGCGCATTCGCCGGTTTTTTATCGTACGCAGCGGGCTCAGACGTCGAGATCCGCCATGTCGCCTTTTTCCTGCAGCCAGTTACGGCGGTCTTCAGAACGTTTCTTGGCAAGCAGCATGTCCATCATCGCGTCGGTCTGCTTATCTGCATCGTCGTCGATGAACAGCTGCACCAGGCGGCGGGTGTTCGGATCGAGCGTGGTTTCACGCAGCTGCAATGGGTTCATTTCACCCAGACCTTTAAAGCGCTGGACGTTCGGCTTGCCTTTCTTACGCTTGAGCTGATCCAGCACACCTTCTTTTTCCTGCTCGTCGAGGGCGTAATAGACTTCTTTACCCAAATCGATGCGGTACAGCGGCGGCATCGCCACGTACACGTGTCCGGCTTTCACCACGTGGCGGAAATGTTTCACGAACAGCGCGCACAGCAGGGTGGCAATGTGCAGCCCATCGGAGTCCGCATCCGCAAGGATACAGATCTTGCCGTAGCGCAGTTGGCTCAGATCGTCGCTGTCCGGATCGATACCGATCGCCACGGAGATGTCGTGCACTTCCTGCGAGGCCAGCACTTCATCGGAGGACACTTCCCAGGTATTAAGGATCTTACCTTTCAGCGGCATGATCGCCTGATACTCACGGTCACGTGCCTGTTTGGCAGAGCCGCCCGCCGAGTCACCTTCGACCAGGAACAGCTCGGTGCGGTTTAAATCCTGTGCAGTACAGTCGGCCAGTTTGCCCGGCAGCGCAGGGCCGCTGGTCAGTTTCTTACGCACCACTTTTTTGGCGGCACGCAGACGGCGCTGGGCGCTGGAAATCGCCATTTCAGCCAGCATTTCTGCCGCCTGAACGTTCTGGTTCAGCCACAGGCTAAACGCATCTTTCACTATGCCGGAGACAAAGGCCGCACACTGGCGCGACGAGAGACGCTCTTTGGTCTGTCCGGCGAACTGCGGATCCTGCATTTTCACCGACAGCACGTAGGCGCAGCGATCCCAGATATCTTCCGCCGACAGCTTCACGCCGCGCGGCAGGATGTTGCGGTATTCGCAGAACTCGCGCATCGCATCCAACAGACCCTGACGCAGGCCGTTGACGTGCGTCCCGCCCTGCATGGTCGGGATCAGGTTGACGTAGCTTTCGGTCAGCAGTTCCCCGCCTTCCGGCAGCCACAGCAGCGCCCAGTCAACCGCTTCGGTATCACTGGCAATACTGCCGACGAACGGTTTTTCTGGCAGCAGCGGCAGGCCATTCACCGCTTCGCACAGGTAGTCGTTCAGACCATCGGCGTAACACCAGGTCTGCTCGCTGTTGTTCACTTTGTCTTTAAAGACGATTTCCACGCCAGGGCACAGCACCGCTTTCGCTTTCAGCAAATGCGTCAGGCGGGAAACGGAGAAGCGGGGGCTGTCGAAGAAGCTTTCATCCGGCCAGAAGTGGACGCTGGTCCCGGTGTTGCGTTTCCCGACGGTGCCAGTGACGTGCAGGTCTTCCACTTTGTCGCCGTTTTCAAAGGCGATGGTGTAAATCTGACCGTCACGACGCACGTTCACTTCCACGCGTTTTGATAGGGCGTTGACCACCGAAATCCCTACGCCGTGCAGGCCGCCGGAGAACTGGTAGTTTTTATTGGAGAATTTACCACCCGCATGCAGACGGCAGAGGATCAGTTCCACGGCGGGAACCCCCTCTTCCGGGTGGATATCGACCGGCATGCCACGACCGTCGTCGATAACTTCTAACGACTGATCGGCATGTAAGATAACTTCCACGCGCTTGGCGTGGCCCGCCAGTGCCTCATCCACACTGTTATCAATAACTTCCTGACCTAAATGGTTAGGACGAGTGGTGTCGGTGTACATCCCCGGACGGCGGCGAACCGGCTCAAGCCCGGTGAGTACCTCAATGGCATCAGCGTTGTAAGATTGGGTCATGGTTTTTTCACGCGTGTTGAGGGCTGATTAACGCAGCCCCAGAAAATCGATAATCTGTGTGAAATGATCTTCAAAGTCGGTAAATGCATGATTGCCGCCCTCCTCGACCGTTTGACGACAGGAGGCGTAGTAATCCACAGCCTGGCGATAATCAAGCACTTCGTCGCCCGTCTGTTGCAGCAGCCAGAGCAGGTCCGGCGCTTCGAGCGGGTCAATTTGCATCACTTTCAGATCGTAAATATGGCGTGACTCTAGCACATATTGCTCCCCGGTGTAGGGATTCTCATTGTGACCCAGATAGCCCGTGAGCAGCTCAAATGGACGCACCGCCGGGTTCACAACCACAGCGGGCAGCATGAAGCATTGGGACAGCCAGGTGGCGTAATAGCCGCCCAGCGATGAGCCCACAATTCCGAGCGGTGCCCCGCCGTGTTGCAGGACCAATTTCTCCAGTAGTTCAGCCGCCTCAGCCGGAAATGCTGGCAGCTGTGGCACCACCATGTCGATATCCGGATGGTGCTCAGCGAGCCATGATTTCATGGCCGTCGCTTTTGCCGAGCGCGGCGAGCTGTTAAACCCGTGGAGATAGAGAAGCGTAGACATCAGTATCCTTCTGAAGCAGTGTCCGGGCGGAACTGCGCGCCATCCAGGCGGCAAACTTCGGTGGTCAACATGCCATCGGCATGCAGTTCCAGCCAACGCCAGCCTGGGGCAATAGTATCAAGTGTAAAGTTCGCACAGTGGGGTTTGAACTGCACGCAGGTAGATGGCGTGGCCATCATTCGGCGACCGTTCCACTCGATGTCCATTTCCTGATGGATATGGCCACAGAGCAAATTTTTTACCCGCGGAAAACGCATTAAAACGCGATCGAGCGCCCCGGCGTTTCGCAGACTGTGCTGATCCAGCCAGCTGCATCCCGACGGATGCGGATGATGATGCAGCAGCAATAACGTGTTTCGCTCAGGGGATTCGGTCAGGCGCTGCTCCAGCCAGTCGAGCTGAAAATCGCTCAGTTCACCGTGCGGCACACCGAAAACCTGGCTGTCGAGCATCAGAATTTGCCAGTGATCGCCAGCATAAACACGTTTTGCGGGCGAAATTCCGGCGTCTTGCAGGGCACTGTACATGGCGGGTTGGAAATCATGGTTACCGGGTAACCAGACGCAGGGCGCGGCGAATCCCGCGATGCCTTCAGCAAAGTGCTGATAGGCCGCAGAAGAGTGATCCTGTGCTAAATCCCCTGTGGCGACAACCAGATCGCACTCACGCTGCGAGGCGCGGATGGCCGCCAGAACGGCCTGGTAGCTATCCCAGGTGTTCACCCCTAACAACGTTTCATGTTTTTCAGCAAACAGGTGAGTATCAGTAATTTGTAAGATTCTAACCCTGGCCCCACCAGCCAGAGAGAGATTTAACAGGCTTTCCAAATGGTGTCCTTAGGTTTCACGACGCTAGTAAACCGGAATCGCCATCGCTCCATGTGCTAAACAGTACCTTAGCCAATCGGCCAAAAACTGGTTAATTTGATGCTTTTCGTCGCGCTGATGCAACTTTTTATTCGGATAATCATAGCGTGCTTTGAAGCGGAAAATCTGCTGAGTCGAACACACTTCGGCCACCATCGCGTCATGGTAAAGGCGCACCGACATTGATGGCAGGCTCCAGTAGCTCACCGCCGGAACGGTCTGCTCAATTTCCACCAGAGTAGTGTAGCGGGTTGATTCGCTTATCGTTAACCGGTATTGCGCATTGGCCACCTGATAGCTCACCGTTTCGCCGGGTGCGTCCGTTTTAGGCAGCAGTCGGCGCAGCTGCGCGAAATTGGTTTCGCACAGACGCATCATTTCAGGGAAGTCAGGTGTATAGCGCTTCATTTTGTCCACTCGTTTCGTAATGCCTGATAATGCAATTGCAGCCATTGCAGGGCGATGACAGAGGCTGCGTTATCGATTTTTCCCTCTTCAACCCACTGGTATGCCTGTTCCCTGCTTACCACATGAACCCGAATGTCTTCGTTTTCATCCGCCAGACCGTGAATACCTTGCGCGGTCGAGGCGTCCACTTCGCCCACCAGAATGGTTAAACGCTCACTCGTTCCGCCCGGGCTTGCCAGGTAGCTCAGCATCGGTTTGATGCGCCTAACGTCGAGACCGGCTTCTTCCACCGCTTCACGACGGGCGACGTCTTCCGGGCTTTCCCCTTCCTCTATCATCCCGGCGACCATCTCCATCAGCCACGGGCTTTCGCTTGCGTCATATGCGGCGATACGAATCTGTTCGACCAGCACCACTTCATCACGCACTGGGTCAAAGGGTAGCAAGACTGCAGCGTGCCCGCGCTCAAAAATTTCACGACGCACTTCGCCACTCATTTCTCCGTTGAATAAACGGTGACGAAATCGGTACAGATCTATCGAAAAAAAACCGCTGTAAAGCGTTTCCCGTGCAATAATTTCTACATCGTTTTTGCCGTAAGTTACGATAGATTGATTTTTTTGGGTCATCGTCGATGTCCTGATGTGTTACGTGGTGATGAAAACAGTGATTTCAGGTCTCTGAGACTACTGTTTTACTTACGCTGTGGTAGATTGGTGCAAATTAACGCCAGATGGCACGATACGCCAACTTTTTACGCGTCCGGACTCTGGTACAATCGACGAATCTTTCTGAATTAGATCAGCGCTAAATGCTTCACAACAAGGAATGCAAATGAAGAAATTGCTCCCCATCCTTATCGGCTTGAGCCTGACGGGCTTCAGCGTAGTAAGCCATGCGGAAAACCTGTTGCAGGTTTATCAGCAGGCACGTTTGAGCAACCCGGACCTGCGTAAGTCCGCGGCCGATCGTGATGCTGCATTCGAAAAAATTAACGAAGCACGCAGCCCATTACTGCCACAGCTCGGTTTAGGTGCAGATTATACCTACAACAACGGCTTCCGTGATAACAACGGCATCAACTCTAACGAGACCAGCGCTGCGTTAACCTTAACGCAGACCATTTTTGACATGTCAAAATGGCGCGCGCTGACGCTGCAAGAAAAAACCGCCGGTATCCAGGACGTCACTTATCAGACTGACCAGCAGACGCTGATCCTGAACACCGCGACGGCGTACTTTAATGTACTGAGCGCGATTGACTCGCTCTCCTTCACCGAAGCGAATAAACAAGCGGTTTATCGTCAGTTAGATCAAACCACCCAGCGCTTTAACGTAGGCCTGGTGGCGATTACTGACGTGCAGAACGCCCGTTCACAGTACGACACCGTGCTGGCAAACGAAGTGACCGCCCGCAACAACCTCGACAATGCCGTTGAACAGCTGCGTCAGGTCACCGGCAACTACTATCCGGAACTGGCTTCACTGAACGTCAGCAGTTTGAAAATGGACAAGCCGCAGCCGGTTAACGCGCTGCTGAAAGAAGCAGAAAGTCGCAACCTGGCGCTGTTACAGGCACGTCTGAGCCAGGATCTGGCGCGCGAGCAAATCCGTTATGCACAAACCGGTCACATGCCAACCGTGGGCCTGACTGCCTCAACCGGCGTGTCTGATACTAAGTACGACGGCAGCAACGCCACCAGTAGCCAGTATACCGATCGTAATATCGGTCAGAATCAGATTGGCCTGAACTTCAATCTGCCGCTGTACAGCGGTGGTTCAGTGACGTCGCAGGTGAAACAGGCGCAGTACAACTTCGTCGGTGCCAGCGAGCAGCTGGAAAGCGCGCATCGCAACGTGGTTCAGACCGTGCGTTCTTCCTTTAACAACATCAATGCGTCCATCAGCAGCATCAACGCCTACAAACAGGCCGTTGTATCTGCGCAGAGCTCTTTAGACGCAATGGAAGCAGGCTACCAGGTCGGTACCCGTACCATCGTTGATGTGTTGGATGCGACCACCACGCTGTATAACGCCAAACAGCAGCTCTCCAACGCACGTTATAACTACCTGATTAATCAGCTGAATGTGAAATCAGCGTTAGGTACGCTTAACGAGAACGATCTGCTGGCGCTGAACGGCACTCTCGGCAAAGGCGTTTCCACTTCTCCGGAAGCCGTTGCCCCTGAGAACGCCCAGCAGGATGCGAACGCAGATGGCTACAACACTAACAGCGCAAGCACCGCTCCAGCGGCTAAGCCTGCCAGCCAGCGGACCACCTCCAGCAGCACCGGCTCCAACCCGTTCAAAAACTGATTCGGGCAACCCCGGCGGCACCGTTCCGCCGGGGTTAAATCACTTTCTGGTTCTTCCCCGCCAAAATAACGTAAGGCAACGTAAAGATCCCCTTCGCGAGCCTCTCATCGCTTCAATTTCAACCACTCATCCACTATCCTGAGCGCTACCACTGGGTCCAGGATGAAAATAATGAAACGGACAAAAACAATTAATCACGCTTCGTTCCGCAAGAACTGGGGCGCACGCCATCTGACGCCTGTCGCGCTGGCGATCACCGCCGTCTTTATGCTTTCCGGCTGTGAAAAATCTGACGAAACGGTGTCGATGTACCAGAACGCCGATGACTGCTCGAGCGCGAACCCAGGCAAAAGCGCCGAATGTACCGCATCCTACAACAACGCGCTGAAAGAAGCCGAGCGCACCGCGCCGAAATACGCCAGCCGTGAAGACTGCGTGGCTGAATTTGGTGAAGGCCAGTGCCAGCAGGCACCTGCTCAGGCAGGCATGGCCCCGGAAAACCAGGCGCAGGCGCAAAGTAGCGGCAGCTTCTGGATGCCGTTGATGGCAGGCTACATGATGGGCCGCATGATGAGCGGTGGCTTCCAGCAACAGCCGCTGTTCAGCTCGAAAAATCCGGCGAGCCCGGCGTATGGTCAATACACCGATGCCAGCGGCAAAGGCTACGGCGCAGCCCAATCGGGCCGTACAACCACCGTACCGAAAACCGCGATGGCACCGAAACCGGCCACCACCAGCACCGTAACTCGCGGCGGCTTTGGTGAATCGGTTGCGAAACAATCCACCATGCAGCGCAGTGCCGCTGGCACGTCAACCCGCTCTATGGGCGGCTGATTATCATGGAAAGAGTCAGTATCGTTGAGCGCCCGGACTGGCGCGAAAAAGCCACTGAATATGGCTTCAATTTTCACACCATGTATGGCGAACCGTACTGGTGTGAAGATGCCTATTACAAACTGACCCTCGGCCAGGTCGAAAAGCTGGAAGACGTGACGGCTGAGCTGCACCAGATGTGCCTGAAGGTGGTTGAACGCGTGGTCGCCAGTGACGAGCTGCTGACCAAATTCCGTATTCCAAAACACACCTGGAGCTTCGTGCGCCAGTCATGGCAAACCCAACAGCCTTCGCTCTATTCGCGCCTCGATCTGGCGTGGGACGGTAAAGGCGACCCTAAGCTGCTGGAAAATAATGCCGATACGCCAACCTCACTGTACGAAGCGGCGTTTTTCCAGTGGATCTGGCTCGAAGATCAGCAGAATGCGGGCAACCTGCCAGCGGGCAGCGATCAGTTCAACAGTCTGCAAGAAAAGCTGATTGAACGCTTCGCTGAACTGCGCGAACAGCACGGTTTTGGCCTGCTGCATTTCGCCTGCTGTCGCGACACCACCGAAGACCGTGGCACGGTACAGTATCTGCAAGACTGCGCCAATGAAGCGGGTGTGGCGAGCGAGTTCCTGTATATCGAAGATATCGGGCTTGGCGAAAAAGGACAGTTTACCGACCTGCACGATCAGGTTATCGGCAACCTGTTCAAGCTGTATCCGTGGGAATACATGCTGCGCGAGATTTTCTCCACCAAGCTGGAAGATGCTGGCGTTCGCTGGCTGGAACCGGCGTGGAAAAGCATTATCTCTAACAAAGCGTTGTTGCCGATGCTGTGGGAAATGTTCCCGGATCATCCGAATCTGCTACCAGCCTATTTCGCCGAAGATAATTATCCGCCAATGGATAAGTACGTCATCAAACCTATTTTCTCACGCGAGGGTGCCAATGTGTCGATCGTTGAACATGGCAAAGTGCTGGAAGCGGTAGAAGGGCCATACGGGGAAGAAGGAATGATCGTCCAGCAGTTCTATGAACTGCCGAAGTTTGGCGACAGCTATACGCTGATCGGCAGCTGGTTGATCAACGATCAACCAGCCGGGATCGGCATCCGTGAAGACCGGGCGTTGATCACCCAGGATCTGTCACGTTTCTATCCGCATATCTTTGTGGAGTAATTTTTGCCCGGCGGCGCATGCTTGCCGGGCCCACACGTCAACGTCACCAGGCCTTAACCTATCTGCACCGACAACATGCTCAAACTGCCCATTTCGATGCCATCGGTCGGCAGCGTAATCGCCTCTTTGCCATCCCACGCGCCTAACACGTACAGCAGCGGCAGATAATGATCCGCCGTCGGGTTCGACAGCGCCCCGCCTTCGTGATCGAGATAGTTCACCAGCGGGTGATCCTCTGTCGGCCCTTGCCAGTGAAGATTCTCTTTCACAAATTCATTGAACGATGTCGCCCACGGATACGGCGTGTTTTCACCGTGCCAGCGCGCGGTACGCAGGTTGTGAACCACATTCCCGCTCGCCACCAGCATGATGCCTTCATCACGCAGCGAAGCCAGCTTGCGCCCCATTTCCATATGCCAGGCGGGTGGTTTGGTGCTGTCGATACTGAGCTGTACCATCGGAATATCAGCCTCCGGGTACATCTTGATTAACACCCCCCACGATCCGTGGTCGAAACCCCAAGCTTCTTTATCGAGCGCGACAGGCACCGGGGCCAGTAGCTCAACCAGACGCTGTGCCAGCTCGGGCGAACCCGGCGCAGGATAATGGGTGTCGTACAGTGCCTGCGGAAAACCACCGAAGTCGTGGATCGTTTTCGGCGCTTCCATCGCTGTCACGCCCGTTCCACGGGTAAACCAGTGCGCGGAAATCGCAACGATTGCTTTCGGACGCGGCAGCGTGGCTCCGAGTTGCTGCCAGGCACGGGTGTACACGTTATCCTCCAGCACGTTCATCGGACTACCGTGACCTAAAAACAGCGCTGGCATACGGGAAGAAGACATGATGATATCCTTACAAGAACAGTCGATTTGATGGTTCTACATTACGCGCTTTCTGAACCCGAAGAACTCAGATAACGGTGATGAAGATCATCAGGAAATTTGAATGTAAGGACACGTAAAAGCCCGATTTCCCCTCTCGCTTTCGGGGAAAGAGATCTTTACTATAAATGATAATCATTATCATGAAGGAGTTTTCATGTCAGTACCCTTGCTCCTGACCCTGCTCGCTGGTGGGGCCACTTTTATTGGGGCTGTCCTCGGCGTTATTGGCCAAAAGCCCTCCAACCGCGTGCTCGCGTTTTCACTTGGCTTTGCCGCGGGCATTATGCTGCTGATTTCCTTAATGGAGATGCTGCCTGCCGCCCTCGGCACTGAAGGCATGTCTCCGGTTCTAGGCTACGGCATGTTTGTGGTCGGCCTGCTGGGCTATTTCGGCCTCGATCGCCTGTTGCCGCACGCCCATCCGCAAGATTTAATGCAGGGTGAAAAAGCAGTGATGCCACGTAACCTGCGGCGGACCGCGATGCTACTGACGCTCGGCATCAGCCTGCACAACTTCCCGGAAGGCGTGGCAACCTACGTGACAGCCAGCAGTAATCTGGAGTTAGGGTTTGGCATTGCGCTGGCGGTAGCGCTGCACAATATTCCTGAAGGATTGGCGGTCGCCGGGCCGGTTTATGCCGCGACGGGCTCAAAACGCAAAGCCATTTTCTGGGCAGGGATTTCCGGAATGGCCGAAATTCTTGGTGGCGTACTGGCGTGGTTAATTCTCGGCTCGCTGGTGTCCCCGGTGGTGATGGCGGCGATTATGGCGGCGGTTGCCGGGATAATGGTTGCGCTGTCGGTCGATGAACTGATGCCGCTGGCAAAAGAGATCGATCCGCATAACAACCCAAGCTACGGCGTTTTGTGCGGGATGTCGGTGATGGGGCTTAGCCTGGTGCTGCTTCAGTCGATGGGATTCGCTTAGAATTTACACAGAGCCAGATAGTAAAACGCCGGGAATATATCCCGGCGTTGTTCATTTCACGTCAGACAAGCTTAGCTGGCCTTACGCTCATGCTTTTGGCGGTATTCTACCAGGTCTTCGATGGTCACGACTGGCATGTTGTGTTCCTGAGCAAACTTGATGCACTCCGGCGCACGCGCCATGGTACCGTCGTCATTGGTCAGTTCACACAGGACGCCTGCAGGTTTGAAGCCTGCCAGGGTCACCAGATCGATAGTCGCTTCGGTGTGGCCGCCGCGCGTCAGCACGCCACCCGCCTGCGCACGCAGTGGGAACACGTGGCCCGGGCGATGCAGGTCTGACGGCTTCGCGCCATCGGCAATGGCGGCGCGGACGGTGGTTACGCGGTCAGCGGCAGATACGCCGGTCGTCACGCCGTGTGCGGCTTCGATAGTCACGGTAAAACCGGTGCCGAAGGCGCTGGTGTTGTTTTCCACCATCATCGGTAGGTCGAGCTGCTTACGGCGTTCTTCGTTGATGCACAGGCACACGATGCCGCTGCCGTGGCGAATGGTCAGCGCCATCTGCTCAACGGTCATGGTTTCGGCGGCAAAGATCATATCGCCTTCGTTTTCGCGGTTTTCATCGTCGAGCACCATCACTCCGCGACCTTCGCGCAGCGCGGATAACGCGTGTTCAACGCGTTCTAATGCAGTACCAAAAGAGGAAAGTAGCGTCTGATTCATGGTAAAAGACCTCATTAAAATTATGGTTACCAGAATCAGGGCAGTCTTAGGAGTACCGACAAAGCGGCAAAAAAATAACGTGAGCGGGCCGTGCCCGTGGATCGTTACTCTCTCCCATCCGGACTCTAACCGTCGGCCCCGGAATTACACCGGATCTGCTGACCTTCAAACTGGCGTCTGAAGCGCTCGCGGGCTTTCAACCTGAGTTGATTTACCGCCGGTGGGGAATTTCGCCCCGCCCTGAGAATAAGCGAGATAACTATAACGCTAATGATTATTGGCGGCAATGCATAAGCTTCAAACATTTCTGGTTTATAGGCCCGGCATAAGGCACTACAATAATCTGTAAAACCGACCAGATCAGGGAAACCGTAATGATTGATCCGAAGAAAATTGAACAGATCGCCCGCCAGGTTCACGAGTCAATGCCGAAAGGCCTGCGTGATTTTGGCGATGACGTTGAGAAGAAAATCCGCCAGGTGCTGCAATCTCAGCTGACGCGTCTGGATCTGGTCAGCCGCGAAGAGTTCGACGTGCAGACTCAGGTGCTGCTGCGCACCCGGGAAAAGCTGGCACTGCTGGAACAGCGTATCAGCGACCTGGAAAGCCGCTCTACTGCCGTCACGCCTGCTCCGGCCATTCCTCCGGTAGACGAGTAATGCAGAATTGCCCGGTGGCGCTGACGCGTACCGGGCTTACAACAGGCAGTCGCAACGTTACTTGCTGCTGTCTTTCTGAATACGCTTGATAATGTTGGTGGTTGAACAGCCATCTTCAAAGTTCAGCACCATCACTTCCCCACCGTTGGCCCAGACTTCCTCGCTGCCCGCGATTTGATCCGGCTTATAATCCCCACCTTTCACCAGCAGATCTGGCAGAATTCCGGCGATCAGACGCTGCGGCGTATCCTCTTCAAACGAGACCACCCAGTCGACCGATTCCAGCGCACCAAGCACAATCATGCGCTGATCGAGCGGGTTCACCGGACGGGTTTCTCCTTTCAGGCGCTTAGTCGAGGCATCGCTGTTCACCGCGACAATCAGACGATCGCCGAGTTTACGTGCGTTGGACAGATAAGAGACGTGGCCCGCGTGCAGAATGTCGAACACGCCGTTGGTCATCACCACTTTCTCACCCCGCTTACGCGCCGCGAGTACCGCCTGCTTCAGCTCGGCTTCGCTCATCACGCCGAAACCGGTATCTGCCCGGCCGCGTACCGCATTTTCCAGCTCGATGGGCGACACGGTCGACGTCCCAAGTTTACCAACCACTACCCCCGCCGCGGCATTGGCAAAGAAGCAGGCTTCTTCGAGTGAATTGCCCGCGGCCAGCGTCGCCGCCAGCACGCCAATCACCGTATCACCGGCCCCGGTCACGTCGTACACTTCCTGTGCCTGGGTCGGCATATGCAGCGGCGCTTTGCCCGGTTGCAACAGGGTCATCCCCTGCTCGGAACGGGTCACCAGTAACGCGGACAGCTCGTAATCGGCGATGACCTTCATGCCGCGCTCGACGATTTCCGCTTCGCTTTTGCACTTCCCGGCGACGGCTTCAAATTCAGACAGGTTTGGTGTCAGCAGCGTCGCGCCGCGATACCGCTCAAACTCGGTGCCTTTCGGGTCGATCAGCACCGGAACTCCCGCTTTACGCGCCAGTTGAATCATCTCCTGCACGCTTTCCAGCGCGCCCTTGGCGTAATCAGAGAGCACCAGCGCTCCAATGTGGCTCAGCGCCTGCTGAATGCGCTCGTGCATCGGCTGCGGGTCAACCCCGGCAAACCCTTCTTCGAAGTCCAGACGGATCAGCTGCTGATTGCGTGACAGCACACGCAGCTTGGTAATGGTCGGATGCGTCGGCACGGAAACGAAATCGCATTTGACGTTCACATCGGCCAGCGCTTTGCTCAGCGCACGTGCCGCATCGTCGATGCCGGTCAGGCCCACCAGACGCGAATGCGCGCCGAGCGAAGCGATGTTCATTGCCACGTTAGCCGCGCCGCCAGGGCGTTCTTCGATGGTATCCACCTTCACCACCGGGACCGGAGCCTCCGGAGAGATGCGGCTCGTTGGGCCGTACCAGTAGCGGTCCAGCATCACATCACCGACAACCATCACACCTGCACGTTCAAACTCTGGCAGCGTTACTTTCATTCCAGACTCCTGAAAGATTCATTAATTGCGCGCGATAATACCATCTCAGGGCAGCACCAGCCACTTTCGCCAGCTGGCGATGACCAGCTCACGTTCTGCCACAAAAGCGTCCGGTGCCACGTGGCCCGGCGCTTCCTGCAACGCCAGATGATGCAAGGCATCGCGCAGCGTGGTGTAAGCCCGACTCAACGCCAGCGCTTCCTGTTCGTCCATAATGTCGTTTTGGGCCAGCAGTTCGAGGATACGCACGTTATCCGACCAGCGCGTCAGCTTCGGTTTATGGTGGGCGAAGCGCAACACCAGATATTGCGTAATAAACTCGATATCGGTGATACCGCCCTCATCGGCTTTAATATCAAAGCGATCGCGGTGTTTACCCCCAAGGTGCGCGCGCATTTTTTCGCGCATTTCACGCACGTCGGTTTGCAGCTTTTCGCCTTCGCGGGAAGTGGTCAAAATGTCGCGGCGAATCGCATCAAACTGCGCCTGCAACTGCGGATCGCCATACACCACGCGGGCACGCACCAGGGCCTGATGTTCCCAGGTCCAGGCTTCATGATGCTGATAATCGGCAAACGAATCCGTGGTGGTAACAAGCATTCCCGCCGCACCGGACGGACGTAAGCGAGCGTCCACTTCGTACAGAATGCCCGAGGAGGTTCGGGTGCTGAACAGATGCATGATGCGCTGAGCCAGACGCAGATAGAACTGGCGACCGTCAATTTCACGTTCGCCGTCGGTCATGACGTCGAGCGGGCAATCATGCAGGAACACGAGATCGAGGTCAGAGCTGTAGCCCAGTTCCCAGCCGCCGAGTTTGCCGTAACCGATCACCGCAAAACCGCGTCCCTGACGCTCTGCCAGGTGGCGGGGCTGACCAAAACGAGCCACCATTTGCGTCCATGCCTGCTGTACCACCGCGTCGATCATCGCCTCCGCCAGCCAGGTTAAGTGATCGCTCACTTTCATTACCGGCAGCGTTCCGGCGATATCCGCCGCCGCCACGCGCAGCAGTTGCGCCTGCTTAAACTGACGCAGCGCTTCGAGCTGCTGCTCTTCATCTTCTTCCGGTACGCGCAGCAGATACTGACGCAACTCATCGCGATAGGCGTCGGTGGCTGTGGGTTGATACAGCGTATTCGGATCGAGCAGTTCATCCAGCAGAAGCGGATAGCGCGCCAGCTGGGTAGCCACCATCGGCGAGGCGGCACAGAGGCGAATCAAATGCTTGAGCGCGCCGGGGAACTCACTCAGCAGTTCGAGATACGTCGTGCGCGTGACGATCCCGGTCAACAGAGGAATAATGCGCGCCAGCGGCACCGGGGCATCTTCCCGGCTGCACACATCGCTCAGCAAATGCGGCATTAACGAATCCAGCACCTGACGTCCACGCGGCCCGATAGTGCGTCGGTCGAGCTCTTTGCGGAAATCGGCCACCAGCGTCAGGACCTGATGACGGGCGCTGTCGCTCAGATGCGCCAGTCCCGGCAGGGTGTCGTCTTCCTGCAATGCGTCCTGCCACAGCTCGCGCCAGTGCTCAGAAAGCTGTTCATCCGCCGACGTTTCTTCGTCATCGCCAATCAGGGCGTTAAAAATCTGCCGTACGCGGGTCATCTGCTCTTCCAGCGCCTGCGCCAGCGTTTCCCAGTCGGCGAACCCCATCCCCCATGCCAGACGCGCGCGGTTGAGTTCATCCTGCGGCAGGGTTTGCGTCTGTTCATCATTAATGCTTTGCAGCAGGTTTTCCAGACGGCGTAAAAACAGATAGGCATCGTGCAGCTGTTGCGCCTCACCTTCCGGCAGCAGATGCAGCGCATCAATGGCGTCCAGCGTCGGCAGCAACGAACGCCCCTGCAAAGTGGGCTCGCGACCACCGCGGATTAATTGGAAGACCTGTACGATAAATTCAATTTCACGAATGCCGCCCGCCCCGAGCTTGATATTGTCTTTCAGGCCCCGGCGACGCACTTCGCGGGCAATCATGCCCTTCATGTTACGCAGCGATTGGATCACGCTGAAATCGATATAGCGGCGGAACACGAACGGGCGCAGCGTGGCGCGCAGCTCATCGACATAGACGCCCTCGCGATCGCCCATGATCCGCGCCTTCACCATCGCGTAGCGTTCCCAGTCGCGGCCCTGCTCCTGATAGTAATCTTCCAGCGCGGCGAAGCTCAGCACCAGCGGGCCGCTTTCGCCAAACGGACGCAGGCGCATGTCGACGCGATAGACGAAGCCGTCCATCGTCGGCTGATCCAGCGCTTTGATCAGCCGTTGCCCGAGGCGAGTAAAAAACTGGGCATTGTCGAGTTCACGTCGTCCGCCCTGGGTCGATCCGTGTTCTGGCCAGGCAAATATCAGATCGATATCGGAGGAGAAATTCAGCTCGCCGCCACCGAGTTTGCCCATGCCTAAAATCAGCAACGGCTGCGGTTTGCCCTCGGCGTTGCACGGCGTGCCCCATTCGCGGCAGCAGGCGTCATACAGCCAGTCGCGGGTGGCGACAATCAGCGTTTCCGCCAAATGACTTAGCTGCTGCAAACTGCTTTCGGTAGAGACCTGCGACAGCGCCTGCGCCCAGGCAATGCGCACCATCACCCGGCGGCGGAACAAGCGTAATTCGCGCATCAGGCTGTTTTCATCGCGAACGTCGGCCAGCGCCGCCTGCAACCAGGCGGCGTAATGCTGCCATTCATCGGCCTGCGGTGGGCTGGTTTCCAGTTCGCTCAGCCAGTCAGGATACGCGGCCAGACTTTGGCTAATAAAATCGCTGAAGGTCATCGCCGCCTGCGCCTGTGGGCTGAGCGATGCGGACGAGAAATCGGGCGGCAGGCGGTCGACTACCGTCTGCCAGTGCTGCTGTAACTGCAAAGAAAACGGTGTCATATCGCCCTCTCCTGCTCGCTATCGTCCGGTAACCAGGAAGGCCGTCAGCATCAGCTTGGCCTGCGCAATCTGCGGTTTGAACGCCGCCTCTTTGGCACTGGCGGCAGCAGAAATGGCTTCCCCAATTTGCGCCATCTGAACGGCCGCCATCTCGTGTTCACGTTGCAGGCTGGTGTGAATGAAGGCTACCGCCTTCAGAACTTCGGCTTTCGCGGCATCATTTCCGCGCAGCCACAGCTCTTCGTGATACTGCCAGTGCGCCAGCGCCGCTTCGAGACTGGCGTTATCGTTGCCGGTGAACGCCGCTTTTTTCACGCTACGTTCGGTGTTGCCCGCCGCCAGATGATAGCCACGCGCCGCTTTGCTCAGACTTCCCTGACGCAGCACGCCTGCCGTCAGCAGCTGTTCTGCCAATTCCAGGATATCGTCAACCTGACCGTGCAGTAGCTCCAGTTCCAGCTCGCAAATCGGCTCCTGATGGCCCCCGGCTTTGACGTCGCCTAAATCCAGCGCCAGCTCGATCCGGCTTTGGTTATGGTTAACCAGCCACTTTTCCCGGTAAAAATCGGTGCTGAATAGCGGTTGCACTTCAGAGGCCAGCGCGGGCGGCAGTTTACCTTCCGGCCACACTTCAGCGGGCAGTTTCTCCAGCGCCAGTTCGGCTTTATCAATATCGATATTGTATTCAGGACGCTGATGTAAGCCGCCCACCACTTTACCCGCGATTTTCATCGTCATTTCAAAGCGGCCGTTGTGACCGCGAATGCGCAGGCCCATGTCGTGACGACGCAGCCAGTTGTCGGCGGTTTCGTAGTAGATATTGAGCAGTTGAGAAGCCGGAATGTGTTCGGCAGAGAGGGCGTTAAGCTGTCGGCGCAGGGTGTCGACGCCGTGCTGCTCAACGATGAATTTCAATTCAATTTCCTGATCCATGACTGATTTCTTATGGTTGCGTTGCCTGGATTGAACGTTACGCCGAACTTCCGCGCATCTTTTTTGTCAGTAGAGTGTATTTCGCGCTACTTTGCCATGCAATGTCCTCCTGGAGGATTCTGATTGCGGCAGAATGCCTGGCATCGTCAGACTGATGCCATTACTATCGATTCACTTTATGACAATAACGATGACCTGATGCCTAAATTACGCCTGATTGGATTAACTTTATTTGCACTTAGCGCTTCAGCAGTGGTTCACGCTGAAGAAACACGTTACGTCTCTGACGAGCTGAACACCTGGGTACGCAGCGGTCCTGGCGATAACTATCGCCTCGCAGGCACCGTCACCGCGGGTGAAGCCGTCACCTTGCTACAGACCAACGATGCCACCCAGTACGGTCAAGTTCGCGACAGCAATGGCCGCACCGCGTGGATCCCATTGAAAGAGCTGAAAAGCGAGCCAAGCTTTAAAACGCGCGTGCCCGATCTGGAAAATCAGGTCAAAACGCTGACGGACAAGCTGAACAATATTGATACCACCTGGAATCAGCGCACTGCGGATATGCAGAAGAAAGTCGCCCAGAGCGACAGCGTGATTAACGGGCTGAAAGATGAAAATCAGAAGCTGAAGAACGAGCTGATCGTGGCGCAGAAAAAGGTGAGTGCCGCCAATCTGCAGCTGGATGACAAGCAGCGCACCATCATCATGCAGTGGTTTATGTATGGCGGCGGCGTGCTGGGTGTGGGCTTGATCCTCGGTCTGGTTCTGCCGCGTCTGGTACCAAGCCGTAAACGCAACGATCGCTGGATGAACTAACGGCTTCACCACCGCCCGATTAGCCATCTCTTCTACACTTCCGTATTATCATCAGATAAACAGAGTGAGGAGAGAGTTGGCGTGAAGACATATCTGGTCGGTGGTGCAGTTCGCGATGCGTTGTTAGGCCTGCCGGTCAAAGACAAAGATTGGGTCGTTGTCGGTGCCACACCGCAGCAAATGCTCGACGCGGGTTACCAGCAGGTGGGCCGCGATTTTCCCGTTTTTCTCCATCCCAAAACCCACGAAGAATATGCCCTCGCGCGCACCGAACGGAAATCCGGCTCGGGTTACACCGGCTTTACCTGTTATGCGGCTCCGGACGTCACGCTGGAACAGGATTTGCTGCGTCGTGATCTGACGGTTAACGCCCTTGCACAGGATGATAATGGCCAAATTATCGACCCGTATCACGGCCAGCAGGATGTGCAAAACCGCGTGCTGCGCCACGTCTCACCAGCGTTTAGCGAAGATCCGCTGCGCGTGCTGCGCGTCGCCCGCTTTGCCGCCCGCTATGCGCATTTAAGCTTCCGTATTGCCGATGAGACGATGGCGCTGATGCGGGCGATGACCGACGCAGGCGAACTGGAACACCTCACCCCCGAACGCGTGTGGAAGGAAACGGAAAGCGCACTTGGCACTCGTAACCCGCAGGTTTTCTTCCAGACCCTACGCGATTGCGGTGCTCTGAAGGTGCTGTTTCCGGAAATTGACGCCCTGTACGGCGTGCCTGCACCTGCCAAATGGCACCCAGAAATCGACACCGGGGTGCATACGCTGATGACTCTGAGCATGGCGGCGATGTTAACCCCCGCCATTGACGTGCGTTTCGCCACTCTGTGCCACGATTTAGGCAAAGCCCTGACGCCAAAAGCCCTGTGGCCCCGCCATCACGGACATGGTCTGGCAGGCGTGAAATTGGTAGAAGAGCTTTGCGCGCGACTGCGTGTGCCCAACGAGATGCGGGATTTGGCGAAACTGGTTGCCGAGTTTCATGACCTGATCCATACCTTCCCACTATTGAAACCTGCCACCATTGTAACGCTGTTCGATTCCATCGATGCGTGGCGTAAGCCGCAGCGTGTGGAACAACTGGCCTTGACCAGTGAGGCCGACGTGCGCGGACGCACCGGGTTTGAAGCCTGCGATTATCCGCAGGGACGTTTATTGCGCGAAGCATGGGATGTGGCAAAATCCGTACCGACCAAACCGGTGATCGAGGCCGGATTTAAAGGCCCTGACGTGCGGGAAGAACTGACGCGAAGACGCGTTACTGCCGTGAATGCCTGGAAACATGAGAAAGGGTTGAACTGCGATCGGTAGCAAGTACGTTAATGCATAAGAAAATCGCCTTTACCCACAGGGATAAAGGCGATTTAAGGCTTACATTTGACTTAACATGACACTGTCAAAAGCCGTTCATGGAAGATTACTTGGCTTTATCGATGAAGAATTTTATTGAAAGGGCTTTGTTATCAAATGACAATTTCGATAGATTGGGAATCTGTTCACCTGACTTCACATCAATATAAGCCCCCTGATAGTCTCGATCAGCATACACACGGGCGGTATATCCCTCAGCAACCTTTATCGAGGACATCTTCCTACCGAAATCAGGCATATACTCCCAATGTTTATAACCCCCATCGAGCACTGGAGTATCCCCCATAATTTCCACCATCTGACCACCATAAGCGGGACCGTCCCAACCAACCGCCTTAACGACCTGAACAGATGATACTGCTTTATTCATTACGGAACCTGGCTTGGTCATATCAAATTTAGATTGAATTTGACCTGTATACAGGGCATCAGTTCCTTTGAACTGACAGTCAGTGAATAAACGTACCCCCAACGAACCTTTTGGCAGTGATAAGGACGACACTTCGTTATCAGCATTAAAACCGTTTTTCATCTTCACACCAGTTAAGCATGCGATGTCACCCGTGATATCCAGGCTATCGCCCGTTAAACCACCATTCTGGAACAGTGTGGCTTTAAGACCAGTTACAGGCGTTGGCTGTGGCTGAGGTTCTGGCTGCGGCTCTGGTTCAAAGCTGTTAACGACGATTTTGGCGATGGTCGCCGGATTAGGTGAAATACGTTCAATGACAACGGTTTCACCGAGAGAGATATCTTTCTCATCAGACTTAACGTGTGTAACGGTGCTATCTTCAGTCGCAGTGCTATATGCACATTTGCCATTATCGCAGTTGAAAATATAGTTACCTTTTAACTTATTGTCATCAATGACTTTAGCAACATAAGAGGAACCGTCCGCACTGTGAAGTTTTGCTTTATCAAAATCAACGAAAACATACGGTACGTTGTTAATTTTCGACACGCTAATTGACTTCACAGTGCCATCAGAAATAACCGGGTTTTTACCGTCAAGCATATCCTGCGTCACAATCAGTTCGCCCAATACAGCTTTATTAGGATACTCACGCGTTACTGTGATGACCGTACCTGCTTTCAGGCGGCTTTTGACGTCAAAGTTAGATCGCAGAGAAACTTCTTTGCCAAAGCGGCCTACGTAGCTGTAGTAAGCAGAAGCACCTTCGGACCCAAACAGATATTTCCCGTCGGCAGAGGCCGTAAATTTGTAACCACTCTTGAACTTATTTGCATCAAGGTTCATCACAACATTTGTTTGACCATTGTACAAATTGACCACAATACCCTTCAGGTCGGTCTTATCAATAATCGGATCGACATCTGGTGGTACCGGCACATCGGAACCATCTGGCAGCGGTGTGTTTTTCACTTCTTTAACGATATTCCCCAGTTCATGTTCCGGAGTATCGCCGCTGATGTCCCAAAGGATCGCGCCCCCAAAGCCCTGATCGAGAATGTAATCTACTTTTTCATCAATAGACTGCGGATCGTCATAGGTCAGGAATTCTTGTTTGGTTTTGCTGTAGAGATACGGCACGTGGGACTCTGAATCCCAGTAACGTGTATATTCGCCGCTTGCCAGCTTCTGCTTCAGCACATACCACGGATTGGTGCCAGTGAAGTCTTTAGCATCATCCCATGCACCTTTCACGGTTGCCGCACCGGTGTTAAACATACCCGGCAAACCAGGAATAAGTTCTGTGCCCGGGACATGGCCCCAGCCACGGCCATAATATGGGATCCCCATCATCAGCTTAGCTTTCGGCACTTTCCAGGTTTCGGCGTAGGCCTTCATGGTGTCAGCGACGTTCAGTTCTTTATCTTCATCACGGCTGTTTTCAAACAGCGGCGCGTTATGACCGGTTAACGGCTCGAATGCGCCGTGGATGTCATAGGCCATCACGTTCACGCTATCCATTAACGCCGACGTTACGGTCGGGTTGATGTACTGGATATTGTTGTGGTTAGTGGTGACCGCTGCAGAAAGTTGATAATACTTATCATCCTTCAGGCCCTGTGCATCCAGTTTGGTACGCAGCGACTGGATAAGCTTAGTGAACTGCGCTTTCTCGGCTTCGGTATCCGGGTATTCCCAGTCAATATCCACGCCGTCGAAATGCCACTGCTTCATATAACTGACCATACTGTTAGCCAGTTTCTCTGTGCCTGCATCCGTGGCGGTTGCTGCTTCGAAGACGCCTTCCTGAGAGTTATTCCAGCCACCGACGGAAATCATATGCGCCACGTTAGCCGCGTCAGTACGCTTTTCCAGATCTTTGATAAGGCCTGGTGCTTTGTCGGTGTCATGCATGGTGACCACACCGTCTTTTACCACTGCAAAACCGTAATTAAGGTGGGTCAGGCCGGAGTAGTCCACTTTGTCGGGGGTAAAGAAGTTATGGGCTTCATACACACCCCATTCCGGGAAGTAGCCAATCACTTTACGCTGTGCGGCCACGTTGGCCTTTTCACGGTTCTGTAGATCGATAGCTGCCTGGCCGCTAAATGGCGTGAACTGGAAGGTCGCGTAAGGCTTGATGGCCGTTGAATCGCCAGATACCCAAACCGGGTCAGTGCCCGGGCTGACGCCCTGATCAACCCACCATTGTGCGGTCCAGTAATATCCGAGGAAACGCACGGTATCTCCGCCTTTATAGGTACGGTTCGGGTCGTATTCTTCGGAGATAATCGCCAGTTCCTGTTTAGCCGCAACTTGGGCTAAAACGCTGCCTGGGAAGTTATTTTGTGATGCATTGGTATACGCAGCCCAGGTATGACCTCCATCTTTGGAGATCATCATCGAATAATCGAGACCGGAGAAGGTATTCGTCTGATCGTTTGCCGTGACGGTCGCGGCAGACGATAGCATTGGGAATCCAACGGCGGAAAAAAGAATCGCCGTGGTTAATTTATTCAAGCGCATAAGTAGGCTCCGAATTTATCCATAAATTCATTGTTAACAAGAAAGTGCATAAAGAAAATGCACCTCAAAATAGCATTAACGCGCCATGCTCAGAACTTAATTACATAATTCGAATTAATAACCCACTTAGTAAACGTTAGAAAAAATAATGTATTCAAATCTATGATTTACTCTCAATCATTCATAAGGATGATGTATAAAACAAAAAAGCCTCGCCGAAGCGAAGCTTTTCTTTATTTATCATCAGCGTTTATATTTACATAAATACCGCATAAACCGCTGCCGCAACGATAAAGCGATAGATAGCAAACGGAATAAACGTAATACGCTTAATAATGTGCAGGAAAGTTTTAATCGCAATCAGCGCTACGATAAACGCGGTTACGAAACCGACGGCAAACATCGGGATATCTGACGTGGTCAGGAAACCGATGCTCTTATAAATATCGAGCGCCGTGGCACCCATCATCATCGGCACTGCCAGCAGGAAGGAAAACTCTGCCGCAGCATAACGACTAATTCCGAGCAGCATGCCGCCCGCGATGGTTGCACCGGAGCGGGAAAAGCCGGGCCACAGCGCCAGACACTGGAAGCAGCCAACCAGAAACGCCTGACCGTAAGTCATGTCATCCAGACCCACGGTGCGTGGCTCTTTCGGTTTACAGATTTCGGCCACAATCAGCAGCACGCCGCCGACAATCAGCGCATACATCACGTTCACCGGGTTGAACAGCGCTTTGATGGCATCGTGCAACACCAGCCCAAGTACCACCGCCGGGATCATTGCCAGCAATACGTGGATCAGCGTCAGGCGACCGGAGCCTTCACCTTCATGTACCGGTGGCCGACCAAAGTGAATGCCGATCAGACCAAACAGACGACGCCAGAACATCACCACCACCGCGAGGATCGATCCTAACTGGATAACCACTTCAAAGGTATTGGCCTTGTCGCCTTCAAAACCCAGCAGGTGGCCGACGATAATCATGTGGCCGGTACTGGAAACGGGTAAAAACTCAGTCAGTCCTTCGACAACACCCAGGATGGCCGCTACCAGCAGCGAGTGCATATCGCTCATCAATAAACCCTTAAATAATCAAGAAAAAAGAAGCTGTAAAATGAATCCAGCTTTAAGACATAACTATCGGCACTTCGTTTAACTAAAATGAATTTATTCTTACGCTTTCGGATTAGCGCCACGCTCAATGATGACACCAACGTTCGCCGCACGCGCCACCGCCCCCGGTTTGCTGAGTTTGATCCGCACCCATGGCGAGTTAAAACGCGCCAGTAAAATGTCAGCGACCTCTTCGGCCACCCGCTCCACCAACGCGAAACGCCCGCCTTCAACGTGGGCGATCACCGCCTCGCTGATATCCGCATAGCTGAGACAGTCCTCAACGTTGTCACTGGCTGCGGATTTTCGGTTATCCCACGCCATTTCGATATCGAACACCAGCTTCTGTTCGATGGTCTGTTCCCAGTCGTAAACACCGATAGTGGTGATTACCGAAAGTTGCTCTATAAATACAATATCCATCACGACCTGCCTGCTTTTTGCCCTTGCCGGATACCACTTCCGGCAAAATATGCGTATTATCCACAGATGAAGAGAATACCGATACATTTTCAAAACGGAACAGCGTTATGAGTGCAATCGAGCCTGGAATGGTTATCCTCGCCTACCTTTGCGGCTCAATTTCCAGCGCCATTCTGGTCTGCCGCATCGCGGGTCTGCCTGACCCACGCCTGAGCGGTTCCGGTAACCCCGGAGCGACCAACGTTTTACGAATTGGCGGCAAGGGAGCAGCCGTAGCTGTACTGATCTTCGACATCCTCAAAGGCATGTTGCCGACCTGGGGTGCCTGGGCGCTGGGGTTCACCCCGTTCTGGCTTGGCCTCGTCGGGATCGCAGCCTGCATCGGTCACATCTGGCCCGTCTTCTTCGGCTTTCGCGGCGGCAAAGGCGTGGCGACGGCATTCGGGGCGATTGCACCGATTGGCCTCGACCTCACCGGCGTGATGGCCGGCACCTGGCTGTTAACCATTCTGCTGAGCGGCTATTCGTCGCTGGGCGCGATTGTCAGCGCGCTGGTGGCACCATTTTACGTCTGGTGGTTCAAACCGCAGTACACCTTCCCTGTGTCGATGCTCTCCTGTCTGATCCTGCTGCGCCACCACGATAATATCCAGCGCTTATGGCGTCGTCAGGAAACCAAAATCTGGTCGCGCCTGCGCAAAAAGAAAAAACTGCAGGAATAGCATCATAAGCCTTTCCTATGACCGCGAACTTTGCAGAGTGATCCATACTCATTAGCGTCTGATTAATCACGCTATTGCAGAGGTGCCGCGTTGTCTGGCGCAGAACCGGAGAGTGAAAAAAAAGGCTGGCACGCTACGCTGGCCCTGCTGTTCCGCCGCACGCCGGTAAAAACGGTTTTGGCCTCCGCTCGCCACTCTGGCCCGTTGACCGTTCAACGTCCCTTTTACCCCGAAGGCGACACCTGTCATCTGTATCTGTTACATCCGCCCGGCGGTATTGTCGGCGGTGATGAACTTGATATCGCCGTCACCCTCGAAGCCAACTGTCACACGCTGATTACCATGCCCGGTGCCAGTAAGTTTTACCGCAGCCACGGGCCGCAGGCTCGCCTGAGCCAGCGTTTCGACCTCGCATCCAACGCCATTCTCGAATGGCTCCCGCAGGACACCATCTTCTTTCCCGGGGCCAAGGCCGCACTACACAGCGTATTCCATTTGCAGGAAGGTGCCCGTCTGCTGGCGTGGGAACTTTTTTGTCTGGGCCGCCCGGTGATGGGCGAAACGTTTAGCCACGGCGAAATCTGCAATCGACTTGAGGTCTGGAAAGACGGCACGCCGCTGCTGATTGAACGGCTGCACCTGCGCGACGGCAACCTGAGCGGCGTGGCTGAACAGCCGTGGGTCGGCAGCCTGCTGTTTTATCCCGGCGACGAAACGATGCTCGATGCGGTGCGCGACCAACTGGTCCCACTCGACACCTTTGCCGGGGCCACGCTGACCGACGGCCTGCTGACGGTGCGCTTTTTGTCGCTCGACAACCTGATTTGCCAGCGCGCCATGCGCGACATCTGGCAGGCGCTGCGCCCGCAGCTGCTGAACAAATCCCCTTTGCTTCCCCGAATCTGGCTGACCTGAGAGAACGCTATGGAACTGACGCCCCGAGAAAAAGACAAGCTGCTGCTGTTTACCGCTGCCCTGGTGGCAGAGCGCCGCCTCGCCCGTGGGGTGAAGCTCAATTATCCCGAATCGGTGGCCTTAATCAGCGCCTTCATCATGGAGGGCGCTCGCGACGGCAAAAGCGTGGCCTCGCTGATGGAGGACGGTCGCCATGTGCTTACCCGCGAACAAGTCATGGAAGGCGTGCCTGAGATGATCCCCGACATTCAGGTCGAGGCCACCTTCCCGGACGGCTCCAAACTCGTCACCGTGCATAATCCGATACTCTAAGGACGCCACCATGATCCCCGGTGAATATAAAATCCAGAACGGTAACATCGCCCTCAATGTGGGCCGCGAAACGCACAAAACGGTGGTCGAAAACCACGGCGATCGCCCGATTCAGGTCGGATCGCATTACCACTTTTACGAAGTGAACCCGGCCCTGAAATTCGATAGAGAACCTTGCAAAGGCTTTCGCCTGAACATTGCGGCGGGCACCGCCGTGCGCTTCGAGCCAGGGCAAAAGCGTGAAGTCGAACTGGTGGCGGTCGCGGGCGATAAACGCATTTTTGGTTTCCGTGCAGCGGTGATGGGTGAGCTGGAGGCGAAACCATGAGTGAGATTTCGCGTCAGGCCTATGCCGATATGTTCGGCCCGACCACCGGCGACAAAGTGCGGCTTGCCGACACCGAGTTGTGGATTGAGGTGGAAGACGATTTCACCACCTACGGCGAAGAGGTCAAATTCGGCGGCGGGAAGGTTATCCGCGACGGCATGGGCCAGGGGCAAATGCTGAGCGATGACTGCGTCGATCTGGTCCTGACCAACGCGCTGATCGTCGATCACTGGGGGATTGTCAAAGCGGATATCGGCGTGAAGGACGGGCGGATCTTCGCCGTCGGCAAAGCGGGTAATCCGGATATTCAACCCAACGTCACCATCCCGATTGGCGTCGGCACCGAAGTGATCGCCGCCGAAGGTAAGATAGTCACCGCGGGCGGTGTTGATACCCACATTCACTGGATTTGCCCGCAGCAGGCGGAAGAAGCGCTGGTCTCCGGCGTCACCACCATGATTGGCGGGGGCACCGGCCCGGCGGCAGGCACCAACGCGACCACCTGTACGCCGGGGCCGTGGTACATCAGCAGGATGCTACAGGCCATCGACAGCCTGCCGGTGAACATCGGCCTGCTGGGCAAAGGCAACGGCTCCAACCCCGACACCCTGCGCGAACAGGTAGCCGCTGGAGTGATTGGCCTGAAAATTCATGAAGATTGGGGCGCAACGCCCGCCGCTATCGACTGCGCATTGACCGTCGCCGAAGAGATGGATATTCAGGTGGCGCTGCACAGCGATACCCTGAACGAATCGGGTTTTGTCGAGGACACTCTGGCGGCGATCGGAGGTCGCACCATCCACACTTTCCACACTGAAGGTGCGGGTGGCGGCCATGCCCCGGATATCATCACCGCCTGTGCACAGCCAAATATTCTGCCCTCTTCAACCAATCCGACGCTGCCTTACACCATCAACACCATCGACGAGCACCTCGATATGCTGATGGTTTGCCATCACCTGTCGCCGGATATCGCCGAAGACGTAGCCTTTGCCGAATCGCGCATCCGTCGGGAAACCATCGCCGCCGAAGACGTGCTGCATGATATCGGCGCATTTTCCCTGACCTCATCAGACTCGCAGGCCATGGGCCGCGTGGGCGAAGTGATTTTACGCACCTGGCAGGTGGCGCATCGTATGAAGGTGCAGCGCGGCGCACTGGCTGAGGAACAGGGTGATAACGACAACGTCCGCGTGAAGCGTTATATCGCCAAATACACCATCAACCCAGCGCTGACCCACGGTATCGCCCATGAAGTCGGATCTGTCGAAGCGGGAAAAATGGCGGATCTGGTGCTGTGGTCACCGGCCTTTTTTGGTGTGAAACCGGCCGCGATCGTCAAAGGCGGCATGATCGTCATGGCCCCAATGGGCGATATCAATGCTTCCATCCCGACCCCGCAACCGGTGCATTACCGGCCAATGTTTGGCGCGCTTGGGGCGGCGCGACACCACTGCCGCCTGACATTTTTATCCCAGGCGGCGCTCGATAACCAGGTACCGCAAACGCTGGGCTTAAAGAGCCAGGTCGCAGTGGCGAAAGGCTGCCGAACGGTGAAGAAGGCCGACATGATCCACAACAGCCTGCAGCCGAATATCACCGTCGACGCGCAGACTTATGAAGTCCGGGTCGACGGCAAACTGATCACCAGTGAACCGGCTGACGTCCTGCCGATGGCACAACGCTATTTTCTGTTTTAAGGAGCCACGATGCTGTATCTGACTCAGCGCGTTGACCACGCGCATCAATTGACCGCCAGCGTCACATTGCCGATTGACGTGCGGGTGAAAAGCCGCGCCAAAGTGCTGCTGAGCGACGGACGCGAAGCCGGACTCATGCTGCCTCGCGGCCTGCTGCTGCGCGGCGGCGATATCCTGGCGAGCGAAGACGGCAGCGAATGTATTGCCGTGATCGCCGCCAATGAGGGCGTGTCGGTGGTGCGTTGCGCCGATCCGTTCCAGCTCGCTAAAGCCTGCTATCACCTCGGCAACCGCCATGTGCCGCTGCAAATCATGCCCGGCGAACTGCGCTACCATCACGATCACGTGCTGGACGATATGCTGCGCCAGTTTGGCCTGGAAGTGGCGTTTGCCAACCTGCCGTTTGAGCCGGAAGCCGGGGCCTATACCAGCGAAGCGCAGGGGCATCATCATCATGGCCATTCGCATTCGCACAGCCACTGATGACCGACACCACGCAGCGATTACGTTTATTACAACTGGCCAGCAGCAACCTGCCGGTCGGCGGTTATAGCTGGTCGCAGGGACTGGAATGGGCGGTGGAAGCGGGCTGGCTCAAGGACACCACCGCCTTCGCCCGCTGGCAAACGCAGCAGATGGAGCAGAGTTTTTTCCACGTCGACCTGCCGCTGTTCGCCCGGCTGTATCACGCTTTTGCACAGGAGGATTATGCCGCTGCCCAGCGCTGGAGCGCATGGCTACTGGCCTGTCGTGAAACGCGGGAGTTGCGGGAAGAAGAGCGCAACCGCGGCCTGGCGTTTACCCGCCTGCTGTATGACTGGCAGCCGGACTGCCCGGGCGAATGGCGATCGCTGTTTAGCCAGAGCCAGCTCTGCGGCATGGCATGGCTCGGAGTGCGCTGGCAGATCGATCTGCACGAACTGGCACTGACGCTCGGCTACAGCTGGATTGAAAGTGCGGTGATGGCTGGCGTGAAGCTGGTGCCGTTTGGCCAACAGGCGGCGCAGAAGCTAATTATGACGCTGTGCGAGCAATACGCCGCAGGCGTAGAACGGGGGCTGAACTGCCCCGATGAAAGTATCGGTTCCGCGACGCCGCTGGCGGCAATCGCCTCGGCGCGGCATGAAACGCAATATTCCCGGTTATTCCGTTCCTGAGGAGAAGGTATGGCAAGTTATAAACATCCGTTGCGCGTGGGTGTCGGCGGCCCGGTCGGGTCTGGCAAAACCGCCCTGCTGGAAGCGCTGTGTAAGGCAATGCGCGACACTTATCATCTGGCGGTCGTCACCAATGATATCTACACCAAAGAAGATCAGCGTATTTTGACCGAAGCGGGGGCGCTGGAGCCAGATCGCATCGTCGGAGTCGAAACCGGTGGCTGTCCGCATACCGCCATTCGCGAAGACGCGTCGATGAACCTTGCTGCGGTGGAAGCGTTAAGCGAGAAATTCGGCAATCTGGAGGTGATCTTCGTCGAAAGCGGCGGGGATAACCTGAGTGCTACCTTCAGCCCGGAGCTGGCCGATCTGACGATTTACGTGATCGACGTGGCCGAAGGGGAAAAGATCCCCCGCAAAGGCGGGCCGGGGATCACTAAATCCGATTTCCTGGTGATCAACAAAATCGATCTCGCCCCGTACGTCGGTGCGTCGCTTGAAGTGATGGAACGCGACACCAACCGGATGCGCGGCGAACGTCCGTGGACCTTCACCAACCTGAAAGCGGGCGACGGTCTGGCAACGATTATTGCGTTTTTGGAAGATAAAGGAATGTTGAAGGCGTAATAGTTTAATGTTGCCCGGTAAGGCGTCGCCGACACCGGGCATTACGATTACGCGGCAGGCAGCTCAGCCAGCGGCCAGCGAGGACGGACAGTCACGCCGAGGCCTGCATTTTCACCGGTTTTCAGACGCACCATGCCAGCGTAGGCAATCATCGCGCCGTTATCGGTACAAAACTCTGGACGGGCGTAAAACACTTCGCCTTTACGCTTGTGCATCATCTCGGCGAGTTTTGCGCGCAGTGTGCGGTTAGCGCTCACGCCACCTGCCATCACCAGACGCTTAAAACCGGTTTGATCCAGCGCCCGGCGGCATTTGATCATCAACGTATCCACCACCGCGTCTTCAAACGCGCGGGCGATATCGGCGCGAGTCTGGTCGTCATCCCCGTTAGAACGGATGGTGTTGGCCGCGAAGGTTTTCAGGCCAGAGAAGCTGAAATCCAGCCCCGGACGGTCGGTCATCGGACGCGGGAACACAAAGCGCCCTTCGCTGCCCTGCGCCGCCATTTTCGACAGCATCGGCCCGCCGGGATAATCGAGCCCCAGCAGCTTGGCGGTTTTGTCGAACGCTTCACCGGCGGCATCGTCAATCGATTCACCGAGCAGTTCATACTCACCAATACCGGTAACGCTGATCAGCTGCGTGTGCCCGCCGGACACCAGCAGCGCCACGAACGGATACGCCGGCGGATTATCTTCCAGCATCGGTGCCAGCAGATGGCCTTCCATATGGTGAACCGGAATCGCCGGCACGTTCCACGCAAACGCCAACGCCCGCCCCACGGTAGCGCCAACTAACAGCGCCCCCACCAGACCAGGACCTGCGGTGTAGGCCACTGCATCAATATCTTTTGCCGTCAGATTGGCTTCTTTTAATGCCGCCTGAATCAGCGGCACCGTTTTACGCACGTGATCGCGGGAGGCCAGCTCCGGCACCACGCCGCCGTAGTCGGCATGCAGTTTCACCTGACTATACAATTGGTTGGCTAACAGCCCTTGCACATCGTCATAAATGGCGATGCCGGTTTCATCGCAGGATGTTTCGATTCCCAGTACACGCATGGTTGGTTTTACCTCATTTCAATACCGCGCAGTGTAGGGCGAATGCGGGTCGATGTATACCCTGAGGGGTGAGTTCGTGTATACTCACCCCCCTTACAAAAGTCCCGTTCAAAAACGGCATTGGTGCTTTACAAAGCAGCGGTAGTTGCAGTAAAATTCCGCACCATTTTGAAATAAGCTGGCGTTGATGCCAGCGGCAAACCGAATTTATCAAAGGTGAGAGTTACATGCCGGTAATTAAAGTACGTGAAAACGAGCCGTTCGACGTAGCACTGCGTCGCTTCAAGCGTTCCTGTGAAAAAGCGGGTGTTCTGGCCGAAGTTCGTCGTCGTGAGTTCTATGAAAAACCGACTACCGAACGTAAGCGCGCTAAAGCTTCTGCTGTGAAACGTCACGCGAAGAAACTGGCTCGCGAAAACGCACGCCGCACTCGTCTGTACTAATCTGTTGAGAGCGCACGCTCTCAATCCAGACTGAGTTCAAGCTGTAAAGGCCGTGCTTCCGGAAGGAATGCGCGGCTTATTTTCGTTTATACATCAGCATACGCTCCAGCATTCAGGTTGTATGAAGGATGACGCGTATGACATGCGAGGCTTATGGCTGGACGTATCCCACGTGTCTTTATCAATGACCTGCTGGCGAGAACCGACATCGTCGATTTGATCGATGCTCGGGTAAAGCTAAAAAAGCAGGGCAAAAATTTTCACGCGTGCTGTCCCTTCCATAACGAAAAAACGCCTTCGTTCACCGTCAACGGTGAGAAACAGTTTTACCATTGCTTCGGCTGTGGTGCGCATGGAAACGCCGTCGACTTTTTGATGAACTACGACAAGCTCGAGTTCGTTGAAACCGTCGAAGAACTGGCGGCCATGCACAACCTTGAAGTCCCGTACGAAGCAGGCTCCGGCCCGACCCAGATAGAACGCCATCAGCGGCAAAGTCTCTATCAATTAATGGAAGGTCTGAGCGCGTTTTATCAACAATCCCTGAATCAACCCATCGCCGAGCCTGCGCGTCAGTATCTGACGAAGCGCGGTTTAAGCAGCGAAGTCATTGCCCGATTTGGCATGGGCTATGCGCCGCCTGGCTGGGATAACGTCTTAAAACGTTTTGGCAATAATCGTGAAAATCAGCAATCACTGACCGATGCCGGAATGTTGGTGACCAACGATAAGGGTCGCAGTTACGATCGTTTCCGCGAACGGGTGATGTTCCCAATCCGCGACAAACGTGGCCGGGTGATTGGTTTTGGTGGTCGTGTGCTGGGCGATGCCCTGCCGAAATACCTCAACTCCCCGGAAACCGATATTTTCCATAAAGGCCGCCAGCTGTATGGCCTTTATGAAGCGCAGCAAACCGAGTCTGAACCGCAACGTCTGTTAGTGGTCGAAGGCTATATGGACGTCGTCGCGCTGGCGCAATACGACATTAACTATGCCGTGGCGTCGCTCGGCACCTCGACCACAGCCGATCACATCCAACTGCTGTTTCGGGTGACCAACAACGTCATTTGCTGTTATGACGGCGACCGCGCCGGACGCGAAGCCGCATGGCGTGCGCTCGAAACCGCGCTGCCGTATATGAGCGATGGTCGTCAGCTGCGCTTTATGTTTCTGCCTGATGGCGAAGACCCGGATACGCTGGTGCGTAAAGAGGGTAAAGCGGCGTTCGAAGCGCGGATGGAGCAGGCTCAGCCGCTCTCCACGTTTTTGTTTAACAGCCTGATGCCACAGGTGGATTTAAGTACCCCGGACGGACGGGCGCAGCTCAGTACGCTGGCGCTGCCGCTGATTACACAGGTTCCGGGTGAAACGCTGCGCATTTATTTGCGTCAGGAGTTAGGGAAAAAGCTCGGGATTCTGGAAGACGCCCAGCTTGAACGCTTAATGCCAAAACAGGCAGAAAGTGGCACAGCCCGCCCTGCTCCACAGCTAAAACGCACGACCATGCGTATACTGATAGGGTTACTGGTGCAAAACCCGGAGCTGGCCGCCATCGTGCCGCCGCTAACGGGACTGGATCCGAAAAAAATGCCGGGACTTGGCTTATTTTCTGAACTGGTCAACACTTGTTTGTCACAGCCGGGACTCACCACCGGCCAGTTGCTCGAGCAGTATCGCGGCACAAATGAAGTCGCAACCCTTGAAAAACTGTCGATGTGGGACGATATAGCAGATAAGGAAATCGCTGAGAAAACGTTCACCGACTCGTTAAACCATATGTTTGATTCACTGCTGGTCCTGCGGCAAGAAGAGTTGATAGCTCGCGACCGCACACACGGCTTAAGCAGTGAAGAACGCCGGGAACTCTGGACACTGAACCAGGAACTGGCAAAAAAATGAATTCAACGGCTTAAGTGCCGAATATCAATCGGGACGATCCCGAAGGCCGCACCGAGGCGCAGCGGCAATAATATAAGCAGGCCCTCGCTTTAAATGTCGGTAACTTGTTTTCGCCGACCGACACCAATCAATGAATTAAGTGTGGATACCGTCTTATGGAGCAAAACCCGCAGTCACAGCTCAAACTTCTTGTTACCAAGGGCAAGGAGCAAGGCTATCTGACCTATGCCGAGGTCAATGACCATCTGCCGGAAGATATCGTCGACTCCGATCAGATCGAAGACATCATCCAAATGATCAATGACATGGGCATTCAGGTGATGGAAGAAGCACCTGATGCCGATGATCTCCTGCTGGCTGAAAACTCAAACAACACCGACGAAGATGCGGAAGAAGCTGCCGCACAGGTGCTGTCCAGCGTCGAATCTGAAATCGGGCGAACCACCGACCCGGTGCGCATGTACATGCGCGAAATGGGTACCGTTGAACTGCTGACCCGCGAAGGCGAAATCGACATCGCTAAGCGTATTGAAGACGGCATCAACCAGGTTCAGTGCTCCGTTGCGGAATACCCGGAAGCTATCACCTATCTGCTTGAGCAGTACGATCGCGTTGAAGCGGCGGAAGCTCGCCTGTCCGATTTAATTACCGGCTTCGTTGATCCAAACGCTGAAGAAGATCTGGCACCAACCGCCACTCACGTCGGTTCTGAACTCTCTCAGGAAGAGATGGACGACGACGAAGAGGAAGACGAAGAAGAAGACGACGATTCCAGCGACGACGATAACAGCATCGATCCGGAACTGGCTCGCGAGAAATTCGGCGAACTGCGCACCCAGTATGAACTGGCGCGTGACACCATCAAAGCCAAAGGCCGCAGCCACGCTGCTGCTCAGGAAGAGATCCAGAAACTGTCTGAAGTCTTCAAACAGTTCCGCCTGGTGCCAAAACAGTTCGATTATCTGGTCAACAGCATGCGTACCATGATGGAGCGCGTTCGCGTTCAGGAACGTATCATCATGAAGCTGTGTGTTGAACAGTGCAAAATGCCTAAGAAAAACTTCATCACCCTGTTCACCGGTAACGAAACCAGCGAAACCTGGTTCAACGCCGCCGTCGCAATGAACAAGCCGTGGTCTGAAAAACTGAACGACGTGAAAGACGACGTACAGCGCGGCCTGCAGAAACTGCAACAGATTGAAGAAGAAACCGGCCTGACCATCGAGCAGGTAAAAGACATCAACCGTCGCATGTCCATTGGTGAAGCGAAAGCCCGCCGTGCGAAGAAAGAGATGGTTGAAGCGAACTTACGTCTGGTTATTTCTATCGCTAAGAAATACACCAACCGTGGTCTGCAGTTCCTCGACCTGATTCAGGAAGGCAACATCGGCCTGATGAAAGCCGTTGATAAGTTCGAATACCGCCGTGGTTACAAGTTCTCCACCTACGCAACCTGGTGGATCCGTCAGGCTATTACCCGCTCCATCGCGGATCAGGCGCGCACCATCCGTATTCCGGTGCATATGATTGAGACTATCAACAAACTCAACCGTATCTCCCGCCAGATGCTGCAGGAAATGGGTCGTGAACCGACGCCGGAAGAGCTGGCCGAGCGCATGCTGATGCCGGAAGACAAAATCCGTAAAGTGCTGAAAATCGCCAAAGAGCCTATCTCCATGGAAACACCGATCGGTGACGATGAAGATTCGCATCTGGGTGATTTCATCGAGGATACCACCCTCGAGCTGCCGCTGGATTCTGCGACCACCGAAAGCCTGCGTGCGGCAACGCACGACGTACTGGCCGGTCTCACCGCGCGTGAAGCGAAAGTTCTGCGTATGCGTTTCGGTATCGACATGAACACCGACCACACGCTGGAAGAAGTGGGGAAACAGTTCGACGTTACCCGCGAACGTATCCGTCAGATTGAAGCGAAGGCCTTGCGCAAACTGCGCCACCCGAGCCGCTCTGAAGTACTGCGTAGCTTCCTGGACGATTAATTCGTCGCACTGTCGTCTCGCAAAATAAGGACCGCCCCCCAGGGGGCGGTCTTTTTTTTCCGCGTTCAGAGCGGAATTATCTACCAAACAAATGTTTCCGATAAAATAAGGTTGTCATGCGTATGTTTCACGGGTATTTTTCAGGGATCTCAACCAATAAATATCACACTGATTCATAACGTTTCTGGGACCCCATGCAAATGAAAAGAGCAGGCTTTTTGGTGCTATGCCTCGTGCTGGCAGGATGTGTCAACAAATCGCAGACCGGGCAAAAATCGCTGGTTACCCCATTACCCGCTGAAACAGCCGCTCCACAAGCTACTCAGCCAGCCGCAGTGGAAAACACCGTCAGCCTGACCGCAAACGAAACCTGCACCAAAGAACTGTCTGCTCTGCAATCCTACGATCAACGCAGCTGGAATAAATACAGCAGTGAAATGAGTGAGCTAATCAGTAAAACCAGCCAATTTCTCACCGTGAGAGACGATCTCAACCCAAAAATTAACGAGCTGGTGATGAGCGTCTATGACTCCCGCATGAAAACGCTGTGCTACAAAATTGAAAGCACTTTAGGCCAGGCCATGGTCGCACAGGCGAGTCAGCTGTAAGCTGAGTAGTTGAGACTGGCTGGCGAATCCACCAGTCTCACCGTCCTCTCGCGACCAACGCCTCATCGAGTTCACGATACGCCTCAACCAGCTTATCCAGGGTAATACGGCTTAACCCACTCGGGTTAGGTAAGATCCACACCTCGGTATCCCCTACCGTGACCTCCTGTTTGCCCCATTTCGCTCCACGCTGGCTGAACGCCTGTTCAAAAGCCTGCTTGCCCAAAATCGCCAGCACCCTTGGCTGATAGTCCTGCATCTTGGTAATCAGTCCCCGGCCGCCCTCACGCAGTTCGTGCAATGCGACCTCATTCGCCTGTACCGTCGGTCTCTCGACCAGTTTGGTCACGCCACAGCCGTAATCCAGCAGTTGCTGTGCCTCTTCAGGCTTCAATTGCCGGTCAGTAAATCCGGCCAGATGGAGAATTTTCCAGAAACGGTTGGCAGGATGGGCAAAAGGCAGCCCAAGATGGGCGGAGGACTTGCCCGGATTGATCCCGCAGAACACGACTCGCAGCCCAGGTTGAAGAATATCGCTGACCATTGTATGACTCAGTTGAATGGATAGTGGGGAAAGTATAAGGGATTGATTAGCCATTGTTTATAAAAACAGCACCTGTCGCGCATTTACTGGATTGACACCCGGAGTTCCATTATAATTCCCCGCCACGGCCCCTTAGCTCAGTGGTTAGAGCAGGCGACTCATAATCGCTTGGTCGTTGGTTCAAACCCAACAGGGGCCACCAAATTTAAGCAGTTAATACAGACAGTTAGGCCACTCTCGCGAGTGGCCTTTTTGTTATCTGCATTATGATTGCCTCCTTTTGCCCCCTCATACAAGCAGAAGTTCAGAGTCAACAACTGGTCTACTAACAAAAAAGCCCAGGGAAAAGCCGCAACCCCAAAAAAACCATAATTTTATAGGGGTTTTATTATGGGTGCTTATGTTACATTCAGGAGGTTCACTTAATGCTATAGCCCTCTACGCTTCGTGGCACCAAGTCACATTGTTAATATAAGGATATTGAATAATGGCTAACGCATTCTATGCTACAGTGAAAGGTAAACAGCAGGGACTTATTTCTGCCGGGTGTTCCTCTATAGACTCCATTGGTAATAAAGGACAAACCGGTCATTTAGACCAAATCCTGATAAATAGCCTGAACTATGCGATGAGCAGAGAACAGCATGTCAGCCATCACCCTGTCGTATTTACCAAACCTATCGATAAATCCTCCCCTTTGCTGGGCGTGGCTATTTCTAACAATGAATCGCTTGAAGCCCTGTTTGAGTTCTACCGAACCAATGCGTCCGGTGCGCAAGAGCTTTATTTCAACATCTTAATCACTGATGCCTCCATTTCCGATATCTCGGGCTCACACCCACACTCAATTACGCACAGCGGCGCGCAACCGCAAGAAACCATCTCTGTGAAATACAAGAGCATTACGTGGAGCCATATCATAGCAGGCACTAGTGGTTACAGCTTTTGGGATGACAGAGTCTATTAATATGAAGGAGGGATGGTTAAGTTCACCCCTCACAAATTTACTCTCCCTTATTTTTAAAGGCCATAATGCTAACAATCGTTACTAATAATCTAAAGAAGTAAGGTGCATTCGACATAAACTCATTATATTCAGGAACAGAGAACCCTAGAATATGGATGGTTTTCTTATGAAACCTATGCAAATGAAAAATCATAAAGACTCCTGTTAGGCAATCGCACCTAAAACGAGTGTAAGGGTAGTGTGATGATGATAACTTTCTGCCCAATAAATAACAGGTAAAGCGTTAAGATGGAGAGTAGTGAATATATAACTCACTTCCTATCTTTCCCGTGAGCCAACATACTGACAACAATACAAAAGAAGGCATATATTAGCGGGCCATAATACATAAAATCATCTTCTTCTGAAATGGGCATTCCTAAAATAGGGATCACATGAACTCGCAAAACTATCATATGAAAAAGTACAAACAAGAAGGAAATCACAACTCCAAGAAAAATATTCAAAGGGTAATAAGAGGATGTCAATCGTCTATTTGTAAAATATAAAACAACAAGACCAATGATAGAAAAGAACGAATATATATAACTCACAACTTACTCCTGGTAAGACATGTATTGACCTGCAATGGTGTTTGCACTGCCCAGGAATTCGAAATACAGTTCATTTTTTGACATTAATTTAACACCCATCTCTTTCAATCCCCAGAGCAGATCAGTGTCAATATAGCGATAAAGCCTCATTGCATCCTCTTCTAATCGTAGGCCAAGCAACCCGTTGATTGACAAACTCAAGTCTACGAATGTATAAATGACATCAGCATCCTTTGCATTTATGCCTAACAAAGCCCCAACACCTTCATAAATAAATTTAAGTGGGCCAGTATAACTTTCCCGGTAAAGAAGGAAGTATTCATTCTCAACGATATTATTTATACCATGAGCAATGAGCAATGAGCAATCCACCAAAAGGTGCACCAGCACCGCTGCTGGCAACACCTACCCCCGTTACAAACTGTATCCCGCCACTAACAAAACCTACACCGGCAACAATTAAGTTAACATCAATAGTATCTTTGCCATTTTTTCCTTTAGAGACTTTTTTTACTACAGATTTAACTACTATCGCTTGCCGATACTGTTTTCTTGTTAAGACTTCATCCTGCTTTCTTAGGTTTTCGATTTCCTGGTCTAATAATCTCATTGCTTGATCTTGGGTTATTTCATCCGTATTAATTTTAGATGTAATATCATTGGAGTAGGAAACAACCTCACTAATAAACTTATCCTTTGCCAAACTCCACTTCATATACTTACTGGCAATGCTGTTCATTACCTGCATAAGCTCATTCTGCTTATAACTGATAATAACGCCATTGACTCTTTGCTCTCCTCGCTCCCTATCCTCCCGATTTATATACGGGTCACGTTTAATTCCATCCAATTCGTCATACATTTCCTGCATCAATCTATTCATGATAAAACCACTCTTTAATCTATCGTTCATCACAAAACCGTTTGGTTTATATAATTGATAAGCAAACCTTACGCAAGATATTTCGATTAACCGGCTGGCCTGCTTTCAGGATTAAATATAACCCTCAGTTTGTAATTAAGACATTACTAACATCACGGTGTATTAATCTACGGAGGGTCACCAAATTTAGCGCTAAATTCATCTAAAAAAGCCACTCATCGTGAGTGGCTTTTTTATTATCCATTCTTTACACCTTCCCGCCCCCGAGCGCTTTATTCAGCAGAATATCCTTACTGATCCGCTGTCCCTGCATCTCAATTTGTTTGATTTGCGCGCTTAACCACTGGCGCTGCGCTTCATCGGCCATTGCTTCGCTGATAAGTCCCCGCTGGAAACGAGCTTTCGCGTTGCTCATACCTGCCGCCGCCGAGCTGACTTTCTCATCCTGCAACGCCTGTTCTTCCTGCAAGGATTGCAGCGCTGACCCGGTCGTCACCACATCTTTTACCGCCGTGAGTACCGCCTGGTTGTACTGCGAAATCAACATATCCCGCTGGTGACGCGTCTTATCGAGGTTCGCTTCAAGCTGTCCACCGGAGAAGATCGGTAAATACAGGCCCGGAACGATATTGGCCTGCTGGCTGGCGTGATCGAACAGATCGTCCATATGCAGCGCGTCAAACCCAAAGAAAGCTTTGATATCGAACGTAGGATAGAACGCCGCTTTGGCGGCATCGATTTGTTTCATCGAGGATTGGACATACCAGTGCGCCGCCTGTAAGTCCGGGCGACGGGCCAGCAGTTGATAGTTGAGGGAAGATGGTAATTGCGTTTGCGCCACCGGCAACGGCATCGGTCGGATCTCCGGGCGCTCACCGCCGCCGCTCAGCGCCCGGAGTGACTCCCGGAACGCGACGCGCTGCTGTTTAGCCATCGAAAGCTGTTGGTCGATAGTCAACAGCATCGTTTTCGCCATTTCAGCATCTGCGTGTGATTCAAGTCCTCTCGCCGCGCGGGCCTCATGGGAGTTGAGCACAAACGTCTCCGATTGTTTAAGCTTTTCAAGGCGCTGCGTGACCTGATAGTTGGTCTGGATCCCGTAATAGAGCTGCGCTACATCGGCTGAAATTTCAAGCTGAACCGCTTTCTCTTCGAGCTTATGCGCGTTTTCAACGCCCATGATGGCATCCAGACGATCGCGGTGTTCACCCCACAAATCGATATCCAGCGTCGCGCCGAGTCCAACGATCCCTTCGGTGTACCACGGCCCGCTGGTGCCGAGCCTCGGGCGGTCTTCCGCGAACGGGCCGAGATAACCATTGCCCGAGACATGTGCCTCATTGATTTCAGCCATCGCATTCACTTTGAGCTGAGTGCCCGATTCAATCAGCGCCACATCTGACCGCGCCTGGGCCACACGGGCATGAGCCAGTGCAATCGACGGCGAATGCGCTAATGCATGGGCGATCAGAGCATTCAGTTGTGGATCGTTGTAGTGTTTCCACCAGGTCGAATCTGGCCACTGTTGCGCGGTCAGCTTGGCCTCCGGGGGCAGTACGATGTCCTGCTGCTGGATAGGTTTCGCGGCTGCGGGCTCATCTTTCAGCGGCGCACAGGCGGCCAGCAGCACACAGCAAAACAGGGCCAGAGGTTTGAGGTTATTGAGGTGTTGTAAGCGACGCATTGTTATCCCCTTTCGGTAGCAGTCTGCCGGGTACGCAGGCTGAGATTAAGCTGTTCAATTTCGTTGAAAAGGGGCTGTAAACACCCTGCCTCACCCTGAGTATTCGGCGCTACCCGCGCTGTCGGTTCGCCCGTTTCGGCAAGCGTCGCGCAGTACTGTAATCGCTCGGCTGCCTGCTGGCGCTCGACGGCGAAGTCATTTTCACTCTGCCCGGCTTTGAGATGTTCAAACTGATAGATGATTTCACTGAGATGACCGAGCACCTGCTGCGCCGCCAGAATTTCACTCTCCGACTGGCGATTGTCCGCCGACCAGCCGGGCTCCATCGCCACCCGGCCTGCAATCCCCTGACATCCAGCCAACGCATGGCGCAGCGCAATTTCAGCGCCCGCCTGCGGCGAGTGTGTTTTTACCCGCTCGGCGAGCGCGGTGAGTAGACTGCTGACCCGGGTCCAGAACAATTTGCCTTCCCGCTCTGGCCACACATAGCGATGGAAAACGGTGGCAATCAGCACCCCGAGCAGAATGCCGATCACCCTGTCGCGGATTTCGACCAGCTCAAAGGTCGGGCCAAAGCTCTCCAGCAGCGCCAGGGCGAAGGTAAACATCATCTGGATCCCGGCGTAGCTTATCTTTTCCGAACCGGCATAAATCCAGGCCCCCAGGCCGATAACCGGCAGCGACATCGCCAGCAGGCCAACCACGCTTTCGATATGCGGCATGACCAGTATCACCATCAGCAACGCCGCCAGACTCCCGAGCACCGCGCCAATGACACGCAGTAATCCGCGATGCGCCGTGGAGCCCAGGCTCGACTGCGCCACGATAATGCAACTCAGCATAATGGTGTGAATGCCCTGCCAATCCGCAGCGATATAAATGAAATAACAGACCAATGTTGAGAGTAGCGTTTTCAACGCAAACCGGCACCAGGTCTGGTTCATCACCAGACCTTTAACACGGGCATTCTCTTTCGATTCAGCTGGCGATTCAGCAGGCACATGTTGGTAATGCGAGAACGCGGCGAGGCTTTCCAGCATCCGCACCAGCGTGCCCGGTCGGGTGCTGTGAAAAGCGTCCGTTGAGTTGACCGAAAACGCGCTATCTTCAGCAATCGACACGGCAAAACGCTTACAGCTCTCCAGCAGAGTTTGCGCCAGCACCAGTTCATCGGCCTGCGGCTGCGCCGGCAACTGTTGCACCATCTGATACAGGCCCGACACGGTACTGATCCGCGCCAGATGCCAGGCCTCATCCTGCCGATATCGCTTATCGCGCATAATGGCAAAGGCCAACATATGCTGCAGCATCAGCGTCTTTTCCTGGATAGCTGCGGCTGACAAGGCTTCCGGGGGCGGTTCACGCCGAATAAGGCGTTCTGTACGCGCGATAATTTCGGCCAGTTGCGCAATCAATTCAGCCCGAAGTTGCGCCACCGGCTCCTGCGGAAGAAACAGCAGGTTAACAATCAGGGTCAGAATAATGGCGTAGTTAATCGCCACCCACAGCCAGAGGATCATCCTCACCACGCTGTCGGCGTTATCCGTCATATCCGCGAACGTTTGGGTGTAAAAAATCACCAAACCACTGAGGAAAAAGACCACGCCATACTTGGTCGCACGCATCAGGTAAACGCAGGTGAAAAACAGCCCGCTGGCCATCAGCAAGCGAAGCAACGGGTATTCCCAGGTGAGTTTCAGGGTCAGAATCGACAGCCCTACCGCCAGCGTGGTACCGAGCACGAACAGAGTCCCGGTCAGCGTCGATAGAACGATATTCTTCTGCGTGACATAAAAGACAGCGATCAGCGACAGCGCCAGAAAAGGCACCCGCAGCGTCAGCGAGGTAATCATCACCAGCGTGCAGGTAATCAGGCAACGCATCATCAGATTGCCGCGTCCAGGATACGGGCGCAGCAAACGGGCTAGCCGTTGCAGCCCGGTGTCCCGGGCAGGGTCCGCACGTGTAATCATATCGCCTCCGTTCAACGAGGTTGCAGCGTTGCCACCGCAGAGGCACCGACGCGGAACAGGTGCGGATCCGGATTAGCGACCCGGATTTTTACCGGGAAACGCTGTGAGACATGGACCCAGTTAATGTTTCTTTTAACGACGGGTAGCCCTGACATCACACTGCCGCCATCATCGGGCAGCACGCCGAAGCTAATGGAATCCACCTGGCCGTCAAACGTTTTGCCGGTGTCGCTCATCAGCCAAACGCGCGCCGGAGTGCCTTCGTGGATTTTTTTGAGTTCGGTTTCGCGGAAGTTGGCGATGACATACCAGTGGGTAGTATCGATCAGGGTGAACACCGGTTTGCCCGCCGCCACAAATTCGCCCACGCTGGTTTTCAGCGACGCCACGCGACCGGTAAACGGCGCACGAACCTCGGTATGCGCCAGATTGAGCTTCGCAATATCAATCTGCGCGTCAATTTCTGCCCGCTGCGCCACCAGCGCATCGACGCCGCTAACCGCTGCCGCGGCTTGTTTCGCCTGTAATTGCAGGCTTTGCAGATGTGACTGTGCGCTGGCATTGGCCGCACGCGCCTGGTCAATTTCTTCCGCAGAGGCAAATCCTTGCGAAAGCAACGGGGCAAGACGATGCAGGGTATCGGCGGCTTTTTTGGCGTCAGCCTGCGCGCTGGCAATCGCTGCTTTGGCTGAGCCCGCGCTGAATTTCTGGGCATTGACCGAGCGTTGGGTCAACTCAATTTGTCTATCGAGACCGGCGCGTTTCGCCTGCGCCTGCTTCAGCGCGGCTTCGTATGTTGCCGGATCGATACGGAAAAGCAGTTCGCCCTGCTGCACCAGCTGATTATCGTGTACCGGTTGGGCAATAATTCTGCCGCTAACCTCCGGTGAAACGGTAATCGTATCCGCATAAGCATAGGCATCATCGGTTCGCGGTCGGGCATCCACGCGCCAGATAACCAGACCGAGCACGCCAAGGGCCAGCGCCGTCAGTCCAATTAACGTTGTTTTTTGCGTATTTTTAAACATAGTAATGGCCTGTCGGTTAGCTGAAAATAAATAACCAGATTATCATTGAGAAAGTCGCTGCAATTAATAACCAGCTGGCGAGATTTAATTTGAAGCGTTCGCTGAGTTTATTTCCGCACAGGCTGAATATCAGTCCGGTGAGTGCAGCACCGCCTGCGAGGCAATAAAGCCAGTCAGGGAAGGCCGCCCCCAGAAAGGGCAGGGAGGGGGAAAGTGAACATCCCGACAGGGAAAAAATGACGGGCAACCCCAGCAGGGCATACAGTCTTATTCTCATAATGGCAGGCGACCAATGATTAAACGTAAAAAAAGGAAATGACCCGTCAGAAAGGGTCATCAAATTAAAACAGTGAAGGCCTGCATTATAACACCTGGGAATTTAATTACATTGGCGATTATTAGCTTGCTATGTTATTTTGCCGATTTTCTGGTTTAAAAATAAATTTTATGATTCGACATCACAAATAAAAAAGACCTGCCAGCCGACAGGTCTCTTTCGTTATTAAGGCGTTACACGCCTGCCCACCACAATCGCAGTTTCATTCCCCAGCCGCTGGTGAAACCGGTGGTTATCGATTTCACTTCGCCTTTGTCGATAATAACCAGCGTCGGCGTGACCTGGATCTGCCAGCTGCGGGTGAGTTTGCCCTCGGCATCGTTGATAGTCGGAAGGGCGTAGTGCTTACGCGCCAGCCATGCGCTGAGCGTAGCATCATCGCCGGATCGCATCGCCACGCTGACCACGTTGCCGCCCTCTTCCGCAATCTGTGCCACCGACGGGGTGGTGAAACGGCACACGCCGCACCACGTCGCCCAGACGTAGACCAACAGCGGACGCTCGCGACTCATCGCCGCCAGGTCGACCGTTTTACCGTCCAGGGTCTGCATCGGGGCGCTGGCGAACGCCGCGGGCAGCGTGGGTTTGCGGAACTGATCCATCACCAGCATTGCGGCGGCGGCGATCAGCCCCAGCACCACGCCTTCCCGCAGCCAGCGTTTGAGTTTAGCCCGCATCAACTTTCGCCAGTTCTTCTTTCACCAGCGCCTCCAGATCGTCATACGGAATAGCGCCAGGCACCATGGTTTTCCCCACCAGCGTGGCCGGTGTGCCCTGTACGCCCAGCACCTGCGAGAGGATCAGGTTCATCTGTAACGTCTCGCCGCTTTGCCCGTCGGCCTTGATGTTCTCCGTTCCGGTTTTCTGCTGCGCGGCAAGAATGGACGCATCGTCGTGATAGCCCTTTTTCGACATCAAACGCTGATGCAGCGCCCAGAACTGTTGCGGCTGCTGCCGCCAGGCGGTCAGCGCAATGCGCGCCGAGTTGGCCGAACTTTCACTGCGAAACGGCAGCAGTTTTACCACCAGCTTCACCTCCGGGAATTTATGTACGATTTTCTCCAGCTCCGGGTCAAACTGCTTGCAGTAGGGGCAGTTGTAATCGGTGAACGACACCAGCGTCAGACGCGGTTTTTCCGCCCCCATCGACGGCGTATTCGGGTCGTTCCAGAGCAAATTCTCCAGATCCGGTTCAGCCGCAAGGCTGAGGGTTGAAAAACAAAACAGCAGGATAAAAGTCAGAATACGCATCGTTATTGTCCTTTGGCGTCGGTCAGGGTTTGCAGCACGTCATCGCGGCTCAACAGCGGCGGCAGGATGCGCCCCTGTTTCAGCCCTGGGCCATAAATTTGATTGAAAGGCACCGCCACGCTGTGGCGAGCCCGAAGAAACTGGCTGATGCTGTCGGAAGGACGGCTCCAGTCCCCGCGCAGGGCGACGACGTCCGGGGCGGTAAGCGCCTCCTGTACATCATCCCGCAGCAATACGTTGTATTTGTTGGCTTTGCAGGTCACACACCAGTCAGCCGTCACATCGACAAACACCCGCTTGTTATCTGCCAGCGCGGCGCGAATGGCCTCTTCACTCAGCGGCTGCCACGCAATGCGGTCTTCCACGATGCCCTGGCTTCCGCTCCGCAGCAGCGGGAACGCCATTGCCGCCCCCAGCGCCGTCAGCAGCAGGCAGGTCGTGGCCACCCGCCAGCCCCAGCGCCACAGCGTGGCAAGCAGCAAAGACCCAGCCACCACGGCGAACAGCGTCAGCGTTGGGGTCTGACCGATATGCACCGTCAGCAGGCTGGCCAGCCACAGCGCCGAGCCGAGCATCATCAGCCCGAGAACAACGCGCACCACGTTCATCCAGCGCCCCGGACGCGGCATATGCAGCGCCAGCCCCGGCCAGGCGGCGATCAGCAGCCACGGCAAACTCATGCCGATGCCCATCGCGAAGAACAACCCCCATAGCAGCGGCAATGGAGCCACCAGCGCCACCGATACCGCGGTGCCGAGGAACGGCGCGGTACACGGGGTGGCCAGCAGCGTGGCAAACGCGCCCTGCCAGAAATGCCCTGCCAGACCGTTGCCCCCCCGGGTCGCCAGGAAGGTGGATACCCCAGAGGAGAGCCGGATTTCAAACAGTCCAAGCAGGCTGGCACTGAACAGCACCATCACCAGCGCCATCGCCGCGATAAACCACGGGTTCTGGAACTGGATGCCCCAGCCGAGCGCCTGATTGCTAAGGCGCAGCGCGGTCATCATCAACGCCAGCGCCAGGAACGAGGTCACAATTCCGGCGACCGAGGCTAGAAACTGCTGGCGCACCTGGCGACGGCTGTGGGTCGGCGTGTGCACCAGCGTGCCGAGTTTCATCGCCAACACCGGCAGCACGCACGGCATCACGTTGAGGATCAGCCCACCCGCCAGCGCCATCAGCAGCACCCAACCGAGGGACAGCGTGGTGTCGCTCACGCTGGCTTCTCCCACGGCCACGCGGCTTTCCTGGGCCTGGCCGCCATCTGCCAGCAGCAGAGAAATGGTTTTGCCGCGCAGATCCGGGGCGGTTTCACCCCAGCCATCGCTCACCGGCAAGGTGGCCGTCAGGGTTGGGCCGTCAATCTGATAGGTGGGTTTGCCGAAATCAGTGTCGGCGAGGGTACCGATAAACAGTTTAGGCTTTTGCCAGCCTGCGCCACGGGTCGCGGTGACGGTCAGTTTGCCGGGGCTATAACCCGCCTCGAGCTGCGATGTCAGGCCATCCTGCAACGGCAACGTGCCCATCGCTCGCGTGAAGTCGTAGCTGAAATCCGCACCGGTGGGGGCGTTCATGTCTAGCGTAAAGGGATAGTCGGTGAGAATGCAGACGTTGCTACAGGTCGAGAGCGTCAGCACGCCCGCCAGTTTCTCCGGCAGTTTGCCGTGCAGCGTTATCGGGAACGAGACGTTGCCGTGATAGCCCTGGGTAGAAATGCCAGCCACCTCAAAACGCTGTGGCACCGGCCAACGCCAGTCCATCTCCAGCGGCGTCTGCCACGTTATCGCGGGCGCAATGCCGCCTTCTCCCGGCGATCGCCAGTAGGTTTTCCAGCCTTTTTCGAGGGTCACATCGAGCAGCATCTGCACGTCGCCACCCGGCTGAGCCTGGGTGCGCAGCCTGACGCTGGCATGGTCGTTATCGGCGGCGCGCAGCCAGCCGCTGTCGGCTGCATGGCTGACGGGCAGCCATAGCCAGAGCAGGCAGAGCACAAGCTGCCTGAATAAAATTCGCATTCGTTTTCTCCGTAAATGATTGATTAACCTGAACTGCCAGGTCAGTTATCACTCACGGAAGACGCATAATCGCAGATGCACCCGTAGCCGGGGGGGAGAGATGACGCGCGGCGGCCATTGGCGTTCCGGGCGTTGTGGCACGGCGGCAAGCACCGTCATCAGCAGGGCTATGCCAAACATCGCCCCTTCAAACAGCACCGGCGGCACGGCCATCAGGGATTTGGCGCTCAGCTCGCAGGGGGTGACCGGTGCCTCGCTGTCGCTGCTCTGTTCAGTGGATTGTTGAAGAGATTGCTGCGCTAGCGGGGAGGCGTTCATCATCAGCGCGTGCAGCCCCGCCATGCGCTGCGCGGTGCAGATAAGCACCACCAGACATGCCAGAGCGACAAGAAGCAAAGCTTTACGCTGACGTGAAATCATAAACGCCTCAATAGAATTTGAGGCTTATCTTAACGGGTGAAGGGGCAGAGTGCTGTAAAGAAGTGTCTGGGTGAGGAACGATGCAGCTAGTGCCCCTCACCCTAACCCTCCCCCTTGGGGAGAGGGTATCTATCAATCAATTATTAACCGGAATGACTGCGCCTTTATATTTGGTGCGGATCCAATCCTGAATTTCCTTCGAGTGCAGCACGTTCACCAGCGCCACGATATCCTTTTTCTTCTCGTCGCCGCGATGCACGGTAATGATGTTGGCATACGGGTTGTTCTCACCGCTTTCAACGGCGATAGGATCGTGTACCGGGTCCAGGCCTGCGTCGATGGCGTAGTTGGCGTTAATCACCACCGCCGCGCCCTCATCGTTGTTGTACATCTGCGGCAGCAACGACGCTTCAACGTTCGGCAGGAACTTCAGCTTTTTCGGGTTCTCAACGATATCGCTGATGCGTGCAGTGACTTTATCAATCCCCGGCTTAAGCTTAATCACGCCCTCTTTTTCGAAGATAGAGAGGATACGGCCTTCTTCTGACACCGCATCACGCATGATGATTTTGCCGCCTTGCGGCAGATCTTTCAGGGTCTTATATTTCTTCGAGTAGATACCAATAGGCTCGATGTGAATCGCCCCAGCGCTGACAAAATCGTAATCTTTATCGCCCGCATGATCTTTCAGGACGCTGTTCAGATACGGAATGTGCTGGAAATAGTTCGCGTCGATTTCACGCCCGGCCAGTGCCGTATTCGGCAGGATGTAGTCCTGGAAACGTTTGATTTCCAGATCGATCCCTTCTTTGGCCAGAATCGGTTTCGCCTGCTCGAGGATTTCGGCATGCGGCACGTTAGACGCGCCCACGGTCAGGGTATCGGCCCAGGCAGCAAAGCTCAGGGCGCTCAGGGTGGCGGCGGCAATCAATGTCAGTGTTTTTTTCATGATGTGTAGTCCCAAAGAATTATCGTTTATCTAAAAGAGAAGTGACCACGTCGCCGCAAAACTGAATGATGAAGACGATGACCAGAATGGTGACCGTCGCCACCAGCGTGACGTCGTTATGGTTACGCTGGAATCCTTCCAGATACGCAAGATTGCCTAAGCCACCTGCGCCAATCACCCCGGCCATTGCGCTGTAACTCACCAGCGCAATCAGGGTGACGGTAATGCCCGAGACCAGCGCCGGGGAAGACTCCGGCAGCAGGACGCGAAAAATCAGGGTCGACAGACGCGCGCCCATCGAACGCGTGGCCTCAATCACCCCTTTGTCGACTTCACGCAGGGCAATTTCCACCAGACGCGCATAAAACGGGGCCGCACCGACAATCAACGCCGGGAGGGCGGCATCCGCACCAAGAATAGTGCCGACAATCGTCTTGGTGAACGGGATCAGCAACACAATCAGGATGATGAACGGAATCGAGCGGAAGACATTCACTACCACCGAAATCACGCTGTACACCGCCCGGTTGTGGAACAGGCCACCTTTAGCGGTCAGGAACAGCGCCAGCCCCAGCACGATGCCCAGCACAAAGGTCGCGATCCCGGAAAAGGCGGTCATGTACAACGTTTCCTGCGTCGCCGCCCAGAGGGCATCCAGGTCAAGATGCGGGAACCATTGCTCAGTCAGATTAGCCATGCTTAATTACCTCGCCGTCGATATCGCTGTGCTGCAAATCCGCGAGGATGTTGTTCAGCTGTTCATCAGTCGCCACCACGTGCAGCCAAAGCTGGCCGAACACGCCGTGCGCCGTTTGGGTCATTTTGCCGTGCAGAATGTTGAACGGCAGGCCGTAGCGTAGCGTCAACTCGCCCACCACCGGCTGATGCGTGCTGTGCCCGGTAAAGGTCAGTTTGATAACGCTGCCCTGCAAATCGTTCGCCAGCGCCGGATTAAACGCTTCGTCGTCGGCATACTGGCTGACCTGGCGCACAAACTGCCGGGTAATCGGCTGCTGCGGGTGAGTAAAGACGCGGATAACCTCGCCCTCTTCCACTACGCGGCCATTTTCCATCACCGCCACCCGGTCGCAAATCTTGCGCACCACGTGCATTTCGTGGGTGATAAGCACGATAGTCAGGCCGAAACGACGGTTGATATCGAGCAGCAAATCGAGGATCTGATCGGTGGTTTGCGGATCGAGTGCCGAGGTGGCTTCGTCGCACAACAGCACATCCGGGCTATTCGCCAGCGCCCGGGCAATACCCACCCGCTGTTTCTGCCCGCCGGAAAGCTGCGACGGATAGGCATTTTCGCGCCCGGTCAGTCCAACCAGTTCGATAAGCTCCGCCACGCGGGCTTTAATTTGTGCTTTCGGTGCGCCAGCGATTTGCATCGAAAAGGCGATGTTGTCACTGACGGTGCGCGACCACAGCAGGTTGAAATGCTGGAATACCATACTGATTTTCAGCCGGGCGCGGCGCAGGCTTTCCCCTTTCGCCGCTGAGATATCCTGGCCGTTAATGACCACGCTACCGGAAGTCGGTTTTTCCAGGCCGTTCAGCAGACGGATCAAGGTGCTTTTACCCGCGCCGCTGTAGCCGATAATGCCGTATATCTGCCCCTGTTCGACCGTCAGACTGACGTCGTCCACGGCAGTGATGGGCGTTTTGCCGTGGTCAAAAATTTTGCGGATTTGGTTAAGTACAATCATTATTTTTAGATGTATAGAGCTATAGACGTCCAGACGGTAACATCACTTGTATGAATAACTCAACAACAAAATGCGCATATCGATATATCACGATGTGCTAACAGGCATTTTTGCGATTTGTCGCTGACAGTCCCAACGGCGCAGTGGTAATCTGCCAGCCACTCTGCGGGCCTGGAAGCTGAACCAACGCGCCATGAATAAACCCATTAAAAGACTGGAAATCATCAAGAATGCGATAGAGCTGGAGGATGAAGAGATCATCCACAGTCAGCTGTTGCAGTTAAAAAAAGAGGCGCTGGATGAGGGGCTGAACGCTATCGTGTCGGCGCTGGAAGATAAGCACTATGCGGATGCGGTCGCAGCAATCGATGTCTGGTTGCAGAACCAGCGGGCGCTGGCACCCTGGCAAGATCCGCGCATCGCGGCTAACAAGCTGGAGCTGAAAACGCTGGAGGCCGAGCTACAGGAACTGCTCGATCGTCGCAGCGCACGTATTCAGCGGCTGGATGAATTTAACGATCTGTACATGACCCGGCTCGGACCATTGATGACCGAGATCCTGCGCCTGCGAAAAGTGCTGGCGGAAAAAATAGTGCGCCGTCAGCGACGGGAAGGCAGCCAGAGTGAACCGATTGCCGAGGAGTCTGCCCGCCAGGCCGATGCCGCCAGTCAGGATTATGAGTCGTATCGCCAGCGCCATCAGGAAGCCCAGCGCCACCAGGCGGCGCAGCAGCGCCTGGCGGAGTCAGACCGTCAGGAGCTGAAGAAGCTCTGGCGTCAGGCCAGTAAGTTGTGCCATCCGGATCTGGTGGATGATGAGCTGAAAGCCGAAGCAACCACGCTGATGGTGCGGCTCAATCAGGCGCGCCAGCAGGGCGATCTCACTACGGTGCGGACAATCCTCGCCCGATTAATGAAAGGCCAGCAGCCGATGATGGCCAGCGAGCGGCTGAACAGCCTGGAGCGCCTGCGCGAACGGGTAGCCGAGATCCGTCAGCAAATCAGCGCCCTGAAGCTGGAGCTGAGCGGTCTGGAAAAAGAAGGAGCATGGCAGCTGGTGACGACCCTGCGCGATCAGGAAGGCTATTTTCACCAGCAGGAGAAAGCGATGAGCAACACCATTCGCACCCTGGAGAAACAGATTTTTGATGCAGGATTTGATGAGGTGGCGTGATCCCCCCTCATTCTAGCCCTCTCCCCTGTAGGGAGAGGGGCAACTGCAAACTACTTCTGGTGCCAGTACGCCTGCGACCGCACCAGCTGCGGGTCCATCGCCTCGGTCACAAAGCCATCCAGCCATGATTTCACCGCCGCGCCTTCGCCGGTCAGCCAGAGGAAATAATCCTCCTGCGGTACGCGTAACGCCGCCAGTTTATCGGCTACCGCCTGCTGACTGTGGCCCACCACCCAGTCAATTTCAAACCCGCAATCCGCCAGATAATCCTGATATACGGCATCGGCGATGGTAACAATCGCCTTCACCTGCGGGCGCTGTGGTAACTGGCGCAGCGCGGCAAAACGACGAAGCAGCGCAGGCATTCCCGACTCATCACAAACGTACAGCTGCCAGGCGTAATCCTCCGGTACTACCAGCGATCCGCGCGGGCCACCGATGGTCAGCGTGTCACCCACGTTGGCGTTCACCGCCCATTGGCTCGCGACCCCGCCATCATGAATGAAAAAGTCATACGCCAGCTCATGCGTTTCGGCGTTGTACAGCGGCGTGTAATCCCGCGTCTGAGGGCGCACCCCGTCGGCCCAGACAATCCCCTCGTCCGTCACTGTGGGGGGCGTGATACGGCTACCCTTTTCGGCGAAAAACAGCTTGGTGTGATCGTCAAATCCGGCTGAGGTAAAGCCTGCCAGCGCCTCGCCGCCCAGCACGATACGCTGAAAAGCCTGGCTGATGCGCTCCACGCGCAGGACGGTCAGCTCGCGAAAGCGTAGCTCATTGCGCACTCGCTTCGGATATTTCTTCTGAGGGCTCGAAGGGGTCATAAGGTCATCTCATCATCTATTGTCATTGGTATTAATCGTAAATGATAATGATTTACAACAAAACCAAAAGTGCATGATGTGCGGTCTTTGCCCGATACGCCCTTCGTCAGGATTAATGCAGCACCGTGACCGCATCCTGCAAACGCCCGGCCCGGTGTTTGACCATCGCCGAGACGTGGGCGCTCTCCTCCACCAGTCCGGCGTTTTTCTGGGTGATGGCATCCAACTCCGCCACCGCGCGGGTGAGATCCGACAGGCCCGCCGCCTGCTCTGAAGTGGAAAGGCTGATTTGCGCAATCAGCCCGGTCACATTGCGCACCTGGCTGACAATATCGTCCATGGTTTTACCCGCGGCATGAACCTGATCGGAGCCGGACTGCACCTTGCTGGCGCTGGCGTCGATCAGCTTACGGATATCGTTCGCAGCGCTGGCACTGCGGCTGGCAAGATGGCGCACTTCACCCGCCACCACTGCGAAGCCTTTGCCCTGCTCCCCGGCACGCGCCGCTTCCACTGCCGCATTCAGCGCCAGAATATTGGTCTGGAAGGCGATGTCGTTGATAAGCTTGGTAATCGAACCGATGCGCTGGGTGCTGTCGGCAATCTCATCCATGGTTTTTACCACCGTATGCATCGCCTGGCCGCCGTGCGTCGCCGCCGCACTCGCGGCATTGGACAGTTTGTCCGCTGCAGTCGCGGTTTCGGCGTTGTTCTGCACCGAGGCCGCCATCTGGTTCATGGTAGTCACCGTCTGCTGCACGTTTTCTACCGTCTGGCGAGTGCGCTCGTTAAGGTCATTATTGCCCTGCGCCAGCGTTTCACTGCCCTGACGGACGCTCGCCACCTGGCCAGATACATCATGGATTAGCCAGCGGCACATCAGCCCCAACTGCCCGACCGAGCGTAAAATCAGCCCCAGTTCGTCGCTGCGATTCAGGTGTGTGACGCTGTTCCGCTCGCCGGTGGCGACGTTCAACGCCTGACGGGCGACGTTCTCCACCGGGCGGACAATCTGCCATTCAATAACGGCGGTGCCGACCAGCAGCATCAGCGTGCTGACGCCAATGACCAGCCCGTGCGCACCGGTGGCGAATAAGGAGGCGGTTAGCAGTAGCCACAGCAGCGTCATCAGCGCTCTCACGCGCCAGCGCAGCGCCATACCCGGCAATTTCCCCCACCAGCGCTGGCTCACCACCAGCCCTTTGCGAACCCGCCTGGTGCTGCGCCCTTGGTTCAGCGCTTTATACAGCGGTTCTACCGCAGCGATCTCTTCCGGCTGGGCTTTGGTGCGAATCGACATATAACCGCTGATTTTGCCGCCGCGCACCATCGGCACCGCATTGGCACGCACCCAGTAGTGATCGCCATTCTTGCGGCGGTTTTTGACGATCCCGCTCCACGGCTCGCCCTGTTGCAGGGTGGCCCACATATCGGCAAACGCCGCCTTGGGCATATCCGGATGACGCACCAGGTTATGCGGCTGCCCGGTCAGTTCCTCCAGGCGATAACCACTGACCTTCACGAAGGTGTCGTTGGCATGGGTGATATGGCTTTGCAGGTCGGTAGTGGACATTAAAGTGGTGTCATCGTCGAGCGCATAATCACGCTGCGTGACAATCAATGGAGCTGACATTTACGCGTCCTTGACTGATTTAGTGGTTATTAATTTTTCTCTTAATTGTTATTTCGGCGATAACCACTTTAACTTTAATTGTTAAAGTTGATGCAGATCGCAATTTGTGTTTAAGCCCCTAATTTTGGTGGGGCTTCAGACGGGTGCAACGACTGCACCACCCTGAGGCAGCCGTTCAATAAAATGACCGTTTGATGAATTTATACTCAGGAGTAAAAACCGCCGAAATGTTATGGAAATGATTAAATTTTGTAACACAAGGCCCTGCACAGGCGTTTATCCCGATTTTCTCGTTCCGCTCCTGGCTGGCGTAATCCCTGCAATACTTAAATCAGTATCATGTGATACGCGGTGTACAGGAGCATATTTTGAACAGGTTACCTTCCAGCGCCTCAGCTTTAGCCTGTAGCGCGCACGCACTGAATCTCATCGAAAAGCGCACGCTTGACCATGAGGAGATGAAAGCTCTGAACCAGGAGGTCCGGGAATACTTTAAAGAGCATGTGAATCCGGGGTTTTTAGAGTATCGAAAATCTGTTACCGCCGGCGGGGATTACGGAGCCGTAGAGTGGCAAGCGGGAAGTCTGAATACGCTTGTCGACACCCAGGGACAGGAGTTTATTGATTGCCTGGGTGGCTTTGGAATTTTCAATGTGGGGCACCGTAATCCAACAGTGGTTTCCGCCGTACAGAATCAGCTCGCCAAACAACCGCTTCACAGCCAGGAACTGCTCGATCCGCTGCGGGCGATGCTCGCCAAAACCTTAGCGGCGCTGACGCCGGGTAAACTGAAGTACAGCTTCTTCAGCAATAGCGGCACTGAGTCCGTTGAGGCGGCGCTCAAGCTCGCCAAAGCGTACCAGTCACCGCGCGGGAAGTTCACCTTTATTGCCACCAGCGGCGCGTTCCATGGCAAATCGTTGGGCGCACTGTCGGCGACGGCAAAATCGACCTTCCGCAAACCGTTTATGCCGCTGCTGCCGGGCTTCCGCCACGTGCCGTTCGGGGATATCAACGCAATGCGCACCGTTCTGAGCGAATGCAAAAAGACCGGTGATGACGTGGCGGCGATTATCCTCGAGCCGATTCAGGGCGAAGGTGGGGTTATTCTTCCTCCGCAGGGTTATTTGCCCGCCGTGCGTAAGCTGTGTGATGAGTTTGGCGCGCTGCTTATTCTCGATGAAGTGCAAACCGGGATGGGCCGCACCGGGAAGATGTTCGCCTGCGAGCATGAAAACGTGCAGCCGGACATTCTGTGCCTGGCGAAAGCCCTCGGCGGCGGTGTGATGCCGATTGGCGCGACGGTAGCGACCGAAGAAGTTTTCTCGGTACTGTTCGACAACCCGTTCCTGCACACCACCACCTTTGGCGGTAACCCGCTGGCCTGTGCGGCCGCGCTGGCAACCATCAACGTGCTGTTGGAGCAGAACCTGCCCGCGCAGGCTGAACAGAAAGGTGACATGCTGCTGGACGGTTTCCGTCTGCTGGCGCGTGAATACCCGGACCTGGTGCAGGAAGCGCGTGGGAAAGGGATGCTGATTGCGATTGAGTTTGTTGATAATGAAATCGGCTACACCTTTGCCAGCGAGATGTTCCGCCAGCGCATTCTGGTGGCCGGCACGCTGAACAACGCCAAAACCATTCGCATCGAACCGCCGCTGACGCTGACCGTTGAACAGTGTGAGCAGGTGCTGAAAGCGACCGGTAAAGCGCTGGCCGCACTGCGGGTTTCCGTGGAGCAGGCCTGAAGATAGTTGCGTAAACCCTCGCCCGGTGGCGCTGCGCTTCCGAGCCTACAAACCTGTAGGCCCGTGGAGTCTATAGTGCCGCCGGGCTTTTATTATACGATACGCACGCCTGCAGGCATCGCGCGTTCAGCGGTCAGCAGCACGCTTTCACTGCCGTCGTCGGTTTCGGCGCACAGCAGCATACATTCCGACACTTCCCCGCGCATTTTCGCTTTCTGCAAATTACACAGCACCACCACTTGTTTACCCAACAGCTCGTCTTCCGCGTAATACGGGACCAGGCTGGTGACGGTTTGCAGCGTGCGCTCGCCGATATCAATCTGCACGATGTACAGCTTGTCGGCATTGCCGTGACGCTTCACCTCAATAATCTTGCCGGTGCGGATCTCCAGACGCGCAAAATCACCATAAGCTACCGTTTCCATACTCACCTCAAGTAAATATTTAGTAAAAATATCACAGCATAAGCGGCCATCGCGATCAATGGATTTTTACTAAATACGTGGGATTCATTACAATGGCGGCAGACTAAACTTCAACTCTCGCGCTAAGGGACCCCATGGCAACACTGAAAGATATCGCAAAGGAAGCGGGCGTATCGCAGGCCACCGTGTCGCGCATTCTGAACGATGACCCGACCCTGAACGTCAAAGAAGAGACCCGGCATCGGATCCTCGAGATTGCCGAAAAGCTGGAATATCGCGGCAGCAGCGCGCGCAAAAGCCTGGTGCATCACGATGCCTGTCATCACGTGCTGGCGTTATACAGCTACCGCCAGGAGATGGAAATCAACGATCCTTACTACCTGGCTATCCGTCACGGGATAGAAACCCAGTGCGAAAAGCTGAATATCGGGCTGACTAACTGCTATGAAAATCAGGGGCTTCCTGATGTGAATCGGGTCAGCGGGATCTTAATTGTCGGCAAGCCTGCCCCGGAAATGCGTCAGGCGGCAGAAGCGCTGAGCGACAACATCTGCTTCATTGATTTTCACGAAGTCGGTTCCAGTTATGACTCGGTGGATATCGACCTGGTGCGCATCAGCAAAGAGGTTATCGATTTTTTTGTCGCCCAGGGCGTGCAGCGCATCGGCTTTATCGGTGGCCAGGACGAGCCAGGCAAAGCCGATATCCGCGAAAAAGCGTTCGTCGAGTATGGCCGCCTGAAGGGCGTGGTATCGGAAGACGATATTTGGCGCGGTGGATTTTCGAGTTCGTCCGGATATGAACTGGCAACCCAGATGCTGGCGCAAAACGATTTCCCGGAAGCGCTGTTTGTCGCCTCCGATTCCATCGCCATCGGCGTGCTGCGGGCTATTCATGAGAAAGGCCTCGCCATGCCGCAGGACATTAGCCTGATCAGCGTCAACGACATCCCTACCGCCCGCTTTACCTTTCCGCCGCTCAGCACCGTACGCATCCATTCCGAAATGATGGGCAGCCAGGGTGTGAACCTGCTGCTGGAAAAATCGCGCGATGGCCGGGCGCTGCCGCTGCAGGTGTTTGTTCCCAGCCGTTTGAAGTTACGCGGCACCACGCGTTAAGTTGTTTTTTTGCCCGGTGGCGCTTCGCTGACCGGGCCTACGGATCCCGCGTAGGCCCGGCAAACATCGTGCCGCCGGGCGATTTTAATCCCCTCTTTGAATCCCGCTTTTTTGTGATCCGCTTAACTCATTTCGGTTTTATTGATTTTATTTAGTAAAATTTTTACTAAACTCCTCAGCAATGATGTTTTACCCCACAGGGAGATGACATGAACCGCTGGGAGAATGTTCAGCTTACGCACGAAAACCGGCTACCGCCGCGCGCGTACTTTTTTGCTTACCACAATATCGACCAGGCCCGCTCCTTTTCCCGCGAGGCCAGCAGTCATTTTCTGCTGCTGAGCGGTCAGTGGACGTTCCGTTATTTTGACCATCCGCTTGAAGTGCCTGAAGCATTTCCTCATCAGCTGATGAGCGACTGGAGCCAAATTGGCGTCCCATCGATGTGGCAACTGGAAGGCCACGGGAAACTGCAGTACACCGACGAAGGTTTCCCCTTCCCGATTGACGTGCCGTACGTGCCGAGCGCCAACCCGACCGGTGCCTATCAGCGCCTCTTCACCCTCGGCGAAAGCTGGGACGCACGCCAGACGCGGCTCAAATTCGACGGGGTGGAAACCTATTTTGAGGTCTACGTTAACGGCCACTACGTCGGTTTCAGCAAAGGCAGCCGCCTGACCGCCGAGTTCGATATTTCGCCGTACGTTCACGCGGGCGATAACCTGCTGTGCGTCAAAGTGCTGCAATGGGCTGATTCCACCTACGTCGAAGACCAGGACATGTGGTGGACGGCGGGAATTTTCCGCGACGTGTATCTTGTTGGTCGCCCACTTACCCACATCGACGATTTCACTATCCGCACCGTTTTCAACGACGACTACTGCGATGCCACACTCTCTTGTTCTGTCGAGCTGGCAAACCTGACCACCCAGGCGGAGAACGTCACCCTCGAATACCGGCTTTTCGACGGCGAACAATGCCTGTATCAGGGCACGGCCGATAGCCGCGTGGCGCAGCGACAAACGCTTGATTTCAGCGTTGACGTCAAGCAGCCGAAGCAGTGGTCAGCCGAAACGCCGCACCTTTATCACCTCGTGTTGACGTTGAAAAATGCCGCTGGCGAGGTACTGGAAGTGGTGCCGCAGCGCGTCGGCTTCCGCGACATTCAGGTCCGCGACGGCCTGATGCGGATCAACAATCAGTACGTAATGCTGCACGGCGTCAATCGCCACGATAACGATCATCTAAAGGGCCGCGCGGTGAGCATGGATCGGGTCGAGAAAGATCTGATCCTGATGAAGCAGCACAACATCAATTCGGTCCGCACCGCCCACTATCCGAACGATCCGCGCTTCTATGAGCTGTGCGATATTTACGGCCTGTTCGTGATGGCAGAAACCGACGTCGAATCCCACGGTTTTGCCAACGTCGGCGATTTGAGCCGAATCACCGACGATCCTGCGTGGGAAGGCGTATACGTCGAGCGCATCGTGCGCCACGTTCAGGCGCAGAAAAACCATCCGTCGATTGTCATCTGGTCACTCGGCAACGAATCCGGTTACGGCTGTAATATTCGCGCCATGGCGAAGGCCTGCAAAGCGCTGGATCCAACCCGGTTAATACATTACGAAGAGGACCGCGACGCTGAAGTGGTGGATATCATCTCCACCATGTACACCCGCGTGCCGCTGATGAATGAGTTCGGCGAATACCCGCATCCGAAGCCACGTATCATTTGCGAATATGCCCATGCAATGGGCAATGGCCCCGGCGGCCTGAACGAATACCAGAATGTATTTTATCGTCACGACTGCCTGCAAGGGCACTACGTCTGGGAGTGGTGCGATCACGGTATTCAGGCGCAGGACGACGACGGCAACACGTTTTACCAGTACGGCGGTGATTTTGGCGACTACCCGAACAACGCCAACTTCTGCCTCGATGGCCTGATTTATTCCGATCAAACCCCAGGCCCGGGGCTGAAAGAGTACAAACAGGTGATCGCCCCGGTAAAAGTCCACGCCGTTGACCTCGCGCGCGGCGAGCTGCGGGTGGAAAACAAGCTGTGGTTCAGCACGCTGGACGATTACACCCTGCGGGTGGAGGTCAAAGCCGAAGGCGAACTCATTAGCAGCCAGGCGCTGAAAATCAGCGATCTTCCGCCCAACAGTAGCCGCACGGTGACGATTGACCTGCCCAAATCCGATGGCCGTGAAAGCTGGCTCAACGTGTACGTCAGCAAAGATTCCGCCACTCGCTACAGCGAAGCACATCACCCGATTGCGCAGTACCAGTTCGCACTGGCTCCACGCACGTTGAGGACGATGCCGTGGCTTTCCGATAGCGCCACGCCGCTGGTTATCCGCGACGAACGCCTGGCCTGCACCGTCAGCGGCCATAACTTCCGTATGGTGTTCTCACGCCTGAGCGGCAAGCTGGCGTCATGGCAGGTCAACGGCGAGGAGCTGATTGCCGAAGAGGGAAAAATGACCTTCTTCAAGCCGATGATAGATAACCACAAGCAGGAATACGAAGGCCTGTGGCAACCCAATCATCTACAAATCATGCAGGAACATCTGCGCGACCTGCGTGTCGAGCGCGACGGCGACTCGGTGTGTGTCATCAGCGACACCGTCATCGCCCCACCGGTATTTGATTTCGGCATGCGCTGTAGCTATCGCTGGCGTATAAGCCCGGCGGGCGCGCTGAGCATCGAACTGGCGGGTACGCCCTACGGCGAGTATCCACACATTATCCCGTGCATCGGCTTCAGCCTCGGCATCAACGAGAGCCTCAACCAGGTGACGTACTACGGGCGCGGGCCGGGAGAAAACTACCCGGACAGCCAGCAGGCCAACCTGATTGATGTCTGGCGCAGCAATGTGGGCGCGATGTTCGAGCCCTATCCGTTCCCGCAAAACAACGGCAACCGCCAGCAGGTGCGCTGGGTCGCGCTGACCAACCGTGACGGCCACGGCCTGTTAGCGGTGGCGCATCAGCCGATTCACTTCAGCGCCTGGCCGTACAGCGCCGAGGCGATTCACGCCGCGCGCCACTGCAACGAACTGGTACGCAGCGGGCACATCACGCTGAATCTTGACCACCAGTTGCTGGGACTTGGGTCGAACTCCTGGGGCAGCGAAGTGCTGGACAGCTGGCGCGTGCGGTTCGAGGCGTTCCGCTACGGTTTCACCCTGCTGCCCGCCAGCGGCAACGTCGCAAGCCAGGCGTTTCATCTGACTCCCTCTACCGCCGAACGTGAGGCCGAATAATGGAAATTATTAACAACCTGGAACAGTTTACCCAACGCTATCACGGTGGTCGCAAATGGCAGCGCTGCGTGGAAGCCATCCGCAATATCGACCACATTCGCCCGGGTGTGGCGCATTCCATCGGTGATTCGCTGAGTTATCGGCTGACCACAGACACCACCACTGATGCGCTATTTCTCGGCCATCGGCGCTATTTTGACGTCCACTACTACCTACAGGGCGCGCAAAAAATCGAATACGCGCCGAAAGCGCGATTGCAGGTGGTGGAGTGCTATCGCGATGAAACCGACCGCGAATTCCTCAAAGGCTGCGGCGAAACCGTGCAGGTGCACGAAGGGCAAATGGTTATCTGCGATATCGACGAAGCCTACCGCTTTATCAGTGCCGGGGCGGTAAAAAAGGTCGTGCTACGGGTCACCGTTGAAGACGGCTATTTCCATAACAAATAAAAAATATCCGGCGGTGCCAATGTAGCGCCGCTATCCTCCCTGTACCCGGAGAGTCAAAATGTCAGAGTCAAAGCGTAATACCATCGGCAAGTTCGGCCTGCTGTCGCTGACCTTCGCCGCCGTGTTTAGTTTTAACAACGTCATCAACAATAATATCGAGCTGGGACTGGCGTCCGCGCCAATGTTTTTCCTGGCAACGCTGTTTTACTTTATTCCGTTCTGCTTGATCATCGCCGAATTTGTTTCACTGAATAAAAACTCCGAGGCTGGCGTTTATGCGTGGGTGAAAAGCTCACTCGGTGGCCGCTGGGCATTTATTACCGCCTACACCTATTGGTTTGTGAATCTGTTTTTCTTTACCTCGCTATTACCGCGCGTCATAGCCTACGCCTCGTATGCATTTCTCGGCTATGAGTACATTCTGACGCCGTTTACTACCGTGGTGCTGAGCCTGGTGCTGTTTGCCTTCTCGACGTGGGTATCGACCAACGGCGCAAAAATGCTCGGGCCGATAACCTCCGTAACCTCAACGCTAATGCTGTTGCTGACCTTGTCTTATATTCTGCTGGCCGGCGCGGCGCTGCTCGGCGGCGTGCAACCGGCGGATCCGATCACCGTCGAGGCGATGATCCCCAACTTTAACTGGGCGTTCCTCGGCATAACCACATGGATCTTCATGGCCGCAGGCGGTGCCGAATCGGTGGCGGTGTACGTCAACGACGTCAAAGGCGGATCGAAATCCTTCGTGAAAGTGATCATCCTCGCCGGGATCTTCATTGGCGTGCTTTATTCCATCTCCTCGGTGCTGATCAACGTCTTTATCAGCAGCAAAGAGCTGAAGTTTACCGGTGGTTCAGTGCAGGTATTCCACGGCCTGGCGGTCTGGTTTGGGCTGCCGGAAGTGCTGATGAACCGCTTCGTTGGCTTAGTGTCGTTCACCGCCATGTTTGGCTCGCTGCTGATGTGGACTGCCACACCGGTGAAAATCTTCTTCTCGGAAATCCCGTCTGGCATCTTCGGTAAAAAGACCGTGGCGCTGAATGAAAACGGCGTTCCAGCTCGCGCGGCGTGGATCCAGTATCTGATCGTCATTCCGCTGATGATTATCCCGACCATGGGATCGAATACCGCGCAGGATCTGATGAATACGGTGATTAATATGACCGCCGCCGCCTCGATGCTGCCGCCGCTGTTTATTATGCTGGCCTACCTCAACCTGCGTCGCAAACTCGATCATCTGCCGCGTGATTTTAAAATGGGATCGCGCACCACCGGCATGGTGATGGTGTCGATGCTGATTGTGATTTTCACCATTGGCTTTATTGCCTCCACCTTTCCGACCGGCGGCAATATTCTGACCATTATTTTCTATAACGTCGGTGGAATTGTGATTTTCCTCGGCTTCGCCTGGTGGAAATACAGTAAATACGTCAAAGGATTATCTAAAGAAGAACAACAAATTGAAGCCGCACCCGCGTCGACAGTTTCCTGAAGGAACCAGGATCCTTAAAAGCTGGCCCGTGCAGGCCGACTGCCTGGCATCACACCGGACGCGCAATGGGGCAGGACGTGCCAGGTACCGAAACCGGCTTTATGGCCAGTGCAATGATTGAACCGCTGAAAGGCCTCTATTTTTCCACGGCCTGGAGTTACGCAAAACATCGCCCGGATCACGACGCCGATGAAACCACGTCGTTTATGCAGTTCGGTATCTGGTATGAATACGGCGGCGGGCGTTTTGCCACTGCCGCTGATAGCCGCTGGTACATGAAAACGGCCTCCGGCGACCCGAGCGACCCGGTTTTCCTGATGCAATACTTTTACTGGTAACAAGGACTGAGACACCATGAAACTGACGACCTCTCTCGCCCCGCTGGCCTGCGCCCTGCTGCTTAGCCTGTCAGCGCACGCGGCCACCGCCGATGACTATAAAAACGTGATTAACCGCGTCGGTGCGCCGCAGTACATGCAGGATTTTGACAGCGACGAGCACCAGCGCTTCAGCCCGTTCTTCGATCTGGGGGCGTGGCACGGGCATTTGCTGCCCGACGGCCCGGCGACGATGGGCGGTTTTCCCGGCCCGGCACTGCTGACCGAAGAATACATCAACTTTATGGCCACCCATTTTGACCGCCTGACGGTGTATCGCGGCGGCAAAAAAGTCGATTTCACGATGCAGGCCTGGAGCCTTCCCGGCGCGTTGAAACAGACGCTCACCGCCCCCGGGGTGAAGATTGAGATGACCCTGCGCTTCGCCAGCCCGCGCACCTCACTCTTAGAAACGAAAATCACCAGCGACGCCCCGCTGCTGCTGCAATGGGACGGCGAACTGCTGGAAAAACTGGAGGCTAAAGAGGGCAAAGCGGTTTCCGACAAAACCATCGACGGCGCTTTCCCGGACTACCAGCGCCGCCTGGTCGCCACCCGCGATGGGGTGAACGTGACCTTCGGCAAAGTGCGTTCCACCTGGGATCTGCTGACCTCCGGCGCGTCGCAGTATCAGGTGCATAAATCGATTCCGGTCGAGACCGTCGTCGACGGTCATCATTTTACCAGCACCGCCCGCGTCAACGGCTCGACCACACTGTGGACCACTTATTCTCACCTGCTGACCGCCGAGGATGTCAGCCGCGAGAAGATGCAAATTCGCGATATCCTCGCCCGACCTGCGCACTTTATGCTCGCCTCACAGCAGCGCTGGGAAGGGTATCTGCAGCGCGGGCTGAGCAACCCGGACGCCACCGCAGAGCAAACGCGGGTGGCGGTGAAAGCTATCGAAACCCTGAACGGCAATTGGCGTTCACCGGGCGGTGCGGTGGCGTTCAATACCGTCACGCCATCGGTCACCGGGCGCTGGTTCTCCGGCAACCAGACCTGGCCGTGGGATACCTGGAAACAAGCGTTTGCGATGGCGCATTTCAACCCGGAGATTGCCAAAGACAACATCCGCGCGGTGTTCTCCTGGCAGGTGAAAGCCGACGACAAAGTGCGTCCACAGGATGTGGGCTTTGTGCCGGATCTGATCGCCTGGAACCTGAGTCCGGATCGCGGTGGCGACGGCGGTAACTGGAACGAGCGCAACACCAAGCCGAGCCTGGCGGCGTGGTCAGTAATGGAGGTGTATAACGTCACTAAAGACCAAAAGTGGCTGGAGGAGATGTACCCGAAACTTGTGGCCTATCACGACTGGTGGCTGCGCAATCGGGATCATAACCACAACGGCGTGCCGGAGTACGGCGCGACCCGCGATAAAGCGCATAACACCGCCCGCGGCGAGATGCTGTTTACGGTGAAAAAAGGCGATAAAGAGCAGACCCTTTCCGGACTGAAAAATTACGCCAACACCGTCAGCAAAGGCCAGTACGACAGCCTACAAATTCCGGCCCAGGTGGCGGCCTCCTGGGAATCCGGGCGCGACGACGCGGCGGTATTTGGCTTTATCGACAAAGAGCAACTCGATAAATACGTGAAAAATGGCGGCAAGCGCAGCGACTGGACGGTGAACTTCGCCGAAAACCGCGATAAAGACGGCACCCTGCTCGGCTATTCGCTGCTGCAGGAATCCGTCGACCAGGCGAGCTACATGTATAGCGATAACCGCTATCTGGCACAGATGGCGAAAATCCTCGGCAAAAACGACGCCGCCGGGCATTACAGCCAACTGGCGGATAAACTCGCGGACTACATCAATACCTGCATGTTCGACGCCAAATCGGGTTTTTATTACGACATTCGCATCGAAGATAAACCGCTGATCAATGGCTGCGCGGGCAAACCTATCGTCGAGCGCGGTAAAGGTCCGGAAGGCTGGTCGCCGCTGTTTAACGGTGCGGCCACCCAGGCGCACGCCGATGCGGTGGTGGCGGTGATGCTCGACCCGAAAGAGTTCAACACCTTTGTGCCGCTGGGCACCGCCGCACTGACCAGCCCGGCGTTTGGCGCAGATATCTACTGGCGCGGTCGGGTGTGGGTCGATCAGTTCTGGTTTGGCCTGAAAGGGATGGAACGCTACGGGCATCGCGATGCGGCGTTGAAACTGGCGGATAACTTCTTCCAACACGCCAAAGGGCTGACCAGCGATGGGCCGATTCAGGAAAACTACAACCCGCTGACCGGAGCGCAGCAGGGTGCGCCAAACTTCTCATGGAGTGCAGCGCATTTGTATATGTTGTATAACGATTTTTTCCGGAAGCAGTAACGTATGTTGCCCGGCGGCGCATTGCTTGCCGGGCCTACGTCTCGCCTTAAACCTCCGGCAACAACCCGACAAAACTGCGTTTCTTACGCGGCTCCGACATCATCTCATCGAGCTTTTCCACACACGTCAGATAGTGCGGCGTCTTCTTGTGCGCCTGCACCGCCGCCTCATCTTTATACGCTTCGTAGATGAAAAAACGGGTCGCTACGTCCGGGTCCTGCAACACGTCAAAACGCACATTGCCCGGCTCGGTCAGGGCCCCTTCATGGTTGGCGCGAAACACGTCGAGAAACTCGTCTACCCGTTCTGGTTTGATGTTGATCTCCACCAGCGTCACGTTCATGGCTGCTCTCCCTGTTTTTCTTCCTGCCAGAACTGATATGCCTCACGGGCGCTGAGGTTCTCATGCACCACTTTTTTCACCGCTTTCAGCATCGCCAGCGGCGCGCTGGACTGGAAGATATTGCGCCCCATGTCGACGCCGGACGCCCCCTGGTCGATGGCACGCCAACACATGTCGAGCGCCTCGTCTTCCGGCAGCTTTTTGCCGCCCGCAATCACAATCGGCACCGGACAGCTGGCGGTCACTTTTTCAAATCCCTCTTCCACGAAGTAGGTTTTAACGAAGGTCGCCCCCATTTCTGCGGCGATACGGCTCGCCAGCGAGAAATAGCGCGCATCGCGGGTCATCTCTTTCCCGACGCCGGTCACCGCCAGCACCGGCATTCCGTAGCGGTTGCCTGCGTCCACCAGCTTGATGATGTTGTTGATCGACTGATGTTCGTGCTCGCTGCCGATATACACCTGCGCCGCCACCGCCGCCACGTTGAGACGCAGCGCGTCTTCCAGCGCCACCGCCACGCACTCGTTCGACAGCTCGCTCAATATCGAGTTACCGCCCGAGGCCCGCAGCACCACCGGCTTGTTGGTGGCGGCGGGCACCTGGCTTCGCAGGATACCGCGCGTACACATCAGCACGTCGGTTTCAGCAAACAGCGGCGCTATCGACAAATCAATGCGCTCAAGCCCAGTGGTCGGCCCCTGAAAATAGCCGTGGTCAAACGCCAGCATCGCCGTGCGGTTGCTGTGTGGATTAAAAATCCTCGCCAGCCGCGACTGCATGCCCCACTCCAGCGAGCCGCAACCTTTCAGGGCATACAGCGCATTTTTCTGCGGGCGGTCGAGCCCGAAATCTTTCCCGTCTTTGATATCGTCTAAATCAGCCATTTTCCCCTCCCTCAGAAATCGTATTTGCCAATATTCTCTTTGGTGAACACCACCCGCTCCGGCAGCAATACAATGCCGTTGCCCTTAGCCTCATACTGATAGCCCTGCACGCTGTTCGGCTCCACTTTGAGGTCACCGATATCTTTCACCGCTACGCTGTCGCCCACATTCAAATCGCCTTTTTTCAGCAGATGATTGGCCACGTTCACCGCGATGTTGCCCTGCTCGACCACATCCCACAGTCCGAAGGCTTTCACCGTGCCGCGCTCCACGTAAGGCCGCATCACGTTTGGCGTGCTGAAGCCAGTAATCGCCACACCCTGGCGTTTAAGGTTTTCCGCCGCCTGTGCCGCCGCCGGTAACGCGTTGGCATCCGGGGCGATGATGGCGTCTAAATCCGGATAGGCTTTGAGAATGCCTTCGGCGGTTTGCAGCGATTTGGTGGCATCGTTATAGCCAAACTGGGTGGTGACCACCTGCCATTGCGGATGGTCTTTGGCGATTTTGGCCTTCGCCTCTTTCACCCATTGGTTCTGGTCGGTAACGGTGGGGCTGGAGTAGAAGAACGCCACTTTGGCATCCGCTTTGCTGACCTGTTTTCCGGTCATGTCGACCAGCAAACCGCCGAGCTGTTCCGGCGTCCCCTGGTTGATGTAAATGCTGCGGCATTCCGGTTTCGTGTCGGAATCCCAGGTCAGGACTTTCACCCCGCGCTGCATCGCGCGTTTCAGCGCCGGGCACAGGCCGTCTGGCGAGACTGCCGAGACGATAATGGCGTTGTAACCCTGGTTGACGAAGTTATTAATGAGCTGAACCTGGCCGGAGACGCTCGGCTCCGTTGGGCCATCGTAGGTGACGTCTACCCCGAGCTGTTTACCCGCCTCTTTCGCGCCGTTGCCGCCGCTGGTGAAGAAGCCGACGCCCACCAGTTTCGGGATAAAGGCGATTCGGTCCGCCGCCTGCACGGCAGCCACGCTCATTGCCAGCGCCAGGGCGCTCAGTTGCACACACCGTTTTGCTTTCATTTCATGCTCCGATTGTTTTGCGCGAAACCAGCCGACGCCACACCGTGCTCACCCCTTCCCGATGCAGGCTCAGCGAACGTCCCATCACTACCACCACCAGCAACGCCCCGGAGAGCGCACTCGACACCTGGTTGGGAATACCGACCATCTGTAAACCCTGTTGCAGATACCCCACCAACAGCGCGGCCAGGGCCGTACCGATAACCGATCCCGAGCCGCCGTAGATATTGGCCCCGCCGAGCACCGCCGCCGTCAGCGCGGGCATCAGCAAATCGCGACCTAAATCAGAACGGGCCGAACCGAAATAGGAGACCAGCACCAGCGCCGCAATGGCCGACGCCAGCCCCACCAGGCCATACAGCACGTAAGGCATACCGTTGACCGACAGCGCCGCGTAACGCGCGGCGCGCGGGTTTTGTCCGAGTAAAAAGAGATGACGACCAAAGCGCCCGCGATGCGCGAGCAGCCAGAAGAAGAAGGTGATAACGATAAACAGCACCAACGGAACCGGCAGGCCGAACAGCGTGAGATTGGCGAAGGCGGTGAAGCTGTCCGGGAAGCCGCCAATGCCTTCGTAGCCCGTCGCCCCCGCCATACCGGAAAGCAGCAGAGCCGCACCGCCATAGAGATACAGCGTGCCAAGGGTGATAACCAACGGGCTGATGCCGGTGTAATGAATCAGCGCCGCGTTCACCACCCCGCACAGGAGACCGAGCAGCAGAGTAAGCGGAATGGCGATGCTCATCGGCCATCCGGCCTGGGTCATCACCCCTAGCGCAATCGCGCACAGGCCGATGGTTGAGCCAAGCGAAATGTCGATCCCACCGCTGATGATCACCAGCGTCAGCGGCAGTGCCACAATGCCGATGCAGATGAAATCGCTGGTGCTGAACAGCAGCATATTCACGTCGAGCATTCGCGGGTTGGCAGCGCCAAACAGGACGATTTCCAGCACCAGTAGCATCAGCAGCGCGCTTTCCCAGTTCAGCTTCATTTACGCCACCTCTTTGTTTTTACGCTTCGGAAACGGGGCGACGTGCGTCCCACCTTTATTACCCGGCTGGAAACGGCTGTATTTCTGCGTACGCTGATGGCGGGTCAGCGCCTGACGCAGACGTCCGTCGAGCACCAGCACGCCTAATAGCACCAGCCCGGCGATGAAATCGTTCCACCACGCAGGGAGCTTAAACAGCACCAGTACGGTGTCGATTTGTGTCAGGAAAAAGGCCCCGAGGAAGGCCCCCATCAGCGTGCCGGTGCCGCCGAGCAGCGAAACCCCGCCCAGCACGCAGGCGGCGATGGCTTTCATCTCCAGCCCGCTGCCGGTCTGATTTGGCACGAAACCGATTTGCGCAGCGAAGATAATTCCACCGCAGGCGGCGAGCATCCCGTTGAAGGTAAAGGCCAGCATTCGGGTGCGGTTCACCCCCACGCCGAGCTGGCGTGCGGCGGCGAGATTATCGCCCACCGCATAAAAATCACGGCCAAAGGTGGTGCGCGCCAGCCCCCATACGCCCGCCAGGAGTAGCGCCAGCACCAGCCAGCCCAACGGGGAAATGCCAATAAAGGCGGGTTCAGAGAGTGATTTCAGGTTGTCCGGCAGCCCTTCAATCCATTTGCCTCCGGTCCACAACAGCATGATGCCGCGGTACAGCCCGAGCGTACCGAGCGTGGCCACAATCGCCGGAATGCGCAGCCCGACCACCAGCAAACCATTAAACGCCCCGGCCAGCGCGCCAATGACCAGCGCGAAGGCTATCGCCAGCGGCAGGCCGTACCCGCTGTTGAGCGCCACCCCGACGGCGATGGCACTCAGCCCCACCGTCGAGCCAACAGACACGTCGATATTGCGGGTCAACATCACCAACGCGGCCCCCAATGCCAACAGGCAGAGAATTTGCGAGCTGGAAAAAATCATCGCCAGGGTTTGCAGGCTAAAGTACGCCGGGTTGAGCGCCACCAGCCCCGCGAACAGCACCAGAATGGCGAGGAAGGCGCTGAGTTCGCGGTTTTTCAGCAACGTTTTCATACCTGCCCTCCAAAGGCTAAGGTCATCATCCGGTCAACGCTCAGCGCCTGCTTCGCCAGCTCGCCGCTCAGTCGCCCCTGATGCATCACCAGTACCCGATCCGCCAGGCCTGGAAATTCATCGAGATCGCTGGAGATCATCAGTACCGCCACATTTTGCGCCGCCACGCTTTTCAGCAGCTGATAGATATCCGCCCGGGCCGACACGTCCACCCCGCGCGTCGGTTCATCGACGATCAGCAGCAGCGGATTCGCCTCCAGACAACGGGCCAGCAACACCTTTTGCTGATTCCCCCCGGAGAGCGTGCGTACCGGCTGATCCGCATCATTGAGCTTGATCCCCAGTGCCCGGTGATATCGCACGACCACCGCCGCTTCGCGCTTATTTTCCTGCCACAGCGACGGCTGGTTGAACATCACCGTGTTCCAGCGCACCGGCGCATCGAGAAACAGGCCCGACACCTGACGGTCTTCCGGGAGATACACCAGGCCACTGGCGAGCCGCGCGCGGGTGCTTTCCCCGCCTATCTCCCGATTTTCGAGCCAGATACGCCCGGCTCGCACTGGCCGCAGGCCATACAGCGTTTCGGCAAACTCGGTGCGTCCGGAGCCGACCAGTCCGGCCAGACCAACGATTTCCCCGGCGCGGATCTCGAGGCTCAGATCGATAAACCCTTCCCCGGTCAGGCTCTCCACCCGCAGCACTGGAAAATCCTGCGCCTGGGTGCGGCGATTACCCGGCAGCGCCAGCCACAGTTTTTGCGTGTCGCTTAGGGAGGCGTCACGGCTGACTGGCGTCATGGCGGCGATCAGCTCAGCGTCGGTGTTATCTGTGGTGTTGCCACTGAGCACCATCGCCCCATCGCGCATCACCGACACGTGGCTGGCAAGGGCGCGGATCTCCGGCAGCTTGTGGGAGATAAAAACAATCCCCACGCCAAGGGCCTGTAAGGCACGAACCTGGCGGAACAATCTTTCCGTTTCGCCAGGCGTTAAGGAGGCGGTGGGCTCGTCGAGGATCAGGATCTGCGCGTCACGCATCAGCCCACGCAGGATCTCCACCATTTGCTGATCCGCCACTTCCAGGGTGCTGGCCGTGGCCTGCAAATTAAGTTGGCAGTTCAGTTGCTGTAATTTTTCCGTCAGCCTGGCTTCAGTCTCGTGGCTTCTCGGCAGGCGAAACAGGATGTTTTCCCGCACGGTTAAATTGGGAAACAGCATCGGCTCCTGCGGCACCAGGTAGATCCCAAGCTGGTGCGCCTGACCGGGATTGAGCCGTGCAAACGCGGTGCCATTGATCCGAAGTTCACCCTCGTCCGGGGTTTCTACTCCGGCGACGATTTTCATCAGCGTCGATTTTCCCGCGCCGTTACCGCCCATCAGGGCATGTACCTGCCCGGAATAGAGCGTGAAATCAATGCCCTTCAGCACGGCGACGCCGGAGTACTGCTTGCGAATGCTACGGGCTTCAATCAGTGCCTTCATCGTCGCGCCTCGTTTGAACAAATGATTTTTAGATTTAATAATGTTCAAAAGCGTAGACCCTGAACTATATTTACAACCGTGCAAGGATCACAGTTTTCGTCTTTCGGGAAACCCAGCGTGGGCTGTCAGCAACGAAAGACTGGTTTTGCCAGTGACTTCACATTTTCTGTCCGCGCGACTGCGAACATATGATCTAGATTTTTATAAGAGTTCACTTTATGAGCGAAAAACGCATTACGGAAGAGAGCCGCTACGCCGGGCTGGCGCTGGCGGAAGAAGAACTGGTGGCCCGGGTGGCCTGGTGCTATTACAACGACGGCCTGACCCAGAACGATATTGGCGAACGGCTCGGCCTGCCGCGCCTGAAGATTTCGCGGCTGCTGGAAAAGGGACGTCAATCAGGGGTGATCCGCGTTCAGATCAACTCCCGTTACGAAGGCTGTCTGGCGCTGGAAACGGAATTACAGAAGCGCTTCGATTTGAAGATTGCCCGCGTACTGCCTGCCCTGAACACCTCGCCGATGAACGTCCGGCTCGGTATCGGGGCCGCGCAATCGTTGATGGGCGTGCTCCAGCCGGGCCAGTTACTGGCGGTCGGATTTGGTGAAGCGACCATGAGCTGTATTCAGCATCTGAGCGGGTTCATCGGTTCGCAGCAAATCCGCCTGGTGACGTTATCGGGCGGCGTCGGACCGTACATGACCGGCATCGGTCAGCTGGACGCGGCGTGCAGCGTGAGCATGATCCCGGCCCCGTTACGGGTCTCGTCCCCGGAGGTGGCGGAGATCCTGAAGCGTGAATCCAGCGTGCGCGATGTGATCCTCGCGGCGGGAGCAGCAGATGCGGCGGTCGTCGGGATCGGCGCTATCGATCAGCGACGTGACGCGACGATCCTGCGCTCCGGCTACATCAGCGAAGGGGAACAGCTGATGTACGCCCGCAAAGGTGCAGTCGGCGACATTCTCGGCTATTTCCTGCAGGCCGACGGACAACGGGTGGAGGGGCTGGATATCCACCGCGAACTGCTTGGCGTGACGCTAGAGGAGCTGGCGCAGCTGCCAACCATCGTCGGTGTCGCCGGGGGAGAAGAAAAAGCGCAGGCCATTTACGCCGCCCTGACAGGCAAGCGTATTAACGGCCTGGTAACGGAAGAGACAACAGCACGCGCGGTGCTGTCGCTGGCGGGTTAACCGCTGCGCGCCGCGCGATCACAGCGAGGCGCACGTCATGAGTTACCTTTTAGCGTTGGACGCAGGCACCGGCAGCATTCGGGCGGTGATTTTCGACCTTGCAGGCCGCCAGATAGCGGTCGGTCAGGCGGAGTGGAAACACCTGAGCGTCGAGAATGTCCCTGGCTCGATGGAGTTTGACCTCGGCATTAACTGGCAGCTGGCCTGCCAGTGCATCCGCCAGTCGCTGGAGCGGGCACAGCTCAGCGCCGCCGATATTCAGTCCGTCGCCTGCTGTTCAATGCGCGAAGGCATCGTGCTGTACGACAGCAACGGCGAGGCTATCTGGGCCTGCGCCAACGTCGACGCCCGCGCCAGCCGTGAAGTCTCTGAGCTGAAAGAGATCCACGATTACCGTTTTGAATCCGAAGTGTATGAGGTTTCCGGCCAGACGCTGGCGCTGTCGGCGATGCCGCGCTTGCTGTGGCTCGCCCATCATCGGCCGGATATCTATCGCAACGCCGCGACCATCACCATGATCAGCGACTGGTTGGCGGCGAAACTTTCCGGCGAGCTGGCGGTGGATCCGTCCAATGCCGGCACCACCGGGATGCTCGATCTGTTCAGCCGCGACTGGCGTCCGGCGCTGCTCGACATGGCCGGGCTGCGAGCCGATATCCTTTCTCCTGTCAAAGAAACCGGCACCGTGCTGGGGGCAATTACCCCGCAAGCGGCGCAGCAATGCGGCCTGCGGGCGGGCACGCCGGTGGTGATGGGCGGCGGCGATGTGCAGCTGGGCTGTCTGGGATTGGGGGTGGTAAGACCGGGACAAACCGCGGTGCTGGGCGGTACTTTCTGGCAGCAGGTGGTCAATCTGCCGCAGGTGCGTACCGATCCGGAGATGAACATTCGGGTGAATCCGCATGTGATCCCCGGCATGGTGCAGGCCGAGTCGATCAGCTTTTTTACCGGGCTGACGATGCGTTGGTTCCGCGATGCCTTTTGCGCAGAGGAAAAGCTGATTGCCGAACGGCTCGGGACCGACACCTATGCCCTGCTGGAAGAGATGGCGGGCCGCGTCCCGGCGGGCTCTCACGGCGTGATGCCGATTTTCTCTGACGCGATGCATTTCAAGCAGTGGTATCACGCCGCGCCGTCGTTTATTAACCTCTCTATCGACCCGGAAAAATGCAATAAAGCCACGCTGTTCCGCGCCCTGGAGGAGAACGCGGCGATCGTCTCGGCCTGTAATCTGACGCAGATTTCGCAGTTCTCCGGCGTGACCTTCGACAGCCTGGTGTTCGCAGGTGGCGGTTCAAAAGGCGCACTGTGGAGCCAGATTTTGAGTGATGTGACCGGCTTACCGGTGCGGGTGCCAGAGGTGAAAGAGGCCACCGCGCTGGGCTGCGCGATTGCCGCCGGGGCGGGGGCCGGGCTGTTTGCCGACATGGCCAGCGCGGGCGAAAAACTGGTGAGCTGGAGCCGGGTGTTCACCCCTAATCGGGCGCACCGAGAGTTGTATGACGGCATGAAGGAAAAATGGCAGGCGGTGTACGCCGATCAGCTTGGGCTGGTCGACAGCGGACTGACCACCTCGATGTGGCAGGCTCCCGGGCTTGGGAAGCGCCCCCCGGCCTCACCCTAAAAACGGGTCAGCGATTTCGCGCCAGTGCGCTTCGCAATCGCTGACGCCGCAAAACAGACGATGACCCGGCCCATCGCGGGTTAAACCGCCGGGAAAAATCACATCGCATAAGTCATCACGTTTACTTTCGCCTGCCGGGAGATCGGCTCTGCTGCAGATAATGCGCAGAGGCGTAGTCTGCCCACTCAAAAAATTAAAGCGAAAGGCAGCGGCGTAATAATGACGATCGCCAGCGGGATCAAAACAGGCGACATGAGCCAGCACGCCTACCCACTGTTCATCAAGAACATGGGCCTCATTCACGCCGCACCAGCTTTCATCTTCCAGCTGTGCCAGCAATCTGCCCTGCTCCAGTCGGGACGAATTGAGTTCGTTCAGGCTGTTGAGGGTAAGCCAGCCAATTTTACCCCGCCCACCAACCGTGCCCTGCGGCCGGGTGAACACCAGGATCCGCTTATCTGGCAGTTGCAGCAGGCGAATATCTTTCATGCCCCACGGCCCCACGGCGAAGGGGCGTAACGAGAAGATTGATGTCCCCCGCCAGAACTGGGTTCGCCACCACCATCCGCCTCCGTCAGGATCGGCGGTAATCTCTACCCCGCCGAACACCCAGCCGTTATCGATGCGACAAATAAAGGGATCCTGCAAATCAAACGACGGCGCGTCTGCGACAAGCCGTGCGTTCCCCGTGTCTTGCCAGTGAAAAAACCGTACCTGAGAGACTTCGCTGTCCCGGGGTTCGACCCGGGCGGCGATGTACTGCTGTCCGCCTTCATAAAACGGCGCTGTCGGGTTATAGACATCACATCCGGTCACGCCGCTGAACGCCACTTTGCCGTTCGTTGCCGCCTGTCGTCGGAGACAGTACTCACGATACAGTTGCTCGGTGGCAGTCAGGGTCATTTATGCTTGTTCCAGATGCTGCCACAGGGCGGCCATCGGCAAGGTCGCGAGGGCTATGCTTTCGTCCGCCGCGCCGTACCAGACATACAACGTCTGCTCGCGAATCAATGCCCCACAGGTAAATACCACGTTGCCGAAAAATCCTTCCCGCTCATAGGGGGCGGTAGGCTCCAGCAGCGGCGTGGCCGACTTGGCGAGGATCTGCGTCGGATCGTTGGCATCCAGCAGCAGTGCGCCAAGACAGTAGCGCTGTTGGGCATCCACCCCGTGGTAGATTTCCAGCCAGCCGCGATCCGTTTTCAGCAACGGTGCGCCGCCGCCGGATTTACGCCGGTCCCAGGCGTCTCCGGACCGCCCCAGCAAATGCCGATGATTTCCCCAGTGCAGCATATCCGGTGATTCACAAATCCAGATTTCAGGATGACCAAAATGGCTCGGTGCCGGGCGGGTCAGAGCCATAAACTTACCGTTGATACGTTCCGGGAAGAAGCACACATCGCGGTTATCCGGGCAGAAAATCAACCCTTTCTTTTCGACGTGGACAAAATCCTGAGTGGTGGCCAGCGCGGTGGAAATCCCCAGCGGCGACACCGCGGAGTAGTTGATATACCAACTTTCGCCGATGCGGGTGATACGCGCATCTTCACAGCCAAACTGTTCGTACTGGGTATCAGGGGTAATGAACGCTTGTTCATCGACGGTGAAGTTCACGCCATCCCGACTGCGGGCCAGACGTAGGTGTGACATCGACGTAAGCCATAAAATGGCCGGATCGCTTTTCAGCCCAATCGTGCGCGGGTCACTGAAATCGTAGCGCTCATCTGCCCTGTCGAAGGTTTTTTCCGAAAGAAGCCACTCCCCGCCTTGCTGTGTTAACAGAGGGACAACGATTTTGTCCGGCGTGGCGCTGAGGATACTTTCCGCCACGCGAACCAGCAGAAGGATCTCGCCGTTCACCTCGGCGACACCGGCGTTAAAGACGCAGTCCACTCGCCAGCCGGGTCGGGAAGGTTTGACATCCGCCGGGGTGATAAGCGGGTTTTTATTGTGCCTTTCCATGAAAACTCCTTTTAATTACACACTGATTTTTCCCCAGCCATTCGGTATCGACCCCGTAAAGGGTTTCCGCCGGGATCTCATGCCAGGGATTCCTGACCGCATCACCAAAATTAATCGCCACCCAAACCTGTTCCTGCGCGCATTCGCGCAAGAAATGGATAGCGTTTTTCTCCTGCGCCAGCAGTCGGTATTCCCCCTGTCGCAGCGACGGGGAAGCGGCGCGGATCGCCAATAAGCGCCGATATTGATGCCAGAGCGATGCGAGGTTTTGTTGTTGTTGAGCGATATTCACGGTCGCCGCATCGCCACACAGCGGCATCCACGGAGCTACCGTTGAGAACCCCGCGTTGGGCAGACTTTCCCATGCCAGCGGGGCGCGGGAGGCATCCCGCGAATGGCTGATGGCCTGTTGCAACGCGTCTGCGTGGGAAGCACCGCTTGCCAGAGCCGAGCGGAACCACGATTGCCCTTGCACGTCGTGAATATCAGTTTCAGTCAAAGGGACATAGTTTGATAACCCGGCCTCTTCCCCCTGATAGATAAAGGGCACGCCATCCGCCGTGAGCTGTAGTGCCGCCACCACCGCCGCACGCGCGGTATCATGGGCATGTTCACCAAAGCGGCCGATCATGCGCGGCATATCGTGACTGGAGAAAAACAGCGTCGGCGGGCCGCTAAGCTGTTCACGCATCGCCTGAAGCTGGGTGAAGATCGCTTTCGCATCAAAGGTTTTCTGGCTGCCGAGATTAAAATTGAAGACCACGTCCATCAGGTCATCGCGCTGGTAGCGTTGCAGCACGTCCAGCGATTCGCTGCCAATTTCGCCCACCAGAAACACGTCGCCGCGCGCCCGGATGTGGCGGCACAGACGCTGAAGCGTTTTCTCGATCCCCGGCTGATTGATGTCGTGCAGATGTTCCTGCTCGCCGTTCGTTTCCGGGTTATCTGCGCCCGGCCCGTCGGTAGTCAGAAAGTTGATCACATCGAAGCGGAAACCATCCACGCCCAGCGTCCGCCAGAAATCCACCACCTGCAACATCGCCTGTTCGACCGCGGGATTACGCCAGTTAAGGTCGACCTGTTCGGGGGCAAATTTATGGTAGTAGTATTCCCCGGTATCGGGCTCGGGCGTCCACGCGCTGCCCGAAAAGAAGGATTGCCAGTTGTTCGGCTTCGCTGAAAAAATAAAAAAGTCGCGGAAACGACTGGCGGGATTATTCCACGCGTCGATGAACCACGGATGCCGGGACGAGACGTGATTGAGCACCAGGTCAATGACCACGCGGATCCCCCGCTGATGGCAGGCCGCTACCACGCGAGAGAAATCCGCTATCTGTCCGAAACGCGGATCCACCGCACAAAAGTCACTGATATCGTAGCCGTTATCCACCAACGGTGAGGGGTAAAAAGGCGTTATCCATATCCCGCCCACGCCCAGTTCTGCGAGGTAATCCAGCTTCGACAGCAGCCCTGGGAAATCCCCAAGCCCGTCCCCGTTTCCATCACAGAACGACGGGAGATACACCTGATAAAACACCACGTCCCGCCACCAGCGCTGAGGCTTCATTTATCGCTCCTTATTTCAATGACAGCGACATTCCCTGCAGGAAATATTTGCGGAAAAGAATGAACAGCAGCACCACCGGTAACATTTGCAGCACGGACCCGGCCAGCACCGGCCCGAGATAAACGCCGTAGGATTTACTGAAGGTTGAGAGCAGGACCGAAAAGGGCATCTTATCGATGTCGCGCATGACGATAAGCGGCCAGAGAAAGTTGTCCCACGAAGTCGAGAAGGTGAACAACGCCACGATGGCGAGGATTGATTTGTTCAGCGGCATCATCACGTGTCGCAGAATGCCCCACAGGCTGGCACGGTCCAGTTTCGCGGCGTAGATATAATCATTCGGCGTGCCTTTAAAACTCTGCGAGACCATGAAAATCCCCCATGCCCCCATGGCATACGGCAGGATCATCGCGCTGTAGCTGTTGATAAGCCCCAGCTCCCGCATCAGCACAAACTGCGGAATGATGAACATAAAGGCCGGAAAGACCATCTGGGCAATCAGCAGATTTTTAAACACGCCCTTACCGAAGAAATCGGTTTTCGCCACCGCATAGCCCACCAGCACAGAGCTCAACGTCACGGTGAGGGTGATGGTGAGTGAGACAAACAGCGAGTTACCCAGGGTGCGGAAAAACGGCTTGTTGGCCCGCTGGCTGTTGTCTAACAGGAAGCTGTAGTTATCCAGCGTCCAGTGGCCGGAGAACAGCGACTCGGTGTAGATCTGCGCGGTCGGTTTCAGCGAGGAGAGCACCATCCAGATAAAGGGATAGAGCCAGCTCACTGCCAACAGCAGCATCACGACGTGAATAATCAGGCTTACAGGCGTTAATTTTTGCATTTACACAATCTCGATATTTTTTTCGCAAAGGCGTCTGAACAGCCAGATAGTCAGAAAACTGCACGCCGCAACGATGACCGACATCATCGCCGCCCAGCTTGGTTTCATCTGCTGGAAAGCCACTTCGTACATCACCACCATCGGGCTGGTGGTGCTGTTCAACGGCCCGCCGCCGGTAATCAGATACGGCTCGGTGAAAATGCTGAATGCCACGGTTATCGCCAGCACCATCACCATCACGATTTGCGGGTTCATCATTGGGACGGTGATCGACCACACCTGGCGAAAGCGCCCGGTTTTATCCAGCACGGCGGCGCTGTAAATATCTTTCGGGATAGCCTGCATTCCGGAGTAGAGGATAAGCCCGTAGTAACCGACAAATTTCCAGGTCACGATCAGCGCAATGGAGAGCATCGCGCAGTCAGGGCTGGTAAACCACGGCACGGTGATGCCAAAAGATTCCCGTAAAAAAGTATTCACCGGCCCGTATTCGCTGAACATTTTTGAAAAAACAATCGAGTAAGCAACGCCTGACGAGATATTGGCTAACAGAAAACTTAGGGCAATAAACGCTTTTCCATAGCGTATCTTCTGCAACCCGGCGGCAAACAGCATTGAGGCAATAAAGACAATTGGAATGTAATAGAGTAAAAAGCGAAACACGTTGAGCATCGAACGCCAGAACAACTTATCCTGAATGACACCGATAAAATTCCCCAGCCCGATGAAAGTAGGTGTGCCAATAAATTGCCATTGGGTGACGCTCAATATCAGCAGCCAAATTAAGGGATAAAACCAAAACAGTGCGGAATATCCTATCCACAGGGAGGCCAACAGGCCTCCCGTGCGTGAGTCGCTTCTCGCCATCATGTTTTACCGTTGCAATACTTGATTAATTTCGTTGCCCGACTGCTCCAGCGCGCTGGCAGGCTCTTTCTGATTGAAAATCACCTCCTCCAGCATTTGCGTCATGCTGCGCTGTATTTCAGTGGTTTTGGTGGTTGCCACCGGTGGCAAGGCCACATCAACATAGGCCGCAATCTGCTTTTCGACCGGGTTGCTGGCGAAATACGACACAAATAATGGGTTCGTTAACAAGTCTGAACGGGCGGGCGGCATCCCGGTGGTTTCCAGCCACAGTCTGTCGTTTTCGGCGGTGCTGAATAGCCACTGCATAAAGGCCCAGGCCTCGGTTTTATGTTTGCTGGTGCTGAAAATCACCAGGCCTTTGCTGTCGCCGAAGGTATAGGGATGCGCTGAGGGGGTTTCGGTCAGCATCGGGCCAATCTCAATCGTTTTAAGCACTTCTGGATACTGTTTACGGTAGCGAGCGATATCCCACGGCCCTCTGGCAGAAGCCAAAACCTGTCCGCTGGCCAGCGGATCATCGGCAGAGGTGAAATCGTAGCTGCTCCAACCCTGGTGGAAAACGTGGCCCATAAAGGCCAGGACTTTTTGTCCATCCGCGGTATTCATGCTGGCCTGATTGCCGTCGAGATAAGACTTTCCCTCGCTCTGGGCGTAAAACAGCGGGATGAGATCAAACCAGCGTTCCCACCAGTTTTTACCCGCCGTCAGTTGCATCACATACCCGTTGTTATCCGCTTTGCGCAGCGCCGCCAACCGATAAAGATCGTCATAGGTCTGTGGCACATGGTCGTAACCGTATTGCTTGAGCAGGTCACCCCGCCACCACCAGACAATCGGATTCACATAAAGGGGTAGCACACTTTGGTGACCGTTAATTTTCCAGGCGGGCATGAGGGCCGACATTTTTCGTTCCTCAATCAGCGCATCGAAGCCGGGCAGAGTCGCTAAATCTTCTACCAAACCCTGTTCAGTGAGCTGGCTCGCGAAGCCAATAAAGATATTGCTGGAAATATCCGGTTCAGTGCCTGAGGCCAGGGCATTCATTATCGCTTCTTCTGAACTGCTGGCTGCGGGAATAGGGGTAAACTCTATCGGCGTATGACTGGGATCCGCATTCCACTCTTTGACTATTTTGCTCCAGAAGGCTTCTTCATTTTCATTCGGCGCAACCCACATTTTCAATGCTGGGCGGTTGTTGACACTTTCTTTTTTTTCATCAGGACCACAGCCAATAATGGTTGTCGTAATAAGGACAGCCACACTCCACTTAATGAACGTGCGTATATTCATGACACCCTCAATGTTAATTACTGTGTTTTATTATTTTCAATCTCAGATATAGAACGACGAGGAGGGTAACACTCGATATTTTTGTTTAACGTTAAACCAATCACAAAATGCGTTGTACTTAACGGTAATATGAGTCGAAGGCAAATAACCAAAACATATAATAACCAAATAAATACGCAGATAATATAAATAACGCGAATATAACAGGTAGCAATAACAAAATAGCAAGCAAATAACCGGCAACATTATTAAGAGAATTTATGAACGAATTAACCTGTTTTAAAGCGTATGACATCCGTGGCGAAGTTGGTATTTCACTCAATGAGGAGATCGTCTTTCGTATTGGCCGCGCTTATGCGCAATGGTTAAAACCACACCGGGTGGTGGTCGGGGGCGATGCACGTTTGACCTCCACAGCGTTCAGGCAAGCGCTCAGCCGTGGCTTAATGGCCAGCGGGGTCGACGTCATTGATATCGGGATGTGCGGCACCGAGGAGGTCTATTTTGCGACCCAATTTTTGCAGGCCGATGGCGGGATCCAGATAACCGCCAGTCACAACCCCGCTCAATACAACGGCCTGAAACTGGTCCGCGAAAAGGCGATCCCCATTCATGGTGAGAATGGGTTGCTGGAGATTAAATGCCTTGCCGAGCAGAGCGACTTTCCACTGGCGCTGAAGCATGGGCGTTACCACCAGTACGATAGCCGCCCCGCCTGGGCTGAACACATGATGAGCTACCTGAAATATACGCCCTCACGCCGCCTGCGCATTGTGGTCAATTCCGGGCACGGCGCGGCAGGCCCGGCGCTGGATGCGCTGAATACGGCGTTAACCGCCCGGGGTGTCTCCGTCGAGTTTATCCGCCTTTATCATCAACCCGATGGTACGTTCCCGGCGGACGTCCCGAACCCGATGCTGCCCGAAAACCGCCAGCAAACGCAGCAAGCGGTTCTGCGCTATCAGGCCGATTTTGGCGTAGCCTGGGATGGCGATTTCGATCGCTGCTTTTTCTTCGATGAGCACGGCGATTTCATCGAAAGTTATTATCTGGTGGGGCTGTTTGCCCGCTGGTTTCTACGTCAACAACCCGGGGAAGCTATCCTGCTTGATCCGCGCCTGACCTGGAACACGCTCGACAACATTCACACAGCCGGAGGCCGGGCCATTATCTCCCGCACCGGGCACGCCTTTATTAAGGCCCGCATGCGTCAGGAGGACGCGCTGTACGGCGGCGAGATGCGTGGGCATCACTATTTTCGCGCCTTCGGTTACTGCGACAGCGGGATGATCCCCCTGATATTGATGCTGCAAATCCTCGACGGTGCTCCCCTGCCTTTTTCGCATTTGCTGCGTGAAGCCCAAGCCCGCTATCCGGTGTCAGGAGAAATTAACCTCGATGTGGCGCAACCGGAAGCCCTGCTGCAACGCGTGGCTGCCCACTATGTCACCCTGGGCGGAAGTCGCGACGATACCGACGGCATGAGTGTCGATTTTGCCCAGTGGCGCTTTAATCTTCGCGCCTCCAACACTGAACCATTGCTGCGGCTCAACGTTGAGAGCCGCAGCAGCCCTGGCCTGCTCAAAAACAAAACCCATGAACTGCTGGCCCTTATTGCGTCCTACCATTTCCAGGAAATAAATCATGACGGCTCTAACGCTTTGTAATATTAATAAAAAATACGATAAAGCCACCATCATCGAAAACTTGTCATTAGCGATAGCCTCCGGCGAATTTATTGTGCTGGTGGGCCCCTCCGGCTGTGGAAAATCGACGCTGCTGCGGATTATTGCCGGTCTGGAAACACCGGACGGCGGCTCCCTGAAAATGGGTGAGGAAGATGTGACACATCTGGCTGCGGGCAGGCGCAGCTTGTCGATGGTGTTTCAGTCTTATGCGCTTTATCCGCACATGACGGTGCGTGAAAATCTGGCTTTTGGTCTGAAAAACATGAACACCCCCGGAGAAGAGATCGACAAACGTATTGCCCAGGCTGCCACGATGCTCAAGCTTGAGGCAATGCTGGATCGCCTGCCGCAAAATCTCTCTGGCGGGCAGCGCCAGCGCGTGGCGATTGGCCGCTCTATCGTTCAGCAACCGGAGCTGTTCCTGTTTGACGAACCGCTTTCCAACCTGGACGCTTCGCTACGCGTCGAGATGCGCCAGGAATTACAGGAACTGCATCATCAGCTGCGCAGTACCATGGTTTATGTGACCCACGATCAGGTGGAAGCCATGACCCTCGCTGACCGGATAGTGGTGCTGTACAAAGGAAAAATTGAACAGGTGGGCACCCCGCTTGAGCTCTACAACCGACCTGCCAATCTGTTCGTCGCCGCGTTTATCGGCACCCCGAAGATTAACGTGCTGCCTGCCAGGTGGCATCAAAATGGGCTCTTGCTTGGCGACAATCATTTTATTCCATTGCACACCCGGCCTGCGGGGTTAGGTGACGGCGATAACCTGTTCATGGCGGTCCGACCGGAACATTTGCAGCCCGACGAGCAGGGTGATATCACCCTCAACGTCACGACGAAGCTCTGCGAATTACAGGGGGACTCAACGCTGGTGTGGTGCAAACTCGGCGAGCAGGATCTGTGCCTGAAATCGTTCCAGCAGTTGAACTATTCGCCACGCAGTGAGATGACCATCAGCGTGAACGAAGCGCATTTGCATTTTTTTGATGGCTTAGGGAAGCGTATTCCCGCCTGAAGACCGCGGGGCGCATAAAATATTTAGCCACTTTGTATCGCAATGTATCTCTCCTCTGGATGGATACACGTGCATGCAAAATTCGCGATTTTGAACACAAGCCCTATACATCCCGATGATGAGATAGCTCCGTCAACTCAAACAGCTTATGGAGCTATTATCATGTTTAACAAACTGACGCTTTCCTCACTGGTTGCTGCACTGTCGCTCACCACCGTCGCCGCCTGCCAGGCCGAGGCGACGACTTTCGACTTCAATCATCAACAGCATGTTACGGCGGGTGTACTGAACGTCGGGTATGTCGATATCGGGCCTAAAAACGGTCAGCCGGTTATTCTGCTGCATGGCTGGCCTTACGATGCCCACAGCTTTGCCGCTGTCGCCCCCGAACTGGCTCGCCAGGGTTATCGGGTGATCGTCCCGGATCTGCGTGGCTTTGGCACTACCCGCTTTATCTCGGCGGATACGCCACGGAATGGGCAACCGTCAGCGCTGGCAAAAGATGTGGTCGACCTGATGGATAAGCTGAACATCAAACAGGCCGTACTGGCAGGCTATGACTGGGGCGCACGAACCGCAGATATTGTTGCCGCGCTGTGGCCAGAACGGGTCAAAGCCCTGGTGTCCGTCAGTGGTTATCTGATCAGTAGCCAGCAGATTGGCGAAAAGCCGCTGCCACCGAAAGCGGAACAGCAGTGGTGGTATCAGTTCTACTTTGCGACGCCGCGCGGCGCGGCGGGTTATGCACAGAACACTCACGATTTCGCGAAACTCATCTGGCAGCAGGCCTCGCCGGGCTGGAAATTCAGCGATGCTACCTTTGCTATCAGCGCTAAATCGCTGGAAAACCCGGATCATGTTGCCGTCACTCTCAGTAATTACCGTTGGCGTCAGGGGCTGGAAAAAGGCGAAGCGAAATATAATGTCTATGAACAAAAACTGGCCACACTGCCGGCGATCAGCGTCCCGACCATTACTATCGAAGGCGATGAAAATGGCGCTCCGCATCCTGACCCGAAAGCCTACGCCACAAAATTTACCGGAAAATATCAGCATCTGACGTTTACAGGCCACATCGGTCATAACCCACCGCAGGAAGCCCCGCAGGAATTTGCCAAAGCCGTGGTGGATGCCGATGCGCTGGCTCGTTAAAAGCAGCTATGCTTTTTCCCAGACATCATTTCATTGTCAGGAGCTGCGGGTGGATCATATTGACACGATTCTGGTCGTCGACGATGACCGCGATATTCGCGAACTGGTCGTCGACTACCTGATCAAATCCGGCTATCGCGCCACCGGGGCGGCGAATGGTAAAGAGATGCGCGCGAGCCTGGATAAACAGCATGTCGACCTGGTGGTGTTAGATGTGATGATGCCCGGAGATGACGGCCTGACCCTGTGCCGTCAGCTTCGCAGCGGCGAATACAAGGATTTGCCGATTCTGATGCTGACCGCTCGCAGCGATGACACTGACCGAATTATCGGTCTGGAAATGGGTGCCGATGATTACCTCGTCAAACCCTTTGTCGCGCGTGAGCTGCTGGCGCGTATTAAAGCAATCCTGCGCCGTTTTCGCACTTTGCCCCCCAATTTACAGGTAAGCGAAGCCGGGCGTTTGCTGGCGTTTGGCGACTGGAAACTGGATACCTCAACCCGCCAGTTGCTGGACCGCGACGGCACACTGGTTGCTCTGAGCGGTGCAGAATACCGGCTTCTGCGGGTGTTTCTCGATCATCCCCAGCGAGTGCTGACCCGGGATCAGCTATTGAATCTGACGCAGGGGCGTGATGCCGAACTGTTTGAACGCTCTATCGACTTGCTCATCAGCCGGGTGCGTCAGCGTCTGAATGACGATGCCCGTACCCCGGCGTACATCAAGACGGTACGCAGCGAAGGCTATGTTTTGTCGATGCCGGTCACGATAAAAGAGCGCCGCGAATGACGCTGTGGCCGCGCTCCTTGCTCGCCCGGCTGAGCCTGGTCGTGCTCGCGGGACTCCTGCTCGCGAACGGTCTGAGCCTATCGCTGGTGATGCTTGAGAGAACCAGCAGCGTGCGTAACATGATGCTCGGCAATCTGGAATATGACGTTGCCACCAGCGTGGCTATCCTTGATCGTCTGCCTGCGGAAGAACGCGCAGCCTGGCTGCCGCGGCTGGCACGGGGCAATTATCATTATCTGCTCGGCAGTGGTGAGCCAGGGGCTCCCCCCACCGACAGACGTTCTCGGGATGCGATTCGCTCGCTAACGGAGACGTTAGCGGGGCAATACCCGCTGCGTTTCACCGCCGTGTCTGGCCCAATTTCACACATTCAGGCGCATATTACGCTGCACGATGGCGCGCCGCTAACGCTGGATCTTGTTCCTCATATGCCCCCTGTCGCCCGTTGGCTACCAGTGGTGATGCTGATTCAGCTCACGTTGGTACTGCTTTGCGCCTGGCTGGCAGTACGCATGGTGGTTCGCCCTTTCACCCGCTTCACCCGTGCGGTAGATAACCTGCAACCCACCACAGGTGAGGTGCGAGATTTACCAGAACAAGGGCCGAAAGAGGTGCAGCAGGCCGCCCGCGCCTTTAACGCGATGCAGACCCGAGTCCAGGGCCATCTCAAGGAGCGGGCGCACATTCTCGCGGCTATTTCTCATGATCTGCAAACGCCGATAACGCGCATGAAACTGCGTGTCGAAATGGCCGACGACGAGGCATTGGGTGAAAAGCTGATGCAGGATCTCAACAGCATGACGCAACTGGTGCGCGAGGGCATCGCCTACGCGCGTTCATCCGACAGGCTGGAAGAGCCGCGCCAGCGCATTGCGCTTCCCGCCTTCCTCGACAGCCTCACCTGTGACTATTCCGATGTGGGGCAGGCGGTGACATTCACCAGCGAGGTCACGTCATTGGCGCTATCCACCCGACCGCAGGCGCTGCGCCGGGTGATGACCAATCTCATCGACAATGCGCTTAAATATGCCGGTAACGCAGAGGTCGCGCTGATGCATCCCACGGCGCAAAAGGTGCAAATTACCGTCTGCGATAATGGAGAAGGCATTCCCGAAACAGAACTCGACGGGGTGCTGCAACCGTTTTATCGAATTGAAAACTCACGCAACCGCACCACCGGTGGCACCGGGTTGGGACTGGCCATTGCCGCACAACTGGTTGCACAGTTAGGCGGCCAGCTGAGCCTGCAAAATCGCGCGCAAGGTGGCCTGGAGGTCAGCATCACGCTGCCACTCGACTAAGAATCAGTCGGGAATTTGACCCCTATCACAATCGCCGCATGCCCCCTTTTCCCTTTTGCGCCGTGAGCGCTAGATTAGTAACTCATCCGACCACATAACAATAATTTTACATCTGGAAGCGCGATTATGAGCCACTACCCGTCGTTATTCGCCCCGCTCGACCTGGGCTTCACCACGCTGAAAAACCGTGTCCTGATGGGCTCAATGCATACCGGTCTGGAGGAACGCCCGGACGGTACCGAACGGCTGGCGGCCTTTTATGCCGAGCGCGCCCGTCACGGCGTGGCGCTGATCGTCACCGGCGGTGTGGCCCCGGCGCTGTCTGGCGTAGGCATGGAAGGTGGCGCGGTGCTCAACGATGCCAGCCAGCTGGCACACCATCGTCCGATCACCGAGGCGGTACATAAAGAAGGCGGCAAAATCGCACTGCAAATTCTGCATACCGGGCGTTACAGCTATCAGCCGCGCCCGGTGGCACCGTCGGCTCTACAGGCACCGATTAACCGTTTCGCTCCCCACGCGCTGACCCATGACGAGATCCTGGCCCTGATCGACGACTTTGCCCAGTGCGCTCTGCTGGCACGGGACGCGGGCTACGACGGGGTGGAAGTGATGGGCTCTGAGGGTTACCTGATCAACGAATTTCTCGCCGTACGTACCAACCAGCGCGACGATCAATGGGGCGGCGACTGGGCGCGGCGGATGCGCTTCGCGGTGGAGGTGGTACGTGCCGTGCGCGAACGCGTGGGCGCAGAATTTATCATTATCTATCGCCTGTCGATGCTCGATTTGGTCGAAGGCGGCGGTAACTTTGACGAAACCGTCGAGCTGGCGCAGGCTATCGAAGCGGCGGGGGCGACGATCATTAACACCGGGATTGGCTGGCATGAGGCGCGGATCCCGACCATCGCCACGCCGGTGCCGCGAGGGGCGTTCAGTTGGGTGACGCGCAAGCTGAAGGGGAGAGTGAACGTCCCGTTGATAACCACCAACCGGATTAACGATCCGCAGGTGGCGGATGAGATCCTTGCCCGGGGCGATGCCGATATGGTGTCGATGGCGCGACCGTTTCTGGCCGATCCCGAACTGTTATCGAAAGCACAAAGTGGGCGAGCCGATGAGATAAATACCTGTATCGGCTGTAACCAGGCCTGCCTCGATCAGATTTTTGTCGGCAAAGTGACATCCTGTCTGGTGAACCCGCGCGCCTGTCATGAAACGCGGATGCCGGTGATAGCGGCGGTGCAGAAAAAGAACCTGGCCGTAGTCGGTGCCGGGCCTGCCGGACTGGCGTTCGCCATCAACGCTGCGGCCCGTGGGCATCAGGTCACGCTGTTTGATGCCGCCGGCGAAATCGGTGGTCAGTTCAATATTGCCAAGCAGATCCCAGGCAAAGAGGAGTTCTATGAAACCCTGCGCTATTACCGCCGGATGATTGACCTGAACGGCGTGAAGCTGGAGCTGAACCGCTTTGTCGGCGCAGAACAGTTGGCCGAATTTGACGAAACGATCCTCGCCACGGGGATTGAGCCGCGGATGCCCGCCATCGACGGTATTGATCATCCGAAGGTGCTGACCTATCTGGACGTACTGCGCGATAAGACCCCGGTCGGGCAGAAAGTGGCGATTATCGGCTGCGGTGGCATCGGCTTTGATACTGCGATGTATTTAAGCCAGCCGGGCGAGGCGACCAGCCAGAATATCGCAGAGTTTTGCGTGGAATGGGGCATCGACACCAGCCTGCAACTGCACGGCGGCCTGCGTCCGGAAGGGCCACAGCTACAAAAAAGCCCGCGCCAGATTGTGATGCTCCAGCGTAAAGCCAGCAAGCCAGGCGAAGGGCTGGGCAAAACCACCGGCTGGATCCATCGTACTACCCTACTCGCCCGCGGCGTGAAAATGTTCCCATCGGTAAGCTATCAGAAAATTGATGATGACGGCCTGCACGTCCTGATTGGCGGTGAAGCACAGCTGCTGGCAGTGGACCAGGTGATAATCTGTGCCGGACAGGATCCACGCCGTGATCTCGCCGAAGCGCTACGCGCCGCCGGTAAACCGGTGCATCTGATCGGGGGCTGCGACGTGGCGATGGAGCTGGACGCCCGCCGGGCTATCGCCCAGGGCACCAGGCTGGCACTGGAGATTTAGGGCAAATGCTGACATCTCACCTGTAAGGTGTTAATCGATAAACATGGCGGGCGAAATGTCAAAGCGCTTCGCCAGCTTTTTCGCGTGCTCAAGCGTTAGCTTACGTTTGCCATTGAGTACCCGGGAAACCATTGATTTACTGCCAATTTCAGGGAAATCAGAGAGCGTGAGGTTGTGCTGGTTTATCAACGTATGAAGAACCGCAACGCCCACAGGAATCGCTTTCATACGGGCTATGAAATCTGCCGTTTCTGGCAGCGTTTTCTCATATGCTGCTACATGGCTGCAGGCAATATCTAACAACGGGTTAGTCGGATCGTTGAGCAGTAAATACTCTACAAACTCAAGCGCTTCTTCATACTGCTGCGGTGTATGAATCCCGGCCAGAAACGGGGCTACCGCAATTAACGCTTTTCCCGCCTCCAGGATTTCGACGATCACCATTATTTTTTCCCCTTTGTGCGGTACATAGCTGTAAACATGTCATATTCCTGGTGAGTGAAAATGTGGCGAACATAAAATTTTTGGCTTTCAAAAAAGATGAGTGCAACCAAACGAAGCTCATTGCGCCCAACATTAAGTACGTAGTATTTATCAAGATATTTGAAATTATCCAGCGATGGGAGCATCGCTCTCAGGCTTTGTGGTGTTTTAAAATATCCTTTATGGATTAGGGAACCCAACTCCAACAATTCCTGCTCATGCTGTGGATATTTCCGTGCGGCATCCGTTAAAGCCTTAAAAGCGATTAAGTGCATTCTTCATCACATCCGTTGACGAATTGAGTAAAGAGTAACCATAAGTTGCCAGTATGGCAACACATGACATCTTAAAAGACGCGCTTAACGTAGACCTGCGGGAGGGTTAGTTACCAGCGAATTTGCAGAAAGTAGCCAGGGGATTTGAGATTTTGCGAGCAGGGTTCCTGAATTACCCGACAGCAATATCGCTGTCGGGTGACGATCATTCGCAGTTAGCGATTACGCCCTAATTTCACCGCTTTGAGGATAACAAATTTCTGATTGGTGGCGATGGTTGTGCAGTTGCCAAAAATCTTCTTCAGCTTGTGGAAATAGTCGAGATGTCGGTTGGCGACGATAACCAGTTCGCCGTTGATTTTCAGGCAGCGGCGCGCGTGGTGGAACATTTCCCACGCGATGTTATCGGTCAGAGCATGCTGCTGATGGAACGGCGGGTTGCACAGCACCGCATTGAAGCGGAACGGTTCGACGCCGGACAGCGCATTGTTAATCATGAACTCGCAGCGATCCAGTGCTTCAGGCATATTGGCTTCGACGTTCATACGGCTTGAACTGACGGCCATCGGCGATTCGTCAACAAACACCACGTTCGCCAGCGGGTTACGTTCCAACAGGCTCAGGCCAACAACGCCGTTACCGCAGCCAAGATCAACGATTTCACCTTCCAGATCGCTCGGCAAGTGCTCCATAAAGAAGCGAGCGCCAATATCCAACCCGGTGCGAGAGAATACGTTCGCGTGGTTGTGGATGGTCCAGTTGGTTCCTTCCAGCGGCCAGCTGAGCACCTGAGAAACATCTTCCAGCGCCGGAGCGTTGAAGGTGCAGTTAATCAGACGCGCCTTTTTCCACGCCAGCGTGGTGGTGGTTGGGCCGAGGATTTTCTCGAACAGCTCCAGCGTGGAGTTGTGAACGTCACGCGCTTTTGCGCCGCCGATAATGCGGGTTTCCGGGGTCACCACTTGGCGCAGGGCACGCAGCTGCTGTTCCAGTAACGCCAGCGTTTTCGGGATCTTAATCAGCACCACAGCCGGAGCCGCAGGGTATTCACCGGTGCTGTCGCGGAAGGTCACGCTGTTTTCCGGGATGTCGTTGTGGCGCAGATTCTCGCGGGTCGCCAGTTCGCTCAGGTACGAATCGCCGATGCTGTACGGCTGGTGTTCCGCCAGCGCACAGGCCAGTGCGCCGAAGGTATCGTTAAAGACGAGGACCGGGCCGCTGATGTCGGTACCGTCCAACTGTTGCAGCAGATATTCGTCTGCCGCTTCCCACGCTTGCAGCGGGCTAACGTCGTCCGTTTCCGGGAAACGTTTTAATGTCAGTGAACGAAAACCGTTGTCTGATTGGCTCATCGGCCCTCCTGGATGGTAAAATTCGGTGATATCCCCGATTGGGGGCGTGAGTATACCCCTTTTTTCTCTATTTCGAGACATACATGAGCGAACTGACGTATTTAAGCGGTTATCCCGAGCAACTCCTTGCCCAGGTTCGCACCCTGATTGCAGAACAGCGCCTCGGCGAGGTGCTGCAAAAGCGCTATCCGGAGAAGCACGACATCACCAATGACAAGGCGCTGTGGGAATTTACGCAAAACCTGAAAAACCGTTATATGCGCAGCGCGCCGCCGATCAATAAGGTGATGTTCGACAACAAAATCCACGTGCTGAAAAATGCGCTGGGACTGCATACCGCGGTTTCGCGCGTGCAAGGCGGGAAGCTGAAAGCGAAGGCCGAAATCCGCGTCGCCACCGTTTTTCGCCAGTCGCCGGAAGCCTTTTTGCGGATGATCGTGGTGCATGAACTGGCGCATCTGAAGGAAAAAGATCATAACAAAGCCTTCTATCAGCTGTGCTGCCATATGGAACCACAGTATCACCAGCTAGAGTTTGATACCCGGCTGTGGCTGACTCAACTTTCGCTACCCGGATCTGCGTAAGCGCGCACTGGTTTTGTCATGGTGGCGTGCTAAAGTGGCCGAAGGTCCCTTTTTCGGAGTACGTCAATTCTCATGATACGTTTCGCAGTCATTGGCACAAACTGGATCACCCGTCAGTTTGTCGATGCCGCCCATGAAACGGGCAAATATAAGCTCACCGCCGTCTATTCCCGCAGCCTTGAACAGGCCCAGGATTTCGCCCGCGATTATATGGTGGAGACTCTCTTCACTTCGCTTGAGGAGATGGCGCAAAGCGATGTGATTGATGCGGTGTATATTGCCAGCCCGAACTCCCTGCACTTCCCGCAAACCCAACTTTTCCTCCGCCACAAAAAACATGTGATCTGTGAGAAGCCGCTGGCATCTAATATTGCGGAAGTGGAAGCAGCTATTGCGCTGGCGCGTGAGAACCAGGTGGTGCTGTTCGAAGCGTTCAAAACCGCGAGCCTGCCGAACTTCCTTCAGCTCCAGCAGGCACTCGGCAAAGTGGGCAAAGTGCGCAAGGCGTTGATCAACTACTGTCAGTACTCCTCGCGCTATCAACGTTATCTCGATGGCGAAAACCCGAATACCTTTAACCCGGCGTTCTCGAACGGCTCGATTATGGATATCGGTTTCTACTGCCTCGCTTCTGCGGTGGCGCTGTGGGGCGAACCGCACGGCGTGCAAGCCAGTGCCACATTGCTGGAAAGCGGCGTCGATGCACACGGCGTGGTGGTTCTCGATTACGGTGATTTCAGCGTGACGCTGCAACACTCCAAGGTCAGCGATTCGGTGCTGCCAAGCGAAATCCAGGGCGAAGAAGGCTCGCTGATTATCGAGAAAATTTCCGAGTGCCAGAAAGTGTCCTTCGTGCCGCGCGGCGGGAAAGCGCAGGACCTGACTCAGCCACAGCATATCAACACCATGCTGTATGAAGCAGAAGTGTTTGCACGTCTGGTGGAAGAGAATGAAGTCAATCATCCGGGGCTGGCGGTCAGCCGCACGACCGCAAAACTGTCGACTGAAATTCGTCGCCAGACCGGGGTGGTGTTCCCGGCTGACGGTGTGAACCAGAGCCTGCCCGCGTAAAGCTGTGTAAAACACGGGTTACAGGCCATTGACGCCATCAATGGCCTGTAATATTTTGACACACGCAAAGGGGAGTAACTTGTTTGCCGGTGGATCGTCATTACGATGCGAAAGCATCCGGTCGCCGGGCAACAGAAAAGAAATTTACTGTAGATTTCTTTTTTGTTGTAAGTGAGACCTTGCCGAAAGGCGAGGTCCGAGCAAAAAATCCTGCAACGGCTATCGTCTTTTGGACGTTAGCCGTTTTTTTTTGCTTAAAGGGTAGATTATGAATACTGTCGGAACCCCGCTGTTATGGGGCGGATTTGCTGTGGTGGTCGTCATTATGTTGGCGATCGACCTGCTGTTACAAGGGCGGCGCGGCGCGCACTCCATGACCATGAAACAGGCGGCCAGCTGGTCGCTGGTGTGGGTCACGTTGTCACTGCTGTTTAACCTCGCCTTCTGGTGGTATCTCACGCAGACGCAGGGCCGCGCGGTGGCCGATCCGCAGGCGCTGGCGTTCCTCACCGGTTATCTGATTGAAAAAGCCCTGGCGGTTGATAACGTCTTCGTCTGGCTGATGCTGTTCAGTTACTTTGCGGTGCCTGCGGCGTTGCAGCGTCGGGTGCTGGTTTATGGTGTTCTGGGCGCGATCGTGCTGCGTACTATCATGATCTTCACCGGTAGCTGGCTGATTTCTCAGTTTGAATGGCTGCTGTATGTTTTCGGTGCGTTCCTGTTGTTCACCGGCGTGAAAATGGCGCTGGCGAAGGAAGACGATGCGGGTATTGGCGATAAGCCGCTGGTGCGCTGGATCCGCAGCCATCTGCGGATGACCGATAAAATCGAAGGTGAGCATTTCTTCGTACGCAAAAACGGCCTGCTGTTCGCCACGCCGCTGCTGCTGGTGCTGATCCTCGTTGAACTGAGCGACGTGATTTTCGCAGTAGACAGCATCCCGGCTATCTTCGCGGTGACCACTGACCCGTTCATCGTACTGACGTCAAACCTGTTTGCTATCCTCGGCCTGCGTGCGATGTATTTCCTGCTGGCGGGCGTGGCAGAGCGCTTCTCGATGCTGAAGTATGGTCTGTCGGTGATTCTGGTGTTTATCGGGATCAAGATGCTGATTATCGACTTCTTCCACATCCCTATCGCTATCTCGCTCGGCGTGGTGTTTGGGATCTTGATAGTGACGCTGCTGATTAACCTGTGGGTGAACCACCAGCACGATAAAAAGAAACTCGCTGAATAAGCCTAATGGCCCGGAAACGCCGGGCCATTTTTTTGTGGTTTATGTCAATTTATTGTTATCTGATAGTTAAAAAATAAGACACGGACGAAATTATCAGCACGTTCCCCTTCCTCATAGCCTGAACATCTTTATACTCATCCAGGCAAACATTTGTTACATCCTGTGAAATGCGACCGAAGAGCCGCCGGGATGGAACCACAATACGACTGAAGGAAAAGTTAAATGACTACGCAACGCCCCTCTGGCTTGCTGCAGCGCCTCGCTGCCGGCAGCCTGGTAAAACAAATTCTGGTGGGCCTGATTCTGGGTATTCTGCTGGCGTGGATTTCTAAACCTGCCGCAGAAGCCGTTGGCCTGTTTGGCACCCTGTTCGTCGGCGCACTAAAAGCCGTCGCCCCGGTGCTGGTACTGATGCTGGTGATGGCCTCGATCGCAAACCATCAGCACGGCCAGAAAACCAGTATTCGCCCGATCCTGTTCCTGTATCTGCTGGGTACCTTTGCCGCCGCGCTGACCGCGGTACTGTTCAGCTTCGTGTTCCCTTCTACGTTGCACCTGAGCACCAGCGCGGGCGATATCACACCGCCGTCTGGCATTGTGGAAGTGCTGCGTGGCCTGCTGATGAGCATGGTGTCTAACCCGATTGACGCACTGCTGAATGCTAACTATATCGGCATTCTTGTCTGGGCCGTGGGACTGGGCTTCGCGCTGCGTCACGGAAACGAAACCACCAAAAATCTGGTTAATGACCTGTCTAACGCCGTCACCTTTATGGTGAAAGTGGTGATTCGCTTTGCGCCGATCGGCATTTTCGGTCTGGTCTCTTCGACGCTGGCCACCACCGGGTTTGAAACGCTGTGGGGTTATGCGCAACTGCTGGTAGTACTGATCGGCTGTATGCTGCTGGTGGCGCTGGTGATTAACCCGCTGCTGGTGTTCTGGAAGATCCGCCGCAACCCTTATCCGCTGGTGCTGATGTGCCTGCGTGAGAGCGGCGTGTACGCCTTCTTTACCCGCAGCTCTGCCGCGAATATTCCGGTGAATATGGCGCTGGCCGAAAAACTGAATCTCGACCGCGATACCTATTCGGTGTCGATCCCGCTGGGCGCGACCATCAACATGGCCGGGGCGGCAATCACCATCACCGTACTGACGCTGGCGGCGGTCCACACCCTCGGTATTCCGGTAGATTTACCGACCGCTCTGCTGCTGAGCGTGGTTGCGGCGCTGTGTGCCTGTGGTGCATCCGGCGTGGCGGGGGGTTCCCTGCTGCTGATCCCGCTGGCCTGTAACATGTTCGGCATTCCAAACGACGTGGCGATGCAGGTGGTGGCCGTCGGCTTTATCATCGGCGTGTTACAGGATTCCTGCGAAACCGCGCTTAACTCCTCCACCGACGTGCTGTTTACCGCAGCGGCCTGTCAGGCCGAAGACGAGCGCCTGGCACGCGTTGGGCTGCGCAGTTAATCCCCTGCGTTTTTAGCCCTTCTGCTAACGTGCGGAAGGGCTTTCTTCCTGCAAGTCTTCCTGTCGTTTTGTTTCCGCTTTAAATGGGTCAATTCCGCGTTTCTGCATCCGCCAGAAGCGAATGATGTTCAGGCCATTCATCACCAGAAAACTCCCCTCAATCAGCGTGCCGCCAATCGATCCCAGCCAGAAGTTGTGGATAACCCAACAGGCCGTGGAGCACCAAATGATGCAGCGCATCGTCAGGCCCTGGCAGCGGAACAGCGCCCAGGTACTGACCAGCGTGCCCGCCACTGGCAGCAGCTCCATCGGATGATGAAATTTGGCGAGGCCAATCCCGCCGGTCAGAACGATAAACAGCGCCATCACCCATAGGCTACGGGTGCGCAGGGTTATCAGGGTTCGGACGGCGTTGAGCATCGCGCTGGAGCCTGCGGGAAACGCGCCCATCAGGAAAAAATGCACGCCGATAATGGCGCTGTAGAGGGAGAGCTGTTTTTTAAATCGTCGCTCGTCGCGGTTGATGAACGTCGTGATGCCCACCAGAAAGGCGATGACGCCGACGCCCTGGGCTAGCCAATACGCGGTCATGTGAAGTCCTTTGGATGACGCAGAAAAAGAAACGGCGCTTCAGAATATGAAACGCCGTTTTAGCTTAACGAGGTTTAAAGCGTGACGCCAGACTTAAAGATAGCCAGTTCACGGAAATCATTCTTTTCGTTACAGGTTTGCTTACCGTTGGCAAAGTCGACGATGCTGTCGACGAATTCGGTCAGCAGCTCTGGCATCGCTTTACCGTGGATAAGTTGCCCGGCATCGAAGTCGATCCAGTGCTTTTTCTTCGCCGCCAGCTCGCTGTTGGTGGCGATTTTCACCGTGGGCACAAAACCGCCATACGGGGTGCCGCGTCCGGTGCTGAATAGCACCATGTGACAGCCCGCCCCGGCCAGGGCGCTGGTCGCCACCGCATCATTCCCCGGGGCGCTCAGCAGATTCAGACCGTGGGTTTTCAGGCGTTCGCCATAGCGCAGTACATCAACCACCTGGCTGGAACCCGCTTTCTGCGTGCAGCCGAGCGATTTCTCTTCCAGGGTAGTAATGCCGCCAGCCTTGTTGCCCGGCGATGGGTTCTCATAAATCGGCTGATTGTGGGCGATGAAGTACTGTTTGAAATCGTTGACCATGGTGACGGTCTTTTCAAACGTAGCTTCATCGCGGCAGTGACTCATCAGGATCTGCTCCGCGCCGAACATTTCCGGCACTTCTGTCAGCACCGTGGTGCCACCATTGCCAATCACATAATCAGAGAAACGGCCAAGCATCGGGTTGGCGGTAATGCCGGACAGGCCATCAGACCCACCGCACTCCAGACCAAACTTCAGCTCGCTGAGTTTGCCCGGTTCGCGTTTATCGTGGCGCATCACGTCGTACAGTTGATGCAGGTGCTCAAGGCCCGCTTCCACTTCATCATCCTGCTTCTGGCAGATCATAAAGTGCACGCGGTCGGCATCGAATTCGCCCAGCGTTTCGCGGAAGGCATCGACCTGGTTGTTTTCACACCCGAGACCAATCACCAGCACCGCCCCGGCGTTCGGGTGACGCACCATGTTTTGCAGCATGGTGCGGGTGTTGATGTGGTCGTCGCCGAGCTGGGAACAGCCGTAGGTATGGCTGAACAGGAACACACCGTCGGTGCCTTCGGCATCATTCGTCTCTTTCAGGAAACGGTTCTGAATTTGACGGGCAATACCGTTTACACAGCCGACGGTTGGCAGGATCCACAGTTCATTGCGGACGCCCACTTCCCCGTTGGCGCGGCGATAAAGCTGAACATCGCGATCGCCTGCCTGACTCAGTTCACTGTGTAATTCGGGTTGATAGCTGTACTCGTCTAAATCGCTGAGATTGGTCCGCGTGTTGTGGGAGTGAATATGTTCCCCGGGCGCAATGTCCGTTAGCGCATGACCAATAGGCAGACCATATTTGACGACGTTTTCACCCTTCGCAATCGCACACAGAGCAAACTTATGTCCGCGCACGACGTCGGACTGCAACCGTACCGTCTGACCGTCCACGGTCACTTCCTGCCCCGCCGCGATGTCAGCCAGCGCGACGATGACGTTGTCCAGCGAATGGATCTTGATGTATTGCATATCAACCAGCCTCGATGCCCGCATCTGTTGCGGATTAGTTCAGTTCAATGGCGAAGTAGTCACGCGCATTGTTAAAGCAGATATTTTTCACCATCTCGCCCAGCAGCTGAATATCCGCTGGCGCTTCACCCGCTGCCACCCAACGACCCATCATCTGGCACAGAATGCGGCGGAAGTATTCATGACGGGTATAAGACAGGAAGCTGCGGCTGTCGGTCAGCATACCGACAAAGCGGCTCAGCAGACCTAGCTGCGCCAGCTGGGTCATTTGACGTTCCATGCCGTCTTTCTGATCGTTGAACCACCAGCCGGAACCGAACTGCATTTTGCCCGGCATCCCTTCGCCCTGGAAGTTACCGATCATGGTGCCCAGCACTTCGTTATCACGCGGGTTCAGACAGTACAGAATGGTTTTCGGCAGCAGGTTTTCTTCGTTCTGCTTACTCAGCAGTTTTGACAGCTCTTCCGCCAGCGGACGGTCATTGATTGAGTCAAAGCCAACGTCTGCGCCCAGCAGTTTGAACTGGCGCTGGTTGTTATTGCGCAGCGCACCGATGTGATATTGCTGCACCCAACCGCGACGGGCGTATTCCCCACCCAGCCACACCAGAACGGCGGTTTTGAATTGGGCCACTTCGTGCTCACTCAGGGTTTCGCCTGACAGACGACGCGCCAGAATAGCGTCCAGTTCAGCTTCAGACGCTTCGGCAAACAGCACCACGTCCAGCGCATGATCCGACACTTTACAACCATGGGCTGCAAAGTGATCCAGACGACGGCCCAGCGCGGTTTGCAGATCACCGAAACGACGGATGTCGGTGTCAGAGACTTCGCCGAGCTTCGCCATGTAGTCGCTAAAGGTCGCTTGTTCAATATTGAACGCTTTATCCGGACGCCAGCTCGGCAGCACTTTGACGTCGAAGGTGGTGTCTTTTGCCACGATCGCGTGATGCTCCAGCGAATCGATCGGATCGTCGGTGGTGCCAACCATCTTGACGTTCATCTGCTTCATGATCCCACGCGCAGAGAAGGTGTCCTGTGCCAGCAGATCGTTGCACTGGTTCCAGATTTCATCGGCGGTAGACGGCGACAGCAGTTTACCGGTAATGCCAAACGGACGGCGCAGTTCGAGGTGCGTCCAGTGATACAGCGGGTTACCAATGGTGTGCGGCACGGTGGCGGCCCACGCATCGAATTTTTCACGGTCGGAGGCATCGCCGGTACACAGACGTTCAGCCACGCCGTTGGTGCGCATTGCACGCCATTTGTAGTGGTCACCTTTCAGCCAGATGTCATACAGGTTTTTGAAACGGTAATTTTCGGCAACCTGCTGCGGGGGTAAGTGGCAGTGGTAGTCGAAAATCGGCTGATCTTTGGCGTAGTCATGGTACAGACGGCGGGCAAATTCGGTGTCGAGCAGGAAATCTTCGGTCATAAACGGAGTCATTATCGTCTTCCTCTTAAAGAGTGCGTCAGATGCTTAACTGCAATGCTGCAAAGTTATCACACCAATTTCCAGTCGCCGAAGAATTTTTCGTGAGTCAGATCAATAAAAGCAGACAAAAAAAGTACCCAGAAAGAAGTAAACCACGTGCCAACCCGCACCGCTCTTGGCTTTGCGGGCTGGCGATAAAGACCCTACGTTTATTCCAACTTTTGTGACGGTTCTCACCTTTTAAAGTTGTATGACAAGTTATCTTTTGCCCCGTCGCAACCTATCAGCGCACTCAATGAATTATCGATGATACATACATCGGAACTACCCGGTACGGATACCGAATTCACAAGATGACTCATGGCAAGGTTCGGGCCGTTACAGGTTTAACTGTTACGCCCCCCGTTACTTAAACATCCTCCCTCCGCCGAGGAAGATGACCGCGCAGTGCGTGGATAAAACAAAATGACGAGGTTTTAGATGCGTAAAATTAAAGGGTTACGTTGGTACATGATTGCACTGGTGACCTTAGGTACCGTGCTGGGGTACCTCACCCGTAATACCGTGGCGGCCGCTGCGCCGACCTTTATGCAAGAACTGCATATTTCCACGCAGCAATACTCTTATATTATCGCGGCCTATTCAGCGGCTTACACCATCATGCAGCCGGTTGCAGGCTATGTACTTGACCTGTTAGGCACCAAAATCGGCTATGCGATGTTTGCCGTGCTATGGGCCTGCTTCTGTGGTGCGACCGCGCTGGCAGGCAGCTGGGGCGGACTGGCCGTTGCACGTGGTGCTGTCGGTGCCGCAGAAGCGGCGATGATCCCGGCAGGCCTGAAGGCCAGCTCGGAGTGGTTCCCGGCGAAAGAGCGTTCTGTGGCCGTCGGCTACTTCAACGTCGGCTCCTCCATCGGTGCCATGATTGCGCCTCCGCTGGTGGTGTGGGCTATCGTCATGCACAGCTGGCAGATGGCGTTCATTATCTCCGGCGTACTGAGCTTCGCCTGGGCAATGGCCTGGCTGATGTTCTACAAGCATCCACGTGACCAGAAAAAACTGACCGAAGAGGAACGCGACTACATTATTGGTGGTCAGGAAGCGCAGCATCAGACCGACAACGGCAAAAAAATGTCAGCCTGGCAGATCATCCGTAACCGCCAGTTCTGGGGCATCGCACTGCCACGTTTCCTGGCAGAACCGGCCTGGGGCACGTTCAACGCATGGATCCCGCTGTTCATGTTTAAAGTCTACGGCTTTGACCTGAAACACATCGCGATGTTTGCCTGGATGCCAATGCTGTTTGCTGACCTCGGCTGTATCGTTGGCGGCTACCTGCCTCCACTGTTCCAGCGTAAGTTTGGCGTGAACCTGATCGTGTCCCGTAAACTGGTGGTCACCATGGGTGCGGTCCTGATGATTGGCCCGGGTATGATTGGCCTGTTCACCAGCCCGTACGCTGCGATTGCCCTGCTGTGCGTCGGTGGCTTTGCTCACCAGGCCCTGTCAGGCGCACTGATTACGCTCTCTTCTGACGTGTTTGGTCGTAATGAAGTGGCCACGGCTAACGGCCTGACCGGTATGGCGGCCTGGACGGCAAGTACCCTGTTTGCACTGGTCGTCGGTGCGCTGGCCGATACCCTGGGCTTCAGCCCGCTGTTCGCGGTACTGGCGGTGTTCGACCTGCTCGGCGCGGTGGTTATCTGGACCGTGCTACAGAACAAACCGGCAGCCGATACGCTCCAGCCCGTCGGCGGTACAGCGACACAAAGCTAAGCCTTGTCACACCTGATATCTACGCCGCCCGATGGGCGGCTTTTTGCTATGATTGGGTGGTGAGATTTCGCTAAAAGTGGTATAACAAATCTCTCATGCCGTACCCTGCCTGGAGCGAATATGGAAATCACGGAACCACGCCGTTTATATCAACAGCTTGCCGCTGAGCTGAAAGATCGCATCGAGCAAGGCGTTTATCTGGTGGGCGATAAACTGCCTGCAGAACGTTTTATTGCCGATGAGAAGAACGTCAGCCGCACGGTTGTCCGTGAAGCCATCATTATGCTGGAAGTCGAAGGCTACGTTGAGGTGCGCAAGGGTTCTGGCATCCATGTCATTTCCAGCACCGCGAAGCACTATCAGGCCCCGGATGAATCCCTCGAATTTGCCAACTATGGCCCGTTCGAACTGCTTCAGGCCCGCCAGCTTATCGAAAGTAATATTGCTGAGTTTGCCGCGACCCAGGTCACCAAGCAGGACATCATGAAGCTGATGGAAATCCAGGACAACGCGCGTAAAGAGAAGTGTTTCCGCGACTCCGAATGGGATTTACAGTTTCACGTGCAGGTGGCCCTGGCCACGCAAAACACAGCCCTGGCCGCCATCGTCGAGAAAATGTGGACCCAGCGTGTGCACAACCCGTACTGGAAAAAACTGCATGACCATATCGATCTGCGTACGGTGGATAACTGGTGTGACGATCACGACCAGATTTTAAAAGCGCTGATCCGTAAAGATCCGCATGCCGCCAAACTGGCGATGTGGCAGCACCTGGAAAATACCAAACTGATGCTGTTCAACGAAACCAGCGATGATTTTGAATTCAACGCCGACCGGTACCTGTTCGCGGAAAACCCGGTGGTGCATCTCGATACCGCTGCCAACGGCCTAAAATAAGATTTTCCTCACCCTCGGTGCCATACCGAGGGTAAGCAAACCCACTATAGTGTCAGCCTGTGTAAAAACCCTCGCCTCTCCCCGCATCAGAAAGCAAAATCAACCTGCAACAAACTGCAATTTCTGTGACGTATAACCCATGGCTTTGTTACACTTAGATGCATTTTGTCGTCGCCGGTAAGGACCTTCCCCGCCCGCGAAAACATGGATAAGTTCGGAACGTGTTGCCAGCGTCCATAATTAATCAATAACGACTGACGTCCAGGCAGAACAACGCGTTCAGGCATGACATTAATCGATGTACCAGGAATCGTGAATGGAACTGTTAACCCAATTACTGAATGCCTTGTGGAGCCAGGATTTCGAAACCCTCGCTAACCCCTCCATGATAGGCATGCTCTATTTCGTCTTATTTATGATCCTATTCTTAGAGAACGGATTGTTGCCTGCCGCCTTTTTGCCGGGCGACAGCCTGCTGGTACTGGTTGGCGTGTTGATAGCCAAAGGTGCGATGGGCTTCCCGCAAACGTTGCTGCTGCTGACCACCGCCGCCAGCCTCGGTTGCTGGGTGAGCTACATTCAGGGTCGCTGGCTGGGGAATACGCGGATCGTGCAAAACTGGCTGTCGCATCTACCCGCTCATTACCACCAGCGGGCGCATCACCTGTTCCATAAGCACGGTTTATCCGCGCTGCTGGTCGGGCGCTTTATTGCCTTCGTGCGCACCCTGTTACCCACCATCGCCGGGTTGTCTGGCCTGAGCAGCGCACGTTTCCAGTTCTTCAACTGGATGAGCGGCCTGCTGTGGGTGCTGATTCTGACTTCGCTTGGCTACCTGCTGGGGAAAACCCCGGTGTTCCTGAAATATGAAGATGCGCTGATGTCCTGCCTGATGCTGCTGCCGGTGGTGCTGCTGGTGTTCGGCCTTATCGGTTCTATCGTGGTACTGCTGAAGAAAAAATACGGTAACCGGAGCTAAACATGGGATTCCGGAACGTCACCTTTCGCCGATTCAGCCTGAGCCTCGGCGCACTGCTTGTGCTGTGCGCGCTGCTGTGGTTCTGGGCCGCCATTCAACAACAGGAATCAACGCTTGCCATTCGCCCGGTAAACGCCAATTCCAGCATGCCGGATGGTTTCTCCATCTGGCATCATCTGGATGCCAACGGCATCCGCTTTAAAAGCATCACCCCGCAGAACGATGCATTAGTGATTAAATTTGAATCCAGCGATCAGAGCGCCGCCGCCAAAGAGGTGCTCGACAGAACCCTGCCCCAGGGTTATATCGTCGCGCTTCAGGATGACGATGACACACTGGCTCCGCAGTGGCTCTCCCGCCTTCGAGATACCCCGCACCGGTTCGGTTAACCTCCTTCCAGGATTCTGAATCTTTTCACAGACTTTGGTGATTTCGCGTTTACTTACTATCATTGAGTAAGCGGAAGTCATCATCATCATTATATCGACTGGGTGGGGCAGCGTCAGAATTTGCCCACGACACAAGGGAAGGTTTCACCTATGAAATACCGCATTTTTCTGGCTTTGGGCCTTGTTACGCTGAGCACTGGCACCTTCGCAACGACGCTGTGCCAGGAGAAAGAACAGGATATTCAGCGTGAAATTCACTACGCGGAAAAACACAAAAATCAGAGCCGCATTGACGGTCTGAACAAAGCGTTACGCGAAGTGAAAGATAACTGTAGCGACAACCAACTTCGCGCCGACCACCAGAAGAAGATAGCGAAACAGAAAGATGAAATCGCCGAGCGTCGTCACGACCTCGACGAGGCGAAAGCCAAAGGTGATGAGGACAAAATCAGTAAACGTGAACACAAGCTCACTGAAGCGCAGGATCAACTGAAAGCGCTTGAGTCTCGTGACTATTGAGTTAATGGAAATCTGACGTCTAACATTGGAGAAATATCATGTCTAAAGATAACACCTCAGAACATCTGCGTACCGAACTGAAATCCCTGGCGGATACCCTGGAAGAGGTGCTGAACTCCTCCACAGACAAATCGAAAGAAGAGCTGGGCAAACTGCGCAGCAAAGCAGAGCGCGCGCTGAAAGAGAGCCGTACTCGCTTAGGCGACACCAGCGACGCGCTGGCCAAACAAACTCGTGAAGCTGCCGCACGCGCTGACGAGTATGTACGTGATAATCCATGGACTGGCGTAGGTATCGGTGCAGCCGTCGGGCTGGTGCTGGGTGTGCTGCTGTCGCGTCGTTAATTATGGCAGATTCACATCACGCACACGGGCCGGGTAAAAGCGTCTTCGGCATTGGCCAACGGATTGTGACCATTATGGTCGAGATGGTGGAAACCCGTCTGCGGCTGGCCGTTGTCGAACTGGAAGAGGAGAAAGCGAATCTCTTCCAAATGCTGCTGATGCTCGGCCTGACCATGCTGTTCGCGGCATTCGGACTGATGAGTTTGATGGTGCTGATTATCTGGGCCATCGATCCGCAATACCGACTGAATGCCATGATTGCCACCACCGTCGTGCTGCTGTTGCTGGCGCTGATTGGCGGTATCTGGACGCTGCGAAAAGCGCGGCGCTCAACGCTGCTACGTCATACCCGCAACGAGCTGGCAAACGATCGGTCGCTGCTTGAGGACGACGAGCGTGAGTAGCAAACTCGAGCTACAGCAGCGTAAGGCGTATCTGCTAAGCCAAATCCAGCAGCAGCGGCTGGACCTGTCCGCCAGCCGCCGCGACTGGCATGAGGCAACCGGTGTCTACGATCGTGGCTGGAACACGCTGCTGAGCCTGCGCTCTTGGGCGCTGGTCGGCAGCAGCGTAATGGCTATCTGGTCGGTACGCCATCCACGCTTTCTGGTGCGCTGGGCCCGCCGTGGGTTCGGAGCCTGGAGCGCGTGGCGGCTGGTCAAAAGTACCCTTCGCCAACAACAGTATCGTAGCTAATCGCTCATGGCCCTGCTCTGCCGGGCCTTTCTCTTTTCTTGCCCCTTGCCCCGCCAATACTCAATATCTTTGAAGAAGATCGACAGTTTTCCTTGCTAACAATCCCGCAGCGTCACGACTACACTCCTTCCATCGACAGCAACGACGCGGTATCTCCGCGGATTTGCACAATAAATCAATAATGCCGCCCGTGTGGTTTGATGGAGAGTAAAATGAAAAAATTAGAAGATGTTGGTATCCTGGTAGCGCGTATTCTGATGCCAATTCTGTTTATCACTGCGGGCTGGGGCAAAATCACCGGTTATGCAGGTACCCAACAATATATGGAAGCGATGGGTGTTCCGGGCGCATTGCTGCCGCTGACCATCCTGCTTGAGTTCGGCGGCGGTCTGGCAATTCTGTTCGGTTTCCTGACCCGTACCACCGCGCTGTTCACCGCCGGTTTTACGCTGCTGACCGCATTTCTCTTCCACAGCAACTTTGCGGAAGGCGTTAACTCGCTGATGTTCATGAAAAACCTGACCATCGCAGGCGGATTCCTGCTGCTGGCTATCACCGGTCCGGGCGCGTTCAGTATCGACCGCGTGCTGAACAAAAAGTGGTAAGCCCGCTATACTGACTGAAGCGTAAAGCGAGGGAATTCCCTCGCTTTTGTCATTTTTGAAGGAGAGAGCACCATGGGACAACTGATTGACGGCGTCTGGCATGACACCTGGTATGACACTAAATCAACCGGGGGACGATTCAAGCGTTCTGTTTCGGCGTTTCGCAACTGGCTGACCGCCGATGGCGCACCAGGCCCCTCCGGAGAAGGCGGATTTGCCGCCGAGAAAGATCGCTACCATTTATACGTATCCCTGGCCTGTCCGTGGGCGCATCGCACGCTGATTATGCGCACCCTGAAAGGACTGGAGTCATTCATCGATGTGTCTGTCGTCAGCCCGCTGATGTATGAAAACGGCTGGACCTTTGACGACAGTTTCCCCGGCACCACCGGCGATAGCCTGTATCAAAACGAATTTCTCTATCAGCTGTATCTGCATGCTGACCCGCAGTACAGTGGACGCGTCACCGTGCCGGTGCTATGGGACAAAAAGAATCACACTATCGTCAGCAATGAATCTGCTGAAATCATTCGAATGCTGAATACAGCCTTTGACGGACTTGGCGCGCGGGCGGGCGATTATTATCCGCAGGCGCTGCGTCCGCAAATTGACGAGCTGAACGGCTGGATTTACGACAGCATCAATAACGGGGTGTATAAAGCCGGGTTCGCCACCAGCCAGGAAGCTTACGACGACGCCGTGACGCAGGTGTTTGAAGCCCTGGCCCGCGTCGAGCAAATCCTCGGCCAGCGCCGTTATCTGACCGGCAATCAGCTGACCGAAGCGGATATTCGCCTGTGGACCACGCTGATTCGCTTCGACCCGGTGTATGTCACCCACTTTAAATGCGATAAGCACCGCATCAGCGATTACCTGAACCTGTACGGTTTCCTGCGCGATATTTATCAGCTGCCGGGCGTGGCTGAGACGGTTAATTTTGACCATATTCGCCATCACTATTACCGCAGCCATAAAACCATCAACCCGACCGGCATCATTTCGATTGGGCCGTGGCAAGATCTCGACGAACCTCACGGTCGCGATGTGCGTTTCCGCTAATTATTAAGGGCATCAATAGATGCCCTTTTTTAATTCATAAATTGCATCTATCCTTACCTCGATCGCTTAAAAAACAAGTGATTGACTAATTATTGGGGTAGGAAAAATGGACTGGTATCTAAAAGTACTCAAGAATTACATCGGGTTTGGTGGCCGTGCGCGCCGGAAAGAATATTGGATGTTCGTGCTGGTGAGCTTCGTTCTGGCGGGGGTGCTGAGCATTATCGACAAAATACTCGGCTGGGAGCACACCAGCGGCGAAGGCGTGCTGACGAGTATTTATGGCCTGTTAGTGCTGATCCCAACGTGGGCGGTACAGTTCAGACGCCTGCACGATACTGACCGATCGGCATGGTGGTTATTATTACTGCTGATCCCGATCGTCGGCTGGCTGGTTATCCTGGTCTTCAACTGTCAGACCGGCACGCCGGGCGAGAACCGTTTCGGGCCAGATCCGAAGCAGCTCCCTTAACGTAAATGAGCCTGGTGGCGCTCCGCTGACCAGGCCTACGTTTTGCCCTCGGCAACCCTATTTTTTGGCAAACAGCTTCGGAATTTCGCGCAGGCACCAGGCTTTCGCTTCGCCCATGCTGTCACGCCGCCACGCCATAATGATATCAACTTCGTTGGTGTATTCCGGACTCACGACGCGCAGTCGTCCCTCGGCGATATCCTGCTCAACCAGCGGATACGGCATGGTCGCCACACCCAGCCCGGCTAACAGCGCCTGACGCTTATCTTCAATGGTGCTGACCGTCAGACGCGGCTGCTTGTCGAGTAGCTGCACGGTGAGCACCGGACGCTCGCGGGCGGTATCCGCCACCGCCACCCCGCGATATTTCACGCGTGTCACTTCTGATAACGGCTCCGGCTCCTGATGAATCGGGTGATCCGGCGAGGCCACATAGACGTTCAGAATCGAATATAGCTTGCGGGAGTTTATCTCTGAGGATGAACGGAAATGCATATCCGGGGCGATAACGATGTCGGCGCGCCCTTGCTCAAGTCGTTCCCAGGCACCCGCCAGCACTTCGGTGATAATCGACAGCTGAGTATTGGCTTTGAGTCCCAGCTTTTCCACGAGCGGAAAAAGCTCCGGCGTGGGCACCAGCGCTTCGGCCACCAGCGTCAAATGCGTTTCCCAGCCGCGCGCCAGCGCCTCGGCGTCGGTGGTCAACTTATCGGCGGCCTCCAGCAGTACGCGCCCGCGCTCCAGCAACATTCGGCCAACGTTGGTGAATTTTGTGCGATGACCTGAGCGGTCGAACAGCACCACGTCCAGTTCTTCTTCCAGCTTCTGCATGGTGTAGCTTAACGCTGACGGGACGCGGCCCAGCTCATCCGCGGCGGCGGCAAAACTGCCGCGCCTGTCGATAGCGTCCATTACTCTTAACGCTTCCAGCGTCAATGCTCTCTCTTTAGCCATGGCGTTCTCATTCAGGAAATTTGAACATACCCGGCAGAATATCTGGCTAACAATGCAGCGTCCATAGCTTTACCATTGTTTTAGTGTAAAGAGAGGTCAAGAATATGATTACTACCCGAACCGCCAAACAGTGTGGCAAGGCCGATTTTGGCTGGCTGCAGGCCCGATACACCTTCTCCTTTGGACACTACTTCGATCCGAAACTGCTGGGATATGCCTCCCTGCGCGTGCTGAATCAGGAAGTGCTTGCCCCAGGCGCTTCGTTCCAGCCGAGAACGTATCCGAAAGTTGATATCCTGAATCTTATCCTGGAAGGTGAAGCCGAATATCGCGACAGTGAAGGGAATCACGTTCAGGCCAAAGCGGGCGAAGCGCTGTTGATTGCGACCCAGCCGGGCATCAGCTATAGCGAGCACAATCTCAGCAAAGACAAAACGCTCACCCGGATGCAACTGTGGCTTGACGCCTGCCCGGAGCGGGAAAATCCGTCGGTGCAGAAACTGACCCTGACCGATACCGCCCAGCAGCTTATGGCGTCGCCCGATGCAAGTTCTGGTAGCATGCAGTTGCGCCAGCAGGTGTGGGTCCACCACATCCAACTAGAGAAAGGCGAGCAGCTCAGCTTCCAGCTTCACGGCCCACGCGCCTATTTGCAGTCGATCCACGGCACCGTCCATGCGGTGACCCCACAGGCAGAACGTGAAGGATTGACGTGCGGGGATGGGGCGTTTATTCGCGACGAGGCCAACATTACGCTGGTGGCGGATACAACGCTTCGCGCGCTGCTAATAGATTTACCGGTATGATCGTAAAAAATCAGGCGGGCGCAGAAAGCCAGCCTGATGTTCGCCCGACTAGCGGGCTTTGTGCGACATAATGTCGATGATTTGCCGGTCTGTCTGCTGCATTGACTGGCAGGCCAAGGCGCAGAGATTGGCCACCGAATCCTCCACATCGTGCGCCACAATCCCCTCATTGCCGGTCACGGCGGTGTTATCCAGCGCCATTAACACCGACTTCCACGCCGACGACACGCTGGTTGACACTTTCATCGCACAGCTATTCGATGCGCCGTCACAAATCATCCCGCTAACGTCACCAATCATGCTGCTGATCGCCTTCGCCAACGTCTCATAGCGCCCGTCAATCAGCCAGCTCATGCCCGCCGCGGCCCCCATTGAGGCCGTGGTGGCAGCACACAGCGCCGATAAACGCGGCAGCTGAGCGTGGATGTAGATAGCGCTCAGGTGCGAGAGCATCAGCGCCCTGGCCAGGCGCTCTTCATTCGCATGAAAGTGTTCGGCCACCACCACGACCGGCAGGGTGGCAGCGATCCCCTGATTCCCCGAGCCGGAATTACTCATGGCGGGCAATGAAGCGCCGCCCATCCGTGCGTCCGATGCGGCGGTGGTACGAATCACGATCTCCGAGGCCAGACCGTGGCCCATCAGCCCACACTGGCGTTGTTTTTCCAGCGTCGCACCGATGTGTAATCCCCATTTGCCCTGCAATCCCTCCTGAGAAAGTGCGTCGTTGAGCCTGGCTGCCTCGAGGATGAAACGGATTTCTTCCAGCGGGACATGCTCAATAAAATTGAGGATCTCGGCAAGCGACGTGCGGGACATCACCTCAAGCAGGTCATCTTCCTTCTGTTCCCCGGCGGCAGGCTGATGAGCAAACAGGATTTCGCCCTGCTTTTCGAGGTTGACGATGCGGGTGTGGCCTCCGGCGATAGTGGCACTGGCCCAGCGATCTTTACACCACACTTTGGCCCGGGCGTAGAGCAACTGGTCGCAGGGTTCCTGCACCCGGAGGCACACCTTACCCTGCTCCAGCAGCCGTTTTGCCTGTGCAGTATCGTCCTGGCTGGCCTTTTGCAGCACCTCCAGTCCGGCATCCGCATCCCCCCCCAGCGCACCCAGCGCCACCGCAATAGGCAGCCCGACCATACCGGTGCCTGGCACGGTGACGCCCATTCCATTTTTCATCAAATTTGGGGAAACCCAGGCTTCAATGCGCTCAACCTCGCCTTCCAGTTGCGCAGCGGCTACTGCGCCCGCCAGCGCCAGAGATACCGGCTCGGTACAACCCAGCGCAGGCTTCACTTCTGCCCGTACGGCGCGGATTAACTTTTTCCATAACGGAGAACATTCAGGGTTCAACATACTTTCGACCTTAACTCTTACTCAGGGAACACACAGCCTCGCCTCAGGAGAAGGCAAGAAATGGCGATACGCACAACAGCAAACCGGTAATGATGATTATCTTCAGCGACAGGCCTTTATACTTATGCAACGCAGGCACCTTGTAGACCAGCCAGGCCGGGATTAAACAGCCAACCATGCCGAAAATGGGGCTACAAATGGACGTAAAACTCAACACTGGCGCATTCAGGACAATCGCACTCCAGGACAGCAAAATGGCAAATACCATAATCCCGCCCTGGACATATTTTTCATTAATACGCTCGGCCGGATATTTACGGCGTAGCAGGTTCATCACAATGCCTTGGGTGGCTTCTCGGAAGCCGAGATAAACGCCGAAGAAGGCGGTCATCACGGCAAAAATATTTAAGATAACGCTGACGACTTTTACCCATCCGGCACCCTCTCCGCTAATAAACTGGGCGGCAATGGCTAATGCGGAGATATTTTGCTCATACGCTTTTACTGCCTCGTCATGCCCCATCGCAAGCGTGAAAGACACTGCATAAAAAAAGACCGTGACGAACAAAATACCAAAGGCAATATTCATCGCCCGCAACGCTTTATACCGCGCCACTTCGCGCGATTTCTCACGAGAACGATAGGAGATAACCATCGGGCTTAAGGTCTGAATAAACAGGATCGAGGTCAGGGTAAAGGGCAGCGTAATAATGGCGTTTTTGATCAACAACCCTATCGGCGGCAATGAACCAGCGTTATACAGATGCCAGAGACCTATCATCGACACACCCAGCGCGGCCACCACCAGGAGCTTGGTCAGCACCATCAGGCTTGAGACCTTGAACAGCAGTTGTTCACCCCGGGAGGAAATCGCCACCAGAATACAGATCAGGGCCAGGCCATAGAACGGGTTGTCGGAAAGCAAGCCGTCCGTCACGCCAAAAGTGTGCAAATACGAGGCGCTGTCGTTGGTAATTGCTGTGGAATAAACAAACATCCAGATAACCAACATCACAAAATAGAGCGCACCTAACAGAATGCCCCAGTTTTTACCGAGATAACCGCTAATCACACTCGGGTAATCTTTGCACTCCGGCGATTCCGCCAGGGTGTTGATAAACAGCCGCTGGAATAAATACATTGCCGGATAACCAATAATAGATGAGAGCAAAAATACCCACAGCCCCATTAATCCCACCTGAACCGGTAGAAAAACAATTCCGGCTCCAATAGCCATACCGATACTCATAATGATCCAACCGGTATCGGTACTGTCGAATTTAATTGCTGCCTGCCATTCGCTTTCCGTCATATTGCCCCGACGACCGGGCATGACATCATCCACAACGACGCTGCTTGGTGTAGTCGTTTCCATAAAGATCTCGCTTGTAGGTAGAGGTTTTATTATTTTCGAACCGCATCTGGGCGATATACGGTGCGTGGTGCAGGCGAGTTTTTAGAATGAAGAAATCATACGCGCAGGCGCGGAGAAAAAAATCGCCATTCGCAGCGTAATCAGGGGAAAAAAGGGAAATTATTTCATCTATAGCATGGATTTGAGAAAGTTATTCTATCGCAAGCGTATGTGAGAGGCCGATCACAGTCCGATTTTCAGACAAAAAAAGACCCCGATGACGAATCACCGGGGTCGTATTATCCGTTTTGCTTAGTTCTCGAGAGACTGTGCAAGATCATCACGGATCTGCTTGCGCTGTTCCGGAGTCAAGACCTGGTTAAGGTCGAAGTAGTATTTCACGCGATAGTAGCGGGTCTGCTGCTCAATTTTACTGAACGCTTCCAGCTGTGATTTTACCGCTTCCTCATTCCATTTGCCCGACTGGATAACGTCAAATAACGCACCATCTTTCACGTCTTTCATGGAAACCCGTTCAACGTTCTTTTCCATCGCATCGTGCAGGCTTTTGATTTTGGTTACCTGGTCGTTGCTCAGCTTCAGGTGCTGAACAATCGGATCCTGGGCAGGTGCAGGAGCCACATCAGTATTGGCGGCCTGAGCAATACCGGTGAAGCCAATCAGGGAAGCTGTCAGCAGGGCAATACGCGTCATTTTGTTCATTGTTCATTTCCTTAAAAGTAGACGAGGTATTATTCGTCAATATGAGATAAAGATGTATGAAAGAGTATGTATAGATATTTGAATGTAAACGAAAAAGGCCGCAGCAATGTGGCTGCTCTGCATTCAAGCGTATGATTCATTATTTTTCTGCTTTCGCTGCTTCTTCATTTGATACAGGTTTTCATCCGCTTTTTTAAAGCTCTCAGTAAAATCATGTTGCCATTCGCTGATGCCGTAAGAGAAAGATAACGGGATAGAAGTATCTTCAAACGGGAAAGCGCGCAGCTCAGCCATACGTTGGTCCATTAACCGACGCGCCTGTTCGAGCGTCGTATGTTGTAATAACAGGACAAACTCATCCCCCCCCATTCGGATTAAGTAATCGCCTTGACGGACTGATTGCAAAAGATAATTGGCAAAGAAGACCAGCGCTTCATCCCCCGCATGGTGGCCCCAGGTGTCATTAATGACTTTAAAATCATTCAAATCCATCGTCACCAGAATCGTGTTGCGCCCATTGGAGATATTATCGGTCACTATCTTGCCCCCTTCCCGTGACAGTGCCTGTGTTAAGGTGTCAGTCGTCAGCTTAACCATCATCGATTCGATACGTTTGTGCGATCGAATGAAGATCAGGAAGAAAAACAGCATGACCATATTGGCGATAATCAGTCCTGAAAGCTTGATCCTTAGCAGTTCAGTAAAGTGAACCCGGGCGCTCAGGCAAAAGCCATTCATGAGTTTGATATCGCCGAGAGCAAAGCTCAGCCACGACGTGTTATCAGGAAAGATATTCATCGGCACATCATTTCCTTTCTGACTGTGAACACCAATATCGTAGCCCGCATGTTGTAAATTGAGTTGTGTAAAGGCATCCCGGAATAAACCCGAAAGATCGGGGCGAGTGTAATCGGTAGCGATAATCCCCGACATTTTGCTGCTCTGCACGCTGAAATTATTAATTACCACTGGACTACCAATGGTGATGGTCGGTAAATGGGTGATCGCATCCTCATACACATTGCTATAAAACAGCTCCGGAATCACAAATCCATGATTATTTTTTAGCATCTTAGAGGTGGTATCGATATATCCTGTTATACGGAAATGGGGATTGCTCCCTTTAATTTTTACCGCTTTCTCGCCGTTAAACATGTAGTAGTAACCGGTATCGCCGTCGGTATAATAAGTGGTGAATCGCGACTTATTAGCATTGCTAAAATTGCGCCAGAAGGTACGCAGAATGGTGAATTTCTTGCGGTGCAACATATCGATATCTGCCTTCCAGACCGGAAACTCGCGGTCACCCGGGGTCTCATTAAGCGATCCGATTAATCTTTTGATATCAATGCCCAGATTTTGGTTCAATAAACGATCCGGCAGTTGCAGCATGGCTCCCAAATCAGAGGCAATACTGCGGTTGTTTTGCGTATCCTGATTAATTACGTCAACCACCCGCGAAGTCACCAGTTCAATATTGGTTTTAGCACTTGAGAATGCAATAAAAAGCGTAAACGCATTGACGATGACCAACATCACCAAAAGCACGATCACAAAAATTTTCTTTTCTGATTTTAGCTGATGTGTATTCTTCATTTGGCGTTCACCGTAATTGTACCGTCGTTAGGTTCCCAGGCCGTGAAAGGCTGAGGGCGGGAGTAGTGATAGCCCTGGGCTTTTTCGCAGCCCATACCCTGCAATTTTTCGCCCATCTCTGCGCTCTCAACCCCTTCTGCCACCAGCGGCACGCCAAAGGACTGCGACAACATAATCACCGAGGCAATAATGGCTTCACTCTTTTGGTCATCAATGATGCCACTCACAAAATCGCGGTCGATTTTCAGACAATCGAACGGCAAAAGATGGAGATACGACAAACTGGAATAACCGCTACCAAAATCGTCAATCGCTACGGACAGCCCAAGACGACGCAGATAGTTGAGGGTGTCAATCACCTCATGACTGTTTTGCAGTAAAACACTTTCGGTAATTTCCAGGCAGATATTGCTGTTAATCAGCTCGTTACGCTGAATGCTTGCCAGCAAATGTTCAGAGAAATCGGGCTGTTGTAACTGCACGGCGGAAATATTGATGTGAAGCTTAAAGTTGTCGGGCGCACCACGAGCGATAAACGCGGCAAGCTCACGGCACGCTTCTTCAATAATCCAGCGCCCCAGTTTGATGATGGTGCCAGTGCGCTCCGCAAGCCCGATAAACACGTCTGGCGGTACAAAGCCCAGCTCTGCGGATTGCCAGCGGATAAGGCATTCCCCTTCCGTAAAGGTCTGCGCATAATCCAGATCAACAATCGGTTGAAGCACCAGATGAAAACCGTCGTTTACCAAATCCTCACGCAGGGCCTGGAACATGCGGATATTATTGAGTTCGTTTTCGCGCATTTCTGGCTGGAACAAGACATATTCGCGGTTGGACCCGGTACGAATTTGTTGTAACGCCAGCCCCGCGTTCATCATGCACTCCAGCAGGTTTTCCGCGGTGATGGTCTCGAGGACTGCTCCGGCATAACCGGTGAAAACGTGAAATGTCTCTTGCTGTTCATCATAAAGATGTCTGGCGGGCGTATCCTGGAACAGTGAAGAAACCAGCCCCCAATAAGTATCGAGATCTTTTTGCTCATTATGGCCCGGGAACACCACGATGACGAAGTCTTCAGAGTAACGGCAGAAAACGCTCCCCGTCGGGGCCAGTTGAACCAGACTCTCTGCAAAAAAACGGATGAATTTCGTGGCGTACCGTTGGCCCAACGTACTGCGCATATCGTGGAAATTGGTTACGTGGATCATCAACAATAAATTGCGATCGTCGAGCAGCATTGGCTCATGCAAAAAGCCTTCGCGGGTGAGTAGCCCGGTATCTTTATCTTTCTCAATTCGCTGCTTTTGTTCATTCAGCATCACGGTTATCAAACCCGATGCGCTGCTGAGTTCCTTTTCAAGTACTGCTATCTCTGTAAACAACGTGTCTTTTTCCACAGGCTTCCACGATTGCTTCCCAAGCAGTTGCGTTTTCTGCACCAGTTGATGCAGCGGGTGGAAAAACTGCCGCACCAGCATAATCATCAGTAACATAAAGAGCAGCGCCAGAGCTGGCATCAAAATGAGCGCCAAAGAGTGTCTGGTTTTGAACAGGCTAAAAGGATGCACATTCGGGGCGATCATCACCATTGTGCCGTTAAACAACCCGGCCCCATCGCGCACCGGGTGCACTGTCACAAAATAATCTTCATCGTGATAAGTGACTAACTGAGTGGAGCGTGATTGCTCGTTCATCCCCTGTAGCATTGTTTTTAACGCCGGGAAGGTGTCTATGTTCGGCAGGCTGACATACTGGCCTTGATGCACATCTGTGGCTGGAACCTCATATTCAGGACGGGAGGAGGCAATGATATTTCGTCCAGAATCAATCAACAGCAACGTGCTGTCTTTAGTAGGTGCAAACGTTGCCAGTAACTGGCTCATCACCGCCGGATTGATGTCGGAGAAAATAACCCCCAAAAACCTCCGGCTATTGTTATATAACGGCAGCCGCCAGCTCATCACCTGTCCCTGATTGGTCGACATATGGTAATAATTTCGGGTCCAGAAAGGGGTGTCTTTGGTCATCGCCTGAATAAACCAGCCGCGCGAGAAAATGTTATAATTTGCCACATGATTGACCACCTCTGAATGCTCGGACGCGGTGCGGTAAATATTTAACTGGTCATTAACTGTCGGCGAGGTTTTTATCAGGAACAGGTTGCCGGAACGGTTATCCCTTTCAAAGGCGACATACTTCCCTTCTGCAGTCGCCAGCCCGAGGCGCGAAATAGAATCCGGGTGCGAAAAATCATTGCTCAACACCTCTTTCAGCTGTGTTTCGACATCCGGAGAATGGATGTCCCCATACGCCTTCACCAGGTCGGCCATTAGCATTCCGGCCTGTCGCGGCTTATCCAGATACATTTCTATCCGGTGAGTGATGTACTGACTTCTCTCGCAAAGCGTTTTTTCAGTCATTTCGGTATACCAGCCGCTGGTCTCCTGACGCTGGAGAAAGAAAAACAGCGCAATCATCACGATAGTGCAGACCAGTAGCAGGCTGATTAAGGTTTTGGCAAAAGAAATCGGGTGTTGCTTAAACTCGCGGAACATCAGGAGCCTCCTGGCGGGTGATGTCATTAAACCAGGAGGAAAACGGCACTGGGTTGGCGAGGTGGTATCCCTGAACCCGTTCGCAGCCGAGGGTGAAATAATGTTCTCGCATTGCAGCATCCTCAATACCCATAGCGATTAACGGCACCTGAAAACCTTTGGCCAGAATCAGCAATGAATTGAAAACAGACAGGCTTTTCTCATTCTTGAGGCGATTAGAAATGAGATGCCTTGAGATTTTAATCATGTCGAAATGAATATTATGCAGATAGGACAGACTCGAGAAACCTGCGCCGAAGTCATCCAGACAAATAAGAATATGATGGCGACGTAGGTAGTTCAGCACCTGGCCGGCCTGATGCATATCGCGGTCCAGCACGCTCTCGGTAATCTCAATACAGATATTTTCGTTAGTTAGCCCGTTCAGCTGGATGGTGTCCAATAAATGCCAGGCAAAACCCTGCTGTAACAGCTGGATAGCCGAGATATTGATGTGCAATCGGAAATTCGCCGGGGCTCCGCGGTGGATCATTGCCGCCAGTTCCCGACAGGCCTCTTCAATAATCCAGCGCCCCAGTGGAATAATTAACCCGCTTTCTTCCGCCACCGGGATGAACACATCTGGAGGAATGTCACCCAGTTTTTCCGAACGCCAGCGTACAAGACACTCCCCTTCGTTACAGGAGGTACTGTCGTCTTTCCCCACGATAGGCTGGATAACCAAATAGATCTCATTGCTGGCCATCGCCCCGCTGAACGAGTCGTGCAGATGGATATTCGTCAGCTCGGTTTCCAGCATTTCGGGGGTATACAACCGAGTTTGCGCATTGCCTATTTTCTCAGCATGGCGCAGCGCTATCCAGGCATGCATTAAGATGTCGGTAATCGAGTCCGGTGTTATTTCCCGAAGTACCATCCCGGCATTACCGGTGAACAGGATGTTCGTATTCTCATTTTTCCCCGACTGACGGTTTAAAGAAAATAATGAATTAATAATCCCGATATATTTTTCATAATCACTTTTCTGATTCATACCAGGAAAGACAATAATGAATTTATCAATATTGTCGCGTGCAACAATGATATTCGTTGGAAGCACGGTTTGTGCCTGCTGCATAAATTCAGTCATAAACTCGTCGGCATACTTATTGCCCAAGGTGTTCATGATTGATTTCATATTGGTCACATGGACTAGCGCAATAAGGTTATGATGCTGATAAATACGCTCATCATTCAATAAACCACTGCGTGTATACAGCCCGCTCACCGGGTCATATTCTATTTTTTTACGCATCTGCTCGAAACTGTCTGAGAGTCGCTGCGACAAATGGGTAAAACTGGATTCCAGCTCGGCTATTTCCTTAAATTGATAAGAGGCAGGTCCTTGAGGCCACTGACCGGACTCCATTACTTTGGTGCGCTGCACCATATGGCTCAGCGGGGCGGTTATCCGCGCCAGCACCACGTGAACCAATGTCGCACTGAGCATGAACGTCAGGATTAGCCCCACAATCATAAAATTATCATGCAGATTCACACTGCTGACGATCGACGAAGCCGGAACTATTAGCACCGCCTGCCATTTCAATTGGCCTGAATCATCGGTTATCGGAATACGACTGGCATAATAACGAGCGTCCCTGAGAGGGGTATTGATAACTTCATTTGGGGCGGCATCCAGCAGCATTTTACCGATATTTGTAATCACCGGAGAGGTGTTTTTCGTCAACGATGGTAACGCCATGTCCGACTTTGCCGGTGTCCTCAGAGCACGTACTGAAGAAGCAATAATCTGATGATGCTCATCCATTATCAGCAAATGGCTGTCCCGATAAGGGAGTAAGTCTATGAGCATTTTGTTCAGATTCTGTAAATGCAGTTCACTGGCAATCACACCAATGTAATGACCCTTGCTATTGTAAGCTGGCACGCTGTAGGCAATGCCCAACTCTCTGCCGGTATTGAGATCACGATAAACGGGAGTCCAGAACGGTTTCCTATTTTCATTGGGCGACTGATACCACGGTCGGTGCATGATGTCGTAATGCGGGTTCTGCATCGACACCGTTGAACGCGTTGAGAGTCCGGCATACGAGGTGAGAATGTGATGGGTAGACGCATCTTTAAGGGTCAGGTATTCCTCTTTTGCGCCTGTGCTGTGGTGGCTAACACCAATATAGTCACCCTGTAGATTGCCAAACTGCAACAGGTTCAGATTGATGCTGCCCTTGTAGACATCATTCATCGTGTTAATGATGTCGGCATATACTTCACTCACCGGAATGTTATCGGTTTTAGTATGTTCTAATTCATCCCTTAACACGGAGTCAGCCTGCCGTGGGATATTAATATAGTTCTCAACGGAGGCTTTCAGCATACTTGTTTTAGAGACAAACAAGTTGTGGCTCATGGTATCCAGTAGACTCTGTCTATCCAGATAGACAACCGTTGAAACAATAGCGAATACCATGCAATAAAATGCAATGAATAAAGTCCTGATAGCTCCGGTCAGAGAGCAAGAAGATGTTTTAAAAAAACGTAACATAATAAGGCACCAGGCAGCGCTATTGTTTAAGGCAGATCATGAGCAGATAAAGAGATAACAAACCGAACAGAGGGATGAACTGCGTAAGAGTAATAACTATATTTCAGCATGAAAGAATAACACAGGGTCGGCGAGGCGCTATTTCTAAGTTGTTTATTATTAAAAATAGGGTGCCGAGTTTTTTGCCCGGCGGCGCAAGCTTGCCGGGCATACGATGATATATATAATTCCTGCTCTTAAAAGCAAAAACCCCGCCGAGGCGGGGTTTTAGAAGAAGTTGAAGCTGACCGATAAGCCGGGTTCTGTCGTGGACAGTCATTCATCTAGGCCAGCAATCGCTCACTGGCTCAAGCAGCCTACCCGGGTTCAGTACGGGCCGTACCTTGTGAACCCCTATTTGGCCTTGCTCCGGGTGGAGTTTACCGTGCCACGAACTGTTGCCAGTCGCGCGGTGCGCTCTTACCGCACCCTTTCACCCTTACCTGATCCCGCTTGCGCGGGCCATCGGCGGTTTGCTCTCTGTTGCACTGGTCGTGGGTTTCCCCCCCAGGCGTTACCTGGCACCCTGCCCTATGGAGCCCGGACTTTCCTCCCCTTCGCCCGTCTCCCCCCGAAAGAGGACGACGACGAAGCGGCGACTGTCTGGTCAGCTTCGGCGCGAAGTATAGAGGGTTCGCGCCGCTTTGTCACCCTTGACCTACAGCTTGTCGAGGATGGTGTACGCCGCTTTTACGCGCTCTGTATTGGGATACATCTTGTTAGCCAGCATCACAATACCAATCTGCTTCTCCGGGATAAAGGCCACGTAGGCACCAAAGCCATTGGTCGATCCAGTTTTGTGCACCCACGATGCCTTCACTGCCGGCACCGGTGGTTCAATCGCCGAGACTGGCTGTGCCGCCAACGCGACCTTATTGTCGCTGCCGTTAATCACGGTGGTGGTGGCTACCGGCCAGTTGAGCATTTCCCAGCCCAGCCCCTGATACATGCTGCCGCTGCGCCAGTAGCGAGATTGTGCCTGTTCGATGCCCTGTTTCAGCATCGGGTCGCTCACCTGCTGCGGATTCATGTTGGCCTGCACCCAGCTCGCAATGTCTTCCACGGTCGATTTCACGCCGTAGGACTCGGCATCCAGCATCCCAGGCCCGACGTGCATCGGCTTGCCATCACGATAGCCCCAGGCGTACTGTTTTTCTTCACTGGCCGGAACGTTAATCCAGGTATGGTTGAGGTTTAGCGGCTGTAATACGCGCTTCGTCATTGCCTCTTCAAAGCCCATACCGGACGGTTTGACCATTAGCGCACCAAACAGACCGATGCTCGAGTTGGCATACACCCGGCGGGTGCCCGGTGCCCATTCCGGCTGCCAGTTCTGGTAGAACTTCAGCAGCGCCGCTTGATCGTTGACCTCGTCGGGAACCTGCAATGGCAATCCACCCGCCGTGTAGGTAGCCAGATCCAGCAGCGTAATCCCCTGCCACTGCTTGCCGGTTAACTCAGGCCAGTATTTTGTGGCCGGATCGCTAAGCTTCACTTCACCACGTGCCAGCGCATTACCGCCCAGCACACCGGTGAAAGTTTTACTGATGGAACCCAGCTCAAAAATTGTCTGCGTCGTCACCGGCTGTTTTTTGGAGACATCAGCCACGCCATAGGTAAAGTAGTGCGGCTTACCCTGATAGATCACCGCCACTGCCATACCGGGGATAGCCTGAGCGTTGATTAGCGGCTTCAGGGTTTGATTAACAGCGTCTTCTAACTGTTTGTCATTTAATGTTTTTTGTGCAGCAAAACCGGAAAACGACGCGCTGAGAACCAGCGCACAGCAGAGTGTTTTTTTCATCATTGAAATTCTTCCATAAGTCACACGATTGAATGTCCGGGCCCTTCAGACAAGCTCAGTCTGCGGGATTTGACTGCCGGTCACAAACGGTTAAATTTAGCAGTAGCCTTAAGATTTTCTAACGGATAGCCCATGACCCGGAGTTACATCCCCCTTAATTCGCTACGTGCCTTCGAAGCGGCGGCCCGACATCTTAGTTTCACGCATGCTGCCATTGAGCTTAACGTCACGCACTCGGCTATCAGCCAGCAGGTCAAAGCCCTTGAGGATCACCTGAACTGCCAGCTGTTTGTCCGTGTTTCACGCGGGCTGCGGCTGACGACGGAAGGCGAAAGCCTGCTGCCGGTATTGAACGATTCGTTTGACCGGATCGCGGGGATGCTGGACCGATTTGCGGTCTCGCACGAGCGGGAGAAACTGAAGGTTGGTGTCGTGGGGACATTCGCTACCGGCTTTCTGCTGCCCCGGCTGGCGGATTTTCGCCGCAGCTACCCCTATATCGATTTACATCTTTCCACCCATAACAACCGCGTCGACCCGGCGGCTGAAGGGCTGGATTACACGCTTCGCTATGGCAACGGTGCCTGGCACGGGACCGATGCGACATTTTTATGCCCTGCGCCGCTGGGGCCGCTGTGCAGCCCGGCGCTGGCCGCTGAACTCCACACGCCAGCCGACATACTACGCTTCACGCTGCTGCGCTCGTATCGCCCCGATGAATGGAATACCTGGTTTGAGGCCGTCGGGGCACAGCCGCCTTCCCCGACCCATGAGGTGATGGTCTTTGATTCCTCGGTCACCATGCTGGAAGCCGCGCAGGCGGGAATGGGCATCGCCATCGCCCCGGTGAACATGTTCACTCACCTGCTTAATAGCGAGCGCATCGTCCAACCGTTTGATGACCACATTCACCTCGGCAGCTATTGGCTGACGCGGCTGCAATCCCGCCCCCAAACCCCGGCCATGGATGATTTTTCCCGCTGGCTGGTGAATCAGAGCCTGTAACGGAAGCTCAGCGCCAAACTTTCACAACCCTTCTATTTCTTTCGATTATTTTGTTTATTCGATCCAAATCACAAAACAACATTCCGAAAGCCTATAGTTTATTTCGAAGATGATAAACGAAAGAATTCGGAGGAAGAATGTTCATCATTTCGACCAAAGCGATGCTAAAGAAGGCTCAACGTGAAGGTTATGCCGTCCCAGCCTTCAATATTCACAACCTTGAAACGCTACAGGTCGTGGTAGAAACCGCGTCAGAGCTTCACTCTCCGCTGATTGTGGCGGGAACGCCGGGAACATTCAGCTATGCCGGTACGGGGAATGTTGTGGCAATTGCCGCTGAACTAGCCAGAAGCTACAACCATCCTCTGGCCATTCACCTCGACCATCATGAAAGTTCGACTGACATCGAGCAAAAAGTAAAAGCCGGTGTGCGTTCAGTCATGATTGATGGTTCGCATCACGTATTTGCCGAGAACATCGCCCTGGTTAAAAGAGTGACTGACAACTGCCATCGCTACGACGTGAGCGTGGAGGCCGAGCTGGGACGCCTGGGCGGGCAAGAAGATGACCTGACCGTTGACGCTAAAGACGCCCTTTATACCCATCCCCTTCAGGCTCGCGAGTTCGTCGAAAAAACAGGCATCGACTCGTTGGCCGTCGCGATTGGCACCGCTCATGGGCTGTACGTTGGAGAACCCAAACTTGATTTTGACCGTCTGGCGGAAATTCGTCAGCACGTCGAGGTTCCGCTGGTGCTGCACGGTGCGTCAGGACTTGCTACAGAAGACATCCGCCGGGCGATCGGGCTGGGCATTTGCAAAGTTAACGTCGCAACCGAACTTAAAATCGCGTTCGCCAATGCGCTCAAAGACTATTTGAGCCTTCATCCCGATGCCAACGATCCCCGGCATTACATGATCCCCGCCAAAGCCGCGATGAAGCAGGTCGTCAGGAAAGTCATATTGGATTGTGGCAGCGAAGGAAAACTCTAGCTCAGCCACGTCAAGGCCTGCTCGATCCATTTTGAAATTTAAACCATTAGCAGTAGTGCAACACTATCGGAGAGTAACGTGAAAGAGATAATCGCCCGTCATAAACGCGGGGAACATTTGGGGATTTGCTCCGTCTGTTCGGCGCATCCGTTGGTCATAGAAGCCGCATTACGCTTCGATCTGAATAGCGACAATAAAGTATTGATCGAAGCCACCTCTAATCAGGTCAACCAGGATGGCGGCTACACCGGAATGAAACCGGCGGATTTTCGCGATTTTGTGCATCAGATTGCTCAGGATGTTGGCTTCCCGCTCGACAGACTCATTCTTGGCGGTGATCATCTCGGACCAAACTGCTGGCAACATGAATCTGCAGCCGTGGCGATGAAAAAATCCGTCGATCTCATCAAAGCCTATGTCGCCGCGGGGTTCAGCAAAATCCATCTCGATGCCTCGATGTCCTGTGCTGACGACCCTACACCGCTTGATCCTACTGTCGTCGCCGAACGCGCAGCCGTACTCTGCCAGGCAGCGGAAGCCACAGCGACAGAAGCACAGAAACGTTTACTCACCTACGTCATCGGAACGGAGGTTCCCGTTCCCGGAGGTGAAGCCAGCACGATTGGTACGGTGCACGTCACCCGAGAAAAAGATGCCGCGCGCACACTAGAAACGCATCAAATTGCATTCCGAGCCTTAGATCTGGAAGAAGCATTAACGCGAGTGATTGCGATCGTTGTCCAGCCCGGCGTTGAATTCGATCATACGCAGATTATTCACTACCAACCGCACGCGGCTGAAGCACTGTCTGGCTGGATCAAGCAAACCCCAATGGTCTACGAGGCCCATTCCACCGACTATCAAACCCGTCAGGCTTACCACGCCCTGGTGCGCGATCACTACGCCATTCTGAAAGTCGGCCCGGCGCTGACCTTCGCGCTGCGAGAAGCTATTTTTGCGCTGGCACAGATGGAAAACGAACTGATCTCCCCGGAAAACCGCAGTCACGTGCTCGACGTGATTGATGAGGTGATGCTCAACGAACCGGGTTACTGGAAGAAGTATTATCACCCTACATGGAGCCAGGCCATGGTTGATATTCATTTCAGTCTCTCTGACCGAATCCGCTATTACTGGCCTCATCCTCGTATCAGACAAAGCGTGGAGAAACTTATCGCCAATCTGAATGAGGTGTCATTACCGTTGGGATTAATCAGTCAGTTTATGCCGGTTCAGTTTGAGCGCCTGGCCGATAATTCCCTCGCCCCCACCCCGCACAACCTGATTATTGACAAAATTCAGGACGTGCTCAGGGCCTATCGTTTTGGCTGCACAGCCCAGGCAGCCTGACCCCGGAGATTCTATGAGCCAACTCTTTGTTCGTACCGGAATTGACTTCAGTTCACGCCAGCAGGTGCTGGCCCACATTGGTGAAGAAATGCTGGCAAAAGGTGTCGTGCATGACACCTATCCAGCGGCATTACTCGAGCGGGAAGCTGTATTTCCTACCGGGATTGCACTTGAGCATCATGCTGTCGCGATCCCGCACTGCGAAGCCATCCATGCGAGATCACCCGCGCTTTATCTGATTCGCCCCACTCGTGCGGTGAAATTTCAACAGGCGGACGATGATACAGAGATAGAAGCGTCGTTAATCATTGCCCTGATCGTTGAAAATCCGACTGCGCAGTTGAAGCTGCTGCGTCGTCTTTTTGGTGAGTTACAAAATCCGGAGACCATTGCCGCCTTGCTTAACGCCCCTGATTCCGAACTGGCCACACTGTTCCGGGAAACCGTTCTCGACCCTCAACCTTGCATTCAGAATTAATAAGAAACCAATAATAAAAGGAATACCCTATGAAACGTAAAATCATTGTGGCCTGCGGTGGGGCGGTAGCAACCTCCACTATGGCCGCTGAAGAAATCAAAGAGCTCTGTGAAGCGAACAACATCACACTCGATTTAGTGCAGTGTCGGGTGACAGAAATCGAAACCTATATGGATGGCGCGGACCTCATCTGCACCACGGCCCGCGTCGATCGTACCTTTGGTGATATCCCCGTGGTTCACGGTATGCCGTTTGTATCCGGCGTGGGTATCGAAGCTCTGCAGCAAAAAATCCTGAACATCCTCGTGGGGTAACGCCATGTTTAGCGAAATAATGCGTTATATCCTCGACTTGGGCCCAACGGTGATGCTGCCTCTGGTGATCATCGTTTTCTCTAAAGCACTGGGGATGAAGCTCGGCGACTGCTTTAAATCAGGGTTACATATCGGCATTGGTTTTGTCGGCATCGGTCTGGTGATTGGTCTGATGCTGGATTCCATTGGCCCTGCCGCTAAAGCTATGGCCGAACAGTTCCAGATTAACCTGCATGTAGTCGATATCGGCTGGCCGGGATCTTCCCCAATGACCTGGGCCTCGCAAATTGCGCTGGTCGCCATTCCGATTGCGATTGGGGTGAACATCGTCATGCTGGTCACCCGGATGACCCGCGTCGTTAACGTCGATATCTGGAATATCTGGCATATGACCTTTACCGGCGCGATGCTGCACCTTGCCACGGGTTCGTACTGGATTGGTATTCTCGGGGTCGTCCTTCACGCCGCCTTTGTCTACAAACTTGGCGACTGGTTTGCGAAAGACACCCGCGACTTTTTCGGGCTGGAAGGCATCGCTATCCCGCATGGTTCATCAGCCTACCTGGGGCCAATAGCCGTGCTGGTTGACACCATCATTGAGAAAATCCCCGGACTTAACCGCGTCCACTTCAGTGCCGATGACGTACAGAAACGCTTTGGTCCCTTCGGCGAACCGGTCACCGTTGGCTTTGTGATGGGGTTGGTGATTGGCCTGCTGGCGGGATATGACATCAAAGCCGTTCTGCAACTGGCGGTAAAAACAGCAGCCGTCATGCTGCTGATGCCGCGCGTCATCAAACCGATTATGGATGGCCTAACACCGATAGCAAAACATGCACGTAAGCGCCTGCAAGCGAAGTTTGGCGGTCAGGAATTCCTGATTGGTCTGGATCCCGCTCTGCTGTTGGGGCACACCTCGGTGGTCTCTGCGAGCCTGATTTTCATTCCGCTGACCATTCTGGTTGCCGTGCTGGTTCCGGGTAACCAGGTCCTGCCGTTTGGTGACCTGGCAACCATCGGCTTCTTCGTCGCGATGGCGGTTGCGGTGCACCAAGGCAATCTGTTCCGCACCCTAATTTCAGGCGTCATCATCATGGGTATCACTCTCTGGATCGCCACGCAAACCATTGGCTTACATACCCAGCTTGCCGAAAATGCGGGTGCATTAAAGGCCGGTGGAATGGTCGCATCAATGGACCAGGGCGGCTCACCGATTACCTGGTTGCTCATCCAACTGTTCACCTGGAAGAACATCACTGGCTTCCTCATTATCGCCGTGGTTTATCTGACGGGCGTACTGCTGACCTGGCGTCGGGCGCGTAACTTTGTCGCCGCCGAAAAAGCGGCATCTATTCAGCAGGCGGAAAGCCTTTCTTAATAGCAGGGGAGCCCTCGCTCCCCTGCTCATTTCTGGAGAATCTTATGAAATCAGTGGTTATCCACGCTGAGGGAAAAGTGCACGTTGAAGAACGCCCTATTCCACAATTAAAAACCGATGATGACGTGCTGGTAAAAGTCGTCAGTGCAGGGCTGTGCGGATCAGATATTCCGCGTATTTTCAGTCATGGCGCGCATTACTATCCGATTACGCTGGGCCATGAATTTAGCGGCTATGTCGAATCCTATGGCAACGAGGTGACCGATCTGCAACCCGGCGATGCCGTCGCCTGCGTGCCTCTGCTCCCCTGCTTTAGTTGCCCTCAGTGTAAGCGCGGCTTCTTCTCACTCTGTAAATCCTATCAATTTGTCGGCTCACGCAGCGAAGGGGGAAACGCAGAATATGTAGTCGTGAAACGCGCCAATCTTTTTCGTTTACCTTCGACGATGCCCATTGAGGATGGGGCATTTATCGAACCCATCACCGTAGGGCTTCATGCTTTCAATCTTGCTCAGGGCTGCAAGGACAAAAACGTCATTATCGTTGGCGCAGGGACCATTGGCTTGCTGGCTATGCAGTGCGCACGAGAACTGGGTGCGATAAGCGTCACGGCGGTGGATATTAATCCTGAAAAACTAGCACTCGCCAGGACGCTGGGGGCGACTCACGCATTAAACAGTCGGGAAATGAGTGCGGCAGAGATCCAGTCCGCCCTGGCTGAACGTCAATTTGATCAACTCATTCTGGAAACAGCAGGCGCGCCGCAAACCGTAGCCCTGGCGATTGAAATCGCTGGCCCCCGCGCTCAGCTGGCGCTGGTAGGTACGCTTCATCAGGATCTGACGCTGAACGCTAACGTGTTCGGGCAAATTCTGAGAAAAGAGTTAACCCTGCTCGGCAGCTGGATGAACTACTCCAGCCCTTGGCCTGGAACAGAATGGGAAACCGCCGCACGTCTATTAACGGAAAATCGACTACAGCTGGAACCGTTGATCGCCCATCGCGGTGATATGCAAAGCTTTGCCACTGCAGTTGAAGCGTTAAACGGCGCACCCATGCAGGGAAAAATACTGCTCAGCTTGCCTTAAAAATATGAGCCAGCAGACCTGGCTGGCTCCCCTCTACTTTCGAAATTTATCGTTCAACTTTCATTATCCTTCGATTACACTAGCCACAATTAATTGTCAGGCATATCAAGATGAACTCATTTGAACGAAGGAACAAAATAGTCGAACTGGTTCACTCCCAGGGAAGCGTATTGGTTCTGGATCTTTCGAATGCCTTTGGTACTTCAGAGGTAACCATTCGCGCAGACCTACGTTTACTGGAAGATAAAGGCTTAGTCACGCGTTTCCATGGTGGTGCGGCAAAGCCAGGCAGCAATTTAGCCGAAGCCGACAGCCAGGAAGTTGTGTTGGAAGAGCGTTACAAACTGGCAAGCGATCCTAAAAAGCGCATCGCGCAGGCCGCAGCAAAAATGATCGCCGAAGGCATGACGGTGATCCTCGACAGTGGAAGTACGACACTACTGATTGCCGAAGAGCTGGTTAAGAAAACCAATATCACGGTGATCACCAACAGTTTACCCGCCGCCTTTACTCTGGCTGAAAATAAAGACATCACGCTGGTGGTGTGTGGTGGCACCGTCCGACACAAAACCCACTCGATGCACGGCACTATCGCGGAACAATCATTACAAGGTATTAGTGCCGACCTCATGTTTGTTGGTGCAGACGGCATTGATGCCACCAACGGGATTACTACCTTTAACGAGGGTTACTCGATAAGCGGCGTGATGGCATCAGCCGCACACCACGTTGTCGCCGTACTGGACGCCACCAAATTCAACCGTCGGGGATTCAATCAAGTCCTGCCGATGGACAAGATTAACTGTGTCATTACTGACAGCAGCATCAGCAAACAAGACATTGCAGCCCTCGAAAAAACAGGTGTGGAGTTAAAGACGGTTTGATTGGTTCGGTGACAAGATCAAGGAATAATTGAGTCGCTACCCAACCAAGGGTAGCGGCTCAAAACATCACTCCCCTTGCTGCTCCAGGGCGTGCTTGTATAGCGCGTTTTTCTTCACGCCGTGAATTTCGGCGGCGAGGGCGGCGGCTTTCTTAAGGGGCAGTTCGGCTTGCAACAGGGCCAGCGTGCGCAGGGCTTCAGCGGGCAGCGCATCGTCGCTCTGCACTTTGAAACCTTCCACGATCAGCACCATTTCGCCTTTGCGACGGTTTTCGTCTTCTTTTACCCACGCCAGCAGTTCACCGACCGGCGCGCCGGTGATGGTTTCCCAGGTTTTGGTCAGTTCGCGGGCGAGTACCACGTAGCGCGATTCGCCGAGCACGGCGGTGATGTCTTCCAGGCTTTCCAGCAGACGGTGCGTGGATTCGTAGAAAATCAGGGTACGCGGTTCGTTTTCCAGGGCGCGTAACGCATCCCGGCGGCCTTTCGATTTCGCAGGCAGAAAACCTTCATAGCAGAATTTATCGGACGGCAGCCCCGCCGCACTCAGCGCCGCGATAGCCGCACACGGGCCTGGGAGCGGCACCACGCGGATCCCCGCTTCACGGCAGGTACGCACCAGGTGATAGCCCGGATCGTTGATTAGCGGGGTTCCGGCATCGGAAACCAGCGCGATGTTCTGCCCTTCTTTCAGCTTCGCCAGCAGGGTTTCGGCCTTTTGCTGCTCGTTATGATCGTGCAGGGCAAACATACGGGCATTAATGGCAAAATGCTGGAGCAATAAACCGGTATGACGCGTGTCTTCCGCGGCAATGAGATCAACAGCTTGCAGCACTTCCAGCGCACGTTGGGTGATGTCGCCAAGATTACCGATTGGCGTGGGCACTATATAGAGCTGACCCTGAGAATTGTCCGCTGTTTCGCGTTGTTTCATTGTTTAGTCCGTATTGCCGATTTAATATTGAGCATTGAGCTAAAAAAATATCACTGGATACGTATGGTACCGTCAACATTTCTTCGTTCTAAAGCCGCGCGCTGTCTGCCTGTTATGCTGGCTGCGTTACTTTTTGCCGGCTGTGGCACCCAGCAAAGCGCAGACCAGAGTGTCGCGCACCTCGAAGGTAGCGCGCAGGCCGATTCCGGTTACTACCTGCAGCAGATGCAGCAAAGTTCAGATGATAGCAAGACCAACTGGCAATTACTCGCCATTCGTGCACTGCTGAAAGAAGGCCAGAGCCAGCAGGCGCAGGAACTCTACGGTCAACTGCCGCAGGATTTGACTGTCTCTCAGCGTAAGGAACAGTCGCTGCTGGACGTAGAAATCAAGCTGTCGCAGAAAGATTTTGCCGGGGCGCAGGCGCTACTCGCTAACATTGAGGTCGGCGACCTTGATAGCAATCAGCAGGCCCGTTACTGGCAGGATGTGATTGTGGCGATGAACGGCCAGCCGTCGCTGCCGCTGCTGCGTGCCCTGATTGCGCAGGAACCGCTGCTGACCGCGCCGCAAGATAAACAGAAAAATATCGATGCCACCTGGCAGGCGCTGTCCTCCATGACCAAAGATCAGGCCAACGCGCTGGTGATCAACGCGGATGAAAACGTCTTACAGGGCTGGCTGGATCTGCAACGTGTCTGGTTCGATAACCGCAACGATCCGGACATGATGAAAGCCGGGATCCAGGACTGGAAAACGCGCTATCCGCAGAATCCAGGGGCGAAAATGCTGCCGACCCAATTAGTCAACGTGCAGAGCTTTAAACCCGCGTCCACGGCAAAAATCGCCCTTCTCCTGCCGTTGAACGGCCAGGCCGCAGTCTTCGGGCGCACCATTCAGCAAGGCTTTGAAGCCGCGAAAAATGGCAGCGCAGGCGCGGTAAGCGGCAGCGCTGTGCCGGAACAAACCGCCCAGGCGGCAACCGTGCAGGACAATACTGTCGTTAGCCCGTCTGAGGCTGAAATCAATGACCTGACCGCCACCAGCCAGCCTGCTGTCGGCACGCAGGCCCAGCCGGTTACGGCTCCTGGGACTGAACCGGCGGCAACGCAGACAGTTGCACCTGTTACGGCACCTCAGCAAACGGCAACTCCAGCCCCTGCTGTTCAGCCCGCCGTCGCCGCCGTTCCCGCCAATCCATCGGCTAACGTAAAGGTTTACGACACCACCGCTGCCCCTCTGGATCAAATCCTGAATCAGGCGCAGCAGGACGGCGTGTCCCTGGTCGTGGGCCCTCTGCTGAAGCCGGACGTCGAGTCACTGGTTAAGAGCAACACCAGCCTGAACGTGCTGGCGCTCAACCAGCCAGAAAACGTGCAGAATAAAGCTAACGTCTGCTATTTCGCGCTCTCCCCGGAAGATGAGGCCCGCGATGCGGCGCACCATATTCACGATCAGGGTAAGCAGGCTCCGCTGGTGCTGATCCCGCGTAACGGGTTCGGCGACCGCGTAGCGAACGCCTTTGCGCAAGAGTGGCAGAAACTCGGTGGCGGCGTGGTGCTGGAACAGAAATTTGGCTCAGTGAATGAGTTGCGTGGTAACGTCAATGGCGGGGGCGGGATCGCCCTGACCGGTAGTCCAATCAGCGCCAGCCTGCCGCAGCAGGAAGCCGTCACGATTGGCGGCCTGACTATCCCGGCTCCGCCGAGCGAAGCGCAAATCTCCGGCGGCGGTAAAGTCGATGCCGCCTATATTGTCGCCACCCCGGAAGAGATAGCCTACATCAAACCGATGATTGCAATGCGCAACGGCAGTCAGAGTGGCGCGACCCTTTATGCAAGTTCACGCAGTGCGCAGGGTACCGCAGGCCCGGATTTCCGTCTCGAAATGGACGGATTGCAGTTCAGCGAAATCCCTATGCTGGCGGGCAGCAATCCGGCCCTGATGCAGCAGGCGCTGAGCGCGGTGCGTAACGATTATTCGCTGGCACGGCTGTATGCCATGGGCGTGGATGCCTGGACGCTGGCAAATCACTTCTCGCAAATGCGTCAGGTGCCGGGCTTTGAGCTGAACGGCAACACCGGCGATCTGACCGCCACTCAGGATTGTGTGATCAACAGGAAGTTGTCATGGCTCAAATACCAGCAGGGACAGATGGTTGCAGCAAACTAAGCCGTAAAAAGACCGGCGATGCGTGGGAGCTAAAAGCGCGTCGCTGGCTCGAAAGCAAAGGACTGCGTTTCATCGCCGCGAACGTCACGACGCGCAGCGGCGAAATCGACCTGATCATGAAAGAGGGTGCGGTAACGGTATTTGTTGAGGTTCGTTACCGGACCTCCGCACGCTACGGTGGCGCAGCCGCCAGTGTGACACGCAGCAAACAAGTAAAATTATTACACACCGCCCGCTTGTGGCTTGCCCGCCACAATGGGAGCTTTGAGACTACGGATTGCCGGTTCGATGTGGTAGCCTTCACCGGCAGTCAGGTAGAATGGTTAACAAACGCCTTTGGCGAATAGCGTCACTCAAGAATTTAAGGGAAATCGTGCTCGACAGAATTAAAGCCTGCTTTACGGAAAGCATTCAGACCCAAATCGCAGCAGCAGAAGCGCTTCCGGACGCTATTTCCCGGGCCGCCATGACGCTGGTGCAGTCCTTACTTAACGGCAACAAAATCCTCTGTTGTGGCAATGGCACATCAGCCGCCAACGCACAGCATTTTGCTGCCTGCATGATCAACCGTTTTGAAACAGAACGCCCTGGTTTACCTGCGATTGCACTTAATACCGATAATGTGGTCTTAACGGCGATTGCCAACGATCGCTTGCACGATGAAGTGTATGCCAAACAGGTCCGTGCGCTGGGTCATGCGGGCGACGTGCTGCTGGCTATCTCCACCCGGGGAAACAGCCGCGATATCGTGAAAGCCGTTGAAGCTGCCGTTACGCGTGATATGACCATTGTGGCGCTGACGGGTTATGACGGGGGTGAGCTGGCTGGCCTGTTGGGCCCTCAGGATGTGGAAATCCGCATTCCCTCGCACCGTGGCGCACGCATTCAGGAGATGCATATGCTGACGGTAAACTGCTTATGCGATCTGATTGATAACACCCTTTTCCCACACCAGGACGATTAAGGAGTACTCATGAAGGCATTTTCGCCCCTCGCGGTCCTTATTTCCGCGCTGCTGCTTCAGGGATGTGTCGCGGCAGCCGTTGTCGGCACCGCAGCGGTCGGCACCAAAGCGGCCACCGATCCACGTACCGTGGGTACGCAAGTCGATGACAGCACGCTTGAACTGCGTGTGAACAGCGCCCTGAACAAAGATGAACAACTGAAGAAAGAAGCGCGTGTAAACGTCATGGCATGGCAAGGTAAAGTCCTGCTGACCGGCCAGGCACCGTCTACCGAACTGGCTTCACAGGCCAAACAAATCGCAATGGGTGTCGAAGGCACGTCCGAAGTGTTTAACGAAATCCGTCAGGGCCAGCCGATTGGGCTGGGCACCGCGTCTTCCGATACCTGGATAACCACCAAAGTTCGCTCACAGCTGCTGGGTAGCGATCAGGTGAAATCCTCTGCGGTGAAAGTCACCACCGAAAACGCTGAAGTGTTCCTGATGGGCTCCCTGACCGAACGTGAAGGCAAAGCCGCGGCGGATATCGCCAGCCGCGTCAGCGGGGTGAAACACGTCACCACCGCCTTTACCTTCCTCAAGTAAGCGCCCTGCCCGGCGGCGCAAGCCTGCCGGGCCTACAAAACGTACAAACCCACTCCGCCGGTTATCACGCCACAGACCACCACTAATCCCCCTGAGAGCCACAACGCTTTAGCCGGAAACGCTTTGCGCAGCATAAACAGCGACGGCAAGCTGAGCGCCGGGAGCGTGATCAGCAGCGCCAGACCAGGAGCCATTCCCATTCCTGCGAGCATCATGGTCTGAACAATCGGGATCTCTGCGGCAGTCGGGATGACAAATAATGCCCCCGCCACCGCCATCGCGATCACCCAAAACAGCGTGTTGCCCACAGCACCATCGGCATGGGGGAAAAGCCAGACGCGCGCGGCTCCGAGAACCAGCACCGCGACGATATACACCGGGATCGTGTTCCAGAACAGGGTCCACAGCGTTTTCCCCCAACGGGCAAAGAACGTGGAATCGTTCGAATCAACGGGCGTATCCACCGGAACAGGCTGGGTACTGGTGGGCTCTTGCACCCATTTTTGCACCAGCGTCGCCACCAGCAGCACCGTCGCTAACCCCGCAACCAGCCGAATCAGTGTGAACTGCCAGCCGAGCACAAAGCCCATGAATACCAGCGTGGCCGGGTTTAACAGGGGATTTCCCAACCAGAAGGCCAGCGCGCCGCCCATCGACACCTGCTGGCGACGCATACCCGCCGCCACCGGAGCCGCACAGCAGGTACACATCATGCCGGGCAGTGAAAATAAGGTGCCGAGCAGGGTGCCGCGAAAGCGCGGTTGTCCAAGGGTACGCAGCAGCCAGTCGCGGGGGATCAGTACCTGGATCAGCGATCCCAGCAGGACCCCCAGCACTGCGGCTTTCCAGACCGCGAGAAAATAGACCATCGCGTAGTCCAGCGCCGCCCGCCACGGATTATCAGCCGCCTGCGCCAGAATGGATTTGCCGATGCTGTGGGTGTCCGCCGCGGTGAACGCTTTGCCGTAATACGGCTGCCACTTCACGTACCACAGACCAACGATAACCACGAGAAAGAAAAGTGCAGGTTTCCACCACGTCAGTGGGGTTGCTGCCCGAGAGGAAGACTGACCAGTCATACCAGGCTCCGGAGAAGAAAAATGTTGTGAGGCAGGATGTTACGCCTGCCTCGCCGCCATTTCACGTAATTTTGCTGAGGAGAGGATGTTTACGCCCTGTGTCGCAGGGGCAAGCGCATCGTTCAGCATCGCACGCGCCACGTCACGTGCGTCGATGGATTTCCAGTTCCCCGGTAAGAAACCAAACAGTGGTGCCAGCAGCGACTCGTTCAATCGGCGATTTTCACGATCGCCCAGCAGCATCGACGGACGGGCAATCGTCAGCCGGGGCCACTGCTGGGCTATCAACGCTTCTTCCATTTCGCCTTTCACCCGATTATAGAAAAATGGCGAACGGGCATTGGCTCCCATCGCGCTAACTACCAGCATCTGGCTGGCTCCGAGACGCTGACCGGTGAGCGCGGTATCCACCACCAACGTATAGTCGGCATGCACAAACGCCTCTTTGCTGCCCGCCTCTCGCCGCGTGGTGCCAAGACAGCAGAAAACGATATCGACAGGCGCTGTCACCTGCGCCAGCGCGTCGGTCAGTTGCGGGTCGTAAGGATTGCTGACCTTGGCGGGAATATCCTGCAACGGACGCCGGGTAGCGGCGGTAATATGGATGATGCGCGGCTCCTGAACCATCATTCGTAGTAAGTGCCCACCAACCAATCCAGTTGCCCCGGTAATCAGTACATGTGTCATTAGCGTCTCCTTTACAGAATTTTCCGTGTGATCACTGCCCCAGAATGAACCAGGCTTAATAGTCTGAATGAGTATTAACCCTTTCTGGAGAATTTACCTTTCTGAAGCCAGAACCACGGAGGAACCATGAGCAAGAAAATAGCGGTCTTGTTAACCGACGAGTTTGAAGATTCAGAGTTTGCCTCTCCCGCCGCTGAATTTAAGAAAGCGGGCCACCAGGTGATTACCATTGAAAAACAGGCGGGCAAAACGGTCAAAGGCAAAAAAGGCGAGACCCGTGTCGCTATCGATAAAGCCATTGATGACGTCAGTCCTGCCGAATTTGACGCCCTGCTGCTCCCCGGCGGCTACTCCCCGGACCAGCTGCGGGGTGACGAGCGTTTCGTTACCTTTACTCGTGATTTTATCAACAGCGGTAAACCGGTGTTCGCCATCTGCCACGGCCCGCAGTTGTTAATTAGCGCCGATGTCCTGCGCGGACGCAAACTGACTGCCGTGAAGCCGATAGTGGTAGACGTTAAAAATGCGGGCGGTGAGTTTTACGATCAGGAAGTGGTGGTGGATAAAGATCAACTGGTGACCAGCCGGACCCCGGACGACCTTCCGGCGTTTAATCGCGAAGCGTTACGCCTGCTCGATGCCTGATTCTCGCAACCAAATCATTTTCTTACCAAAACCCAGCGTGTTGTCGGTGAATTTCAGTTCATCAATCCGTATTTCCCACAGGGGGGCCGGCAACATTCTGGCCATCGGAAAGCGGCGATAGTAGCGTTCGCGTATCGCCGCACTCTCATTTTCTTCCATTCGCCGTATTTGCCCCCGGAACTGCACCCCGCGGATCAGGGCTACCGTTTTCGGCTGCCCGTTGACCGTGCCGGCAACAACGGCCCGTGGACCGCTCATTTGCGCATGGCGGGTGGTTTCTTCGGTGAGCAGGTAGAAGGCCACGTTTTCACGGTCGTAGAGATAAAATGCGCAGGCGGCCCACAGCTCGCCTTCTTTTGCCACACTCCAGCTGACAACGTGCTGTTTTTCCAGCCATCGACTGATGGCGGCCAGTGACTCCATTTTTACTCTCCCGCGTGCTATGGTGCGGTCACCTTAACACAGGAGCCGGAACGTGTGCTGGTTTGTCTATATGATTCGAAGCCCTGATAACCGTCTTTATACGGGCATTACAACCGACGTTGAGCGTCGTCTGTGCCAGCATCAGTGCGGGAAGGGGGCGAAGGCGTTACGGGGAAAGGGAGAGCTCACGCTGGCATTTTCCCGTGAAGTTGGTGAACGCTCACTTGCGTTGCGACTGGAATATCAAATCAAGCAGCTGACGAAGCGCCAGAAAGAGCGCCTCGTCGCCGGAGATGCGTCATTTGACGCGATGTTAGCGGGCCTCAGAGACGGTTGAAATGGTCGCAGTATTCCACCAGACCATGCACGCCATTGAGCGCATCATCGGCCAGCGGACGCACCTGGAATGCAGCCTCGGTACCCTGCCAGCGGCAGCGTAAATCAAAGCGAGCAGCCGGTTCGAAGCCCAGTTTACCGTACAGCGCCGGATCGCCCAGCGTCACCACAGCGGCGTAACCGAACTCATTGAGTGAATCGAGCCCTTCATACACCAACTGACGGCCAATACCCTGCCCCTGCCAGGCTTTATCCACCGCCAGCGGGGCCAGTCCGACCCACTGCAACTCTTCGCCTTCGACGCTAACCGGGCTGAAGGCCACATAGCCGACCACCTGTCCTTCGTCATCTGTAGCGACCAGGCCCAGGGTAATCAGCCCGTCTTCACGCAGGGAGTGCACCAAATCCGCTTCGCCTTCGCTGTCAAACGAACGGCGCAGCAGGGCATCAATCCCCGGCGCATCTATCCCAATCTCCACTCGAATCAGCATGGCTCACCTACCGATGTGTGTCTGGTTTGTGGCGGATTCTGTAATCCGGCCTCAACAAAGTCCGCCAGTTGCATCAGCATGATACGCAGCGCTTTCGGCATCTGCTCAAGCTCAATGGCGTCCATCAGGTTTTTGACGTATAGCCCCAATTCCGTGTCGCCTTCGATCACTAAACGACGCTGGAAAAAGAGCGTATCCGGATCCTGCTTGCGAGCCGCAATCATCAGTAAATCGCTGGCATCTGCGCTGAAGCTCACATCGGCATCTGCGGAATCACTGACAATCAGGCGGTCATTCTCGACGGAAGTGAACCAACGCAGGCCAATGTCGCGCACGTCAATGCTTAACCAGCGGCCTTGCAGAAAATCCAGTTCTCCTTCCGCCAGTGCCTGGCGGAACTGCCAGCTTAGCACCTGTTCCAGTACCTGACGTTTTAACGCGAACGGCGCGACTTTCACCGGGACGCTCATCAGAGTCGGGCCCATCTGTACCAGGCGTGAACGCAGTTTATCCAACACGAGCTTTACTCCCTCAATGCAATAGTCTGGTTATTCTGCCACATCCGTTGAACAACATAGCGGCGTAAATCAACAATTCTGTAAGAGGCTGTGCCGCATTATTGGCACGCTCAATGCGCTTTTAACTGCCTCAAATCAAAAATTGTCGACGTTGGGTTAACTAAAATCCCAGTTCGTTAACAATCGCGGCCCTGTGGGTCGCTGCCTCAGGAAATATTATGGAGCTGCTCTGTCCTGCCGGAAACCTCCCGGCGCTTAAGGCGGCCATCGAAAACGGTGCCGACGCGGTATACATCGGACTGAAAGATGACACCAACGCCCGTCACTTTGCCGGCCTTAACTTCACCGAAAAGAAACTGCAGGAAGCGGTCAGCTTTGTTCATCAGCATCGCCGTAAGCTACATATCGCCATCAATACTTTTGCTCACCCGGACGGTTACGCCCGCTGGCAACGCGCGGTGGATATGGCGGCTCAGCTCGGTGCCGATGCGCTGATCCTCGCTGACATCGCAATGCTGGAGTACGCCGCCGAGCGCTACCCGCACATTGAACGTCATGTCTCCGTGCAGGCCTCCGCGACCAATGAAGAAGCCATTCGCTTCTATCATCGTCACTTTGACGTCGCGCGCGTGGTGCTGCCTCGCGTACTTTCTATTCATCAGGTTAAGCAACTGGCGCGCACCACGCCAGTTCCACTGGAAGTTTTTGCTTTCGGCAGCCTGTGCATTATGGCTGAAGGCCGCTGTTTTCTCTCTTCCTGGTTAACGGGAGAATCGCCGAATACGGTAGGAGCCTGTTCACCGGCGAAATACGTGCGCTGGCAGCAAACGCCGCAGGGACTGGAGTCGCGCCTGAATGAAGTGTTGATCGACCGTTATCAGGACGGCGAAAACGCCGGATATCCGACGCTGTGTAAAGGGCGGTATCTGGTCGATGACCAGCGTTTCCACGTGCTCGAAGAGCCGACCAGCCTGAACACCCTGGAACTGCTACCGGAACTGCTCGCCGCAAATATTGCCTCGGTAAAAATCGAAGGCCGCCAGCGTAGCCCGGCGTATGTCAGCCAGGTGGCGAAAGTGTGGCGTCAGGCGATCGATCGCTGCATGGCGGATCCGCAGAACTTCGTGCCACAGGCCGCATGGATGGACACGCTGGGCGCGATGTCCGAAGGCACCCAAACCACGCTTGGCGCGTATCACCGTAAATGGCAGTAAGGAACGTGATGAAATATTCATTAGGGCCAGTGCTTTACTACTGGTCAAAAGAGACGCTGGAAGATTTTTATCAGCAGGCGGCCCACAGCAGCGCCGACGTGATTTATCTCGGTGAAGCCGTGTGCAGTAAACGTCGCGCCACTAAAGTCGGCGACTGGCTGGATATGGCGAAGTCATTGGCCGGAAGCGGCAAGCAGGTAGTGCTTTCGACGCTGGCGCTGGTGCAGGCCTCTTCCGAACTCAACGAGCTGAAGCGCTATGTTGAAAATGGGGATTTCCTGCTGGAAGCCAGCGATCTGGGCGTGGTGAACCTCTGCGCCGATCGCAAATTACCGTTTGTCGCCGGGCACGCGCTGAACTGCTACAACGCCGTGACGCTTCGCCTCCTGCAAAAACAGGGCATGATGCGTTGGTGTATGCCGGTGGAACTTTCCCGCGACTGGCTGGTAAATCTGCTGAATCAGTGCGAAGAATTAGGTATTCGCGATAAATTCGAAGTGGAAGTGCTGAGCTACGGCCATCTGCCGCTGGCCTACTCCGCTCGCTGCTTCACCGCGCGTTCGGAAGATAAACCAAAAGACGAATGCGAAACCTGCTGCATTAAATACCCGAACGGGCGCAACATGCTGTCACAGGAAAATCAGCAGGTGTTTGTTCTCAACGGCATCCAGACCATGAGCGGCTACGTTTACAACCTTGGCAACGAGCTTCAGTCTATGGCGGGCCTGGTTGATATCGTGCGCCTGTCGCCGCTGGGCACAGAAACCTTTGCGATGATTGATGCCTTCCGGGCGAATGAAAACGGGACTGCGCCGCTCACGCTCGAAGCGCATAGCGATTGCAACGGCTACTGGAAACGTCTGGCCGGGCTTGAGCTGCAGGCTTAAAAAAAGCTCACTTTGTTAACAGCAGTTATCCCTTTGTCATGCACTATGAAAGTTGCAGCTTTTCTGGCTGGCGCGAATATCCTGCGCCAGACTGGAAGAAGACCTTCAATCTGATGACGATGCTGTAGCAAAGTGAGCCGTTATGACTGACAAAAATATTGCTTTCTCGGTGCTGGACCTGGCCCCGATCCCTCAAGGTTCCTCAGCCAAAGAGGCCTTTTCTCATTCGCTCGATCTCGCCCGCCTCGCAGAGAAGCGTGGCTATCATCGCTATTGGCTGGCCGAGCACCACAACATGACCGGCATTGCCAGCGCCGCAACGTCGGTGCTGATTGGCTATCTCGCGGCCAATACCACTACCCTGCACCTCGGTTCCGGTGGAGTGATGTTACCGAATCACTCCCCGCTGGTCATTGCTGAGCAGTTCGGCACCCTCAATACGCTTTACCCTGGCCGTATCGATTTGGGGTTGGGCCGTGCGCCGGGTAGCGATCAGCCGACGATGCGTGCCCTGCGCCGTCATATGGGCGGGGATATCGATAATTTCCCGCGCGACGTGGCGGAGTTGGTTGACTGGTTCGATGCGCGTGACCCGAATCCGCAGGTACGTCCTGTGCCGGGCTACGGAGAGAAAATCCCGGTATGGCTGCTGGGTTCAAGCCTGTACAGCGCTCAGTTAGCTGCGCAGTTAGGCCTGCCGTTCGCATTTGCCTCACACTTCGCACCGGATATGCTGTTCCAGGCACTGCAACTGTATCGCACCCAGTTCAAGCCGTCGGAGCGTCTGGCCAAACCGCACGCGATGGTGTGCATCAACATCATTGCCGCCGACAGCAACCGCGACGCGGAGTTTCTGTTCACCTCAATGCAACAGGCATTCGCCAAACTGCGCCGGGGCGAAACCGGGCAGCTGCCGCCGCCGATTGAGAATATGGACCACTTCTGGTCTCCGTCGGAAAAATACGGGGTCGATCAGGCGCTGGGCATGTCTCTGGTGGGTGACAAAGCGAAAGTCCGTCATGGGCTGGAATCGGTGCTACGTGAAACGCAGGCTGACGAAATCATGGTTAACGGGCAGATCTTTGATCATCAGGCACGCCTGCATTCGTTTGATTTAGCGATGCAGGTGAAAGAGGAACTGTTGGGGTAATTTTTGTTTGTTGCCCGCCGGCATTTCGTTTGCCCGGCCTACCGATTTATTGCCACGTAGGCCCGGCCAGCATTGTGTGGACTGCCGGGCATAAACGATTACTGATACACCGGCAATACATTAAAGCTCGACAGGAAATGCACCACCGCGTTACCCACCCCGAATATCAGGATCAGGGCAATCATCGGTTTGCCACCCCAGACGCGGAACTGCGGGCTGCCAAAGCGTTTGCGAGACTTACGTGCCAGCAGCGCCGGAACAATCGCCGCCCAGATCGTGGCTGCCAGGCCAGCATAACCAATTGCATACAGGAAACCGTTTGGCCACAGTAAGCCCCCCACCACCGGCGGCACAAACGTCAGCAGCGCAGTTTTAAAACGCCCGAGCGGCGCATCATCGAACTTAAACAGATCGGCCAGGTAATCGAACAGGCCCAACGTTACGCCAAGGAAAGAGCTCGCCACCGCAAAGTTTGAGAACACTACCAGCAGAAGATCGAGACTACGGCTGTTCAACACCCCGCTTAACGCCTGCACCAGCACATCAATGTTCCCGCCCTTCTGCGCGATCCCGACAAATTCGGGACGTGGAATATTGCCCATCGTGCCCAACAACCAGATAACGTACAGACCCAGCGCCAGCAACGTGCCGTAGACCAGGCACTTCACGATGGTGCGCGGATCTTTACCGTAGTATTTCATCAGGCTCGGCACGTTGCCGTGATAGCCAAACGACGCCAGACAGAATGGCAGCGTCATCAGTAAATACGGCAGGTACGTCGCGTGTTGTTCAGCCACGTTAAACAACGTTGGGGATCCCACATGCCCGAGCAGGCTGCCAAACGTCAGGAAGAAGGTGATGACCTTCGCCCCCAGCACGATAGCCGTCATGCGGCTGACCGCTTTGGTGCTGAGCCATACCACAAACGCTACCAGCAACGCGAAGCCCAGTCCCGCCAGACGCGGGGGCACGTTCAGGGACATTTCGCTGAAGGTGTGATGCAGAATTGACCCGCTCGCCGAGATATAGGCGTAGGTCAGAATGTAGAGTACGAAGGCAATCGACAGTCCGTTAATGATATTCCAGCGCTTGCCCAGTAAATCTTTGGTGATAGTGTCAAAACTGGAACCAATCCGGTAGTTGAGGTTCGCCTCAAGGATCATCAGCCCGGAATGCAGCATACAGAACCAGGTAAACACCAGCGCCGCCAGCGACCAGAAGAACCACGCCCCGGACATTACCACTGGCAGCGAGAACATTCCCGCCCCGATAATCGTTCCGCCGATAATCACCACTCCGCCAATCAATGACGGCCGGGTTGCTGTGGTGGTCAATGTCGCCATAGCGCCTGCTCTCCAGAAAAAGAATTCATATCCGTGTTAATGCGCAGCACTGTACCAGTACACGAGTACAATTGAAATAAAAAAAGCCCCGATAATAAATACCGGGGCTGTATCGTTTACTTTACGTACATAACCGTAGTTTTAAACTCGGCAATTACGCTTCGGTAGGACGACGACGTACTGGCGCATCATCACGACGCGGCGCACGGCCACCTTCGCGACGCTCACCGCTGAAACGGCCTGCACCACCTTCACGACGTTCGCCGCTGAAACGACGACCTTCGCTACGACCGCCTTCACGACGCTCGCCGAAACCACCACGACCACCAGCAGGGCCGCCACGACGCTCGCCACCACCGGTGTGCGGCACGGCATCACCGACCAGCTGCATGTTCATCGGTTTGTTCAGGATGCGGGTACGAGTGAAGTGCTGAAGCACTTCGCCCGGCATACCTTTCGGCAGCTCGATAGTCGAGTGGGTACCGAACAGCTTGATGTTACCGATGTAACGGCTGCTGATGTCGCCTTCGTTAGCGATAGCGCCAACGATGTGACGAACTTCAACGCCATCATCACGGCCCACTTCAATGCGGTACAGCTGCATATCACCAACGTCACGGCGTTCGCGACGTGGACGGTCTTCGCCGCTGCGCTCTGGACGGTCGCCACGTGGGCCACGGTCGTTACGGTCACCGCGAGGTGCACGGTCATTGCGGTCGAAACGCTCGTCACGATCGCGGAACTCACGCTTAGGACGCATCGGTGCATCTGGTGGCAGAATCAGTGGACGTTCGCCCTGAGCCATTTTCAACAGTGCTGCAGCCAGGGTTTCCATATCCAGCTCTTCTTCAGCAGAAGGCTGAATTTTTGCCAGCAGGCCGCGGTAGATGTCCAGGTCGCTGCTTTCCAGCTGCTGCTGGATTTTAGCGGAGAACTTAGCCAGACGACGCTCACTCAGCAGTTCACGGGTTGGCAGTTCAACTTCTGGAATGGTCAGCTTCATAGTGCGTTCGATGTTGCGCAGCAGACGACGCTCGCGGTTCTCAACGAACAGCAGCGCACGACCCGCACGACCCGCACGACCGGTACGGCCAATACGGTGAACGTAGGATTCTGAATCCATCGGGATGTCGTAGTTAACAACCAGACTAATACGCTCAACGTCCAGGCCACGGGCCGCAACGTCGGTAGCAATCAGGATGTCCAGACGACCATCTTTCAGACGATCCAGAGTCTGCTCACGCAGGGACTGGTTCATGTCGCCGTTCAGCGCTGCGCTGTTATAGCCGCTTTGTTCCAGCGCTTCAGCCACTTCCAGAGTCGCGTTTTTGGTACGTACGAAGATAATCGCCGCATCAAAATCTTCCGCTTCCAGGAAACGAACCAGTGCTTCGTTTTTACGCATGCCCCATACAGTCCAGTAGCTCTGGCTGATGTCAGGACGGGTCGTCACGCTTGACTGAATGCGGACTTCCTGTGGTTCTTTCATGAAGCGACGGGTAATACGACGAATCGCTTCTGGCATGGTCGCAGAGAACAGCGCGGTCTGATGACCTTCTGGGATCTGCGCCATAATGGTTTCAACGTCTTCGATGAAGCCCATACGCAGCATTTCATCCGCTTCATCCAGGACCAGACCTTTCAGGCTGGACAGGTTCAGCGTGCCACGTTTTAAGTGATCGAGCAGACGGCCCGGGGTACCCACGACAATTTGTGGACCCTGACGCAGGGCGCGCAGCTGTACGTCATAACGCTGGCCACCGTAAAGGGCAACCACGTTTACGCCGTGCATGTGTTTAGAGAAATCCGTCATGGCTTCAGCAACCTGAACCGCCAGTTCGCGGGTCGGTGCCAGCACCAGAATCTGTGGTGCTTTCAGCTCTGGATCAAGGTTATGCAGCAGCGGTAAAGAGAACGCTGCAGTTTTGCCGCTACCGGTCTGGGCCATACCCAGTACGTCACGGCCACCGAGCAGATGTGGGATACACTCTGCCTGGATTGGAGAAGGTTTTTCGTAACCCAGATCGTTCAGGGCTTTAAGGATGGAGACGTTCAGCCCCAGATCAGAAAAAGTAGTTTCGATAGTAGTAGTCTCGATGGTATCAGTCATGTAGTACACGTGCCTCGTAGATGGCGGCCAGTCTACATAACTCATCGTGAAATTGACCTGCAATTTTCATTGAAAAGTGTGAACCGGCTCAAATTTGGTGAATTAACGAACAATAAAGCCCTCACCCGTAAAGATGATGGCAATCAAAAAAGATTATGGGCTGAGTTGTTCGTCAGCTATTGCTGGTCCGATTCTGCCAGGTCGTCTTGCTCCTGGCCCAAGAGCGCTAATTCCAACAATGCGTATCGGTGCTCAACAAAGTTATGAACGTTGTTAGCAACCGCCAGTTTGAACAGTGCCGTAGCGCTGTCCTTGTCCCCCAGACTTAGGTAGTACTTACCTAAATAGAAGTTTGTTTCACTGAGATGCTCAGCGAGCGAGGTGTTATCCGTTGCGTCTGCCTTCAGTCTTTCCATCAGCGTTGCTTCGCTAATGTCACCGAGGTAGAACTCGACAATGTTCCATCCCCATTGCTCTTTGTCCGATTTTTCATAGCGCTGCTTGAGTGCTACGACAGCCTGCTTCTCATCGAGCTTCCGCTCAACGATATAAAGCCACAGACTACGGAAAGGATCATTGGGATCGTCTTGATAAAACGCCAGCAGATCATCTTGCGCTAACTTTGCGCGACCACCGTAATAAAGCGCGATGCCGCGGTTCAGATATGCGTAATTGTAAGTTGGATCAAGCTCAAGTACAGAATCAAACGCTTCATAGGCAGCATCAAAATTGCCTGCCTGCGTTAAATAAATGCCTAAGTAATTGAATACTTCAGGCATATCGGGTCTGATTGCCAACGCTTGCGAGAAATCGTTACGCGCTAATGCTCTCAAACCGAGACTATCATACAACACTCCGCGCTCATATAAAAGCTGTGCGCGTTCATCATCGGTTAAAGCCCGACTGGCAAGAATTTGTTCCATACGTGCCAGAATCACTTCTTGCTGTAAAGTCGGTTGCAATGGCACCGCCAGGACTTCACTCTTGCGCCAGGCAGAATTACTGCATCCTGCCAGCGTGAGTGCTGTCGCAACGAAACACCAGCGCAAAAAAGGCTTCATTTCCCACTCCCGAAGACAACAATTGGATGAACGTCCTGTTCCCCGGCTGCTAACAAGCGTCCTGCCCGGAATGCGCCCTCCGTAAAAGCGGAGGGCTAATGGCAACCTTACTCGCCCTGTTCCGCTGCCGGCGCTTCTGGCGCGGCGGCTGGCTGAGTCTGCTCAGTCGCTTCTTTAATGCTCAGACGTACGCGGCCCTGGCGATCAACTTCCAGAACTTTAACCGGTACTTCCTGACCCATCTGCAGATAGTCAGTCACTTTCTCAACACGCTTGTCGGCAATCTGAGAAATGTGGACCAGACCTTCTTTACCGCCACCGATAGCAACGAATGCACCGAAGTCTACGATACGAGTGACTTTACCGTTGTAGATGCGGCCCACTTCGATTTCAGCGGTGATCTCTTCGATACGGCGAATAGCGTACTGCGCTTTGTCACCGTCGGTCGCTGCGATTTTCACGGTACCGTCATCTTCGATTTCGATGGTGGTGCCGGTTTCTTCGGTCAGCGCACGGATAACAGAACCACCTTTACCGATAACGTCTTTGATCTTGTCCGGGCTGATCTTGATGGTGTGAATACGCGGTGCGAATTCAGAGATGTCACCACGCGGTGCGTTGATAGCCTGTTCCATCACGCCCAGAATGTGCAGACGCGCACCTTTGGCCTGGTTCAGAGCAACCTGCATGATTTCTTTGGTGATGCCTTCAATTTTGATATCCATCTGCAGTGCAGAGATACCTTCGCGGGAACCCGCAACTTTGAAGTCCATATCGCCCAAGTGATCTTCGTCGCCGAGAATGTCGGACAGAACCACGAAGTTCTCGCCTTCTTTCACCAGACCCATCGCGATACCTGCTACTGCAGATTTAATCGGTACGCCTGCATCCATCAGTGCCAGAGAAGCACCACATACGGAAGCCATGGAAGAAGAACCGTTAGATTCGGTGATTTCAGAAACCACACGAACGGTGTACGGGAATTCGTCGGTGGTAGGCATCACTGCCAGCACGCCACGCTTCGCCAGACGGCCATGACCAATTTCACGACGCTTCGGTGAGCCAACCATACCGGTTTCGCCCACGGAGTACGGAGGGAAGTTGTAGTGGAACAGGAAGCTGTCGGTGCGATCGCCCATCAGCTCGTCGATGTTCTGTGCGTCACGTGCGGTACCCAGAGTCGCCGTTACCAGCGCCTGAGTTTCACCACGGGTGAACAGTGCGGAACCGTGAGTACGTGGCAGTACGCCGGTGCGCACGTCCAGACCACGGATCATGTCTTTCTCACGACCATCGATACGCGGTTCGCCTGCCAGTACGCGGCTACGTACAGCGGTTTTCTCGATACCGTGCAGGATGTCGCCCAGGTCGTTAGCGTCCAGGGTGTCGTCTTCGGCAATCAGGGTCGCGATAACGTCAGATTTGATAGCATCAATCTGCGCGTAACGTTCCTGCTTGTCGGTAATGCGGTAAGCATCGCTCAGACGAGACTGTGCCAGCTCAGCAACGCGCGCGTGCAGCGCTTCGTTGACGGCTTCTGGCTGCCAATCCCAACGTGGTTTACCGGCTTCTTTCACCAGGTCGTTGATGTTCTGGATAACAACCTGCTGCTGCTCGTGGCCAAATACCACCGCGCCCAGCATCTGGTCTTCGCTCAGCAGTTCTGCTTCGGATTCAACCATCAGGACCGCAGCTTCGGTACCGGCAACAACCAGGTCCAGTTTGCTGGTTTTCAGCTCTTCCTGGGTTGGGTTCAGTACGTACTGGTCATTGATGTAACCGACGCGAGCCGAACCGATTGGGCCGTTGAATGGAATACCAGACAGGGACAGCGCTGCGGATGCACCGATCATCGCCACGATATCTGGGTTAACCTGTGGGTTTACGGACACAACGGTCGCGATAACCTGGACTTCGTTGACGAAGCCTTCCGGGAACAGCGGACGAACCGGGCGGTCAATCAGACGCGCGATCAGGGTTTCGCCTTCGCTTGGACGGCCTTCACGACGGAAGAAACCACCCGGGATTTTACCGGCAGCGTAAGTACGCTCCTGGTAGTTAACGGTCAGCGGGAAGAAGTCCTGGCCTGGTTTCGCTTTTTTCTGACCTACAACGGTAACGAATACCGCGGTGTCATCCATGCTAACCATAACAGCAGCCGTCGCCTGACGTGCCATCATGCCGGTTTCCAGAGTGACCGTGTGCTGGCCATACTGGAATTTACGAACGATCGGATTCAGCAAAATAATATCCTTTCTTGATGAGTAACGGGACACCATTGGATGTACCGTTTAGAGAACCGATCCTCTTGCATCCTCGCGACTAATGACAATCCTAACCTACGGTTAAGTCTCTCATTAGCCGCGCGAAACGCTGCAATGAAGATCATTTGTTTCAGCAATACAAACAATACATGAGTTTCATGTTAATTGCTGCCATCTGGTTGAAAAAAGGGGCCCTAAAGGCCCCTCTTTCTGAAACTCGCCAGAATTAGCGACGCAGACCCAGACGCTCGATCAGCGCGGTGTAGCGTGCTACATCTTTACGTTTCAGGTAGTCGAGCAGTTTACGACGCTGAGAAACCATGCGCAGCAGACCACGACGGCTGTGGTGATCTTTTTTGTGCTCAGAGAAGTGACCCTGCAGGTGGTTGATCTGAGCAGTCAGCAGTGCAACCTGAACTTCGGTAGAACCGCTGTCGTTAGAACCACGACCAAACTCGGAAACGATTTTTGCTTTAGCTTCAACGCTTAGAGACATTTTAAACTCCAGATTTAAAAAGTAAAAAGGGTGCCGATCTCTAATTCAGCGACCCCAGGATTAACGGCCTCAAGCAGGCGAACCTTTATTCGGACGTTAAGCGGCAATATTCTACCTGTAGCGACCTGTTATCGCAAGACAGGCGATTATTGCGGATACTCGACGACCAGACGACGCGGCGCAACGCGGCCTTCGTCATCAATCTCGCCCATACCGATGAATTTGCCTTCATCGCCTTCGGTCACACGCACCAGGCCCGTGACCTGAACACCTGCTGAACGCACCGGATTACCGTTTTTAAAGTACACCGACGAGGTTAGCGGCAGGTTTACCAGCGGGAAATCTGCCGCCGGGCTATCCATTGGCATCAACAGCGGATCCAGCAGCTGTGCCGCCGGAATATTCTGAGCTTCTGCCTGAGCAACCAACGTCTGTAAGTGCTCCAGCGTGACCATTTTTTCGACCGGATAGCGGCTTACCGCCAGACGACGTAGCATGATGACATGCGCCCCACAGCCCAACTTCTCACCGAGGTCATCAATGATTGTCCGGATGTAGGTGCCTTTCGAGCAGTGAATTTCCAGCTCAAGCTCATCGCCTTCATGACGAATGAACAGCAGCTCGTAGACGGTGATCGGACGCGCTTCGCGTGTTACTTCAATGCCCTGGCGAGCGTACTCGTACAGCTTCTTACCCTGGTATTTCAACGCCGAGTACATCGACGGCACCTGCAGGGTGTCACCGCGGAAACTCTCCAGCGCGGCGGCCAGTTCAGTGGCGGTAAACGCCATTGGACGCTCTTCCACCACCTGACCATCGGCATCAGACGTATCGGTACGCTGGCCGAGCTTCGCAATCACCCGATAGCGTTTATCGGAATCGAGCAAATACTGCGAAAATTTGGTGGCTTCACCGAGACAGACGGGCAACATGCCTGTCGCCAACGGATCCAGCGCGCCGGTATGCCCTGCGCGGTTCGCGTTATAGAGACGCTTTACCTTTTGCAGTACGTCATTACTGGACGCGCCCTGTGGCTTATCCAGCAGCAGCACACCGTGAATATCGCGACCACGACGACGAGGACGACTCATCAGTCCTCCTTGCTGTCATCCGGGTTCACACGACGTTCTTCGTCATGCTTCACCACGTTGGTCACGAGGTTGGACATACGCATGCCCTCAACCAGCGAGTTATCGTAGAAGAAGGTGAGTTCCGGCACGATACGCAGACGCATGGCTTTGCCCAACAGCGTACGGATAAAGCCGGAAGCATCCTGCAACGCACGGATGCCCGCTTTCACAGCAGCTTCATCTTTGTCGTTCAGGAAGGTGACGAATACTTTGGCGTAGGCCAGGTCACGGGAGACTTCAACCCCGGAAACGGTAGTCATCAGACCCAAACGCGGATCTTTAATTTCGCGCTGCAGGATGATAGCAATCTCTTTCTGCATCTCCTGGGATACGCGCTGTGGGCGACCAAATTCTTTCGCCATAATAAATTCTCCAGATAAAGACAAAAAAGGGGCCATAAGCCCCTTTTTAGAATGATTGCCGGGTGGCGCTTCGCTAACCCGGCCTACGAGATCGCATAATCCACTGAACCGTAGGCCCGGTAAACGCAGTGCCACCGGGCATTTCAACGATTAGTCGATGCTGCGTTGAATCTCGATGATCTCGAACACTTCGATCATATCGCCGACGCGGACGTCGTTGTAGTTCTTAACGCCGATACCACATTCCATACCGTTACGGACTTCGTTGGCATCATCTTTGAAGCGGCGCAGGGATTCCAGCTCACCTTCATAGATAACCACGTTGTCGCGCAGAACGCGGATTGGGTTGTGACGTTTGACCACACCCTCGGTAACCATACAACCTGCGATGGCACCAAATTTAGGCGATTTGAACACGTCACGAACTTCAGCCAGACCGATGATCTGCTGTTTCAGTTCTGGTGACAGCTTGCCGCTCATCGCTGCTTTCACTTCGTCGATCAGGTTATAGATGACGGAGTAGTAACGCAGATCCAGGCTTTCAGCTTCGATGACACGGCGCGCAGATGCGTCAGCACGTACGTTGAAGCCAACCAGAATCGCGTTGGATGCAGCAGCCAGGGTCGCGTCGGTTTCGGTGATACCACCTACGCCAGAACCGATGATCTTCACCTTCACTTCGTCGGTAGAGAGTTTCAGCAGAGAATCGGAGATTGCTTCTACAGAACCCTGTACGTCGGCCTTCAGAACGACGTTCACTTCGTGAACTTCGCCTTCGGTCATGTTGGCGAACATGTTTTCCAGCTTAGATTTCTGCTGACGAGCCAGCTTAACTTCACGGAATTTGCCCTGACGATACAGCGCAACTTCACGCGCTTTCTTCTCGTCACGAACAACCGTAACTTCGTCACCGGCAGCCGGTACACCAGACAGGCCGAGGATCTCAACCGGAATGGACGGACCTGCTTCCATTACTTCCTGACCCAGTTCGTTACGCATCGCACGAACGCGACCGTATTCGAAGCCACACAGGACGATATCGCCCTTGTTCAGGGTACCTTCACGAACCAGCACGGTTGCAACCGGACCACGTCCTTTATCCAGGAAGGATTCGATAACTGCACCGCTCGCCATACCGTTACGGACGGCTTTCAGCTCCAGAACTTCAGCCTGCAGCAGAATAGCGTCGAGCAGCTCATCAATACCGGTACCGGCTTTCGCAGATACGTGGATGAACTGGCTTTCGCCGCCCCACTCTTCCGGCATGATGCCGTACTGGGACAGTTCCTGCTTCACGCGATCCGGATCGGCTTCCATCTTATCGATTTTGTTCACTGCAACGACCACTGGCACCTGCGCCGCTTTCGCGTGCTGGATAGCTTCGATAGTCTGCGGCATCACGCCATCGTCTGCGGCAACAACCAGTACCACGATATCCGTCGCCTGCGCACCACGAGCACGCATTGAGGTAAACGCGGCGTGGCCCGGGGTATCCAGGAAGGTGATCATGCCGTTGTCAGTTTCTACGTGGTAAGCACCGATATGCTGGGTAATACCACCCGCTTCGCCGGATGCCACTTTAGTAGAACGAATGTAGTCGAGCAGAGAGGTTTTACCGTGGTCAACGTGACCCATGATGGTCACAACCGGTGCACGCGGTTCAGCCGCTGCGCCAGTGTCACGGTCGCTCATTACTGCTTCTTCCAGCTCGTTTTCACGACGCAGGATAACTTTGTGGCCCATCTCTTCGGCAACCAGCTGTGCGGTTTCCTGGTCGATGACCTGGTTGATGGTCGCCATTGCGCCCAGTTTCATCATTGCTTTGATGACCTGAGAACCTTTAACGGCCATTTTGTTTGCCAGATCGCCAACGGTGATGGTCTCACCGATGATAACGTCACGGTTAACAGCCTGAGCTGGCTTCTGGAAGCCCTGCTGCAGGGAAGAACCTTTACGCTTGCCACCTTTACCGCCACGAATGGAAGCACGAGCTTCTTCGCGGTCGGCTTTAGATTCAGCATGTTTGTTGGCTTTCTTAGGACGCGCAGCTTTGGTATTGCGACCACGGCTACGACCGCCTTCGCTTTCACGATCGTTTTCATCTTCAGCCTGACGAGCATGCTGAGAGGTGGTCACGTGATAGTCGCTGGTGTCTTCAGTCGGTTCAGCGGCGGTATTCACACCGTTTTTCTCGTTTTCTTCGGCCATGCGGCGGGCTTCTTCCGCAACGCGACGGGCTTCTTCTTCGAGCTTGCGGCGCGCTTCTTCTTCCGCTTTACGCTTCAGCTCTGCGGCTTCTGCTTCACGGCGGGCTTTCTCAGCCTGGGCGGTTTTTGTCATATCGTCTGTCTGTTGATTGCTCACTTTGTCTTTTTCCGCAACTTCACGTTTCGCTTTATCAGCGGATTCACGTTTAGCTTTTTCTGCGGCCTCACGTTCAGCTTTTGCCTGTGCCTCACGCTTGGCTGTTTCTTCAGCCTCACGGCGGGCTTGTTCTTCCGCTTCACGCTTCGCTTCTTCTTCCGCCAGACGTTCAGCTTCCTGCGGGTCACGTTTTACAAAGGTACGCGTTTTGCGGACTTCAATCTGCACCGATTTACTTTTACCGCCGGTACCCTGAACGCTCAGAGTACTGCGAGTTTTGCGCTGCAGCGTCAGCTTGTCTGGCGTCGAACCGTGTTCACGGTTCAGGTGCGCTAACAAAGTCTGTTTTTCTTGTGCGGTTACAGAGTCATCAGCTTGCTTCGGGATACCTGCATCAGCGAATTGCTGTACCAGGCGGTCCACGGAAGTCTGAATCTCTGCGGCCAGCGTTTTTACGGTTACATCTGTTGTCATGCTGTTCCTTCCTGCTACAGTTTATTACGCTTCGTCGCCGAACCAGCAAATATTACGTGCGGCCATGATGAGCTCACCCGCTTTCTCGTCGGTTAAACCTTCGATATCAGACAGGTCATCAATGCCCTGATCGGCGAGATCTTCCAGCGTACAAACACCGCGGGCAGCCAGCTTAAATGCCATTGCACGATCGAGACCTTCAAGGTTCAGCAGATCGTCAGCCGGTTTTTTATCACCGAGGCTTTCTTCCTGAGCCAGCGCCAGCGTAGTCAGTGCGTTTTTCGCACGTTCACGAAGTGCTTCAACGGTCTGTTCATCCAGGCCGTCAATTTCCAGCAGTTCTTTCATTGGCACGTAGGCCAGTTCTTCCAGGCTGGAGAAACCTTCTTCTACCAGCACGGTCGCGAAGTCTTCATCAATATCGAGATATTTGGTGAAGGTATCGATAGCCGCGTGTGCTTCAGCCTGATGCTTAGCCTGCAGGTCGTCAACGGTCATCACGTTGAGATCCCAGCCGCTCAGCTGAGACGCCAGACGCACGTTCTGTCCATTACGACCAATGGCCTGCGCCAGGTTGCCCGCTTCTACTGCGATATCCATCGTATGTTTGTCTTCGTCAACAACGATAGATGCCACATCGGCCGGAGCCATCGCGTTAATCACGAACTGTGCCGGGTTGTCATCCCACAGTACGATATCAATACGCTCACCGCCCAGTTCTGTCGAGACAGCCTGAACGCGCGCGCCACGCATACCGACACATGCACCGACCGGGTCGATACGTTTGTCGTTGGTTTTCACCGCGATTTTCGCACGGGAACCCGGATCGCGGGCTGCGGCTTTAATTTCGATAACTTCTTCACCGATTTCCGGCACTTCGATGCGGAACAGTTCGATCAGCATCTCAGGCTTAGAACGGGTGACGAACAACTGCGCACCGCGCGCTTCAGGACGTACAGAATAAAGTACGCCACGAATACGATCGCCCGGACGGAAGTTTTCGCGCGGCAGCATATCTTCACGCAGGATCACGGCTTCAGCATTGCTGCCCAGATCCAGAGAGATGTTGTCGCGGTTCACTTTCTTCACCACGCCGGTGATGATTTCACCTTCGTGTTCACGGAACTGATCAACAACCATCGCACGTTCCGCTTCGCGGACTTTCTGTACGATAACCTGCTTCGCAGTTTGAGTGGTGATACGGTCGAAGGTCACAGATTCAATCTGGTCTTCAACGAAATCGCCCACGTTCATGCTTTCATCTTCGTAGCGAGCTGCTTCCAGCGTGATTTCACGGGTCGGCATCGTCACTTCTTCGACCACTACCCAACGACGGAAAGTGTCAAAGTCACCACTTTTACGGTCGATGCTAACGCGAACGTCGATTTCTTGTTCGTATTTTTTCTTTGTAGCCGTTGCCAGAGCACTTTCCAACGCTTCGAAAATCTTCTCGCGCGGCAGCGATTTTTCATTGGAAACGGCTTCAACAACAGCCAAAATTTCTTTGTTCATCGGGGCCTTTCACCTCAATCCAGACTGTTAAAAGTGGGGAACCAGGTTCGCCTTCTGGATGTTACTCAGCGCGAACACTTCATCTTTGCCTTCGACTGTAACAGTGATCATCTCACCGTCTACCGCTTTGATAACGCCCTGCCACTTACGACGGTTCTGAACCGCCATGCGCAGGACCAGCGTGACCTCTTCACCGAGGAAACGCGTGTAATGTTCAGCGGTGAACATAGGACGGTCGAGTCCTGGCGAGGAAACTTCCAGGTTGTAAGCGACGGTAATGGGGTCTTCGACATCCATGACGGCACTGACCTGGTGGCTCACATCAGCACAATCATCAACATTGATGCCATTCTCACTATCAATATAGATGCGCAGCGTAGATGTGCGACCGCGAACGAATTCGATGCCGACCAGCTCGAAGCCTAGTGCCTCAACCGGCGCCGTAAGCATCTCTGTTAATTTCTGTTCTAATGTGGACAAGCCCACCCCCAAGACATAAAAAAAGGGCGTAAAGCCCAGTTATTCTTTAGTCAGATAACAAAAAACCCCGATAAATCGGGGCTTTAGATAACTGAACCCTATAACCGCAAATGCGGTCTGGAGTACTTTCCGTGAGAATTCTTTCAAATCCAGCGACGATTACGAAGAGTATATTTGAAAAAAAACTCAAAGGGAAAGTGGTTGCGGGGGCCGGATTTGAACCGACGACCTTCGGGTTATGAGCCCGACGAGCTACCAGGCTGCTCCACCCCGCGCCTGAAACGTGGCATATTTTACTCAAACGGAGTAAAAAACGCAAATACTGCTGGGATTTGGTACCGAGGACGGGACGTAAAACCGGCCTGTAGTATATTGAAATTTCATCGGTTATGTCAACCCATTCATCTTCATAATTGCCATGGCATAAAAAACCTGCTGTTATGCATATTGTTACTTTCCTGCACAGGGATTTTTTACGCTAAAACGCATGAATCACTTCCTGTTCCCGGAAAAAGATGATTAAATGAAAACTCACTTATTTTGCATAAACATGCAGTAAGCGCTAAAGCACTTACCTCACCACAGTCTGGCAAGCAGGGTTTTACTTTATGACGACGATTCTCAAGCATCTTCCATCTGGTCAACGTATTGGTATCGCTTTCTCCGGTGGTCTGGACACCAGCGCCGCACTGCTGTGGATGCGAAAAAAAGGCGCTGTACCCTATGCCTACACCGCGAACCTCGGTCAGCCGGATGAAGAGGACTACGATGCTATCCCACGCCGCGCAATGGAGTACGGCGCTGAAAATGCACGTCTTATTGATTGCCGTAAGCAGCTGGTTGCTGAGGGCATCGCCGCAATCCAGTGCGGTGCGTTCCACAACACCACCGGCGGTCTGACCTATTTCAACACGACCCCACTCGGGCGCGCCGTAACTGGCACCATGCTGGTTGCCGCCATGAAAGAAGACGGCGTCAACATCTGGGGTGACGGCAGCACCTATAAAGGTAACGATATCGAACGTTTTTATCGTTATGGCCTGCTGACCAACGCCGAGCTGAAAATTTACAAACCGTGGCTGGATACCGACTTCATCGACGAGCTTGGTGGTCGTCTGGAAATGTCTGAGTTTATGATTGCCTGCGGTTTCGACTACAAGATGTCGGTCGAAAAAGCCTATTCCACCGACTCCAACATGCTTGGCGCAACCCATGAAGCCAAAGATCTGGAATTCCTGAACTCCAGCGTCAAAATTGTCAATCCGATTATGGGCGTCAAATTCTGGGACGAAAGCGTCAAGATCCCGGCGGAAGAAGTGACCATCCGCTTCGAGCAAGGCCGTCCGGTGGCGCTGAATGGCAAAACCTTTAGCGACGATGTCGAGATGATGCTGGAAGCCAATCGTATCGGTGGCCGTCACGGTCTGGGTATGAGCGATCAGATTGAAAACCGTATTATCGAAGCGAAAAGCCGCGGGATCTATGAAGCACCGGGTATGGCCCTGCTGCATATTGCCTATGAGCGCCTGCTAACGGGGATCCACAACGAAGACACCATTGAGCAGTACCATGCCCATGGCCGTCAGCTGGGCCGTCTGTTGTATCAGGGTCGCTGGTTTGATTCTCAGGCACTGATGCTGCGTGATGGCTTACAGCGTTGGGTCGCCAGCGCCATTACCGGAGAAGTAACCCTGGAACTGCGTCGCGGCAACGACTATTCGATCCTCAATACTGTGTCTGACAACCTGACCTACAAAGCAGAACGTCTGACCATGGAGAAAGGCGATTCAGTGTTCTCACCAGACGATCGTATCGGTCAGTTGACCATGCGCAACCTGGATATCACCGACACCCGTGAGAAACTCATTGGTTACGCAAAAACGGGCCTGCTGTCTGCTTCAAGCGGAAACGGATTGCCGCAGGTTGAAAATCAGGAAAGCCTGAGCAAAAAATAAGTTTTACCCGCCATAGGCCGGATCTCCGGCCTTTATTATTTTTGCATTTGAAAAACATTGCCAACACGCATCATTTTCTTAACCATAGACGATCTTTAAGTCTATTTTACCTGTCGCTCTTCCCTATTGTGCATTAACATATCATCTATCATTTCTGACGGCAGAAATCGTCATTTATCATGAGGATCTCTATGCACATATCGCCCCCAATTCGTCCACAGCAGGCAATTAATCGACTTCTGGACGCACTCGAACCCCACGCCACGCCCATCAATGCCATTGCCAGAAAAAAGATTAACTGGCATTACAAAGGCAAGCAGCAACTCTGGCTTTTCAGGGAGGGCGAGATTTCCATGCTCCGAGCTTCCGATGGCTTACTGATGATCACGGTCTATGAAGGGCATGTATTTGGTCTCGCCGAAATGCTGCAACCCATGCGCGGCCATGTTTTACGTACCGAGATTGAGTCAGTCATATCCCGGATTGATGCTGAGGATGCCATCCGTATTTTTAGGGAGGAGAATCTTTGGGAAGATGTGACAGCCTTGCTGGCATACCATACCGCATATCTGGCTTATCGTGATGCCCTGGTTTTACAACAGCGCACCTATGCGGTGATTCGTAATCACCTGATGGAAATGATCCTGCTGCCTGAAGAAATGCGTATGAGAATTTCAATCCTCGATTACATCCAGGACAGAACACATCTCTCTCGCAGTAGTATTCTCAATGTACTGTCGGCGTTAAAGAAAGGAAAATACATTCAGTTTATCCGCGGCGGTTATTTACAGCACATTGAAACATTGCCAGAAAAATTCTAATTTTGAATCAACCTTCTGCGAGTGAAATATTCGCAGAAGACATTTACATTTAAAAACACATTAAAACCCCCTGACAAACTCTCGCCTAAATTTCGCTCCAGATTTAAATTTAAACTTTTTAGAATTAACAACTATTGAAATTCACCTATATCTTAACGACCTACGTTATTCAGCGAACTCAATGAGTTTTCGACTTCAATATAGGATCAAAGTTCAAAATGAAAAAGACGCTTGTCGCTCTGATGGTTTTAAACGCGTGCGCTGTGTCCACCGCATTTGCTGCTGGTGATGCTGGTACCTGGTACAGTGGTGCTAAATTCGGTTGGTCTCATTACGCTGATGTCAGCGGTGACAAAAACTTCAACGAAAGCCTGAATGCTTCCAACGATTTCAACGTTGACCACGACAATGTGGGCGGCGGAGTATTCGGCGGCTACCAGATCAACGACTGGTTGGCAGTGGAAGGTGGCTATGACTACCTCGGTAATGCGCAATTCAACGGTAACCACGGCGTTAACGGCGCGAAAATGAAGAGCCAGGGTCTGCAACTGTCTCTGAAAACCAGCTACGCGTTGACCGATGACTGGGACCTGTATGGCCGCTTCGGTGCAATGGGTTACCGTGCTGAAACCGACGTTGCTGGCAAAAACAACTTCGAAACAGGCGTCCGTCCTCTGGTCGCAGCAGGTACCGAGTATGCCTTCAGCAAAAACTGGGCTGGCCGTCTGGAATACCAGTGGGTCTCCAACGTGGGTAACTCTAACCAGATCGGTCTGAGCTCCGACATCCACTCTGTTACCGCAGGTATTGTGTATCGCTTCGGCCAGCACGACGACGTTGTACCTGCCGTGGTAGCAGCCCCAGTTGTTGCTCCTGAAGTGAAAACCTTCAACCTGAAGTCTGATGTGATGTTCGGTTATGATTCCGCCACGCTGACCGAAGAAGGTAAAGCAGCCATCAACCAGATGTATAACTCTCCGGAGATGCAGTCTGCTAAAAATAACAGCACCACCGTAATCGGCTACAGCGACCGTACCGGACAGGCTGAATACAACCAGGAACTGTCGGCACGTCGTGCTCAGGCCGTTGCTGACCAGCTGGTTGCTGACGGTATGCCAGCCGCTAACATCCAGACTGAAGGCCGTGGTGCGAGCGAATCTGTGACCGGCAACACCTGCGACAACCAGACTGGTAATGCGCTGATCAGCTGCCTGTCTCCCGATCGCCGTGTCGTTGTGCAGATCTCCGGTCAGTAATCTTTACTCGCGATAGCAAACACTTGATTCATTTGCCCGATCACACGCATCGGGCTTTTTTTGTCTGAAGGATCAACCCATGCGTATGTTTAAGCTAAAAGCAGCTCTTCTGATTGCAACACTCGGTACCGCCGCGGCAGCCAACGCGTCTGTTAATCTCCATGCTGAGGCCGGCGAAGAATTTACCAACCTGTCTGCCAGTTTCGGGGCAAATGAACCAGGCCTCACGTTCAATGGTAACTGGGGTCACAGTGATGATGATGGTGACATTGCCGGCCTGGGTATGGGCTGGAATATGCCGTTAGGGCCGTTCCTGTTTACCCTCGGCGGAAAAGCGCTGTATCTGAACCCGAAAGACGGTGACGAAGGGTATGCGGTAGCGGTTGGCGGCGGCGCGCAGGTGCCAGTCGGCGACTTCATTACCGTATTTGGAGACTACTACTATTCACCCGATTCGATGTCGAGCGGTGTGGAAGATTACGTCGAAGGGAATGCGGGTGTTCGTCTGCGCGTCCTGAAATCAATGAACATAGAGGCGGGCTATCGCTATATTAATATGGCAGGTAAAAACGGTCACCGTGACAACACGCTGGCCGATGGGCCGTATGCAGGCTTCAACTTTAGCTTCTAAATCATTCCTGAGATTGCCGGCCACCGGCAATCTCTTCTTCTGCCCTTCTTCAGGCCGTGGCCTTCAGCGGTTTCAGCATTTCATTAATGGCCTTCAATCCGGCAATATTCCCCTCTTTGCGATAGGTTTCATTCATCGCAGAGATCTGCTCGAGTTTTGATAATGCGGTAAAGACGCGGTGAGCATCACTCTTGGTATCGAAAACTTCAGACGTTTTAACATCATCGCCCATATTCGTTTTTAGCGTGTATTGCAGTTCACTCAGCCGCGTGGCGTTTTCTTTATAACAATTATTCACGGCGGTGGTGTCGGCTGTGGGATTATTTTGCGCATGGACCACAGGCACCGGCATGTCCCGTATTTCATTGACGGTTGTTAAGGATGACGAACTGCTGCATGCAGTCAGCATGAGTATTCCCGTCAGGGTCACAACTTTGGATATTTTCACGGTGGCTTCATTCCTGCGATAGGATGGAAAAATAGGCGAAGCCGACTTTATCCATTAATAACAGGAACCAACAGGAGAGTTTTGTTTAATAAAAAACTATGGGAAAGCCTAAGGGACAAAAACAAAAAAAGACGTCTTTCGACGTCTCTTTTCTGGAATATTGGTACCGAGGATGGGACTCGAACCCACAAGCCCGTTAGGGCACTACCACCTCAAGGTAGCGTGTCTACCAATTCCACCACCTCGGTACTGAAAACTTAGTGCGGGATATCGCTGCTCGGCTGGACCGGTGCTGCTGGCTGAGTCTGCTCCGATTTCGGTGCAGTCAGGTTATCCCACTCGCTTCCTTTGCTGGTCTTGTTGGTATTGATGTTACCCAGAACCAGACTGATGACGAAGAACAGCGTTGCCAGAACTGCTGTCATGCGGGTCATGAAATTACCAGAACCACCTGAGCCAAACAGTGTAGCGGATGCGCCTGCTCCGAAGGAGGCTCCCATATCAGCGCCTTTACCTTGCTGCAGCATGATCAGACCAACGAGGCCAATCGCAACAAGAAGGAAAACGACCAGAAGAGCTTCGTACATAATCAACCTGTTCCTTGCGGTACTACCGCATACCAATTGCTTCAACCAATAAAGCGGGACTTTTTAATGTTTCCCACTGAAGCGGGTGTGAATACTAACCAAAGCGAATGGGGTTCGCAAGGGCAATTTTGATGCATTGTATCAAGTGCGGAAAAAAACAGCAAAAACGGAAATCCTGTTTAGCAAAAAGGCAGCAAAAGCTGCCTTTTTAAACAGTTAACGCGGCGATTAAACCGCTTTCACCGCGTCGGCAATACGGTTGGCAAACGCCGTCACCTGAGCATCATCCTCGCCTTCAACCATGACGCGAATCAGCGGCTCGGTGCCTGATTTACGCAACAGCACGCGCCCACGATTGCCTAATGCCGCTTCCACTTCGGCGGTGATGCTTTTCACCGTTTCGTTTTCCAGTGGATTTTCTGCGCCATCGGTATAGCGAACGTTCACTAGTACCTGCGGGAACATTTTCATACCGCTGCACAAGTCCTGTAGCGTCATATGATTACGAGCCATCGCCGCGACTACCTGCAATGCCGCCACAATGCCGTCCCCTGTGGTGGTTTTGTCGAGCAGGATAACGTGGCCGGAGTTTTCAGCCCCAATACGCCAGCCCTTTTCCTGCATCGCTTCCAGCACGTAGCGGTCGCCCACTTTCGCGCGGGTGAACGGAATACCCAGCTGTTTAAGCGCCACTTCCAGACCCATGTTGCTCATCAGGGTGCCAACGGCTCCCCCGCGAAGCTGGCCCTGACGCAGGCCTTCACGCGCAATGATGTAGAGGATCTGATCGCCGTCGACTTTATTGCCTTCATGGTCAACCATGATGACGCGGTCGCCGTCGCCGTCAAACGCGATTCCCAGATGTGCTTTTTCCGCCAGCACACGTGCCTGCAGAGCGCGGACGTCAGTAGCGCCAACTTCTTCATTGATGTTCAGACCGTTGGGCTCACAGCCGATGGCAATCACTTTTGCACCGAGTTCGCGGAACACATTCGGCGCAATGTGGTAAGTCGCCCCGTTCGCACAGTCGACCACAATTTTCAGCTCGTTGAGGTTTAACTCATTCGGAAACGTCGCTTTACAGAATTCGATATAGCGACCTGCGGCATCAACGATGCGGCTGGCTTTACCGAGCTGCGCTGAATCAACGCAGGTTATCTCTTTTTCCAGTTCCGCCTCGATAGCTTCCTCGACCGCATCCGGCAGCTTGGTGCCTTCGATGGAGAAGAATTTAATGCCATTGTCGTAGAACGGGTTATGGGATGCGGAAATCACGATCCCAGCTTCAGCACGGAAAGTGCGGGTCAGATAAGCCACCGCCGGGGTTGGCATTGGTCCAGTGAAGGATGCAGAAAGTCCTGCTGCCGCCAGACCCGCTTCAAGCGCTGATTCCAGCATGTACCCGGAAATACGCGTGTCTTTACCGATGATCACTTTGCGTGAGCCGTGACGAGCCAGCACTTTACCGGCTGCAAAACCGAGCTTGAGCACAAAATCAGGGGTGATTGGGCTATCGCCCACGCGACCGCGAATGCCGTCGGTGCCAAAATATTTACGGTTACTCATAGCGTTTGTTTTCCTTTGCAGCAAGGGTGGCTTCGACCACACGCATCGCCTCAACTGTCTCTTTCACGTCGTGAACGCGAATAATATGTGCCCCCTGCATCGCTGCTATCACTGCGCAGGCCAGACTGCCACTAAGACGTTCTGATGGCCCGACATTCAGCAACTGCCCAATCATCGTTTTTCTCGACATTCCCACCAACAGCGGCAGGTCGAAATGATGAAACTCTGACAAACGTGCAAGGAGTGCGTAATTGTGGGAGAGATTTTTACCGAAACCGAATCCCGGGTCGAGCAACAATTTGTCTTTTGTGATACCCGCAGCTTCACAGCGCGCAATTTGCTCATAAAAGTAGCGATTCACATCCGCAAAGACGTCGGCATACTTAGGCGCGTCCTGCATGTTTCGTGGTTCGCCCTGCATGTGCATCAGACAGACCGGCAAGCCCGTTTCTGCTGCCGCCTCCAGTGCGCCCGGCTCGGTCAGGGAACGAATGTCATTAATGATATGCGCCCCGACCCGCGCCGACTCACGAATAACTTCAGGCTTAGAGGTATCAACCGAAATCCATACCTCAAAGCGCTGGGCGATGGCTTCAATCACCGGGATAACGCGGGAAAGCTCTTCGTCCACGCTCACTTCAGACGCCCCCGGACGCGTCGACTCGCCGCCAACGTCCACAATAGTGGCCCCGGCATTGATCATCAGATTGGCATGTTTTACCGCCTCAACCAGCGTGTTGTGCGTCCCGCCGTCCGAAAAAGAGTCCGGGGTGACGTTCAGGATGCCCATCACGTGCGGATAAGCGAGGTCGAGTGTGGTGCCCTGGGCGAAGAGTTTCATGAAGAATCCCTGGTATGGTTAAAAAGTTAGCAAAATAAAAAAACCCCGGAGCAGCAGCCCCAGGGTTTTCAGTTAACGCAGCGTCATCAACAACGGATAACTTATTTGTCGCCCAACTGCTCTGACATGGTGTTGCCCGGGTTCGGCGTACGCGGCTCATCGACCGGACGCGGAGCACGTGGGGTGCCATTGCTATCAGAGTTATTGGACGCGCCTGGATCTTCCCAGCCCGCTGGCGGGCGAACATCACGGCGAGCCATCAGATCATCAATCTGCGGCGCATCGATGGTCTCATATTTCATGAGCGCATCTTTCATCGAGTGCAGGATGTCCAGGTTGTCGTTCAGGATTTGACGGGCACGAGCGTAGTTACGTTCGATAAGCGCCTTCACTTCCTGGTCGATGATACGCGCCGTTTCATCGGACATATGTTTGGCTTTAGCCACCGAACGACCAAGGAACACTTCGCCCTCTTCTTCCGCATACAGCAGCGGACCGAGTTTGTCGGAGAAGCCCCACTGGGTGACCATGTTACGCGCCAGGTTAGTCGCAACTTTAATATCGTTGGACGCACCGGTAGAAACATGTTCCACACCGTAGATGATTTCTTCAGCCAGACGACCGCCGTACAGCGTAGAGATTTGACTCTCCAGCTTCTGACGGCTGGCGCTGATTGCATCGCCTTCTGGCAGGAAGAAGGTCACACCCAATGCACGACCGCGTGGAATAATCGTCACTTTATGCACCGGATCGTGTTCCGGTACCAGGCGGCCGATAATCGCGTGGCCGGCTTCATGGTAAGCCGTCGACTCTTTCTGCGCTTCGGTCATCACCATGGAGCGACGTTCCGCACCCATCATGATTTTATCTTTCGCTTTCTCGAACTCAACCATCGACACCACCCGCTTGTTACCGCGAGCGGCGAACAGAGCAGCTTCGTTGACGAGGTTCGCCAGGTCTGCACCAGAGAAACCAGGTGTACCACGCGCGATAATTGCCGCGTCGATATCGGGTGCCAGCGGTACGCGACGCATGTGCACTTTAAGGATCTGCTCACGACCACGAACGTCTGGCAGACCGACCACAACCTGACGGTCGAAACGGCCTGGACGCAGCAGCGCTGGGTCAAGAACGTCTGGACGGTTGGTTGCTGCAATCACGATGATGCCTTCATTGCCTTCGAAGCCATCCATCTCGACCAGCATCTGGTTCAGCGTCTGCTCACGTTCATCGTGACCACCGCCCAGACCTGCACCACGTTGGCGGCCTACGGCGTCGATTTCATCGATGAAGATAATGCACGGTGCGGCTTTCTTGGCCTGCTCGAACATGTCACGCACACGAGATGCACCAACACCCACGAACATTTCCACGAAGTCAGAACCGGAAATAGTGAAGAAAGGCACTTTCGCTTCACCGGCGATAGCTTTCGCCAGCAGCGTTTTACCGGTACCCGGCGGGCCCACCATCAGAACGCCTTTTGGTATTTTACCGCCCAGCTTCTGGAAACGGCTCGGCTCACGCAGGTATTCAACCAGTTCAGCCACTTCTTCTTTCGCTTCGTCGCAGCCTGCAACGTCAGCAAACGTGGTTTTAATCTGGTCTTCGGTCAACATGCGCGCTTTGCTCTTACCAAACGACATGGCACCTTTACCACCACCGCCCTGCATCTGACGCATGAAGAAGATCCAGACCCCAATCAGCAGAAGCATCGGGAACCAGGAAATGAAGATAGAAGCCAGCAGGCTTGGTTCTTCAGGCGGTTCACCAACGACTTTCACGTTTTTGGTCAGCAGGTTATCAAGCAGCTTAGGATCGTTAACCGGAATATAAGTCGTGTAACGGTTACTATCTTTCTTGGTAACGTTGATCTCACGTCCGTTGATACGCGCTTCGCGAACCTGGTCCTGATTGACCTCTTGCAGGAAGGTAGAGTAATCCACCTTACGGCCATTTGACTCGCTGGGCCCAAAGCTCTGGAACACTGACATCAATACGACTGCGATGACCAGCCAGAGTATTAGGTTTTTCGCCATGTCACTCAAGGGATTAACCTCTTATTACAACTGTGTTAATAACAGCGTCAGGTTACTATACATCCGACACATTTCATACCGCCGCCGTACCGGCATAGGCTTAAAATGGTCGGGTTATGGTTTTCGCCCGGTCGCTACAATGTACACTTCACGCGAACGTGCGCGTGAAGAGCCCGGCTTACGAACTCTAACTGTCGTAAACAGGGAGCGAATTTCCTTAAGGTACTCCTCGAAACCTTCGCCCTGAAACACCTTCACTAAAAAACTGCCGCCTGGTGCCAACACATCTCGGCACATCTCAAGCGCCAGCTCCACCAGATACATGGCACGGGGAATATCCACCGCTGGTGTTCCGCACATGTTTGGAGCCATATCGGACATGACAACCTGGACTTTACTGTCACCTACACGTTCAAGTAACGCTTTCAGGACTAATTCATCACGAAAATCGCCTTGAAGGAAGTCCACACCAACGATTGGATCCATCGGTAAAAGATCGCAAGCGATGATGCGGCCTGCGCCCCCGATCTGTGTCACCGCATATTGTGACCATCCGCCGGGTGCTGCACCGAGATCGACTACCGTCATTCCCGGCTTAAAAAGTTTGTCACTTTGCTGTATTTCATCAAGTTTAAACCAGGCACGGGAACGTAACCCCTTTTTCTGTGCCTGGAGAACATATTTATCGCTAAAGTGTTCCTGGAGCCAACGACTTGAGCTGGCAGAACGCTTTTTACCTGTCATTTAACATTCCCATCGGGGCAGACCATCATAGTCGGCTGCATAAATTTTAACGGCCGATTTGGCGATAGTTGAGAGATGGCGGTAGAATGAACCGTTTTCAATCCCAACGTAAGCAAAAATATACGATGAATCTGAGTACTAAACAAAAACAGCACCTGAAAGGTCTGGCACATCCGCTCAAGCCGGTAGTTATGCTTGGCAATAATGGTTTGACCGAAGGGGTACTGGCCGAGATTGAACAAGCGTTGCAGCACCACGAACTCATCAAGGTGAAAATCGCCTCGGAAGATCGCGAGACTAAAGTCCTTATCGTGGAAGCTATCGTTCGCGAAACCGGCGCCTGTAATGTACAGGTCATCGGTAAAATGCTTGTTCTGTATCGCCCAACAGCAGAGCGTAAAATCTCGCTGCCACGTTAAGAGTAACCTGAATTGAACACATTTGATGTGTAAAACGAGGGGTTTCGCGGGCAGGTGAGCAAAATGCCACGCTCTTAACGTTGATAAAAGGCCGCTATGCGGCCTTTTTCTTATCTTTACATTCTGTCAACAAGCAGGATTAGAGATAATCCACTTTGATGATTTCATATTCCACTTCGCCGCCGGGCGTTTGGATAGTCACCACATCGTCTTGTTCTTTGCCGATCAGGCCACGGGCGATAGGTGAATTCACAGAAATGAGATTCTGCTTAAAATCAGCCTCATCATCGCCCACAATGCGCCAGCTTGTCTCTTCGTCGTTATCCAGATTCAGCACCTGTACGGTGGCACCAAAAATGACCCGACCCGTCTTCGGCATTTTGCTGATGTCGATAACCTGAGCATTAGACAGCTTCGCTTCGATATCCTTGATACGGCCTTCGCAGAAACCCTGCTGCTCGCGGGCGGCATGATATTCTGCATTCTCTTTCAGATCGCCATGTTCACGGGCATCGGCAATCGCCGCAATGATTTCAGGGCGACGAACGGATTTCAGGTACTCCAGTTCTTCGCGCAGTTTTTCAGCACCACGTAAGGTCATCGGAATAGCTTGCATGAGTTATACCTCTTCATCATTCCTTCAGGCACAGCAAGCGCTGCAGACCTGCACTTCCCTCTGTTCTCCATGAGAGAGCCAGAAGTTAAGCAAAAAGAAAACTGACCCGGAACAAAATTTCCAGGCCAGCGGCAATTTTTCTGTTTGATGCGTATTTTACCCTGAAAGTTCACTATGGGTCACCGTTTACTTTACAGGGCGATGCGCCGTAGTATGGCTGTTTGATTCCAGGTTGTTAGCGCGAGATTATGCGATTTTCCAGATTTATCATCGGATTGACCAGCAGTTTAGCTTTTAGCGTCCAGGCAGCGAACGTAGATGAGTATGTCACTCAGCTCCCGGCTGGCGCGAATCTAGCCCTCATGGTTCAGAAAATCGGTGCCAAGGCACCAGAGATTGATTATCACAGCCAGCAGATGGCTTTGCCGGCCAGTACCCAAAAGGTCATAACCGCCCTCGCGGCGTTACTCCAGCTGGGTCCCGATTTTCGCTTCACCACAACACTGGAAAGTAAAGGTAGCGTTGATAATGGCATTCTAAAAGGTGACCTTATTGCACGATTTGGCGGCGATCCGACGCTAAAACGTCAGGATATTCGCAATATGATCGCCGTTCTGAAGAAGTCGGGCGTGCAGCAAATCGACGGTAATGTGCTGATTGATACCTCAGTTTTCGCGAGCCATGACAAAGCGCCCGGCTGGCCTTGGAATGATTTGACGCAATGCTTCAGTGCCCCGCCTTCTGCTGCCATTATCGATCGTAACTGCTTCTCGATTTCACTCTACAGCGCGCCAAAACCTGGCGATCTGGCGTTTATTCGCGTCGCATCATATTACCCGGTGACCATGTTTAGTCAGGTCCGAACCCTGCCCAAGGGGTCCGGTGAAGCGCAGTATTGTGAGCTGGACGTGGTGCCAGGCGATTTAAATCGCTACACCCTGACTGGGTGCCTGCCACAGCGCTCAGAACCCCTCCCGCTGGCGTTTGCGATTCAGGATGGGGCCAGTTACGCCGGGGCGATCATTAAGAGCGAGCTGAAACAGGCCGGGATCACCTATTCCGGTACCTTGCTGCGCCAGACACTGACCAACGATCCGGGCACGGTGATCGCCAGCAAGCAGTCAGCGCCCCTGCACGATCTGCTGAAGATTATGCTGAAAAAATCGGACAACATGATTGCCGATACGGTGTTCCGCACCATTGGCCATGCACGCTTTGGCGTACCCGGCACCTGGCGTGCGGGTTCAGATGCCGTGCGCCAGATTTTACGTCAGCAGGCGGGTGTCGATTTGGGTAACACCATTATTGCCGATGGCTCCGGCCTGTCGCGTCACAATCTGCTGGCACCGGCCACCATGATGCAGGTGTTGCAGTACATCGCGCAGCACGATACCGAACTTAACTTCATCTCAATGTTACCGCTGGCGGGCTATGACGGCTCTCTGCAGTACCGTGCTGGCCTGCATCAGGCTGGTGTTGACGGGAAGGTGTCGGCGAAGACCGGCTCGTTACAAGGGGTGTATAACCTCGCAGGCTTTATTACCACGGCCAGCGGGCAGCGTATGGCCTTTGTGCAATATCTGTCGGGCTATGCCGTGGAGCCTGCCGATCAGCGCAACCGCCGCATTCCGTTGGTGCGCTTCGAAAGCCGGTTGTACAAAGATATTTACCAGAACAACTGATACGAAAAAGGCTCCCGATGGGAGCCTTTCTTAACTGCAGAACAGCGACTTAGTGCTTATAGATGAACTCGACACCTTCTTCGTCGTCTTCATCCCAATCGTCATCCCACTCTTCATCGTCCTCAACTTCTGCTTCTTCAAGCTGCTGGCGATGGTAGTCATCCCACATGAACTCGACTTTCTCAGGCTGCTTCTCTTCTTCGGCTTTCACCACCGGGTTTTCGATGATGAAGGTCATCACGTCCCAGCAAAGATCTTTCACACCCTGCTGGCTTGCGGCAGAGATCAGATAGAATTTATCTTCCCAACCCAAGGCTTCAGCAATCGCTTTAGCTTTTTCTTCGGCAGCGGCTTTGTCCATCAGGTCAATCTTGTTGAAGACCAACCAGCGTGGTTTTTCAGCCAGCTTCTCGCTGTATTTTTCCAGTTCGCCAATAATGATGCGGGCATTTTCAACCGGATCAGAACCGTCGATCGGATCGATATCGATGAGATGCAGCAGAACGCGGCAACGCTCGAGGTGTTTCAGGAAACGGATCCCCAGCCCAGCCCCTTCCGCTGCGCCTTCAATCAGCCCTGGGATATCGGCCACAACAAAGCTTTTCTCGTTATCCATACGCACCACGCCGAGGCTTGGCACCAGTGTGGTAAACGGATAATCGGCCACTTTCGGCTTAGCGGCGGAGACAGCACGGATGAAGGTAGATTTACCCGCATTCGGCATACCCAGCATCCCGACGTCGGCCAACAGCATCAGCTCCAGCTGCAGGTCGCGCTTATCGCCCGGCGTGCCCATCGTCTTCTGACGCGGAGTACGGTTTACGGATGATTTAAAACGGGTGTTACCCAGGCCATGCCAGCCGCCCTTCGCCACCATCAGGCGCTGACCATGTTGAGTCATGTCGCCCATGGTTTCGCCAGTGCCCTGATCGATAACACGCGTGCCGACCGGTACTTTTACCGTCACATCTTTACCACGTTTACCGGTACAGTCACGGCTCTGACCATTCTGCCCACGCTCAGCGCGGAAAGATTTTTCAAAGCGATAGTCGATCAGGGTGTTAAGGTTTTCGTCGGCTTCCAGCCAGACGTCACCGCCGTCACCGCCGTCGCCGCCATCCGGGCCGCCACGAGGAATATATTTTTCACGACGGAAGCTGACGCAGCCATTGCCGCCATCCCCTGCCACAACCAGGATCGTTGCTTCATCAACAAACTTCATTTTACTTCTCCGTAAATCATTCGCCTGAGCGGGGTAGCGGTACAACCGCTTCACGCTTACGCCACCGTCCCCATAGACGATGACCAATGGCGGAATACATCGCGCCCGCAACCACGACAAACGCACCGAGATAACCTAAAAGGTTCAACATCGGTCTGGCGAAGAAATCGGGCCAGGCCATTGATAATAAATCTGAAAATAACAGTGTAAACAGGGGAGTCAGCGTGATTAACGCGCTCACCTGTGCCGCCTGCCAGCGCGCCATGGCTTCCGCCAACGCACCGTAACCCACCAGGGTGTTTAGTCCACAGAAAATCAGGCAGGCCAATTGCCAGTCGCTCAGCTGGGTAATGACACCCGGCTTTGCCAACGGCAGCAATGCTAATGTACATAAAGTGTACAGTAAAAACAGGATCTGCGGTGAGGCCAGACGGCGCAATAATACCTTTTGCGCGACGCCATAACTCACCCAGACGGTTGCCGCTCCGACGCCAAAAATGACGCCCCAGGTGTAATCCGTCAGGCGGGTGAAAATCTCTATCAGACTGGTGTTGAAAAACATCACCAGACCGCAGAGCAGCATAATTGCGCCAATCACCTGCGTCCCGCGCATCTTCTCTTTCAGAATGAAGACGCTGGCAACCATCATACCCACGGGCGACAGTTGTCCTATCACCTGTGAGGCGGTAGGACTCAAATACTGCAGCGACGAACTGAACAGAATAAAGTTTCCGAACAAGCCCCCGGTGGCAATGGCGAGTAGCACCAGCCAGCGTGGTTTACGGAATAGATGCAGCGGCGGTAACTTGCCTTTGATAGCGAGAATCGACCCAAGGCCAATACTTGCCATCAGAAAGCGGTAAAACACGATAGTCGGAGGCTCCATCACCTCCAGCACCTGCTTCATTGCAATTGGCAATGCACCCCAACATATTGCGGTGGTGAGCGCCAAAAGGATACCAATGCCCGCCTGCTGTTTCATGCCCGTTTATCCCTGTACGAAATTTTCCGGACTTCTAATGTAAAAAGCCCCGCAACACGTTGCGGGGCTTTCATCCGTCACCGGACCGAAAAACTTACTCAGCAACGATGCTGATGTACTTACGGTTGTTCGGACCTTTAACTTCGAATTTCACTTTACCGTCTGCTTTAGCAAACAGAGTGTGGTCACGGCCACAACCAACGTTGTTGCCAGCGTGGAATTTGGTACCACGTTGACGAACGATGATGCTACCTGCCAGAACTGTTTCGCCACCGAAACGTTTTACACCCAGACGTTTAGCTTCTGAGTCGCGACCGTTACGAGTTGAGCCGCCAGCCTTTTTATGTGCCATTTAATCTACTCCTCAGGTCTTAGGCGCTGATGCCGGTGATTTTCACATCAGTAAACCACTGACGATGGCCCTGCTGCTTACGATAGTGTTTACGACGACGAAACTTAACGATTTTAATTTTCTCGCCACGACCGTGAGCAACAACTTCAGCTTTGATTACGCCGCCATCAACGAAAGGAACGCCGATTTTGACTTCTTCACCGTTTGCGATCATCAGAACTTCAGCGAACTCAACAGCTTCGCCAGTTGCGATGTCCAGCTTTTCCAGGCGAACGGTCTGACCTTCGCTTACTCGGTGTTGTTTACCACCACTTTGGAAAACCGCGTACATATAAAACTCCGCTTCCGCGCACATCTTCGTGTGATTCAGAGTGCGCTATAAATATTCACAATAGGGCGCGAATATTACGCAAAAGGTGAGCCTTTGACAAGTGCGATCATCACTACATGCAGAAAAAAACCACAACGCACACGGTAACGTTTATCTGCGCCGTTTTTTCAGTACAATCAGGGCTACAATTGTAACCCAGACTCTTCGTTATCCCTTATGGATAAGCGGTAAACAGGACATAAAGCCCGGCTTTTGCGATGAATTTAGAAAAAATCAATGAGTTAACCGCGCAAGATATGGCGGGTGTCAATGCGGCAATCCTTGAACAACTCAACTCTGACGTCCAGTTGATCAATCAACTTGGCTATTACATCGTCAGTGGAGGCGGGAAACGCATTCGTCCAATGATCGCGGTACTGGCAGCTCGCGCTGTTGGCTACCAGGGGAACGCTCACGTCACTATCGCAGCGCTTATTGAGTTTATCCACACAGCGACACTGCTGCACGACGACGTCGTGGATGAATCAGATATGCGCCGAGGCAAAGCAACGGCCAACGCCGCATTTGGAAACGCTGCCAGCGTGCTGGTAGGGGACTTTATCTATACTCGCGCATTCCAGATGATGACCAGCCTGGGATCGCTGAAAATTCTTGAGGTGATGTCCGAGGCCGTGAACGTGATTGCTGAAGGTGAAGTCCTGCAGCTAATGAACGTGAACGACCCTAACATCACCGAAGAAAACTACATGCGCGTTATCTACAGCAAAACGGCGCGTCTGTTTGAAGCGGCATCACAGTGCTCTGGCCTTCTGGCTGGCTGTACGGAAGAACAGGAAAAAGGTCTGCAGGACTACGGTCGCTATCTTGGCACCGCTTTCCAGCTGATTGACGACCTGCTCGACTACAGCGCGGACGGTGAAACGCTCGGTAAGAATGTGGGTGATGACCTGAACGAAGGCAAGCCTACCCTGCCTCTGCTACACGCAATGCGCAACGGAACGCCTGAACAGAACGCCATGATTCGTCAGGCTATCGAAGAAGGCAACGGTCGTCATTTACTGGAACCCGTTCTGCAAGCGATGGCAGATTGCGGATCGCTGGAGTGGACCCGCCAGCGCGCCGAAGAAGAAGCTGACAAAGCCATTCAGGCTCTTCAATGCCTGCCTGATACGCCATGGCGTGAAGCGCTTATTGCGCTGGCCCATATTGCCGTTCAGCGCGATCATTAATCTCTTCCCGCGTTCTGCGCGGGAAAGTTCTAATAAAAAATCCCACCGCTTCCCGCCCCCTATGCGATCTTGATTTAATCCGAATATCGCCGCACTTTACTTGAACTTTTTAGAACTTACCTGCTTTCAGCGCTATAGTAACTCCGCCACTGGTCAAGGTGGTTTGGTTATCATCAGGGAGAAAGTATGGATAAGCTTATCGACTGGCATCCTGCAGATATCATTGCCGGATTGCGTAAAAAAGGAACGTCATTGGCGGCTGAATCCCGCAGAAATGGACTTAGCTCATCGACGCTGGCGAATGCGCTCAACCGTGACTGGCCGAAGGGAGAATTGATTATTGCGACGGCATTAGGCACCGAACCGTGGGTTATCTGGCCGTCACGCTACCATGACCCCGTCACCCATGAGTTCATCGACAGAACCCAGCAAATTAGACAGCCGAAAGAGAAGTAAAACCGAGAAGCACCCCCACGTCGCGCTGACGAGGGGATGCCTTAGCAGGAGGCGATATTACTCGCCTTTGATACGCTCGATGCTTGCGCCCAGCGCACGAAGTTTATCTTCGATGCGCTCGTAGCCACGATCGATGTGGTAGATACGCTCCACAATCGTCGTCCCTTCGGCAATACACCCCGCCAGCACCAGGCTTGCAGACGCACGCAGATCGGTCGCCATCACCTGTGCCCCGGACAGTTTCTCAACGCCGTGACAAATCGCGGTATTGCTTTCGATTTCAGCGTGAGCACCCATACGAATCAGTTCAGGCAAGTGCATGAAACGGTTTTCAAAAATCGTCTCTGTTACCACACCAGTGCCTTCTGCCACCAGGTTCAGCAGCGTGAACTGGGCCTGCATATCGGTCGGGAATCCCGGATGCGGCGCTGTACGCACGTTTACCGCTTTCGGGCGGTTGCCGTGCATATCAAGGCTAATCCAGTCTTCACCGACTTCGATGTCGGCCCCGGCTTCGCGCAGTTTAGCCAGCACCGCGTCCAGCGTATCAGGCTGCGCGTCACGACAAACGATTTTGCCCCCGGAGATGGCGGCTGCGACGAGGAAGGTACCGGTTTCGATACGGTCAGGCAGAACGCTGTACACGCCGCCACCGAGACGCTTAACGCCTTCGATAGTGATGCGATCGCTACCCTGCCCGCTGATTTTCGCACCCAGCGTATTCAGGAAGTTGGCAGTATCGACAATCTCTGGCTCGCGCGCAGCATTCTCGATAATGGTGGTACCTTCTGCCAGCGTGGCAGCACTCATAATGGTCACCGTGGCTCCGACGCTCACTTTGTCCATTACGATGTGCGCGCCTTTCAGACGGCCATTCACAGAAGCTTTAACGTAGCCTTCTTCCAGTTTGATCTCAGCCCCAAGCTGCTCCAGGCCGGTAATATGCAGATCGACCGGACGTGCGCCGATTGCACAGCCACCCGGCAGAGAAACCTGACCCTGACCAAAACGCGCCACCAGCGGGCCGAGCGCCCAGATAGACGCACGCATGGTTTTCACCAACTCGTACGGCGCACAGAAGACGTTAACCTCACTGGCATCAATCCACACGGAACCGTTACGTTCAACTTTGGTTCCCAGCTGGCCCAGCAGCTTCATGGTGGTATCGATATCTTTCAGCTTCGGTACGTTCTGAATTTCAACCGGCTCTTCAGCCAGCAGTGCAGCGAAAAGGATCGGCAGTGCCGCATTTTTGGCACCGGAGATGCTCACTTCGCCCTGGAGACGTGAAGGCCCCTGTACACGAAATTTATCCATTCGTTCAAATCTCTTTTAAAATTCACCTGTGTAACGGGCGACACCCGTTACTTAAAAACCGTTGAGTTTGCGATCGCGTGCCCACTCTTGCGGGGTATGCGCTTTGATCGACAGGGCATGAATGCGGTTGTCAGCAATGTATTCCATCAGCGGGGCATAGACGGTCTGCTGTTTCTTCACCCGACTCATTCCTTCAAACAGTTCGCCCACGGCAATAACCTGAAAGTGACTGCCATCGCCAGAGACGTGGACTTCCTGAAGGGAGAGTGCGTTCATAAGCACTGTCTGAATTTCATGATTTTCCATGGGGTAATTTCATCTGATAGTGAAAACAGCCCAACATCTTAGAGGAAAGTGAGGCGGTCTTAAACAAGCAAAAAGCCCCGACGCACAAAACGTTGAGGCTTTTAAGAGTAATACATTGAATACGTTAGGGGATCAGATCGGGCGTGAGATTATAAAGTTGCACCAGGGTATTCATCTTTTCACTTTTACCCTCAATCTTCACCGTACCGCCCTGCTGGCGAATATGTGCCACCAGATGCATCAGTAACGCCACACCCGCGGTATCCACTCGGGTGATCGCCGTGAGATCGATAGTGTCGATGCCCTGAGTTGCCTCTTCACGCGCTTCCCAAAGGGGAACCAGGAAATCCTGATCAAGCTCCCCCTGTAATGACAGTCTCCCGCCTTCACGCGTCCAGCGTAATGAGTCTGCCATTATTTTTTCTGATCCAACGTAATCGGCTGCTTAGCGATACTCTGCAACTGGGCCGTCAGGCCATCGATCCCTTTGGTACGCAGCAGGTCACTCCACTCGTTCTGTTTGGTGGTGATCATGCTGACGCCTTCGGCAATCATATCAAACGCCTGCCAGTTACCGGTCTGGGTATTTTTACGCCACTGGAAATCGAGACGTACCGGCGGGCGACCGTTAGGATCAACGATAGTGACACGAATCGGCAGAATAGTGGCATCGCCAAGCGGTTTTTCCGGGGCAATCTGGTAAGTCTGACCGTGGTACATCGCCAGCGCCTGACCATAAGCCTGTTTCAGGTATTCATGGAAGGCGGCAAAGTACGCCTCGCGCTGAGCTGGAGTGGCATCACGGTAATAACGCCCTAAAACCAGCGCGCCGGCATATTTAATCTGCACATACGGCATCAACTCCTGATCCACAATCTGGCGCAGATAATCCGGGTTCGCGCGGATCTGCGGCTGCTCATTTTTCAGACGGTCAAAGGTTTTCTGCGCCGCTTCATTCATCAGTTTATAAGGATTCGACTGATCGGCTGCGGTGGCCGCCGTCAACGGGGCAATCACCAGCATGGCAACCATAAGTAAGCGTTTAAGCATGGGTTAATTCTCCTGAAATTAGTGCGTCGTTGCCGCAGGGGCCGTAGCGTCAGTATGGTCTGCCGCCGGGCTTTGCGCATCGCCGGAATTCTGATTGTCACTGCCTTTGCTGTTATAGAGGAACTGACCAATCAGGTCTTCCAGCACCATCGCAGACTTCGTATCCTGGATAGTACTGCCCTCTTTCAGCATAGCGGTGCCCATTTCCGGGTCGTCAAAACCGACGTTGAGCGCCAGATACTGCTCACCCAGCAGACCAGAAGTACGGATAGCCAGCGAACTGGTATCCGGAATTTGGTTGTACTGTTCTTCGATGTCCAGCGTCACGCGTGGCAAATAGGTTTTCGGATCTAACGTAATGTCAGCCACACGGCCTACCACGACGCCGCCGATACGGACCGGAGATCGTGCTTTCAGACCGCCGATATTATCGAAGGTGGCATACACCTGATAGGTTGGCTCCGTTCGTAAAGAGGTGACATCTGCCGCTTTCAGGCAAACAAACAGCGCGGCCAAAAATGCCACCAGCAAGAACACGCCTACCCAAATTTCACTTTTTTTCGTTTGCATGAACTCAATTCCCAAACATCAGTGCAGTCAGCACAAAATCCAGCCCCAGTACCGCCAGCGACGAATGCACCACGGTGCGGGTCGTTGCGCGGCTGATCCCTGCGGAAGTGGGGATCGCATCATAACCGTTGAACAATGCAATCCAGGTCACCGTAATGGCAAACACCACGCTTTTGAGCACGCAGTTCACCAGGTCCATTCGCCAGTCGACGGCGTTTTGCATCGCTGACCAGAAGAAGCCGGCATCAATACCTTTCCAGCTCACGCCAACCAGCGATCCGCCCCAAATACCGACGGCAACAAAAATGATGGTCAGCAGTGGCAGTGAAATGACGCCCGCCCAGAAGCGTGGAGCAATCACCCGACGCAGCGGATCGACGGCCATCATTTCCATGCTCGACAGCTGCTCTGTCGCACGCATCAGACCGATTTCGGCGGTCAGTGCAGAACCCGCACGTCCGGCAAACAGCAGGGCTGCGACCACCGGACCGAGTTCACGCAGCAGCGACAGCGCCACCAGCATACCGAGACTGGTTTCAGCACTGTAGGTGGTGAGAACCAGATAGCCTTGCAGCCCCAGCACCATCCCGATAAACACGCCCGACACCAGAATAATCACCATCGACAGGACGCCGACGTTATACAGCTGGCGGATTAATAAAGGTGCATGTTTACGAAACTCTGGCTTGCCAACAACAGCATTAAACAACATTAACCCGGCGCGCCCGAAGGTCGAGAGAGTCTTAATCCCCCGATGTCCGAGCGCAGCCAGTGCTTTTAGCAGCATGAGTAACTTAACTCCCTGTTCCGAGTAGATCGTGTTGATAATCGCCCGCAGGAAAACGGAACGGCACCGGGCCATCGGCAATTCCATCCAGGAACTGACGCACGCGCGGATCGCCGTTTTCCTGCAACGACTGTGCGCTACCGTGAGCGACAATTTTCCTGTCGGCCACGATATAGGCGTAATCGGCAATGCTCAGCACTTCCGGCACGTCGTGAGAGACCACGACGCAGGTGACGCCCAGGGCGCTATTGAGCTCAGAAATCAGCTTCACCAGCACGCCCATGGTAATCGGGTCCTGCCCGACAAACGGCTCATCGAACATGATTAAATCCGGCTCGAGGGCAATTGCGCGCGCCAGTGCGGCACGACGCGCCATCCCGCCGGAGAGTTCAGAAGGCATCAGTTTAGCAGCCCCACGCAAACCTACCGCTTCGAGCTTCATCATTACCGTGCTTTTCAGCAACGGCGGGGGCAAGCGGGTATGTTCACGCAGCGGATACGCAACGTTGTCAAAAACGTTCATATCAGTAAATAACGCACCGGACTGGAACAGCATGCTCATGCGTTTACGCACGTCATACAGCCGGGAGCGCGTCATGGTGGGTACATCTTCACCGTCGAACAGGATCTCGCCGCTGTCAGGCGGAATTTGCCCGCCGATCAAACGCAGTAGCGTGGTTTTGCCAATCCCTGACGGTCCCATGATGGCGGTAATTTTACCGCGCGGAACCGACAGCGAGATGTTGTCGAAGATACTTCGGGTGCCACGCGTAAAACTCACACCGCGCACATCGACTAAATTATCCAGTGTCTGGTTCATAGGTTTATCCCTGGAAAAACCTCTTCAGGTTAAGCATGGCGTGTTCTTGCGCCCCTAACCCATCATTTTTACAGAATCTTACCCGCCGCAGTTAGCGAAAGCAGGCATTTGTTTTACTTTTTCAACGCATAAAGTCAAAATTAGGAATTCGTCCTCACCTTGCGAAGGGTGCAAAGGGGCTGGCGATTATACCTGAAGAAAGGACTTTAGATGCTTTTAGCGACGGCTCTGTTAATAATTGGTTTACTTCTGGTGGTCTACAGTGCCGATCGTCTGGTCTTTGCCGCATCGATTCTTTGCCGCAGCATGAACATTCCGCCGCTGATCATTGGCATGACGGTAGTCAGCGTCGGGACATCGCTTCCGGAGATTATTGTTTCCGTCACGGCGTCTTTTCACGGGCAAATCGATCTGGCTATCGGCACCGCCATCGGCTCAAACATCGTCAATATTTTGCTGATCCTCGGCCTCGGCGCACTGCTGCACTCATTTACCGCCCATTCCGATATCCTGCGTCGCGAATTGCCGCTAATGTTAGTCGTCAGCCTGTTAGCGGGCTTTGTGCTGTATGATGGGCAGCTAACCCGAATGGATGGTCTCTTTCTGTTCGCGCTGGCTGTCCTATGGCTGTTTTATATTGTTAAAATCGCCCGTCTGGCCGAACGGCAAGGAAATGACAGCCTGACGCGCGAACAATTAGCAGAGCTCCCGCGTGAAGGTTCGCTGCCCGTAGCCTGTTTGTGGCTCGGGGTCGCACTGATTATTATGCCGATGGCGACGCGCATGGTGGTGGATAACGCCACGGTGCTGGCCAACTACTTCGCGATGAGCGAATTGACGATCGGCCTGACGGTGATTGCCATTGGCACCAGCCTGCCAGAACTGGCAACAGCAATCGCTGGCGCACGTAAAGGAGAGGATGATATCGCTATTGGCAATATCATCGGCTCTAACATTTTCAATATTGCCATCGTAATGGGCATCCCTGCGCTGGTCGCGCCGGGGCCGTTCAACCCGCTGGCATTTAGCCGTGATTACGGTGTGATGGTGCTGGTCAGCGTAATTTTTGCCGTGTTGTGCTGGCGTCGTAAGCCGCAAATTGGCAAAGGCGCAGGGGCATTACTGATCGGATGCTTTCTTGTTTGGCTGGCGTTCCTCTGGTGGGGCACGCCGTTTTTCGCAGAGTGAATCGGGATAACATTATGTCGCAAATAGATTTGCAGCCGGATTTTGACTTTCAACAGGCAGGCCTTGAGGTGCTGGAGATTGAACGTGAAGGTCTGGCCCAGCTCGATCAGTACATTAACCAGGATTTCGCACTTGCCTGCGAAAAAATGGCTTACTGCGGCGGTAAAGTTGTCGTGATGGGAATGGGGAAATCCGGACACATAGGCCGGAAGATGGCGGCCACCTTTGCCAGTACCGGCACCCCCTCCTTCTTTGTCCATCCTGGTGAAGCCGCACACGGCGACCTCGGCATGGTCACCCCGCAGGACGTGGTGATTGCGCTGTCAAACTCCGGCGAATCCAATGAAATTATGGCGCTTATCCCGGTGTTGAAACGTCTGCAGGTTCCGCTCATCTGCATGACCAGCCGCCCAGAAAGCAACATGGCGAAAGCGGCGGATATTCATCTGTGCGTCAGCGTCCCAAAAGAAGCCTGTCCGCTCGGCCTGGCACCGACGTCGAGCACCACCGCCGCATTAGTGATGGGCGATGCGCTCGCCGTGGCCTTGCTGAAGGCCCGTGGGTTTACCGCGCAGGACTTTGCCCTCTCTCACCCGGGTGGTGCGCTGGGTCGTAAGCTATTACTGCGGGTGAACGATATCATGCACACTGGGGATGAAATACCGCACGTCAGTAAAGACGCCTCCCTGCGCGATGCCCTCCTTGAAATCACCCGTAAAAATTTGGGTATGACCGTTATCTGTGATGACCAGATGAAAATCGAAGGAATTTTCACCGATGGCGACTTACGTCGGGTGTTTGATATGGGCGTTGATGTGCGTGACCTCAGTATCGCCGACGTGATGACCCGGGGCGGCATTCGTGTCCGTCCGGGTATTCTGGCCGTTGATGCGCTGAACCTGATGCAGTCCCGTCATATCACCTGCGTAATGGTTGCCGATGGCGACCATCTGCTGGGTGTGATACATATGCATGATCTGCTGCGCGCTGGCGTAGTGTAAGTAAGGAAAAAACAATGAGTAATGCTGGCGCGTCGGTAACGACCTGCTATGGACCGGTTAGCTCTCAGGTGATGGAGAAGGCAGAGAAAATCCGCCTGCTCATCCTTGATGTCGACGGCGTGCTGTCCGACGGGCTGATTTACATGGGCAACAACGGCGAAGAGCTGAAAGCCTTCAACGTGCGCGATGGCTACGGTATTCGCTGTGCGCTGACATCAGGCATAGAAGTTGCAATTATCACCGGGCGAAAAGCTAAACTGGTAGAAGACCGTTGCAAAACATTGGGCATTACCCATCTGTGGCAGGGACAGTCCGACAAGCTTATCGCCTATAACGAACTGCTGGATACCCTTTCCCTACAGCCGGATGAAGTCGCCTACGTTGGAGACGATCTGATTGACTGGCCAGTCATGGCTGAAGTCGGGCTGAGCGTCGCCGTAGCAGATGCCCATCCTCTGCTGCCCCCACGCGCGGATTATGTCACCCGCATTGACGGTGGGCGCGGTGCGGTACGTGAAGTGTGCGATTTATTGCTGCTGGCTCAGGGCAAGTTGGATGAAGCCAAAGGGCAATCGATATGAGTAAAACCAGACGTTGGGTTATCATTCTGCTTTCGCTACTGGCGCTGGTGCTTATCGGCTTCAATTTAGTAGATAAAGACGCACCTGCACCGGTGGTTGCGAACAATAACGAACCCACTTACAAAAGCGAACATACTGATAGCGTGGTCTACAGCCCTGAAGGGGCGCTGAGCTATCATTTGATTGCTGAACACGTCGAGTATTTTTCTGACCAGGCGATAACCTGGTTTACCCGACCTGTCCTGACCACTTTCGACGTCAATAAAGTCCCGACGTGGTCTATTAAGGCCGATAAGGCCAAACTGACGAATGACCGTATGCTGTATCTTTACGGACACGTTGAGATCAACGCCCTGACGGAAGACTCTCAGCTTCGCAAAGTCACGACGGATAACGCCATTGTCAATTTGGTGACTCAGGACGTAAGTTCAGACGATCTGGTGACGTTGTACGGTACAACATTTAATTCCAGCGGCCTCAAAATGCGCGGCAACTTACGCAGCAAAAACGCTCAGCTGATTGAAAAGGTGAGAACCTCTTATGAAATTCAAAACAAATAAATTCAGCTTTAAGCTTGCCCTTGCCAGCGCATTGCTGGCCGCCAGCCTCCCGGCGCTGGCGTTGACGGGCGATACCGATCAGCCGATTCACATTGAATCCGATCAGCAATCCCTCGACATGCAGGGGAACGTCGCGACGTTCACCGGCAACGTTATCGTCACGCAGGGCACCATCAAAATTAATGCTGACAAAGTGGTGGTCACCCGCCCGGCTGGCGTTAAAGGTAAAGAGACGATGGACGGCTACGGTAATCCGGCCACCTTCTACCAGATGCAGGATAACGGCAAACCGGTAAACGGCCATGCATCGAAGATGCACTATGAAGTCGCCAACGATCTGGTGGTTCTGACCGGCAATGCCTACCTGGAACAGGTTGATAGCAACATTAAAGGTGACAAAATCACCTATCTGGTGAAAGAGCAGAAAATGCAGGCGTTTAGCGAAAAAGGTAAGCGCGTGACCACGGTTCTGGTGCCATCGCAGCTGCAGGATAAGAGCGGCAAAACCACCACACCGGCTCAGCCTAAAAAGAGTAACTAAGACGTTATGGCAACTTTAACTGCAAAGAATCTGGCGAAAGCCTACAAGGGCCGTCGGGTCGTAGAAGACGTTAGCCTGACGGTCAATTCCGGCGAAATCGTCGGTCTGCTGGGCCCGAACGGGGCCGGTAAAACCACCACCTTCTATATGGTCGTCGGCATTGTGTCGCGTGATGCGGGTAACATCATCATTGATGATGACGATATCAGCCTGCTGCCGCTGCACGCTCGCGCTCGTCGCGGGATTGGCTACCTGCCGCAGGAAGCCTCTATTTTCCGCCGCCTGAGCGTGTTTGATAACCTGATGGCCGTGCTGCAAATCCGGGACGATCTCAGCAACGAACAGCGTGTCGACCGCGCCAACGAGCTGATGGAAGAGTTCCACATTGAGCATCTGCGCGACAGCCTCGGCCAGGCGCTTTCCGGCGGTGAACGTCGCCGTGTGGAAATCGCCCGTGCGCTTGCAGCAAATCCTAAATTTATCCTACTGGATGAACCCTTTGCTGGCGTTGACCCCATTTCAGTTATCGACATCAAACGTATTATCGAGCATCTGCGCGACAGCGGCCTTGGCGTGCTGATTACCGACCATAACGTGCGTGAAACGTTAGCGGTCTGTGAACGCGCTTATATCGTGAGCCAGGGGCATTTGATTGCTCACGGTACGCCAGAACAAATCCTTCAGGACGAGCATGTTAAGCGTGTGTATCTTGGGGAAGACTTCAGACTCTGATAGGGTAGAGATAATTACCATTTCTGGCCGGAGAAATTTGCCCTGATTATGAAGCAAGGTTTGCAATTAAGGCTCAGTCAACAGCTCGCCATGACGCCGCAACTGCAACAGGCCATTCGCCTGTTGCAGCTTTCAACGCTCGAGCTGCAACAGGAACTTCAGCAAGCGCTGGAGAGTAATCCCCTGCTTGAGCAAACCGATCTTCACGAGGAAGTGGATTCACAAGAAGAACCTGACAACGAAGCCAACGAGACGTTTGATACCGTCGATGCCCTCGAGCAGAAAGAGATGCCCGATGAGCTGCCGCTCGACGCGAGCTGGGATGAAATTTACACCGCTGGCACACCGTCTGGCACAGGCACTGACTATCAGGACGACGAGCTGCCTATCTATCAGGGCGAAACTACCCAGTCGCTTCAGGACTATCTGATGTGGCAGGTTGGCCTGACGCCGTTCTCCGATACCGATCGCGCCATTGCCACCTCTATCGTTAACGCCGTCGATGACACCGGCTATCTCACCGCCTCAGTGGAAGAGATCCTCGAAAGCATTGGCGACGAAGAGCTCGATCTTGATGAAATTGAAGCGGTTCTGAAACGTATCCAGCGCTTTGATCCTGTTGGCGTAGCGGCAAAAGATCTGCGCGACTGCCTGCTGATCCAGCTTTCTCAGTTCGGCAAAGAGACACCGTGGCTGGCGGAAGCCAAAACGATTATCAGCGATCATCTCTCTCTGCTGGCCAATCACGATTTCCGCAGCCTGATGCGCGTCACACGCCTGAAAGAAGACGTGTTGAAAGAAGCGGTGACGCTGATACAGTCCCTGGACCCGCGTCCGGGTCAGTCTATCCAGACCGGCGAACCGGAATACGTCATTCCTGACGTGCTGGTACGCAAGGTAAGCGGCCGCTGGATGGTCGAACTCAATTCCGACAGTATTCCGCGTTTGCAAATCAACCAGCACTACGCCGGGATGTGTAATAACGCCCGTAACGATGCCGATAGCCAGTTTATTCGCAGTAATCTTCAGGAAGCGAAATGGCTGATCAAAAGCCTGGAAAGCCGCAATGACACGCTGCTCCGGGTGAGTCGTTGTATCGTCGAACAACAGCAGGCGTTTTTCGAAAAGGGTGAAGAGTTCATGAAGCCGATGGTGCTGGCGGATATCGCCCAGGCCGTTGAGATGCATGAATCGACTATCTCGCGCGTGACAACGCAAAAGTATCTTCACAGCCCAAGAGGCATTTTTGAGCTTAAGTATTTCTTCTCCAGCCACGTGAACACTGAAGGCGGTGGCGAAGCCTCGTCGACGGCGATTCGTGCCCTGGTGAAGAAGTTAATTGCCGCGGAAAATCCCGCGAAACCACTGAGTGACAGTAAGCTAACCACCATGCTGTCCGAACAGGGTATCATGGTGGCACGCCGCACCGTTGCAAAGTACCGAGAGTCTTTATCCATTCCGCCGTCTAACCAGCGTAAACAGCTGGTCTGACACAACCGATAAGGAAGACACTATGCAGCTCAATATCACCGGACAGAATGTCGAAATCACTGACGCTCTGCGTGAATTTGTGAATACCAAATTTGCCAAGCTCGAGCAGTTTTTCGAACGGATTAATCAGGTCTATATTGTGTTAAAAGTGGAAAAGGTGACTCATATCTCGGATGCCACCCTGCATGTTAACGGGGGCGAAATTCATGCCAGTGCGGAAGGGCAGGATATGTATGCCGCAATAGACGGTCTTATCGATAAGCTGGCAAGACAGCTGACCAAACATAAAGATAAACTGAAACAACACTAATTGTCCGGCCGTGCGCCTGACCCGGCTCTTCGGGCCAGGCGACACGCAGGTGAAATTATGATGAACAACGATTCCGCTCTGCAACTGAGCAATGTCCTTAACCAGGAATGTACCCGCAGTGCAGTTCACTGCCAGAGTAAAAAACGTGCGCTGGAAATTATCAGCGAGCTGGCAGCCAAACAGCTAAGCATCCCGCCACAGGTGGTTTTTGAGGCGATCCTGACCCGTGAAAAGATGGGCAGTACCGGCATCGGTAACGGTATTGCCATTCCTCACGGCAAGCTGGAAGAGGACACCACGCGCGCCGTGGGCGTATTCGTGCAGCTCGAAACCCCGATTGCCTTTGATGCAATAGACAATCAGCCGGTTGACCTGCTGTTCGCCCTACTGGTGCCAGCCGACCAGACCAAAACGCATTTACATACGCTGTCGCTGGTCGCCAAACGCCTGGCGGATAAAACCATCTGCCGCCGTCTACGCGGTGCGCAGAGCGATCAGGAGCTGTATGAAATTATCACCGGCGACGATAGCGGTGATGAAGATGCCTAACGGTAAGTCGGTTGTCGTAAGGAGAAACGACTGATGGTACTGATGATCGTCAGCGGGCGCTCGGGTTCAGGGAAGTCTGTGGCTCTGCGCGCGCTGGAAGATATGGGCTTTTATTGCGTCGATAACCTGCCGGTGGTGCTGCTGCCGGAACTGGCGAAAAGCCTGGCTGACCGGCAGATTTCGGCTGCGGTCAGCATTGATGTGCGTAACATGCCGGAATCGCCGGAGATTTTTGAGCAGGCAATGGAAAATCTGCCTGACTGCTTCTCTCCGCAACTATTGTTCCTCGACGCCGATCGCAATACGCTGATCCGTCGTTACAGCGATACGCGCCGTCTGCATCCTCTTTCCAGTAAGAATCTGTCGCTGGAAAGCGCTATCGACCAGGAAAGCGATCTGCTTGAACCGCTACGTTCTCGTGCGGACCTGATTGTTGATACTTCTGAAATGTCGGTGCACGAACTGGCTGAAATGCTGCGTACGCGCCTGCTCGGCAAGCGTGAACGTGAGCTGACGATGGTGTTCGAATCCTTTGGCTTTAAGCATGGGATCCCGATTGATGCCGATTACGTTTTTGACGTGCGTTTCCTGCCGAACCCGCACTGGGATCCGAAGCTGCGTCCGATGACCGGCCTCGATAAACCGGTTGCTGCGTTCCTCGACCGTCACACAGAAGTTCACAATTTTATCTACCAGACGCGTAGCTATCTTGAGCTATGGTTACCTATGCTGGAAACCAACAATCGCAGCTATCTGACGGTCGCGATTGGTTGTACCGGCGGTAAACATCGTTCGGTGTATATTGCCGAACAGCTGGCTGACTATTTCCGCTCCCGCGGGAAAAACGTTCAGTCTCGTCACCGGACGCTGGAAAAACGTAAAACATGAGCGTAAAGCACACCGTTGAAATCACCAATAAGCTGGGGATGCACGCCCGCCCGGCGATGAAGCTGTTTGAACTGGTCCAGAATTACGATGCTGAAGTGTGGCTGCGCAATGACGAAGGCACTGAAGCGGAGGCCAGCAGCGTGATTGCGCTGCTGATGCTGGATTCCGCCAAAGGCCGACAGATTGAAATCGAAGCCAGCGGTCCACAGGAAGAAGAAGCTCTGGCGGCGGTAATAGCGCTGTTTAACGCCGGGTTTGATGAAGATTAGTCTTTAAGCGGGTAGCGCTGTGCGCACCCGCCTGCTCCCCTTAATACAAGTGATTCCCCGTCATAAACCCTTCCCCACCTAACTGACGCATCTGGCGTAGGATCCACGCCTGACGACTGCGGACATACCCGGACGGCGCATCGGCGCGATAACGAATCGGGTTCGGCAACACCGCAGCCAAAAGCGCCGCTTCTGACATCGTCAGCTTGCTGGCCGGTTTGTGGAAATAGTGCTGCGCCGCCGCTTCCACGCCAAAAATCCCGTCGCCAAACTCGGCGATGTTCAGGTAAACGGTCAGAATGCGTTTTTTACTCCAGATGGTTTCAATCCCCACCGTCAATCCCGCTTCCAGCCCTTTTCGCAGCCAGCTACGACCGTCCCACAGAAACAGGTTTTTCGCCGTTTGCTGCGACAGCGTGGACGCCCCGCGGATCCGGCGTTCGTTGCGTTCGTTATGAGCCAGCGCTTTTTCAATCGCCGACACATCAAAGCCCCAGTGTTCAGGGAATTTCTGATCCTCTGCGGCAATCACCGCCAGCCCCATCCACGGCGTCATTTCATCCATACTCACCCAGTCAGAATGCGCCAGATAATGGAAATCACCGCTGAAGAGAGCGCCAAGCTGACGCTCCACCATCACCGCAGAGAAAGGCACCGGCAGCACGCTGAATAGTGCAATGCCGCCGCCCCAAAATACGGCAAGCGCCAGCCCAACCCGCAGCAAAATTCGTTTTAGCCAGACCACTGGTGAACGACGCTGACTCATGCGCAAAGCACCAGCACGCGAGACACCAGTTTTTCAATGCCAGTCGCCGCTTCAGCAATATTCTGCGCCAGCATATACGCAGGCGTGGTCACCACTTTATGGTCTTCATCGACCACGATGTCATCCACCGGGCAGGGCACATGCTCGGCCCCCATATCTTCCAGCACTTCGGCGGTATCGATATCGGTCCCGATGGTGATTCGCAGCGGGAAGTCGAAAATCTTCGGCAGCATAGCAGGCGCGATGCACATAAACCCCAGCGGTTTCCCCGCCTGATGCAGTGCCTGCGTCAGCGCAGTTAAATCAGCATCAACCGTGCAGGCGCTGCCCTGCGAGGCGAAATTGCTCAGGTTTTTCGCCGCGCCGAAACCGCCGGGCACAATCAACGCATCAAGATCGTCAGCCCGCGCGCTGGCCAGCGGCAGAATCTCGCCCCGAGTAATACGTGCCGCTTCAATAAGCACATTACGCTCGCCGCCCTGCGGCTCTCCGGCCAGATGGTTAATCACATCAGACTGGCTTTTATCCGGCGCAAAACAGACCGCCTGCGCACCGCTGCGCGAAATCGCCAGCAGGGTAATCACCGCCTCATGAATTTCGCTGCCGTCATAGACACCACAGCCGCTGAGCACTACGCCAATTTTTTTCATACCGCGTTTCCTTTGTTGCAACTGCCTGAAGCCCATCAATTATTTTGATTTAACCGCGGTGCTTCACACATTTCACTGATTCATGTAACAAATAATTTAAGTTTTGCTATCTTAATGAGCGTGCGGCCCGAATTCTCAGGCAGCGTCTGTTCAACACAGTTAAAACAATTAAGGCGCAGCCACGTTTTCCCTGGTGTTGGCGCAGTATTCGCGCACCCCGGCTTGACCGGGGTCATTTTTTATCGGTTCGCCACCCACGCTTTCAGGGTCGCAACGTCCTGCTGCCATTCGGTTTTCATCTCTTCGATCCATTCACCCACGTTATCCCACCACGCTGGAAGATCGGGAGACTGAATCTGTTGCCCCAGCTGTTGAATATGCCGTAAACCAATCGAGCCCGCGGCCCCTTTGATTTTATGCCCTTCTTCAACAATGCCTTTTTGGTCGCGCGCGGTCAGGTTTGACTCCAGCACCGCCAGGTAGCCCGGCATCATTTTTTCAAACACCGCCAGCCCGTCGGTAATCAACTTCGGTCCTACCAGTTCGATATACTGTTGAAGCATGTCGGTATCCAGCACGGCGCTGGATTTACTGCTGTCGGTCGTCGTCACGCTGCTCTCCTCGTCATCATCAGGGGTGTCCCAGAATTTTTGGATCATGGCGGTCAATGCCGGAACGGCGAGCGGCTTGCTCAGCACATCGTCCATTCCCGCATCCAGATACTCTTTTTTGTCTTTCAACACATTGGCGGTCAGCGCCACCAGCGGCGGCAGCTCGTCCACGTGATAGCGCTGTTTCAGCTCGCGGGAAATATCCAGCCCGGTCATGTCCGGCAGCTGAATATCCAGCAGTACCAGGTCGTACTCGGAAGGCGAGAACATTTCCAGCGCGGCTTTACCGGTCATGGCGACGTCGACGCTGTTGCCGAGCTTCTCTAACACCGACCGGGCGACAATCACGTTCAGCTCGATGTCTTCCACCAGCAGCACGTGCAGAGCGGGCAGCGGCATATCGTCATCGGCCAGGGTGTCTTCCACTTCTTCCGCCACCGCAGGTGCGTGAACCGTCAGGGTAAAGGTTGAGCCGCTTCCCGGCTGGCTGGAGACGGAAATGTCGCCGCCCATGCTCTTCGCCAGACGGCGCGACACCGCGAGGCCAATGCCGGTGCCGGTCGCCGGTTTTCCGCCCTGGCTGTCCTTCACCTGATAGTACATGGCAAAAATCTTGTCCTGCTCTTCCTGCGGAATGCCGATGCCGGAATCCTGTACCTCGAAGTGCAGCATGTCGCCCGCGTCGAAACGTACGCGAACCGTGACGTTACCCTGCTGGGTAAACTTGACCGCGTTGCTGATCAGGTTCCATAGGATCTGCCGTAAACGGGTGCCGTCGGTGATCACTTTATGCGGCAGCGGCAGCGTGGGGTCCATCACGAAGCGCAGGCCTTTCTGCTGTGCCTGCAGGCCCGAGAGGTTTTCCAGATCGGCAAGAAACCCGGTGAAATCGACAGGCTGGTTATCCAGTTGAACCTTGCGGCGCTCCATTTTATCCATGTCGATAATATCATTGAAGATATTACCCAGCGTCACCGCTGAGACATGAATAGTTTTCAGGTATTTTTCCTGCTCGCCGGTCAGTTCGGTATCCAGCAGAATGCGGCTCAGGCCGACGATGCCGTTCAGCGGGGTGCGCAGCTCGTGGCTAATGGTAGAAATAAAGGTAGTCTTGTCACGGCTGGCACGCTCAAGAGCGTCCTGGTAGCGCTTACGTTCGGTGATATCACGGCCAAAGCCCATCAGGCCGTGGCGTTTACCGACGCGGTCGTAGTACGGCACCTTCCGGATTTCGAAGCAGGCTTTGCGGCCATCCGGATAATCAAGCCACTGCTCGTAGGTCAGAGAGACGTTATGACGGAACACCTTCTCGTCGGTTTCGAGGACTTTTGCCGCCGCTTCCGGGGAATAAACATCCAGCGGCTTGAGGTGAATCAGCTGCTTTTCGCTCTTGCCGGTTAACAACTCCATCGCCCGATTACAGCCGGAGAACTCTTTATCTTCGTTGCGGTAAAAAACCAGATCCGGCGAGGCATCGAGGAATGAGCGCAGGAAAGAAGATTGTTGCTCGAGCTGAATTTGCGTCTGCTCGCGCTCCTTCATCTCGATTTTCAGCTGTTCCAGGGTGCTCTGGCGCTCGGCTTCCGCTTTTTCACGATCGCTGATTTCCTGGTTGAGCTGCGCGATGTTGTCTTTCAGCTGCACGTTTAGCTTCAAATCGCGGTCACGCATCTCCTCCAGCTTTTCGACCAGTCTGGAAAGGCGCTGACGCGACTCTTCCAGTTGCTCAACGACCACCGAGAGAAAATAGACCGCCCACGGGGTGATCAGCAGACCAAAGAAGATCGAGCGAATAACATCAATACTTTCGACCTGGCCGTGCAGCACCATCGTCACCGCCATCTGGACCACGATGGCCAGCACCACCAGCGCTAACGCCAGCAGCATTGAGAACCGCACCAGGCCGAGCTTCATCATCAGATCGACATAGTACTGGGCAAGCATTCGGATTTGCTTCATAGGGATTTCCTTCACCACAACATCGCTCAATAATACCCAATTCTGAGCAACGCGTTGAAGGTTGTGCAAAAAATGCGGCAATCGTTGGGGTTAGCGCCCTATGGGAAGCCAATTTTGGCCAATCGCGGAGCCTTGTACGCCATGCTCGTTAAGATAACGGTCCAGTTCCACCATCCCGGTCCAGCGGTTTTCGCACCACAGTGGGGCTAACAGCGTCGGGCGGCGCGCGCTGGCGGAGATCCGGTGGTAAACCACTTCAGGCGGGGTATGGCGAATCATCTCCCCGGCGGTGACGGTATACTCATCCAGTTCAATGCCGTTCAGTCTGCCTGCTTCCCAGGCTTTCGCCATGATGCTACCGGTGACGATATGCAGCGGATGCAGCTTGATGCCGTCCACCCCGGTCTCGACCACTTTATCCAGCGTTTGCAGACACTCTGCCTGCCCTTCCCCTGGCAAGCCGACGATCAGATGAGTGCAGACTTTCAGCCCGCGCTCACGCGCCAGTCGGGTGGTGGCCTGATAACAGGCAAAATCGTGGCCGCGATTAATGCGATGCAGGGTTTTATCCTGTGCGCTTTGTAGGCCCAGCTCCAGCCACACCTCATAGCCCTGCGCGTGATATTCACTGAGCAAATCCAACACCGCCTCCGGCACGCAATCCGGGCGGGTGCCCACGCAAAGGCCGACGATATTCGCCTGACTCACTGCCTGCTGATACATCGAACGCAGCACCTGCACTTCGGCAAAGGTGCTGGTATAGGCCTGAAAATACGCCAGATACCGTTTAGCCCGGTTAACCAGATGCTTTTGATGCGCCAGCTGTTCGGCAATGGAGCGGTGCTGCTGCGCCTCGTCGGCAAATGACGCCACGTTACAGAAGGTGCAGCCCCCGCGTCCTATCGTCCCGTCGCGGTTCGGGCAGCTAAAGCCGCCGTGCAGCGTCAGCTTATGAACCTTTTCGCCATAACGACGGCTAAGATCCCCACCAAACATATTGACTAATTTCTGTAACTGCATAATCTGATAGACCGCGCCTTTCGAAGAGGTGCAAAGCCTGCCATTTTTAGCCTCCGTCGGCGATGACCTGGATCAAACGCCTCAGCGGCCTCACATCTATTGCATAACCAATCAAGATAACTGCAATTTCATTCAGCCTGATGGTGATTACTTTTCCTTATGTTGACCCCTGATTTTTCACTATTGCCGTAGCAGATAAAAAACAGTGTCATCAAGGGGATTAGCGCTCCGCGGCAGAATATAATTCTGCGATAAAAAAGCCATTCAGCACAGATCCGCCATTATAACGCTTTCATATAGTGAGAGAGATCACATTCAGTAGCCGTAATCGTGGGTCGAAATGCAGGATAAAAACTGGTTAAAATTGTTGAATATCAAACACTTAATACACATGTAGCACATTTTTGTATAAATAAGATTGCCATTTGACCTGTGTGAGGATTCCCGATAACTTGAGGATCCGCTGGAAGCTTTCTCGATGAGCCGTCTGCTCATCATATTTATGCAGTAATTGAGATTCCCTCTGAAGCAAGTCCGCAATACTTGTTTACCGATGCGAAAGGATTTTGAGAGGGCGAATGCGAGGCCTGTGCCCCGCCGCCTTGCTCTTTCTGCGCCTGCGCGCAACGGTCAGATAGGGGTCTCCGTAGAGCCTGGGGAGGTTCACTGATATGTTGTACGATAAATCTCTTGAGAGAGATAACTGTGGTTTCGGCCTGATCGCCCACATAGAAGGCGAACCTAGCCACAAGGTAGTGCGTACTGCAATTCACGCACTGGCCCGCATGCAGCACCGTGGTGCGATCCTTGCTGACGGTAAAACTGGCGACGGCTGCGGCCTGTTGCTGCAAAAACCGGATCGTTTCTTCCGCCTGGTGGCCGAAGAGCGCGGCTGGCGTTTAGCCAAAAACTACGCCGTTGGCATGCTGTTCCTGAATAAAGACGCCGAGCTTGCTGCGGCTTCGCGTCGTGTCGTTGAAGAAGAACTTCAGCGTGAAACCCTGTCGATTGTCGGCTGGCGCGATGTGCCAACCAACGAAGGGGTCCTCGGTGAAATCGCCCTCTCCTCGCTGCCACGTATCGAACAAATTTTTGTTAACGCCCCGGCTGGCTGGCGTCCGCGTGATATGGAACGTCGCCTGTTTATCGCCCGTCGCCGTATCGAAAAACGTTTGCAAGAAGACAAAGACTTCTACGTTTGTAGCCTGTCGAACCTTATCAATATTTATAAAGGTCTGTGTATGCCGGCGGATTTGCCGCGCTTCTACCTGGACCTGGCGGACCTGCGTCTGGAATCGGCCATTTGCCTGTTCCACCAACGCTTTTCCACCAACACCGTGCCGCGCTGGCCGCTGGCCCAGCCGTTCCGCTATCTGGCGCATAACGGCGAAATCAACACGATTACCGGTAACCGCCAATGGGCGCGGGCGCGTACCTATAAGTTCCAGACTCCGCTGATCCCCGACCTGCATGATGCCGCCCCGTTCGTGAACGAAACCGGCTCTGATTCAAGTTCGATGGATAACATGCTCGAGCTGCTGTTGGCAGGCGGGATGGATATTGTCCGTGCTATGCGCTTGCTGGTGCCGCCAGCCTGGCAGAACAACCCGGATATGGACCCGGACCTGCGCGCATTCTTCGACTTTAACTCCATGCACATGGAGCCGTGGGACGGCCCGGCAGGCATCGTGATGTCCGATGGACGCTACGCCGCCTGTAACCTTGACCGTAACGGTCTGCGCCCGGCGCGCTACGTCATCACCAAAGACAAACTCATCACCTGCGCGTCTGAAGTCGGGATCTGGGATTACCAGCCGGACGAAGTGGTCGAAAAAGGCCGTGTCGGCCCTGGCGAGCTGATGGTTATCGACACCCGCGCGGGCCGCATTCTGCACTCCGCAGAAACCGACCACGACCTGAAAATCCGTCATCCGTACAAAGAGTGGATGGAGAAAAACGTTCGCCGCCTGGTGCCGTTTGAAGATTTACCGGACGAAGAAGTGGGCAGCCGCGAGCTGGACGACGATATGCTCGCCAGCTACCAGAAACAGTTTAACTACAGCGCAGAAGAGCTGGATTCCGTGATCCGCGTACTGGGTGAAAATGGCCAGGAAGCCGTTGGCTCAATGGGTGACGATACCCCGTTTGCCGTGCTCTCCAGCCAGCCGCGCATCATTTATGACTATTTCCGCCAGCAGTTTGCGCAGGTAACCAACCCGCCAATCGATCCGCTGCGTGAAGCGCACGTGATGTCGCTCGCCACCAGCATTGGGCGTGAAATGAACGTCTTCTGTGAGGCAGAAGGTCAAGCGCACCGCCTGAGCTTCAAATCACCGATTCTGCTGTACTCTGATTTCAAACAGCTGACCACGCTGAAAGAAGATCACTACCGTGCGGACACGCTCGATATCACCTTCGACGTGACCGAGACGACGCTTGAAGAGACCGTTAACGCGCTGTGTGATAAAGCAGAGCAAATGGTGCGTAACGGCACGGTGCTACTGGTGCTGTCTGACCGTAACATCGCCAAAAATCGTCTGCCCGTTCCGGCCCCGATGGCGGTGGGTGCTATCCAGACGCGTCTGGTCGACAAGAGCCTTCGCTGCGATGCCAACATCATCGTTGAGACCGCCAGCGCCCGCGACCCGCATCACTTTGCGGTACTGCTCGGCTTCGGCGCGACGGCCGTTTATCCGTACCTCGCCTACGAAACCCTGGCAAAACTGGTCGACAGCAAGGCTATTGAAAAAGATTATCGCCACGTGATGCTGAACTACCGGAACGGCATCAACAAAGGCCTGTACAAAATCATGTCCAAAATGGGCATTTCAACCATCGCCTCTTACCGCTGCTCGAAACTGTTTGAAGCCGTCGGCCTGCACGATGACGTGTCCGGCCTGTGCTTCCAGGGCGTGGTCAGTCGTATCGGCGGAGCCGGGTTTGATGATTTCCAGCAGGACCTGCTCAACCTTTCCAAACGTGCCTGGCTGGCGCGTAAGCCGCTCGATCAGGGTGGTCTGCTGAAATACGTTCACGGTGGCGAATACCACGCCTACAACCCGGACGTGGTTCGCACCCTGCAACAGGCGGTTCAGAGCGGCGAATACAGCGATTACCAGCAGTATGCGAAGCTGGTCAATGAACGCCCGGCAGCCACCCTGCGTGACCTGCTGGCGGTGAATCCTGGCACTGACGCCATCAGCATCAACGAGGTTGAACCGGCCACCGAACTGTTCAAACGCTTTGATACCGCGGCGATGTCTATCGGCGCGCTGAGCCCGGAAGCCCACGAGGCGCTGGCCGAAGCGATGAACAGCATCGGCGGGAATTCGAACTCCGGCGAAGGCGGGGAAGATCCTGCGCGCTACGGCACCAATAAAGTGTCACGCATCAAGCAGGTTGCTTCCGGTCGTTTTGGCGTCACGCCTGCGTATCTGGTTAACGCCGATGTGATTCAGATTAAAGTTGCTCAGGGCGCGAAGCCGGGTGAAGGCGGTCAGCTACCGGGTGATAAAGTCACGCCGTACATCGCCAAACTGCGTTATTCCGTACCGGGTGTAACCCTGATTTCGCCGCCGCCGCACCACGATATTTACTCTATCGAGGATCTGGCACAGCTGATTTTCGACCTGAAACAGGTCAACCCGAAAGCGATGATCTCCGTGAAGCTGGTTTCCGAACCGGGTGTGGGCACCATCGCAACCGGCGTAGCAAAAGCCTATGCGGATCTGATTACGATTGCCGGTTATGACGGCGGCACTGGCGCAAGCCCGCTCTCCTCGGTGAAATATGCGGGCTGTCCGTGGGAACTTGGCCTGGTGGAAACCCAGCAGGCGCTGGTTGCCAACGGGCTGCGTCATAAAATTCGTCTGCAGGTTGATGGCGGTCTGAAAACCGGGCTCGACATCATCAAGGCCGCAATTCTCGGCGCGGAAAGTTTTGGCTTCGGCACCGGCCCGATGGTGGCACTGGGCTGTAAATACCTGCGTATTTGCCACCTGAACAACTGCGCAACGGGCGTGGCGACACAGGACGAAAAACTGCGTAAGAATCACTACCACGGCCTGCCGTTCAAAGTGACCAACTACTTTGAGTTTATCGCCCGTGAAGTACGTGAGCTGATGGCGGAACTGGGCGTGAAACGTCTGGTCGACCTGATTGGCCGCACCGACCTGCTCAAAGAGCTGGACGGTTTCACCGCCAAGCAGCAGAAGCTGAACCTGTCGAAATTGCTGGAAACCGCTGAGCCGCACCCGGGCAAAGCGCTGTACTGCACCGAGACCAACCCGCCGTTTGATAACGGGGTGCTGAACGCACAGCTGTTACAGCAGGCGAAAGCCTGTGTCGATGACAAGCAGAGCAAAACGTTCTGGTTTGATATTCGCAACACCGACCGCTCTGTGGGCGCATCGCTGTCGGGCTACATCGCCCAGACGCATGGCGACCAGGGTCTGGCTTCAGACCCGATTAAAGCGCACTTCAGCGGCACCGCAGGCCAGAGCTTTGGTGTATGGAACGCAGGCGGCGTGGAACTGCACCTGACCGGCGATGCCAACGACTACGTCGGCAAAGGCATGGCGGGCGGTTTACTGGCCATCCGTCCTCCGGTCGGGTCTGCGTTCCGCAGTCACGAAGCCAGCATCATCGGTAACACCTGCCTGTACGGCGCGACCGGGGGTCGTCTGTACGCCGCAGGCCGCGCGGGTGAACGTTTCGGCGTGCGTAACTCTGGGGCAATCACCGTGGTGGAAGGCATTGGCGATAACGGCTGCGAATACATGACCGGCGGCATCGTCTGCGTGCTCGGTAAAACCGGCGTCAACTTTGGCGCAGGCATGACTGGCGGCTTCGCCTACGTGCTGGATGAAGACGGCGATTTCCGCAAACGCGTGAACCCGGAACTGGTAGAAGTGCTGGACGTCGATTCTCTGGCTATCCACGAAGAGCATCTGCGTGGGCTTATCACCGAACACGTTCAGTTGACCGGCTCCCAGCGCGGCGAAGAGATCCTCGCCAACTGGCCAGCGTTCTCGGCGAAATTTGCTCTGGTTAAACCGAAGTCCAGCGATGTCAAAGCACTGTTGGGTCACCGTAGTCGTAGCGCCGCTGAATTGCGCGTGCAGGCGCAGTAAGGAAAATCGATGAGTCAGAATGTTTACCAGTTTATCGACCTGCAGCGCGTTGATCCGCCGAAGAAACCGCTGAAGATCCGTAAAATTGAGTTTGTAGAGATCTACGAGACCTTCTCTGAAGGCCAGGCCAAAGCACAGGCAGATCGCTGCCTGTCCTGCGGCAACCCGTACTGTGAGTGGAAGTGTCCGGTACACAACTACATTCCGAACTGGCTGAAGCTTGCCAACGAAGGGCGTATTTTTGAAGCGGCAGAACTGTCGCATCAGACCAACACCCTGCCGGAAGTGTGCGGCCGCGTCTGCCCTCAGGACCGTCTGTGCGAAGGTTCCTGTACGCTGAATGACGAGTTTGGTGCGGTGACCATCGGCAATATCGAGCGCTATATCAACGATAAAGCCTTCGAAATGGGCTGGCGTCCGGACATGACCGGCGTGAAGCAAACCGGTAAGCGCGTGGCGATTATCGGCGCGGGTCCGGCGGGCCTCGCCTGTGCCGACGTGCTGACCCGGAACGGCGTGAAAGCAGTAGTCTTTGACCGTCACCCTGAAATCGGCGGCCTGCTGACCTTCGGCATCCCGGCCTTCAAGCTTGAAAAAGAAGTCATGACCCGCCGCCGGGAAATCTTCACCGACATGGGCATTGAGTTCAAACTCAACGTCGAAGTGGGTCGTGATGTGCAAATCGACGATCTGCTGAGCGAGTACGACGCGGTATTCCTCGGCGTCGGCACCTATCAGTCGATGCGCGGTGGTCTGGAAAATGAGGATGCGAATGGCGTGTTTGACGCACTGCCGTTCCTGATTGCCAATACCAAACAGATGATGGGCTACGGCGAAACGACCGAAGAACCGTATGTGAATATGGAAGGTAAACGCGTGGTGGTTCTCGGCGGAGGTGATACCGCGATGGACTGCGTGCGGACCTCGATTCGTCAGGGTGCGACGCACGTCACCTGTGCCTATCGTCGTGACGAAGAGAACATGCCGGGTTCACGCCGCGAAGTGAAAAATGCGCGTGAAGAAGGCGTGGAATTCCAGTTCAACGTGCAGCCACTGGGCGTGGAAGTGAATGCCAACGGTAAAGTCTGCGGCGTGAAAATGGCACGCACCGAAATGGGTGCGCCGGATGCCAAAGGCCGTCGTCGGGCAGAAATCGTGGCCGGTTCCGAGCATGTGGTACCTGCTGATGCGGTGGTGATGGCATTCGGTTTCCGTCCACACAGCATGGAATGGCTGGCCAAGCACAGCGTTGAGCTGGACTCTCAGGGCCGCGTCATCGCCCCGGAAGGCAGCGAAAACGCCTTCCAGACCAGTAACCCGAAAATCTTCGCAGGTGGCGACATCGTGCGTGGCTCCGACCTGGTGGTCACCGCGATTGCGGAAGGTCGTAAAGCGGCGGACGGTATTATGAACTACCTGGAAGTGTAATCCGCCCTGTGAATGGCAAATGAGAAAAGCCCGGAGTGCGCAAGCATCCGGGCTTTTTTATTGCAGAGCTTGCATCGCCGCACCCAGCAGTCCAGCATTGTGGCGATAATGGGCAGGTTTCAACGGCACCTGATACGCTTTCGGTTCCTGCGCCAAAAACGCCGCCACCTGCGCTAAATAACCCTCTGCCAGCCCAACGCTGCCGCCTATCACCACGCACTGACAGTCGGTCACCGCTTTGACATCCGCTATCAGCCTGGCCAGCACCTGCGCGGAACGCTGTACCAGCTCTTGCGCCTGCGCGTCACCCGCCTTCGCTCTGGCGAAGATGGCTTTAGCATCAAGACCGTAAAGCTCTCCCTGCGCGGCGGCGGCCATCCCACGTCCGGACGCTATCGCCTCCACACACCCGATGCGCCCACAGCCACAGCGTGGCCCATCCGGATCCGCCAGCGTATGGCCGAAATGCCCGGCCAGTCCTCCAGCCCCCGTCAACAGCCGCCCCTGACTGACCAGCCCGCCGCCAACGCCCGTTGACACGGTGATGAACACCATCTCCGCAATGCTCTCGTTCAGCGCCTGATATTCCGCCCAGGCCGCTGCCTGGGCATCATTCAGCACCAGACACGGCAAACCGGTGATGCGCGACACCGTCTCCTGTAGCGGAAACTGCGCCAGCCCGCCGAGATTAGCCGGATTGACGGCGGTTAACACGCCCTGATGAATAATCCCGGTTGAGGCCACCGCTACCCGCTGTGCCCGTGTCGCCAGCGGCGAAAGCAATGCCTCCAGACTGGCGGTAAGCGCCTGCGGCGATTGGCTGGCGGGCGTGGGGCATTCATGCCGCTCCAGCAGGCAAAAATCGTCGTCGATAATCGCCGCCGCGAGTTTAGTCCCGCCGATATCGACCGCGAGAGTGGTCATTGCCCGGCCCCGTGCAGCGCGTCACGATACCACTGGCAGATGTGCTCCAGCCGGGTGATTGCCGATCCCACTGTGACCGCCCACGCCCCATGCTGCATCGCCTGCGCGGCCAGTTCCGGCGCGTTATAACGCCCTTCCGCAATCACCCGACACCCTGCCTCGCTGAGCGCGGCGACCAGCGCAAAGTCAGGTTCCGCTGGCACCGGGCCACCCAAGTAGCCCGACAGGGTTGAACCAATAATCTCTGCCCCAGCGCGATGACAATATAATCCGTCTTCAACACAGGAGCAGTCTGCCATCGCCAGCAGGTGGTGAGCGTGAATGCGCTCCAGCAATGCGTTTACCGATGCGGGCCGGGGCCTGTCCGTACCATCAAAAGCAATAATGCTGGCCCCCGCCGCCGCAAGCGCATCCACATCATCTAGAAAGGGCGTGATCCGCACTGGCGAGTCGGGTAAATCGCGCTTGATGATGCCAATGATCGGGATCGTTACCTGCGCAGAAGTCGCCTTCAGGTTTTCGACTCCTTCAATCCGGAGCGCCACTGCGCCCGCCTGCTCTGCCGCCAGCGCCATCGCGGCAACAATGTCAGGTTTATCCAGCGGGCTCCCCGGCACCGGCTGGCAGGAAACGATCAGCCCGCCGTTGGCGCGGATCGCCGCATCAAGTTGTTCAAGTACAGACATTCTGTCTCCCTAGTTTTTAATCAGACTGCTTTTTTCACCACGTAGCGGCACGGCCCCGCTGAACGGTTTTCCGTCAATCGCATCATGCGTACGTAGCGCTTCCGGACGGATCCAGCGCTGAACGCGAGTGGGCATGTCCAGGCCGATCAGCAGGATGACCACAAACGTCAGCCCGAAAGAAAGCGATCCCAGCGCGGTGCCCAGATCCAGCTTTTGCGCGATCAGCGCGCCGATCACCGGGGCTATCGCGCCGCCGAGCGCCCCGACGTTATAAGTGAAGCCCAAACCTGCTGCACGTTGATCGGTATCGAAGTAGCCCCCGATCAGTTTCGGTAAGATCCCGGAGATCCCCTGACCTAACATCTGCTGGAAAAAGAGTAACAGGCCAAGGACCCAGACGTTGGTGCCGCCGATCGCAAACACAGGAATAATCAGCAATTGTGAAGCCAGCAGGCTCCAGACATAGGCTTTGCGGGTGCCGAGCCAATCGCCGAGGAAACCGCCGACACAGCAGCCTACCGCCGCGCCAAATCCGCTGAAGAACAGAACCCGGGCAACGGTGGAGTGATCGTAGGCCAGGTCGGTTTTCAGATAGGTTGGCAGCAGCGCCTGAATCGGCCATGAGTACAGGAACGCGAACAGCACCACCACCATCAACATCACTCCGGTGGGCCAGCGCTTGCCGCTGCTTTGCACCATAAAGCTGACGAAAATGATGGCGCTAAGCAGACCCAAGCCGAGGATCATCCCGGCGTTACGCAGTTCGCCAGAGAAACAGAACCAAAGCGCGGTCGCGGCCACCATGGTGAGGAAAATGTTGAGAACCCGATGATCACCGCGATACAGGATGTCGACCATTGTGCGGACCGGTGCTTTCCCGGCATGTTTTTGCTTCCAGTCTTCCGCTTCTGGAATGTTTTTACGCAACCACAGGGCAAAGACAATCGGGAAGATGCCGAGCAAAAACAACGCACGCCAGCCCCAGACGGGCACCACCAGACTGTAGACCTGCGCGGCCACCACAGCCCCCACGGAGAAGCCGGAGATCAAGAAGCCACTGGCCTTGTTGCGCATGTGCTTCGGCCAGCTCTCAATCACGTAAGTTGCGCTGGAGCCGTATTCGCCCGCCATACCCATCCCAATCACCAGACGGGCAATAAACAGCGTGGTAAACCCTGGCGCTAAACCGCAGGCCAGCGTGCCAACCGAGAACAATACAATGCTGGTGACCATCGCCAACCGTCGCCCATAGCGATCGCCCATCGCGCCCAGCATCAGGCCGCCAAACCAGCGGGAGATGAAGGCTGCAGAGATCAGGCTTGCAGCCTGAACGGTCGTCAGGCCAAATTCGCTTTGCACTTCGGTGAGTACCAGCGCCATCAGCACAAAATCGAAGCCATCCAGCAAATAACCGAGCCAGGCGGCGGAAAACGCCCGCCACTGCGCCCGGTCGAGATGGCGATACCACGGGATGCTTTGGGTAGTCATACTCATGTCACTCTCCCGCGCTGGGCTATGCCCACGCTGTTTTCGTTAGGTTTTGCCCGGAATCACCGGGCAACAGATCAGCGTTGCTGAGCCATCTCCTGCTGCAGCTCACTGGCCAACGCCTTCAGCGCGGGCAGGAATTTCTCATCGACCGGGGCGAAAGGCTTCCGGCACAGTGGCACATCCACGACGTCCATATAGTGCAGAACCGTTTTCAGTCCACGGAAAACACCAGTCTGGATAAGCAGGTCGATAACCTTGTTACATTCGCTCTGCAGGCGCTGCGCCTGTTGGAGATCGCCCGCCTTCAGCGCACTGACGATGTTCTGATAGCGCCAGCCCATGATGTTATACGTGCTGCCGATCCCACCGTCGGCACCTGACATCAGACCGGAGGCAAAAATTTCGTCGTAACCGTTATAGAGCACCAGATCCGGATGCGCCCGGCGGATCTGCTCCATTTGATACAGATCGCCCGAGGTCTGTTTCAACGCGCCGACACCCGGCAACGTCACCAGGGTGTTGATCTGATCCAGACTTAATTTCACCCCGCTGAGTGCCGGAATGTTGTAGACCACCATCGGCAACCCTTCAGAAGCGTCAATAATGGCCCGGTAGTGATCACAATGTTCATCGAAGCTGAACGGGTAGTAGAACGGCGTCACCGCCGATACCGCATCATAACCATAACCTTTTGCCGCCTGCGCTAAGGCCTGACTTTCGACGGTGCTGACGCAGCCGACGTGGGCAATCAGCGTTATCTGCCCTTTTGCCTCTTCTGCCACGATCTCCAGCACCCGTTGGCGCTCTGCTGAGGACTGGACAAATGCCTCCCCGGTAGAGCCCCCGACATAAAGCCCGTCTATCCCCTGCGCAATATTAAAGCGCACCAGACGGCGCAGGCTGTGCTCATCCAGCTGCTGCTGACGAGTAAACGGGGTTAACAGCGCGGCCATAACCCCACGTAAATTGGCTGACATACAAACCTCTCAGATGCGTGATGTAACATTATCGATATACCTTTATACCTGTTATACCAGCTCATTTATGCATCAGCCAAATACGGAAAGCTTATCTTGCGATCTGCTTCACTAAACGATCGTTATGATCGAACGGTTATTTCTTCTTTTGGATTTGCCCGAAAGCGTGCCAGGTCGCGGAAACGCTGTTGAGGTGTGTCTGCAGAGCACGATCGGCTTCTTCAGGCTCACGACGACGAATCGCCTCCACGATAGCGATGTGCTGCTGATAGCTGACGCTGTTGTGCTGATACAGTTCTTTATCGGCCACTTTAGGGCGGGCAGCAATCAGCCAGTCCAGCAGTGCGACGTGAATTGCCATGAAGATGGGATTGCCGGGGATCTCCGCTAACACGCGATGAAAATCCACGTCAGAACGGATGAACAAGGCGTTATCATCCAGCGACTGGCTGTTGATTTCCAGTGCTGTGGTTAGCCGTTCGATTTGCTCATCACTGGCATTTTCTGCGGCGTAGCGCACCAGGCTTGATTCAAAAAACAGGCGCAGCTGTTCGAAATGGGCGATGCCGTCAGGATGAGCGAGGAAATCTTTCGCCATGCCGGACAGTTCGCTGATGATGGTATCGGCAGAAGGACGTGAGACGCGGGCGCGCTCGCCGTTGTTAATTTGTACCAGACCTTTACGCTTGAGCGCCGCCAGGGCTTCACGCACTGAGGGGCGACCAACGTTAAAGAACGTCATCAGCTCACGCTCGGACGGTAACTGTTCCCCTTCCGCAAATTCGCGGCGGCGGATCATCTGCTCCAGCTCTTCTTCCACCATCTCCGACAACTTTTTGCGCGCCAGCGGACGGCGGCCCAGGCTGCGGCCAATCGTTTCTGAAGTCTCTTCTTCCTGAGGTTCAAATGCGTTCATAGCGGTTATTCGGGCCAGGTGACAGTAAGTGACAACGGATCCATAGAGTAACACAGGATTTTGGGGCTGGCGAAAGCGAGGGCAGATAACAAAACAGGCCCGAAAGGGCCTGTTGAATAACGGATTACTTCACTACGCGAAGTGCCGGACGGCCACCGCGCGGTGGCGGCGTATCGTCTGGACTGTTGTCGTCATCGCTGTCAGGCTTATCGCCATCGATGACCGACATCACGGTTTCGTTTTCAGCCCCGATACCGGCGTCGTCGTTGACGTTTGTCACGTCTTCATCGTACGCCGCTTCAGGTTCGAACATGGTACCTGCGCCATTTTCACGCGCGTAGATAGCCAGCACCGCAGCCAAAGGGACTTCAACCTGACGCGGCACCCCGCCGAAGCGCGCATTAAAACGCACGTCGTCGTTCGACAGCTCCAGATTGCCTACCGCACGCGGCGCAATGTTCAGAACGATTTGCCCGTCACGCGCGTATTCCATCGGAACACGGACGCCAGGCAAGGTTACGTCCACGACCAAATGCGGAGTCAGCTGGTTATCCAGCAGCCATTCATAAAATGCCCGCAGCAGATAAGGACGACGAGGTGTCAGCTGAGACACATCCATTCAATTAGCCCCGACCGAGGCGCATTTCACGCTCGGGTTCAGTTAAGGAAGCGAGGAATGAATCACGTTCGAAGACGCGAGTCATATACGCTTTCATCTCTTTGGAACCAGCACCGACCAGTTCGATGCCCATCACCGGCAGACGCCACAGCAGCGGTGCCAGATAGCAATCGACCAGGCTGAACTCATCGCTCAGGAAGTACGGCTTCTGAGTGAAGACTGGCGCAATGGCCAACAGTTCTTCACGCAGCTGTTTGCGGGCTGCATCAGCCTGCGCCGCAGAACCGGTCTGGACGGTATGCATCAGCGTATACCAGTCTTTCTCGATACGCTGCATGTACAGACGGCTTTCACCGCGAGCCACCGGATAAACCGGCATCAGCGGCGGATGAGGGAAACGCTCATCCAGGTATTCCATAATGATGCGAGATTCCCATAAGGTCAGCTCGCGATCCACCAGTGTCGGGACGCTTTGATTCGGGTTGAGGTCAATCAGATCCTGAGGTGGATTGTCCTTTTCCACGTGCTCAATCTCAAAGCTGACACCTTTTTCGGCCAGCACAATGCGGACCTGATGGCTATAGATGTCAGTAGGACCAGAAAACAGCGTCATTACCGAACGTTTGTTGGCAGCGACAGCCATGAAAACCTCCAGGTATATTCAGAATTTTTTTACTGCTACCTGCCACGATATTGTGACCGGTCAGTTGTAGAGCCCGCTAAGCGTCGAACGACATTCCTGTTCAAAAACAAAACAAACAAAAAATGAACAATCGCCCGCATTTGGGCAGAAAATTGGATGATAGTTTACCAGATTTTGCAGGGTTTGTGGTGAGCCGATTCTGGAAATGCTGAAAAAGGAGTGAAAAGAGAGATAAGGATTGTGGATAACGCCCATTTTATCCATAAAAAAACCCGCCGAAGCGGGTTTTTTCGCCAATTGTTCTGCCGAAGCAGAAACCAATTAACGTTTGGAGAACTGAGGACGACGACGTGCTTTACGCAGGCCGACTTTCTTACGTTCAACTTCACGAGCATCACGAGTAACGAAGCCAGCTTTACGCAGTTCGCCACGCAGGGACTCGTCGTACTCCATCAGAGCGCGGGTGATACCGTGACGGATCGCACCAGCCTGACCAGAAGTACCACCACCTTTAACAGTGATGTAGAGATCGAATTTCTCAACCATGTCGACCAGTTCCAGCGGCTGACGAACTACCATGCGGGCAGTTTCACGACCGAAGTACTGTTCCAGAGAACGTTGGTTGATAACGATTTTGCCGCTGCCCGGTTTGATAAACACGCGTGCTGCGGAACTTTTGCGGCGACCAGTGCCGTAGTATTGATTTTCAGCCATTGCCATAATCCCGATTAGATGTCCAGAACTTGCGGTTGCTGTGCCGCGTGGTTGTGCTCGTTACCCGCGTAAACTTTCAGTTTACGGTACATAGCACGACCCAGCGGGCCTTTTGGCAGCATGCCTTTAACCGCGATTTCAATTACACGCTCAGGACGGCGGGCAATCATCTCTTCAAAGGTCGCTTCTTTAATACCGCCGATGTGGCCGGTGTGATGGTAATACACTTTGTCTTCACGCTTGTTGCCGGTTACAGCAACTTTTTCTGCGTTCAGAACGATGATGTAATCACCGGTATCCACGTGCGGGGTGTATTCCGCTTTGTGCTTACCGCGCAGGCGACGAGCCAGTTCGGAAGCCAGACGACCCAGAGTCTTACCGGTCGCGTCAACAACATACCAGTCGCGCTGTACGGTTTCTGGTTTAGCTGTAAAAGTTTTCATTAAAAGCTTACCCAATAAATAGTTACACGTTGGTGAACGCCCAAACGTTTAAAAGTTGAGGTTCACACGACATTGTCCAGCAAACCTACCCCTTCGAATAGCCTATGCCGGCACGACAAAAGTTTTGGGAAAAAAACTTTGGTTGTAACGTGGGGTCGCAAGATTATAGAGAAGTCGACTTCAAAGATCGACCCCTTTTTATGATTTGAAGCGGGTTTTTAGCCCGCCAGGTGTTCACGCTTGAGATACTCTTCGCTTTGCATCTCCTGCAGACGGGAAAGACAGCGCTGGAACTCAAATTTCAGGCGTTCTCCCTGATAAATTGTGTACAGCGGCACGGCTGCGCTGACCACCAGTTTTACATGGCGCTCGTAAAACTCATCCACCAACGCAATAAAACGGCGGGCTTCACTTTCCATCAGCCCGGTCATCACCGGCACGTCAAACAGCATCACGGTATGGAACAGCCGGGACAGCGCAATGTAATCATGCTGGCTGCGGGCATCCACACACAGCGTCTCGAAGGAGACGGCCAGAGTCTGATTGTCGGCACCCATGGTGGCTAACGGGCGATGATTGATTTCCAGCACTGGGGCGGTTTCGCGTTTCGTTCCCGCCAGTGCCTGCCACAGCGTGTCCATTTGTTGACGCGTTTCATCAGTGAGCGGTGAAAGCCACAGATGCGCCTGGGTCAAGGTGCGCAGGCGGTAATCAATGCCTGCATCCACATTCATGATATCGCAGTGTTCTTTTATCGCCTCGATGGCCGGGATGAAGCGTGCGCGTTGGAGGCCGTTGCGATACAGCTCGTCTGGCGGGATGTTAGAGGTCGCCACCAGGGTTATCCCGCGGGCGAACAGCGCTTTCATCAGGCCGCCGAGCAGCATGGCATCGGTAATATCGGAGACAAAAAACTCATCAAAGCACAGCACGTCGGTTTCAGCTTTGAACCGATCGGCGATGATTTCCAGCGGATCGCTGTGGCCCTGCAAGGCCGTTAGCTCTTCGTGTACACGCAGCATAAAGCGATGAAAGTGCAGACGCTGCTTACGTTCCCCCGGCAGACTCAGATAGAACATGTCCATCAGCCAGGTTTTTCCCCGCCCTACGCCGCCCCACATATATAAGCCGCGAACCGGCATGCTGCTCGTCGGTTCACGCTTGCCCAGCAGTTTCCCGAATTTGGCCCGCAGGCCGCCGCTAGCGGGCGCGGCTGCAGCCGGAGAGTTAACCCATTCCTGATAGATGCTGTCCAGCCGGGACACAGCCTCACGCTGGACGTCATCGGGCTGGTGAGTGCCCTCTTTAAGGGCCTGGAGATATCGCGATGTGGGGGTCATGCTTTGCATAAGCTATTGTTATTTCCTGAAAAGCAACGTGCAGCAGTTCACGGTTGTCGAAAAAAAGGCCGTTCTACAGTACGCGATGACACGCCAGGATTCCACTTCTAAGGGAATAGCGGTTATAGTGGCAATATCGGGCGCAGGCGAGCAGCCTTATTGCCACCCTACGGAACCACAAAACAACGGGAGAAGTTCATGACCTGGGAATATGCGCTAATTGGTTTAGTTGTCGGTCTCATCATTGGCGCCGTCGCTATGCGATTTGGGAACCGCAAATTACGTCAACAGCAGGCCCTGCAGTACGAACTGGAAAAAAACAAAGCAGAGCTCGACGAGTATCGTGAAGAACTGGTCAGCCACTTTGCCCGCAGCGCCGAGCTGCTCGACAATATGGCCCACGATTACCGCCAGCTGTATCAACATATGGCGAAAAGCTCCAGCAGCCTGCTGCCGGAAATGAGCGCCGAAGAAAATCCGTTCCGCAACCGTCTGGCTGAATCCGAAGCGGGTAACGATCAGGCACCAGTCCAGATGCCACGCGACTATTCTGATGGCGCGTCTGGCCTGCTGCGCAGCGGTGCAAAACGCGATTAATTCCTCTTTTTTACGGGCGCAGCCACTGCGCCCGTCACTTCCCGCCTGACCCAGCTATTATTTAATCATCAACCTCATTGTTAGACGTCCGAAAATTCAATAACATCGGGCTGTTTAAGGGCGTATTTTCCTCACATTCCTCAGGTTATGAGAGCCAGCATCAATGAAGAAACAAACCTTATTATTAAGTGCGTTAACGTTAAGTGTTGGGTTATCTCTAGGCGTCGTCGCGCCGGTGTCTGCTTCTCTGCCTGCTCAGATCCCGGGTCAGACGCAGATCCCAAGCCTCGCGCCGATGCTGGAGAAAGTCCTGCCAGCGGTGGTGAGCGTGAAGGTTTCCGGCACGGCCACGCCTGCCGAAGTGGGCCAGGTGCCGGATGAACTGAAGAAATATCTCGGTGAAGACGCCCCGAACGAGACCCCACAGCCGTTCGAAGGCCTTGGCTCTGGGGTCATCATTGATGCCACGAAGGGCTATGTCCTGACCAATAATCACGTCGTTAAGCAGGCACAGAAAATCAGCGTTCAGCTTAATGACGGGCGTGAGTTCGAGGCCAAGCTGGTCGGCAGTGACGACCAAAGCGATATCGCCCTGCTGCAATTACAAAAAGCCGACCAGTTGACACAAATCGCCATCGCCGATTCCGACAAGCTGCGCGTCGGTGATTTCGCCGTCGCCGTAGGCAACCCGTTCGGTCTCGGCCAGACCGCAACCTCCGGGATCATTTCCGCCCTGGGCCGCAGCGGCTTGAATCTGGAAGGGCTGGAAAACTTTATCCAGACCGATGCCTCGATTAACCGGGGTAACTCCGGCGGCGCGCTGCTCAACCTCAACGGGGAACTGGTCGGGATCAACACCGCCATACTGGCACCGAGCGGTGGCAGCATTGGCATCGGCTTTGCCATCCCAAGTAACATGGCGATGACGCTGGCCAAACAGCTGATTCAGTTTGGTGAAATCAAACGCGGCCTGCTGGGCATAAAAGGTATGGAGATGAACGCGGACATCGCCAAAGCGTTTAATCTCGACATTCAGCGCGGCGCGTTTGTCAGTGAAGTTCTGCCGGGCTCAGGCTCTGCAAAAGCGGGCGTGAAAGCAGGCGATATCATCATCAGCCTGAATGACAAACCGCTGAACAGCTTTGCCGATTTGCGTTCCCGCATCGCGACCACCGAACCGGGAACCAAGGTAAAACTCGGCTTGCTGCGCGACGGTAAACCACTCAGCGTTGAAGTGACGTTGGATAAAAGTACCTCGTCGACGGCCAGTGCGGAATTGATCACGCCTGCGTTGCAAGGGGCTTCGCTCAGCGATGGTCAGATGAAAGACGGCACCAAAGGCGTTGTGCTTGATGACGTCGAGAAAGGCAGTCCGGCGGCACAGGTCGGTTTACACAAAGATGACGTGATAATCGGCGTCAACCGCCAGCGCGTACAGTCAATCGCCGAGCTGCGCAAGGTACTGGAGGCCAAACCGGCTATCGTGGCGCTGAACGTCATGCGCAACAATGAGAGTATCTATCTGCTGCTGCGTTAAGCGAAATTTTCCGTGGACATCGCCTGCATGTGATGTCCGCTGAAGTCGTGATATGCTGCGCCTGTTTCCTTACCTGTGATAATCGCATCATGCTTGTAAAGCTCTTACGTTCAGTCGCAATTGGTTGTGTCGTCGGTGGCATTCTGTTAGCCGCCATGCCGTCATTGCGGCAGTTTAACCCTCTGGCATCAGCGCCTTATGACAGCACTGATGAATCTCCTGCCAGCTATAATCAGGCCGTTAAACGCGCCGCACCGGCTGTGGTAAACGTCTATAACCGCGCCCTGAATAACACCACCAGCCATAACATGCTGACGCTGGGTTCCGGGGTGATCATGGACGAGCGTGGGTACATTATTACCAACAAGCATGTAATTAACGACGCCGATCAAATCATCGTCGCCTTGCAGGATGGACGCGTGTTTGAAGCGCTGATCGTCGGCTCGGATACCCTGACCGATCTGGCGGTGCTAAAAATCAGCGCCAGCGGTGGACTGCCGGTTATCCCTATCAACCCGAAGCGTACCCCGCATATCGGCGATGTGGTTCTGGCTATCGGTAACCCCTATAACCTCGGACAGACTATTACCCAGGGGATTATCAGTGCCACTGGTCGTATCGGCCTGAACCCGTCTGGTCGTCAAAATTTCCTGCAAACCGATGCCTCCATCAACCACGGTAACTCCGGCGGCGCGCTGGTCAATTCCCTGGGTGAGCTGATGGGGATTAACACCCTTTCCTTCGATAAAAGTAATGATGGTGAGACGCCAGAGGGGATTGGCTTTGCTATCCCCTTCCAGTTGGCCACCAAAATTATGGATAAGCTGATTCGTGATGGTCGGGTAATTCGTGGCTATATTGGGATCAGCGGTCGTGAAATTGCGCCTATGCACACCCAAAGCGGCCCGATGGATCAGATTCAGGGCATCGTGGTGAATGAAGTCGCTGCGGGCGGCCCTGCGGCTGAAGCCGGTATTCAGGTTAACGATGTGATTGTTTCCGTGAACGACAAACCTGCGGTCTCCGCGTTGGAAACCATGGACCAGGTGGCCGAAATCCGCCCTGGCTCAGAGATTCCGGTGGTCGTGATGCGCGACGACAAAAAACTGTCGCTGAAAGTCACTATTCAGGAATATCCCGCCACCAACTGACGGGCATAAAAAAACCGGAGCGCAGGCTCCGGTTTTGCTTTCTGGCGAGTCGCTTATTTATTAACGAACTCTTCGCCCAGCACGATATCTTTCTTCAGCGTATCCAGCATGCCTTCCAGCGACTGTTGCTCGTAAGCACTCAGTTTACCGACCGACTGACGCTCTTCCACACCGTTTTTACCCAGCAGCAGCGGCTGTGAGAAGAAACGTGCATACTGACCGTCGCCTTCAACGTAGGCACACTCCACCACGCCTTTCTCGCCCTGCAGCGCACGAACCAGCGACAGACCGAAACGCGCCGCCGCCTGGCCCATAGACAGCGTTGCAGACCCGCCACCGGCTTTGGCTTCGACCACTTCGGTCCCGGCGTTCTGAATACGTTTGGTCAGGTCAGCGGCTTCCTGTTCGGAGAAGCTCACGCCTGGGATTTGCGACAGCAGCGGCAGAATGGTCACGCCAGAGTGACCACCGATCACCGGCACCTCGATTTCTGTTGGCTGTTTGCCTTTCAGTTCCGCCACGAAGGTATTCGAGCGGATGATGTCCAGCGTGGTCACGCCAAACAGTTTGTTTTTGTCATACACGCCCGCTTTCTTCAGCACCTCAGCGGCAATCGCCACGGTGGTGTTGACCGGGTTAGTAATGATACCGATGCAGGCTTTCGGACAGGTTGTTGCCACCTGCTGCACCAGATTTTTGACGATACCCGCGTTAACGTTGAACAGATCGGAGCGATCCATCCCCGGTTTACGCGCCACGCCTGCGGAAATCAGCACCACATCAGCACCTTCCAGTGCCGGGGTTGCGTCTTCGCCGGAGAAGCCTTTGATTTTCACATCAGTCGGGATATGACTGAGATCCACTGCCACGCCCGGAGTAACCGGTGCGATGTCATACAGGGAGAGTTCTGAGCCTGAAGGCAGTTGGGTCTTAAGTAGTAGGGCAAGCGCCTGGCCAATACCGCCAGCAGCGCCGAGGACTGCGACTTTCATCCTAAACTCCTTATTATGGTTAGTTTCATCTACCGTAACTCCGTTGCGGCAACCTTAATTCACAAGGTAAACAATAACAATAAGCGTTGTTGAAGAATGCGGCTCTCCCCGCAGCATTGCGGTGTCATCGCTCACTTACCGCCTGTGATAAGACATCCGCGACAGCGTAACCGGTCGACTGTTGGTTACAATACACCCTGTCAGATGCGCAAAACAACTTCATTTTCATAACAATTCATTTACTTTTGCCGCAATTTTCACCTTGTGATGAAAGCATGTTCCCCGATAACGAATTTTGATAAAATCCCTCCCTTTCATAACATTATTTCAGCCTTATTCACGGCAGATAATTTGCATAAAAATTCATTCATATGCATAATAATGTTGTTTTTACCGCCATGATACGGGTGACTTATGCGAACCTCGGCTAAGCAAGATGAATTAGTCAAAGCGTTTAAAGCGCTACTAAAAGAAGAAAAATTCAGTTCTCAAGGAGAGATAGTCCAGGCATTACAGGAGGAGGGCTTCGAAAATATCAATCAGTCCAAAGTCTCCCGGATGCTGACCAAATTTGGCGCGGTACGTACCCGCAATGCCAAAATGGAGATGGTCTACTGCTTACCGGCTGAACTCGGCGTACCGACCACCTCCAGCCCGCTCAAAAATCTGGTGCTGGATATCGACTATAACGACGCAGTGGTGGTTATCCATACCAGCCCTGGTGCCGCGCAGTTGATTGCTCGTCTGTTAGATTCCCTGGGTAAAGCGGAAGGTATTCTCGGTAGCATCGCCGGGGACGACACTATCTTTACTACCCCTGCTCGGGGTTTTACCGTTAAAGACCTGTACGAAGCCATTCTGGTACTGTTCGAACAAGAGCTCTAATCCCCTACTCTCCGGCAGCCAGCCGGAGAGCGTCTTATCCCCTTGGCACGAACCCAAGCGCTACATAAAACTCCCTTTTCTTTAACATTAAGTGCGTTTCACTGCCTGAATGTAATCATCCAGTGAATGTTGTTAGAAAAATCGCACAAATTATCAAATTCACATATCCATATGATTTTCTTAGCTATAAGCGCTATACGTCCTTCCGGGCTGACGTTTTTAATGCTTTTACGTTATAAAAATGACCGTTTTTGACACTTAATTACACGCGAAACCATTAGTCTGGTATTAATTTTTCGAGTGATTAGTGTATACTTGATTTTGTGATGAGGGTCACGAAATAAGGCCCTGTTAAAAAATTCGACGAGGTGAATATTATGAAAATCAAAACCACTGTAAGTGCACTGACCATCCTTTCGGTTCTCTCTTTTGGCGCATTCGCCGCTGATTCCATCAATGCGGATCAGGCAGCCAATCGCGAAGCAATCGGCACCGTTTCCGTTGGTGCAGTCGGTTCTTCTCCGATGGACATGCACGACATGCTGAATCAAAAAGCGCAGGAGCAAGGGGCTTCCTCTTACCGCGTTATCGAAGCACGTAGCGGCGACCATTGGCACGCAACGGCTGAGCTGTACAAATAAGATTTCTTGATAGTCCGAACGAAAACATCTGTCATAACGCGGCTCAGGCATAAAAAAAGCAGTTGAAACCTTCGCGCCGCGCAGTCAATGAATTGAGGAGTAAAGATTATGAAAAACGCAATGATTATCGCAACACTGGGTCTGGCATCGGTACTTTCCTTTAGCGCAGGCGCAGCGGTTCATCAGGTTAATGCAGAGCAGGCTCAGGGTCTGCAATCCATGGGCACCGTATCCGTATCGCAGATTGGTAGCGCCCCAATGGATATGCGTCACGAACTGGCAGCAAAAGCAGAGAAAGAAGGCGCAAGCAGCTACCGTATCATCGAAGCCCGTACCGGTGACACCTGGCATGCCACTGCCGAACTGTACAAATAAACCCTCGTCGTCTTACTGACGACTTGCCCCCGCCTGTCGGGGGCTTTTTTTATGAATGATGAATATTAAATCGCAGCATCCCTTCCAGCTCTTCTTCCGCCTCATCAAATAACAGAATTAAGGCCCCATAGCGCCGACGCTGTTTCTCTTCCAGATGGACAAACTCTATCTCAAGCGGCAAGGGAAGCTGACTTCCAGTGACCACTGTCCACAACGAATCGAGATCGTGGATGGCTGTCGCGCTGAGCGAAAAGGTGCGGGTAAACTCACGATAAAAATCGTTCTGAGTGCCTATTTCATCGAAATCAAAGGTATAGGTTTTCATTCATTTCCCGCCTCTCCTGAGCGGGCGGCGATTACCGCCCGGGATGTCACTTACAAACCACCCAAATGCAGGGTTTTCACTTCCAAAAATTCATCCAGACCCAGCACTGAACCTTCACGTCCCAGACCGGATTCCTTCACCCCACCGAACGGGCCTAACTCCGTTGAGACTGCGCATTCGTTGATACCAATCATCCCGCTTTCCAGCGCCTGCGAGACGCGGAAAACACGTTGCAGATTCTGGGTATAGAAGTAGGCCGCCAGACCAAAGGGCGTATTGTTCGCCCGCTGAATCACCTCATCCTCACTGGTGAAACGGAAGCAGGCAGCTACCGGGCCGAAGGTCTCTTCCTGCGCGAGCTGCATGTTATCGCTGCAATCGCCGAGCACCGTCGGTAGCCAGAAGTTGCCGCCGAGGGCGTGAGGTTTGCCCCCCGCCAATACGCGAGCCCCTTTCGCCACCGCATCTTCTACATGCTCACGCACTTTCTTCACCGCCGAAGGTTCAATCAGCGGGCCGACGACTACGCCTTCATCCACCCCGTTACCGACTTTGAGCGCATTTACCGCCTCGGTCAGCTTGCGGGTAAAGTCGTCATAAACCTTTTCCTGAATATAGAAACGATTGACGCTGACGCACACCTGCCCGGCATTGCGGAATTTATTGGCAATTGCCCCTTTCACCGCGGCCTCAATATCGGCATCGTCAAAAACGATATACGGTGCGTTCCCGCCAAGCTCCATCGACACTTTCTTCATCGTTTCCGCCGCGTTTCGCACCAGCGTTTTGCCCACCGCGGTCGATCCGGTGAAGGAGATTTTGCGCACCGCGTGGCTGGCCATGATGGCATCGCTGATTTCTTGGGTATTCCCGGCCACCGCGTTGAGCACGCCGTCAGGCACACCGGCTTTCTTCGCCAGTTGCAACAGTGCAAAAGCGCTCAACGGCGTATTGTTGGCGGGTTTAATCACGCCGGTACAGCCGGCCGCGAGCGCGGGGCCAAGTTTGCGGGTCAGCATCGCCATCGGGAAATTCCACGGCGTAATGGCAGCGACGACACCAACCGGTTCACGGGTGGCAAGAATACGGGAGCCGGGTTTAGCAGGCGGAATAATTTCGCCATTGGCGCGTTTCGCCTGCTCGGCGAACCATTGGATAAAGCTTGCGGCGTATTCCACTTCGCCTTCCGCCTCTTTCAGCGGCTTGCCCTGCTCGGTAGTCATCAGCCTGCCGAGCCAGGTTTTATTGTCGATAATCAGCTGATACCAGCGATACAGAATTTCGGAACGTTCTTTGGCGGTTTTCGCCCGCCAGAGTGGGAAGGCTTTGCTGGCCGCAGCGATAGCCGCTTCGGTTTCTTGCTTACCCGCTTTGGCGACTTTGGCGATCGTCTCGCCGGTGGCCGGGTTGACCACGTCGAATGTGGTATCGAGCGTTTTCCATATCCCGTCGACCAAATAACCGGTCTGAAAAAGTTCGTTATCCTGGAGCGCCTGCATAGTCATGTTTCCTCCTGACAGTGTTGTCCTGTGATAACAGTTAAGTATAGCCATAAAAAAACCGACGCTTTTGGCGTCGGTTTCAGGGGGTTAATTCACCGTCAGCGCATGCTGATATTTCCTCAGCATACCCACCAGCCTTTTCACTGGCTCAGTGACCTGGTCAGGTGCTTGCCAGATGACCAGTTTTTCCTCATACACATCCAGCTCCTCCAGTAAGCGGCCAAAGTAGCGACGGCGCTTATCATCGCTGCTGGCGGAAATCAGCTTATCGGCGGTACGTCGAAGCTGGCGGTGGAAAGCTGACAGATCGTCATTCACCGGAACGGGCGCATCGCGCAGACGCTGATGAGCGATGATTAAGGTCAGAGCGAGGCGGAATTTGGCGATATCACCCGGGAATTTATTCAGCAGTAAAAACAGCTGCTGATACAGCGCGGGGAGATGATTTTCTTTGCGCCGCACGGTATTGGTGGTCAAGGATGACACCGCCGCAGACACAAACTGGTTGAGTAGCACACGACCGGTACGGGCCTGCGAATTATCACGCACCAGCAGGATAATCATTAGCGCCAGGAAGCAGCCCACCAGCTGACCGAGCGCACTGTCGAGGAACTGGCTGAAGTGGAAAGTCATCGGGTTATCCAGCACCAGAATATTGATGGTGGAGGCCAATGTACCCAGCGAGCCAAGCCGCCGCTTCTGCACTTCAATCCCGATAAAGAACGCCAATACCGCAAGACTGATACACAGCAGCAGCATACTTTGCTGCGTCGACGGCAGAATAACCAGAAAGTACAGCGCGCCAATCGGCAGCGCGGCTATGGTGCCGTACAAAAAGTCGATAGCCGCCATTTTAGGATTCGGCAGACGCATCGCCAGCGAGGTCACCACCGCAATCATCACCATCGCGCCGCTGCCAGAGGTCCAGCCAGTCCACAGCCAGAACAGCGTGCCGAGCGCACAGGAAAGCGTAGTACGCCAGAAGTTCACCATCGCATGGTGGCGTTCCGCTGACTCCACTTTAACCACCACTTCGCCCTGCAAGATTTCTTCTTCACGCGCACTGATCTTGGCATTGCCCGCCACGCCGCGTTTCAGCAACTGATATCGCGTCGCCGCGCCGATCCAGCTGTACAACGTAATCGGCGTGTCGTGCTCGCCGGTCCACGACAGAATACGCCGCATCCTTTTGAGCTGTTTATGCACGTCCTGCACGGTTTCAGCGGGCTGTTCAAACATTTCACGCCACTCGGGGGTGATCAATTCCGGGCGGGTATTTTGAATCAGATAGGTTTCACAGGCCTGGGTTATCAGCGTCAACGACAGCGTGTTGAGCGCTTTCAGACGCCGATTGGCGCGTGCCCAGCGGGAAGACTCCATATGCAGGTTGCTGCGCATCCCTTCCAGGGCCTGAGTCTGACGTACCAGCGCGCTCCAGGCGGCGTCCACTTGTTCACTGTCGCCGTGGCGGATACACAGTTGCATCAGCTGATATTGCTTCACCAGAAGGGCATCCAGCTCGCGGTCGATCTCTTGTTTGATTGAACGTGGGGAGAACAGCAGATCGGCAACGATCGCACACACGATACCAATAACGATTTCGCTACAGCGTTCGACGGCAAACTGGGGGGACAGCAACGGTGCGTTCTGAATGGTGATGATAATGATCAGTGCGGTATAGCCCGCCAGGCCCCAGGCGTAGGAGTTTTCGACTTTAACCAGCGAGGACACCCAGGTGCAAAAACCGGCCCACAGGCAGCAGACCAACACCATCAGCAGCGGGGCGCGGATCATCAGGATGATCATCACCAGCGCGGCAATACAGCCGATAAACGTGCCGACGATACGCAGCATTCCGCGATAACGGATTGCGCCGGAATAGGGTTCGCCACCTGCGGCAAATGCCGGACCCGCCGCCACAATCGCCGCGGTCAGTACCGCCCAGCGCGGGGTTTCAAGTTCAAAGTGAAAACCAACAAACAGGGCCAGCACAATCGCGCAGGCCAGTTTAATCGCAAAGCGCAGATGATTATCGGCAATAGAAAAAATGCCCATAGCGATTATCCAAACTCACGCAGGCGCATACCTAACTTCTGGAAGAAAGAGGCGTCTTGTGTGTTTCTGTCTTTCTCACCGGTGATAATCACCGTCGCGGTGGTGCCTGCAGGCCACAGATTGCCCTGCTGCTTATCGAGACGAATACGCACCGGCACGCGTTGCGCCAGACGGACCCATTCCAGGTTCGAATCAATGGTCGCCATGCCTTTGGCATCACTGCTACTGCTGGCGTTGGTCACGCCTGCCGCCACGCTGTCGACGGTGCCTTTAATCACTTTAGTGCTGCCGAGCGGCGTAATTTCAGCCCGATAGCCAGGACGTACGCCTTCGAGCTTGGTCTCTTCCATATAGGCCATCACGTAGAAGCTCTCTTTTTTCACCAGCGCGACGGCGGTTGAGCCACGAGTGATAAATTCGCCGCTGTAAACGTTGAGGTTGGTCACCCAGCCATCAGCTGGGGCGCGGATTACGGTACGTTCAAGGTCGAGACGCGCCAGGTCACGCGTGGCCTGTGATTTGGCTAACTGATGTTCAACGGTCTGCAAAATGTTGTTGGCCTGGTCAATCTCTTCCCGCGACATCGCCATAGTGCCTAACCGATTACGACGGCCCGCTTCACGGCGTTTTTCCGTAGCCAGCGCCTGGTAATAGGCTACGTCGGCATCGGCTTCTTCGAGGGCTTTCTGATAGCGCGGCTGATCAATCGTGAACAGAACCTGATTTTTGCTGACCAGTTGGTTATCCTTGACCTTCACGTCAGTGATAAGCCCAGCCACATCTGGCGCAATCGCCACGACATCTGCGCTAAAACGCGCGTCACGCGTCCACGGAGATTCGGTGTAATACACCCATGCGCGGAAAATGGCGATAAAGGCCAGCACGACCAGGATAAGCGTGATGGCGGTACGGGATATTTTTCTTGTTAGTGTTTTCACAGCGGCCTCAGACAAACAAACGCGATATCAGGTAGAACAAACAGCAATACAGCGCGGTATTAAAAAGTGCAGGATGCCAGACGAAGTCATAGATCCCGGTAGGGACCAGCATCCGACGCAATAGCCAGAAGATGGCCAGCGACAATAGCAACTCGACGAAGATCGGCGGAAACGAGAGACCGAAAATCACGATGACGGGAAACAGACTCATGTTGACCTTGATTAAGAGAGTGCAGGTGAGAGTAGTGATGCTTTGATTATTCAGCTAACAGTATATTAACGTAACTGTTATTGCGTGATCTATATTATGTGATCTAAATCACTTTTAAGTCAGAGTGAACAATGGAACGATTAAAACGCATGTCGGTTTTCGCCAAAGTCGTGGAACTGGGTTCCTTTACGGCGGCGGCAAGACAGCTCGAAATGAGCGTCTCTTCAATTAGCCAGACCGTTTCAAAACTTGAAGACGAACTTCAGGTCAAGCTGCTGAACCGCAGCACACGCAGCATTGGGCTGACCGAGGCCGGAAAAATTTACTATCAGGGCTGTCGGCGAATGCTGCATGAAGCGCAGGACGTTCATGAACAGCTGTACGCCTTTAACAACACGCCGATTGGCACACTGCGTGTCGGCTGTTCTTCAACTATGGCACAAAATGTCCTCGCTGCAATCACCTCGGAAATGCTCAGAGAGTATCCGGCTCTGTCGGTAAATTTAGTGACCGGAATACCAGCCCCGGACCTCATTGCCGATGGGTTAGACTTGGTGATCCGCGTCGGTGCTTTGCAGGATTCGGGCCTCTTTTCCCGCCGCCTGGGCTCGATGCCGATGGTACTTTGCGCCGCAAAGAGCTATCTGCAACACGCCGGCACCCCTGAGAAACCAGCAGATCTGGCCAGTCATTCGTGGCTGGAATACAGCATCCGACCATACAATGAATTTGAACTGATCGCCCCGGAAGGGCTATCGACCAAGCTTATCCCGCAGGGACGTTTCGTCACCAACGATCCGATGACCCTCAACCGCTGGCTGACCGCGGGGGCCGGGATCGCTTTCGTGCCGTTGATGTGGGTGATCAATGAGATCAACCGCGGAGAACTGGAGATCCTCCTGCCCCGCTATCAGTCCGACCCGCGTCCGGTGTATGCGGTGTATACCGAAAAGGATAAGCTGCCGCTGAAGGTACAAGTGTGCATCAACTATCTGACTGACTATTTTGTTGATGTTGCTAACCGCTTCCAGGGCATTAACGGCCGCGGAAAAAACTAAGGAACCGGCTCAGGCTCCGCGTCAGAGATGACATGCGTAACGTCGCTTAGCGGGCCAATTCGCACCTCGCTCGCACGGTTGAATTTACTTTTATCCACCAGCAGCAGCGACTGTGACGCCCGTTTGAGCAGTAAGGATTTATAGCTGGCGTTGTGACTGTTCGAATCCCACAGCACGCCGTGGCGGTCGACGCCCTCACAGGAAAAAATAAACAGATCTATCTCCAACGACTTTAGCGCCGAGATAAGCGACGGATTGATGTAATACCCGTACCGGCGCTGGAGCTCGCCGCCAGAGCTGATCAGGCGGATCTGCTCGCGCTTGCCGAGTTCGGTACACACCAAGTGGCTATTGGTAAACACGGTCAGCGGGATATCCGGCAGCTGACGCGCCAGAAACCAGCAGGTGGAGCTGGCATCCAGCGCGAGAGTCATCCCTTCTTCTATCCACGCCAGCGCGTGTCGGGCGATATCTGACTTGTGGGCATAATGACTTTTCTGCCGGGCGTGAAACGGCGCTTCGTTGCCCTGGCTGTCGCGTCGAATGGCACGCGCCCGCCCGTGGCTGCGCTGTATTTGGCCCAGCTGCTGAAGTGTACTCAGATCGCGACGCACCGTCTCTTTACTGACGCCGAGCGCGGCGGCCAATTCATCGGTAGTCAGGCTGTGGGATTGGGCGAGAAGCGTAACGATGCGCTGATGGCGAGCGACCTTCATCTGCGGTCTCCGTCAAAAAAATGCCCGCACAAGGCGGGCACAGGATGTTATGCCGTACCGCCGACCGTGAGATTGTCGACTTTCAGGGTTGGCTGACCCACGCCCACCGGCAGGCTCTGGCCTTCTTTGCCACAGACGCCGACGCCGTTATCCAGCTTGAGGTCGTTACCGACCATCGAGACCTGCTGCATGGCTTCAATACCAGAACCAATCAGGGTGGCACCTTTGACCGCTTTGGTGACTTTGCCTTTCTCAATCAGGTACGCTTCTGAGGTTGAGAAAACGAATTTGCCGGAGGTGATATCCACCTGACCGCCGCCGAAGTTTGGCGCATAGATACCGTAATCGACCGAGGCGATAATCTCTTCCGGGGTCGATTTCCCGGCCAGCATATAGGTGTTGGTCATACGCGGCATCGGCAGATGCGCATAAGATTCACGGCGACCGTTGCCCGTTGGCTTCACACCCATCAGACGCGCATTCAGTTTGTCCTGCATGTAGCCTTTCAGTACCCCATTTTCGATCAGCACATTGTACTGGCCTGGCGTCCCTTCATCATCAATGGATACGGAGCCACGGCGATCGGTCATAGTCCCGTCGTCGACCACGGTACACAGCTCAGAGGCGACCAACTGGCCCATCTGGCCGCTAAATACCGAGGTGCCACGACGGTTGAAGTCGCCTTCCAGTCCGTGACCTACCGCTTCGTGCAGCAATACGCCCGGCCAGCCCGCGCCAAGCACCACCGGCAGCGTTCCGGCTGGGGCCGCCACAGCGGTCAGATTGACCATTGCCATGCGCACCGCTTCTCTCGCCCACGCGTCGGCACGGACTTCACCGTCAACGTCGCCGAGGAAATAGTCGTAACCGAAACGACCGCCGCCGCCGCTGGAGCCACGTTCACGTTTGCCGTCGTCTTCCACCAGCACGCTAACCGACAGACGCACCAGCGGGCGAACGTCCGCCGCCAGGGTGCCGTCGGTAGCCGCAACCAGGATTAACTCATACACACCGGTCAGACTGGCAGAAACTTCCTGCACACGCTTGTCGGCGGCGCGGGCGACTTTATCTACCCGGCGCAGAATATCGAGCTTCTCTTCACGGCTCATGCTTTGCAGCGGATCGAGGCTGGTGTACAGCGGGGAATAACTTTTCTCGCCCAGGGCGTGGACTTTGCCGTCACCGACATCGCGCACTATAGTACGGGCAGCCTGTGCGCTTTGTTCCAGCGCTAGCAGGCTAATCTGATCGGCATAGGCGAAGCCGGTTTTCTCACCGCTAACGGCACGCACGCCGACGCCCTGATCGATATTGTACGAACCGTCTTTGATGATGCTGTCTTCTAACACCCAGGATTCGTGATAGCTCGACTGGAAATAGAGGTCGCCATAGTCGAGGCGGCGCTCAGCCAGTTGGCCAAGTATGGAAAACAGGTCTTGATGACTCAGGCCGTTTGCCGACAGCAGATGTTCACTTACCAGGTTGAGACTCATGGTTTTGCTACTCGTTGGTTGTCGCGAAGATCGCGGTATATCTATTGAGAGTGAGGTAATTTGTAACGCCCGTCAAATCATTGCGTTTTATCACTGCGCGCCTGGCGCAGTACTTCATTGATTTGTGGCTGATCGATAGGCCCGCTGATGTGGTAACGCAGAATCGACACTTTGCTCCACAGCGGACCGAGCACTTTACTGGCGGCAAAGACCGCGGCACCCACAATCGGGTTGATAACGAACGCGGTGGCCACGCCGACGGTGGCGGAGATTTCGGGTGCGACGATAGCTTCCATATCCAGTTCACGACGCACCAGATTAACCGAGCCTTTCATGCCGATATCCGCTTCGAGGCCATCCAGCAGCGTATCATCGGTGTGCAGAATGCCGTCTTTGATCCACGCGGTGCTGCGAATGGAGTCGAAATAGAACCCTTCGGTAAAGGTATCGCTAAAGTCGAAACGCAGCTTGCGCAGCAGCGCATCGACGCTCAGCAGGCGCAGCAACTGACCCGCATGACCGGTGCTAATATCGGTGAATTCGCCTTTGCCCAGCCGCGCTTTCAGGATCCCATTCAACGAAGCCACATCTGGCTTCCACGGTTCATCGCGCCAGTGCAGGTCATAATCCAGGTTGAACGACGAGTCTCGGATTGGCGTCGAGACGCCAAAGAAATTCACCGCCGCATCAATTTTGCTTCCGCGTAGTTTCCCCTTCAGGGAGGTGCGTTCGCTGCCCGGCGCGTTAACCCATTCGCCGCCTACGGTCAGGCGTGCAAAGCCGGTATCCAGCAGGCCGTTAGCCAGCGATAGGGTATTGCCCTTAATGGCGAAATCACCGTCAATACGGCCATATTTCTGCCCCCACAGCCAGCATTCCGCACAGCGAAGTTGCAGGTCAGGCCAGCCCTGGAAGTCGATGCGGTTATTGCTCATGATACCGCTGCCGATTTGGCCGCCCGTGGTCGTGGTTGCTGAAGGGTTGTAATACAGATAACGAATGGAGGCCAGCCACGGGGCGTTGTCCCGCAGCGTTAATGTGCCGTTCACCTCGCGTCCCTGCGCCTCAACGTTTGTGCCGTTCGCCATCGGCTGCGAAACAATGCTCAGGTTGTTCCAGCGCTGGCCCGCCATGGTTAACGCTGGTGTACGCAAAGTAATGCGCTGCGGGAAGGCCACCGCATGACCCACGCTATCCACCGCGCCTTTACGGAACAGCGCCAACCACTGAGCACCGTCCATCGGCGGGAGGTTTAACTCTACGCCGGCGGCGTCTGGTAAAGGCGGCACGCTGCGGCTGTCCGATGCCAGGATAGCCCGGTCGAGAGTCAGTTTTTTACCCAGTAACCAGCGGCTATTAAGGTGATTTTTGCTGCCGACGTTGCCGGTCAAATCGAAGTGGTTCAGGCTGCCTTCAACGTTAAACTTAACGGGTAACGGCTCGCCCGCTTTCTTATCTACCGGGGCAGGTAAGCGACTGCTCACATTTTTCAGATCGCCGGTGATATCAACCTTGTAGTTGGCACTGCCTTTGTACGGTAATTCAATGGCAACCTTACCCTGCCACGGCACGCTGCCTCTGATGGCGTCGTTAAGCTGCTTAGGCAGCATGTCTGTACGGGTCGGGTCCCAATTGGCGTCCATGTTAACCGCCACCTGATACGCTTTTTGTCCTTCGGTGGTGGAGAAATCGACCTTCAACGGCTGATTGAACCAGTTGGCGGTCATCGGCCCACTTTTCAGGTTGCCGTTCTCGAAGCTGAACTCGCCGTTGAGGTTCTTCAGAGTGCTGTCGAGCGGTTTGATAAACAGGCTGTTGCCTTTCAGACGCACATCGCCTTTGGCCAACACCTGTTCGCCGTCGAGCGGAATATCCAGATGTAAGCGAGCATTCACATCGCCATCGAGCTGAAGCTCGTCGAGCGTGGCACCAAGGGAATCTTTCAGCGGTGTGTCTTTGAAATAGGGTCCAACGTCTTTACCCGGCCCGGTAATCTGCGAATCAATGATCAGCTTCATTTTCGAGTAATCCGGGATGGCGGCGTTGAGGTTGTGTGCCGTCACGCCGCCGAGCGCGACCTTATCAGCCTGCATCCACAAGCCATCGTTGAGGAAGTTAAGGTCGATATTAAGATTGGTCAGTGCAGGCCAGTCTGGCTGGAAGGCGAAGGTGGCGTTGTGTAACGGTACCCACACCTGGAACTGGCCTTCATTGTGCTTATACGGGAACAGATGAGGGTTACCGCCATAGACCAGCGTGGCGTTGTCCGCCTGGCCGCCTTTGATAGCCGAGCTGAGGTAATCAACCAGATGCTTGCCCATCAGGTTTTCCGGGAAGTAGCGCCATGCCTGACCGCCGTCGTCGGTACTGATACCTGCCAGGATCCCTAGCCACGGATCATCACCTTCCGGCTGTAGCCAGCGGAAACCGCCGTGGGCATGAACCGCTTTTGCCTGCACGTCGATATCCCGACCGTCGAGCATGAAGCCTTTGTCGTTGTTCACCCAGGAAAGATTAGCCACGCCTTTGGCAATCTCGAGCGGCGCTCTGAACACCGTCTCGTACGGCATTTTGGCGTTTTCCATGCTGACGTTTAGCGCGCCGTGTTCAAGGCTCCCTTCCGCCCGGCCGGAGAAATGCTCTGCGCCAGGCAGCAGCTTCCACTGTTTCCAGGCCAGATTGCTCCATGCCGCCTGGAAGCGAGTTTTCTCTGTCGCTTTGAGTGGAATATCCAGCGCCAGGGCATCAATCTGCCCGGCGGGCTGCGTGCTGTCCCAAATTTCACCCAGCGACGGGGAGAATTTTTCCGCAATCGGCAGCAGACCAGACAGCCCGCTTAGCTCCAGATTGCTGGCGCGAATACGCAACTCGTCGCTGCGCACGTTATCTTTGCCGCCCACGTCCTGATCCGGGATCCACGCCATCGACAGCGCGCCCTGCGGCCAGCGTTTGCCGTCAATGGTTATGCGCGTATCCGGGATATGGAATGCCCAACCCGACTTTTCACGAGTAATGTGCGCCGTGAGGTTATCGACCGCCAGATCGTGCGGATGTTTGTCGCCCTTCCAGCTTGCACCGCCTTTCTTCAGCCATACGTCACCGCTGGAAATATCGCCTTTATCGAGATCAATCCACCCTTCCAGGCTAAAACGTGCCGAGGTCAGCGCGACGTTGTTCCGCATCCAGCGGCCAAACCACGGTTTGACATCAATGTCATCTGCCTGCACCCACAGCCGCCCTTCGTTCAACAGACCACTTTCATCACGCAGATCCATGCGCACTTTCATCACCCCGTGCTGCCCGGTCAGGCTGGACAGGCTGAGTTCGCCTTCGGCGCGGTGACGGTTGGTGCTGTTCATCCAGGTGAGCTGGGGAATCGCCAGTTCGGCGCGCTGGCCCGAGAGGGTCAGGAAACTCAAATGACTGTCGCGCAGGGTAAACTTATCGAACTGACGCAAGAACAGATCGCCCACGCGGTCAATCTTCAACGTGCCGCTGCTGTCATTGTGTTGCAAAGGGGAATTGGTGTGGATTTGCAGCTGCCAGAAGGTCAGCTCGCGAAACTGCCAGCGGAAATGCAGCAAGCTTTGCCAGACGTCGAGCGCCAGCGTCACGCGCCTCACGGACATTTGACCGCCGTCTTTCAGTTCGGCTTTGATATCACGTACTTCGAGGGTCGGACCGTAGTTTTCCCAACTGGCTTTCAGCTGTGAGGCGTCAACGGGATGCCCGGTAGAGTGCGAGATTTTCTCCAGCAGCTGCGGTCGCCATTTATCGAGATGTGGCAAAACGAGACGCAGGCCACTGACCAGTAGCGCGACGATAACAATCAATGTTGCCACCGTGATCAGTAGAATTCCAGGCAAACGCCTCACGCATCTCTCCTTGTAACTGCCAGCAAACTACATCATCACCACGTCGAATTGCTCCTGATTGTAGAGCGGTTCAATCTGCACTTTTACCTGTTTACCGACGAAGATTTCCACTTCCGCCAGCGCATGCGACTCTTCGCCTTTCAGGGTTTCCGCCACGGCGGCAGAGGCGTAAACCAGGAAACGGTCGGAATCATACGCGTGATGCACACGAACGATTTCACGCATGATCTCGTAGCACACTGTTTCCACCGTTTTCACTGTGCCACGTCCGTGACAGGTCGGGCATTCATGACACAACACATGCTCCACGCTTTCACGGGTGCGCTTGCGGGTCATTTCTACCAGGCCGAGCTGCGAGAAGCCGTTGATACTGGTTTTCACGCGGTCTTTGCTCAGCGCCTGTTCCAGTGAATGCAGCACCCGGCGACGATGATCTTCATTACTCATATCGATGAAATCGATGATGATGATACCGCCGAGATTACGCAGACGCAGCTGACGCGCAATCGCCTGCGTCGCTTCGATGTTAGTATTGAATATCGTGTCGTCAAGGTTGCGGTGCCCAACAAAGGCCCCGGTGTTGATATCGACGGTGGTCATCGCTTCGGTCTGATCAATAACCAGATAACCGCCGGACTTAAGTTCAACCTTACGTTCCAGCGCACGCTGGATTTCATTTTCGACATCAAAGAGATCAAAAATCGGTTGCCGACCGCTGTAATGCTCCAGCTTGCTGTTCATCTCCGGCATGTATTCGGCGGTGAATTCCATCAAGGCTTCGAAGGTCAGACGGGAGTCGACGCGGATCCGGTCGAGGTGTGCGTCGGCAAAATCACGCAGTACGCGTTGCGCTAACGCCAGCTCGCCATACATCTGATAGCGGGTCTGTGGGCGTTTTTTACGCTCCATCACTTTGGTCCAGACGCGTTTCAGATACGCCGCATCAGAGGCTAAATCCTCTTCGCAGACGCCTTCCGCCGCGGTACGGATGATAAATCCGCCCTGCTCGTCACAGTAGGCGGTGACCACATTTTTCAGACGCTCGCGCTCGGCTTCACTTTCGATACGCTGCGAAACGCCGACGTGGGACGCCCCCGGCATGAAGACCAGATAACGAGAGGGTAATGTGATATCAGTAGTCAGACGCGCGCCTTTGGTGCCGAGTGGATCTTTCACCACCTGAACCATAAGGTCCTGGCCCTGACGCACCAGTTCAGAAATATCGCGTACGGTGAACTGCTTCTGCTCTTCCCCGGCCACGCATTCGGTGTGGGGCATGATGTCAGAGGCATGAAGAAACGCGGCCTTGTCCAGGCCAATATCTACAAATGCCGCCTGCATCCCCGGGAGGACTCGACTAACACGACCTTTGTAGATATTGCCTACGATCCCGCGTCGCGCTTCACGCTCTATATGAATTTCCTGAAGAATGCCGCCATCGATATACGCCACGCGGGTTTCCGAGGGCGTTACGTTCACTAATAATTCAGCCGTCATGTTTATCTCTTTTCTCACGCAGTGAGTTAAAATTGCTCAGCAACTCATACGTTTCCACCAGCGGTAAGCCGACTACGGCGTGATAGCTGCCATTTATCTTCCTGACAAAACAGCCACCCAGCCCCTGAATACCGTATGCACCTGCTTTATCCATCGGCTCGCCCGTCGCGACGTAACCCTGGATATCCTCATCTGACAATACTCTGAACGTCACCTCGGTGGTCACCATGCAGTCGACGGTCTGTTGGCTATCGGCCAACGCCACCGCGGTCATTACCTGATGAGTGTGCCCGGACAGCTGACGAAGCATTGCTGCGGCGTGCTCTGCATCTCGCGGTTTCTCCAGCACTTCACCGTTCAATACGACAATGGTATCGGCCCCGAGCACAGGTAGATCGTGTGCGGCCAGCGCCACGCCAGCCTGGGCTTTCTCTCGCGCCAGACGCGCAACATAGTGCTGCGCGCTTTCCTGCGGCTCGCGTTGTTCTTCGATGCCGGGCACGATACGCTCGAAGCTGACACCTAACTGGATCAACAGCTCCTGACGACGCGGGGAACCGGAAGCAAGATAAAGCATTGTCATAGAAACCTTTATTGAACCGCGAATTGCTGGCGAACTTTCCGCATCAGCAAGAACAGCCAGGGCCAGAGTACACCGTTAACAACGCTACTCCAGAACACTTCCGGTCGGAAAGAGACGTTGATCACTAAAAACTCTGCCCAGAAAACAACGATATCCATCGCCAGCGACAACAGCATGACCACCAGCGCCTGTTGCCAGAGCGCCAGGTTACGAAACAGCTGATATTTAAGCGCCACCAGATAGGCAATGATGCTCAGGGCCAACGCCCGCACACCGAGCGTAGAACCGCTGATCAGATCCAGTATGGCACCCATAATAAAACCTGTACCAACATTGACCCGGTGTGGCAGAGCGAGGATCCAGTAAAGCAGGATCAGCAGGACCCAATTTGGCCGGTAGACCAACAGGTCGTCCGGCCAGGGCATGACTTGTAACAGCAGGGCTATCAGAAACGAAAGCCAGATAACCCAACGCCCCTGACTTCGATAGCTTGCCACTACTGTCCTCCTGATGAAGGCGCAGGCGTGGTAGCCCCAGGAGCAGGCTGTGTAATCCCGGTTGCAGGCGGAGGTACAGGCGCTGGAGGGCCCATAGAATCAGCAGCAGGCAGAACCTGCGGCATCATCTGCATCAGACGTTCATTGGCAACACGATGGACCTCTTCCGGCGTCATCGGGTTCGCACCATTACGATCAGCACCCCATAGCAGCAGCAGATAACGCAGACGCTGTAGGCCAGCGGTTGGACGCGCCTGGATAACCGTATACGCACGCTGCGTATCCAGCTTCACAGAAGAGACCACTGCCACCGGATAACCTTCCGGGAAACGACCACCGAGGCCGGAAGTCACCAGCACGTCGCCGACACGAATATCGGTGTTGGCAGGCAGGTGTTCCAACTGCAAATCATCGGTACAGCCGTTACCCGCGGCGATCACTCGGATGTCGTTACGCAAAACCTGAATCGGCAGAGCATGTGTCGCATCGCAAATCAGTAGCACGCGGCTGGTCAATTTCGCGACCGCTACCACCTGGCCAACTACGCCCTTATCGCTGATCACAGGCTGACCTTCGTAGACGCCGTTGACGCTACCTTTGTCGATAACGACCTGATCGCTGTAAGGATCGTTAACCGTCGAGATAACCTGGGTCACCATCTTCTGCTCATCCTGACGCAGCGGCGAACCTAACAGCTCACGCAGACGAGCGTTTTCCTGCTTGTATTGACCCATCATCAGTAGATCGCTGTTTTTTAACAGCAGTTCCTGACGCAGGGCACGGTTTTCCAGCTCAAGCTGATCGCGGGAAGCCAGCGTTTGCGAAATACCATCAAGTAATTCGCGGGGACCGTTGGAAACAAAATAGAAAGGACTAACAGCAGTATCCATGTACGTTCGAATCTGACTGAACGTACCGAGGCGGCTGTCGGCAATAATGACGCCAAGCGCCACCAGCACCGCCAGAATAAGGCGAATCTGTAGCGACGGGCCACGGCTAAAAATGGGCTTCATAGGCTATGCGTATTCTCGTGTCAGGGAAATCAAGGGGCAGCACCAGCGCTACCCCAGACTTCTGGCTGACTACTCTTCGCTAAACAAGTCGCCGCCGTGCATGTCGATCATTTCCAGTGCCTTGCCGCCGCCACGGGCAACACAGGTCAGTGGATCTTCTGCAACTACGACAGGAATTCCTGTCTCTTCCATTAACAGGCGGTCGAGGTTACGCAGCAGCGCACCACCACCAGTCAGAACCATACCACGCTCAGAAATGTCGGATGCCAGTTCCGGTGGGCACTGTTCCAGCGCAACCATCACTGCGCTCACGATACCGGTGAGCGGCTCTTGCAGCGCTTCGAGGATTTCGTTGGAGTTCAGGGTGAAACCACGTGGAACGCCTTCAGCCAGGTTACGACCACGAACTTCGATTTCCAGAACTTCGTCGCCAGGGTATGCAGAACCGATTTCATGCTTGATACGCTCTGCGGTGGCTTCACCGATCAGAGAGCCGTAGTTACGGCGCACGTAATTAATGATGGCTTCGTCGAAACGGTCACCGCCGATGCGGACAGAAGAGGAGTACACCACACCGTTAAGCGAAATGACCGCCACTTCAGTGGTACCGCCACCGATATCCACAACCATCGAACCGGTCGCTTCAGAAACCGGCAGACCCGCACCGATTGCTGCTGCCATTGGCTCTTCAATCAGGAAGACTTCACGCGCGCCTGCACCCTGAGCAGATTCACGGATTGCGCGACGTTCAACCTGAGTTGCACCGACTGGCACACACACCAGAACGCGTGGGCTCGGGCGCATGAAGCTGTTGCTGTGAACCTGTTTGATGAAGTGCTGCAGCATTTTTTCAGTCACGAAGAAATCGGCGATAACGCCGTCTTTCATTGGACGGATCGCTGCGATGTTGCCCGGCGTACGACCGAGCATCTGCTTAGCTTCATGACCGACGGCAGCCACACTTTTCGGTGAACCGGCACGATCCTGGCGAATGGCCACAACGGAAGGCTCATTCAGTACGATGCCTTGTCCTTTCACGTAAATCAGGGTATTCGCGGTACCCAGGTCAATGGACAGGTCATTGGAAAACATGCCACGAAATTTTTTCAACATACTAAGGGATAATCCTGAAAGCTGGGGCGGAAACAAAATCCGCTTACTTTACCAACCACACGCAGCAGCGACAAGGCGCAAAAATCATCTGCAACGGTGAAAATTAGTGCAGTTCGTTTCCTTTGTTACAATTTCGACCTGACACCGTCAGGGCCGCAGCATTCCTCGCCTGCATTGCAATCTGTCAAAGGACGATCACTGGCTTGTTATCTGTAACATCCCGGCGGGGGCATCATGCACATCCCGGAGAAACAGCGCGCGTTATTCTACGTGAAATCGCGGCAAACGGCAGATCAAACAGAGTATCTTTGCGAATATTTTTTTACGCTAGTGTCAAGTGGTTGTGAAGCAGCAAAAAAATCGCCCTGACCACCCAGCACACCGCACTCTCGTAATACCTGCCACTCACTTCGGCTGCGAAGCCCAGTGGCGAAAACCTGGGTCGTGGTGCCCTTACAGGCCTCGACCAGACTTTGCACCAGCAGTTGGTTCTCGCTGCGTTTCTCGATATTGCGCACCAGACCCGGGTGAAGCTTGACGATTTCCACCGACAGTTCCTTGATCCAACTGGTACCGACCAGCGTCAAACCGGCCTGTATGACCACTACTCTGACCCCTAATGCGTTGATTAAACGCATCACCGACTGTAAGCGGCTGATATGTTGACAGACATCCGCCTCTGCAAGTTCAAAAATAATCCGTTTTCGCTGCGCTTTTTCGCATTGCATCAGCGTATCCCGCAGCCAGCGCTGAAACCGTGGGCGAATGAAGGACTCGACCGTCACCTGCAATGCCAGATTTTCCTCAGGCCAGTAGGAGAGGAACGGCAACAGGCGAGTCACCTGCAGACGGTCGTACTCTTCTGCCAGCCCAAATTCGAGGACCATAGGCATATATTCGGCGGCAATCACTTCTTCTTTACCGTCGTAAATACGGCACATCAACTCGCGGTGATGCACGCGACCATCGTAATGCACCGCAGGCTTTTGGTAGAAACGCGGGCCGCCACGGCTGAGCATCTGCTCGATAAGCGTCCGCCAGCGCACGTTGCCCCGCCCTTTCTCTGGCAGAGTATTATCGTAAACCGCCCAACTGTTACTGCCCTGAAGGACGGCGTTGCGCACCGCCGCGTCGGCGTGTTCCATTACCTGTTCGGTGCTTTGCCCGCTGCGCCAGGTACAGATGCCAATATGCATCATGTCGTCCTGGTCAAGAATTTTAGTAGATGGCAGCGCATCGAGCGCTTTTAGCAGCTGCCCGGCGATACTATCAGCTTCTTTCAAGGTGCGATGGGGCAATAACACCGCAAAATCGCTGCGGTGATAACGCGCCAGCAACGCCCCCGGATAACGCATCATGAAGGTCGAGAGCATATTGATGAGCATGAAGAAATGCTCTTCCGCCGCCGTGCGTCCCCACTGGTCACGCACCAGATCGAATTCCGGCAGGCGAATCAGCATAACGATACCATGTGCCCCTACTTTCTCCTGATCGTCAAGCAGTGTCGCCAACTGATTATCAAAGAACATACGGTTGCTGAGGCCGGTCTTGGTGTCCTGCGCGGCGTACGAGCGAATCAGCGTATCCATCCGACTGCGCTGTTCACCGGCAAACTGGATTTCTGATAACAGCGTGTCCAGCGCGCTGCTGGTCCGTGCTGGCCATTCATGCACCGTCCCGCGCACCTGATGGCCGCGTTCACCGTTGAGGATCCGCGTGGAGCGTAGCTCAAGCAATTCCTGACCCGCCAGCTGATTACGCAGCCAGCGCACCGAGAGGAAGATAATCAACACCATAAAAGCAATGGCAATGGTCAGCGGGGCGGTGGTCAGCAACGAGTGAAAATAGTTCGCCATCGGATCCTGATACTCCATCCGAATGGTCATCCCCGGATGTTTCACCGACTCCACGTTTAGCTCGCGATACTGATAATTGCTGCCCACCGGGCGATAGCCGTTGGTGCGAGAATGGCTAAAAATGGTTTTATCGTTAACGATAAGATCGATACGCACGATATCGACGGGAACCAGAATTTCATCAAGCTGGTTGTCAAGTTGGCTGAGGGGGGTGTTGACCAGGCGGGTGTCAATCACCGTCGCCACGGCGCGGGCACGGTAATCAATTTTATACTGAATACCGTTATAGAAGCTCAGCGAGCAGCCGATAAGGGTGACAAAGATGGTCAGGCCCGTCAGCAGCGTCACGAAAGCTGAAAATTTCGTCGTTAATCGCATCCCTGTATTAACTCCGTTAATGAATTACAGCCCGATCGTTGACCGGACACCCGCGCTAAAACTCAAAAAATTAGTGAGCACTAACTCGCATCTAAAAAGACCTTGCATACTACCAGAGTGAGTGATTCTGGCAATTTATTGCGGTAAGTCGGAAACACGTTTCAGTTAGCGAGTATAGTCATCGAAAATTATTTTCCAATCATTGAGCAACTGAGGAACGATTATGCAGGCGTTAATCTTAGAACAGCACGACGGTAAAACTCACGCCTCGGTACAGGCCATCGAGGAGAGCCAGCTGCCGCAAGGTGATGTCACGGTCGATATTCAGTGGTCGAGCCTCAATTACAAAGACGCGCTCGCCATTACCGGCAAAGGCAAAATCATCCGTAATTTTCCGATGATTCCCGGTATCGACTTTGCGGGTGTGGTTCACAGCAGTGAAGATCCGCGTTTCCATGCCGGCCAGCAGGTTCTGCTTACCGGTTGGGGCGTGGGTGAAAACCACTGGGGTGGTCTTTCCCAACGCGCCCGCGTGCAAGGCGACTGGCTGGTTGCCCAGCCAAAAGGTCTCGATGCCCGTCAGGCGATGATCATCGGCACCGCAGGTTTTACGGCCATGCTGTGTGTGATGGCGCTGGAAGACGCAGGCGTTCGCCCTCAGGACGGTGAAATTGTTGTCACCGGTGCCAGCGGTGGCGTCGGCAGCACGGCGGTCGCGCTGCTGCATAAGTTAGGTTACCCGGTGGCAGCGGTATCCGGGCGCGAGAGCACCCACGATTACCTGCGCAGCCTCGGCGCAAACCGTATTCTGAGCCGCGATGAGTTCGCCGAAACCCGTCCGCTGGAGAAACAACTGTGGGCCGGTGCGGTCGATACCGTCGGTGATAAAGTGTTGGCCAAAGTGCTGGCGCAGATGAACTACGGCGGTTGCGTTGCGGCCTGCGGCCTGGCAGGTGGCTTTGCCCTGCCGACTACCGTGATGCCGTTTATTCTGCGTAACGTCCGTTTGCAGGGGGTTGATTCGGTGATGACGCCAGCCGCCCGCCGGGCAGAAGCCTGGCAGCGTCTGGTTCAGGATTTACCTTCTTCTTTTTATAACCAGAGCGCGACCGAAATCACCCTCGCCCAGGCCCCAGAATTTGCTGACAAGATAATGAACAATCAGATCCAGGGCCGGACGCTGGTGAAAATTGCCTAATCTTCAAATTTTCGTGACATATTCGCGTTAATCCCGCACCTCCGTCATGCTTAGGAAAAAGCATGCCGGAGGATGCCATGAAGTCGAAAAAGCTAACGGAAGCCGATGTAACGGCGGAATCTGTTTTTATGCTCCAGCGCCGCCAGGTGCTGAAGATGTTAGGGATTAGCGCCACTGCGATGACGCTGGCTCCCACCGCGCAGGCTGATTTACTCAGCTGGTTTAAAGGTAACGACCGTCCACCCGCCCCGTCCGGCAAGCCGCTGGAATTTTCACGCCCTGCCGAATGGCAAAATGATCTGACGCTAACGCCAGAAGATAAGGTCACGCGCTACAACAACTATTACGAATTTGGTCTGGATAAAGCCGATCCAGCCGCCAACGCCGGTAGCCTGGTCACCGATCCGTGGAAACTCACCATAGATGGTGAAGTAGCCAAACCGCTGACCCTCGATCATGATGATTTGACCAAGCGTTTCCCGCTCGAACAGCGAATCTATCGGATGCGCTGCGTTGAGGCCTGGTCGATGGTGGTGCCGTGGATTGGCTTCCCGCTGCATAAGCTTTTGGCGCTGGTTGAACCCACCAGCGATGCCAAATATGTCGCTTTCAAAACCCTTTATGCGCCCGAGCAAATGCCCGGTCAGAAAGACCGCTTTATCGGCGGAGGACTGGCGTATCCATACGTCGAAGGTTTGCGTCTCGACGAGGCTATGCACCCGCTGACGCTCCTCACCACCGGGGTGTATGGCAAAGCGCTACCGCCGCAAAACGGCGCGCCAATCCGCCTGACCGTGCCGTGGAAATATGGCTTCAAAGGGATTAAATCCATCGTCAGCATCACGCTGACCCGGGAACGTCCACCCTGCACCTGGAATATGGCAGCACCGAATGAGTACGGTTTCTTTGCCAATGTGAACCCGCATGTCGACCATCCTCGCTGGTCGCAGGCGTCAGAGCGTTTTATTGGTTCCGGCGGCGTGCTTGATGTGAAGCGCCAGCCTACGCTGTTGTTTAACGGCTATGCCGATCAGGTCGCGTCGCTGTATCGCGGTCTCAATTTACGGGAGAATTTCTGAGTGCGCTTAAACGCTAAACAGATTGTCTGGCTAAAAGTGGCGCTGCATCTTGCCGCTTTCTTACCGCTGGTGTGGTTGTTCTGGGCCGGTTCTCAGGGCTATTTCAGCGCTGACCCGGCTAAGGATATTCAGCACTTTACTGGTCGGATGGCTCTGAAACTACTGCTTGCCACCTTGCTGATCTCCCCGCTGGCACGCTACGCTAAACAGCCTTTATTGATACGAACCCGTCGCCTGTTAGGCGTATGGTGTTTTGCCTGGGCAACACTGCATCTCACCAGCTATGCGCTGCTGGAGCTTGGCATTCACAATCTGGGTCTGTTAGGTCAGGAAGTGGTGACGCGGCCTTATTTAATGCTGGGGCTGATAAGCTGGGTGATTTTACTGGCGCTGGCGGCAACATCTTTCCAGCGAGCGCAGCGAAAACTGGGGCCAAAATGGCAAAAATTGCATAACTTCGTCTATCTGGTCGCTATCCTTGCCCCCATCCACTATCTGTGGTCGGTGAAGATCTTGTCTCCCCAGCCCGTATTGTACGCGCTTGCAGCATTGGCGCTGTTAGCGTGGCGTTATAAGAAGTTCCGCCAGTGGTGGCGTTAATCCCCGATTATGTGCAGTTTCCCGCAGATCTCCCGCAGTACGTCAGGCATTTTCGCAATTGAGGTTGATAATCTTCCCTGATAAGACCAGTATTTAGCTGCCAAATGCTACGAAATCGTTATAATGTGCGACTTTGGTTTTCCTGACAGGGGTTTTTCGCCTCTGAAAAGGTGACAAGCGCGCATCGAAGGTATATTTTGTTTTTTACCGGAGAATTGCAGGAGATAGCAGCACAATGGCAGACAAGTTACGCATTTTGCTTTTAAACGGACCGAACCTGAATATGCTCGGAACCCGTGAGCCAGAGAAGTATGGCACCCTGACGTTAGCGGAGATTGTTAACCGTTTGACGACGGAGGCCGAGGCTCTGAATGTGTCACTCGACCATTTGCAGTCGAACGCGGAGTTCGCGATTATCGACCGAATTCATCAGGCTAAAGACAACATTGACTATATCCTGATCAATCCGGCCGCTTTCACGCACACCAGCGTGGCGATTCGTGATGCACTTTTGGCGGTCAGTATCCCGTTTATCGAGATTCATCTGAGCAACGTGCACGCTCGCGAGCCGTTCCGCCATCACTCATATCTCTCTGATATCGCTGCCGGCGTCATCTGCGGATTAGGCGCTGACGGCTATTCATACGCATTACAGACGGCGGTAAAACGCCTGTCACAATCACACTAAACAAAGAGTACGGAACCCACTCATGGATATTCGTAAGATTAAAAAACTGATCGAGCTGGTTGAAGAATCAGGCATCTCCGAACTGGAAATTTCTGAAGGTGAAGAGTCTGTACGCATCAGCCGCACCTCGGCTAATGCGGGCTTCCCGGTTATGCAACAGGCTTACGCTGCACCGATGATGCAGCCGCAGATGGCTCCGGCCGCTGCTGCACCAGCAGCTGCGCCTGCTGAAGCACCTAAAGCTGAAATCAGTGGCCACATCGTACGCTCCCCGATGGTTGGTACCTTCTACCGCACCCCTAGCCCGGACGCTAAAGCGTTCATCGAAGTTGGCCAGAAGGTTAATGCGGGCGATACCCTGTGCATCGTTGAAGCCATGAAAATGATGAACCAGATTGAAGCCGATAAATCAGGCGTGGTGAAAGCCATTCTGGTCGAAAGTGGTCAACCGGTTGAATTTGACGAGCCACTGGTCGTCATCGAGTAACGAGGCGAACATGCTGGATAAAATTGTCATCGCCAACCGCGGCGAGATTGCATTGCGTATTCTTCGTGCCTGTAAAGAACTGGGCATCAAGACCGTCGCTGTGCACTCCACTGCGGATCGCGATTTAAAACACGTACTGCTGGCGGATGAGACGGTCTGTATCGGCCCGGCTCCGTCCGTAAAAAGCTATCTGAATATCCCGGCTATCATCAGCGCCGCAGAAATCACCGGCGCGGTGGCAATCCATCCGGGTTATGGCTTCCTGTCCGAAAACGCCAACTTTGCAGAGCAAGTTGAACGTTCCGGCTTTATCTTCATCGGCCCGAAAGCCGACACCATTCGCCTGATGGGCGATAAAGTGTCTGCGATCACCGCGATGAAAAAAGCGGGCGTTCCGACGGTACCTGGCTCCGATGGCCCGCTGGGCGATGATATGGACGCTAACCGCGCCCATGCAAAACGCATCGGTTACCCGGTTATCATCAAAGCCTCCGGCGGCGGCGGCGGTCGCGGTATGCGCGTTGTGCGCAGCGACGCTGAGCTGGCGCAGTCCATCTCCATGACCAAAGCCGAAGCGAAAGCCGCTTTCAGCAACGACATGGTGTACATGGAAAAATACCTGGAAAATCCTCGCCACATCGAGATCCAGGTTCTGGCCGACGGTCAGGGTAACGCTATCTATCTGGCAGAACGTGACTGCTCCATGCAGCGTCGTCACCAGAAAGTTGTCGAAGAAGCACCAGCGCCGGGCATCACCCCAGAACTGCGTCGCTACATCGGCGAGCGTTGCTCTAAAGCGTGTGTTGATATCGGCTATCGTGGCGCGGGTACGTTCGAGTTCCTGTTCGAAAACGGCGAGTTCTATTTCATCGAAATGAACACCCGTATTCAGGTAGAACATCCGGTCACCGAGATGATTACCGGTGTGGACCTGATCAAAGAGCAGTTGCGTATCGCTGCCGGTCAGCCACTGTCGATCAAACAGGACGAAGTGCAGGTTCGCGGCCATGCGGTAGAATGCCGTATCAACGCCGAAGACCCGAACACCTTCCTGCCGAGCCCGGGTAAAATCACTCGTTTCCACGCGCCAGGCGGTTTTGGCGTGCGTTGGGAATCTCATATCTACGCTGGCTACACCGTGCCGCCGTACTATGACTCAATGATCGGCAAGCTCATCTGTTACGGCGAAACCCGTGACGTGGCGATTTCTCGCATGAAAAACGCCCTGCAGGAACTGATCATCGACGGTATCAAAACCAACGTTGAGCTGCAGATGCGCATCATGAGCGACGAGAACTTCCAGCATGGTGGAACCAACATCCACTATCTGGAGAAAAAACTCGGACTTCAGGAAAAATAATCCTGAATGTTTCGCAAAAGGCCGGATCTTCCGGCCTTTTTTCTTTTTCTCTCCCCTTACCAGCCCCTTAAGGTACAATCCCCGCTTTAAATTGACCCTGGGAGCCTTATGGACGCGCGTTTTGTTCAGGCACACAAAGAAGCCCGATGGGCATTGTGGCTAACCCTCCTCTATCTCGCCGCATGGTTAGCGAGTGCTTACATACCCAACTCACTGCAGGGCTTTACCGGTTTACCGCACTGGTTCGAAATGGCCTGTCTACTGATGCCACTGGTTTTCATTTTGCTGTGCTGGGCGATGGTTAAATTTATCTACCGCGATATTCCGTTGGAGGACGACGATGCAGCTTGAAGTGATCCTGCCCCTGGTCGCCTACCTGTTGGTGGTATTTGGCCTGTCGATTTATGCGATGCGCAAGCGGTCGACCGGCTCGTTCCTCAATGAGTATTTTCTCGGCAGCCGATCGATGGGCGGCTTCGTGCTGGCCATGACCCTGACCGCCACCTATATCAGCGCCAGTTCGTTTATCGGCGGCCCGGGTGCAGCCTATAAATACGGGCTGGGCTGGGTGCTGCTGGCGATGATCCAGCTCCCCGCCGTGTGGCTGTCGCTGGGGGTATTGGGGAAAAAATTCGCAATCCTGGCGCGTCGTTATAATGCGGTAACGCTCAACGACATGCTGTTTGCCCGCTATCAGAGCCGCCTGCTGGTCTGGCTGGCGAGCCTCAGCCTGCTGGTTGCCTTTATCGGCGCAATGACCGTGCAGTTCATCGGCGGCGCGCGTCTGCTCGAAACCGCCGCAGGCATTCCTTACGAAACGGGTCTGCTGATTTTCGGTATCAGCATCGCGCTGTATACCGCCTTCGGTGGTTTTCGTGCCAGCGTACTGAACGACGCGATGCAGGGCATGGTGATGCTGATTGGCACCATTGTGCTGCTGGTTGGGATCGTTCATGCAGCAGGCGGCCTGAGCCATGCGGTGCAGACGCTGGAGCACATTGACCCGAAATTGGTGTCCCCACAGGGGGCGGACGATATTTTGTCGCCTACCTTTATGACCTCGTTCTGGGTGCTGGTGTGCTTTGGTGTCATTGGCTTGCCGCATACCGCGGTGCGCTGTATCTCCTATAAAGACAGTAAAGCGGTGCATCGCGGCATTATTCTCGGCACGGTGGTGGTGGCGATTCTGATGCTGGGCATGCATCTGGCGGGTGCCTTAGGCCGGGCCGTCATCCCTGACCTTACCGTGCCGGATTTAGTCATTCCGACGCTGATGGTCAAAGTGTTGCCGCCGTTTGCTGCAGGCATCTTCCTTGCCGCACCGATGGCCGCCATTATGTCGACGATCAACGCGCAGTTATTGCAGAGTTCCGCTACGATAATCAAAGATCTGTACCTGAATTTGCACCCGGAGCAGATGCACAACGAGAAGCGCCTGAAGCGTATGTCGGCCCTGATTACCCTCGTGCTGGGTGCGCTGCTGCTGCTGGCCGCATGGCGTCCACCGGAGATGATTATCTGGCTGAATCTGCTGGCGTTTGGCGGTCTGGAAGCCGTGTTCCTGTGGCCGCTGGTGCTGGGTCTGTACTGGGAACGCGCTAACGCCGCCGGTGCGCTGAGCGCCATGATCACCGGCGGCGTGCTGTATGCCCTGCTGGCTAGCCTGAAAATTCAATTGCTGGGCTTTCATCCGATTGTCCCATCATTACTGTTAAGTCTTCTGGCTTTTGTGGCAGGAAACCGTTTTGGTCGTCCTGTCACGCAGGCCCCAAATATCACTGTTAATCATTAAAAGAGTTTTGCCATGCCATGGATCCAACTGAAACTGAACACCACTGGCGCGAATGCTGAAGAGCTTAGCGATGCGCTGATGGAAGCGGGAGCTGTCTCTATCACCTTCCAGGACACCCACGACACGCCGGTGTTTGAGCCTCTGCCGGGCGAAACCCGCCTGTGGGGCGATACCGATGTGATTGGCCTGTTCGATGCCGAAACCGATATGAAAGAGGTGGTGGCCATTCTGGAACACCATCCGCTGCTCGGCACCGGGTTTGTGCATAAGATTGAACAACTGGAAGATAAAGACTGGGAACGCGAGTGGATGGACAACTTCCATCCGATGCGCTTTGGCGAGCGGCTGTGGATCTGTCCAAGCTGGCGCGATGTGCCGGATGAAAATGCGGTCAACGTAATGCTCGATCCGGGCCTGGCGTTCGGCACCGGGACACATCCTACGACGTCGCTGTGCCTGCAATGGCTGGACGGCCTCGATCTGAACGGAAAGACGATCATCGACTTCGGCTGCGGATCCGGGATCCTTGCCATCGCCGCGCTCAAACTGGGTGCTGCAAAAGCGATCGGGATCGATATCGATCCACAGGCTATTCAGGCCAGTCGCGATAATGCAGAGCGTAACGGCGTTTCCGAGAGGCTTGAACTCTATTTACCGCAGGATCAGCCAGACGCCATGAAAGCCGATGTGGTGGTCGCCAACATCCTGGCAGGCCCATTACGTGAGCTGGCCCCTTTAATCAGCGTCCTGCCCGTTGAGGGCGGTCTGTTAGGCCTGTCCGGTATTCTTGCCAGCCAGGCCGACAGCGTTTGCGAAGCCTATGCTTCCCTGTTCGTCCTCGACCCGGTAGTTGAGAAAGAAGAGTGGTGTCGCATTACCGGTCGTAAGCACTGATTCCCCTTTCGCGTGGCCGCCCGGTCACGCGAGCATTTTCTCCTTATAGCCCCCTTTTTTGCCCATGATAAAATAACGGCATAACTCTCTGAGTTATAAAATATTGTTATCTTATTTATTCATTGGATGAATGTTATGAGCAAGATGTTTTGTAAGGCAGCGCTACTGGCCTTGAGTACCCTTCCGACCCTGGCATTGGCCTCACACTGGAGCTACGACGGTGAAGGTGCCCCAGAACACTGGAGCGAGTTAAGCGATGAGTATAAAACCTGTCAGCAGGGAATGAACCAGTCTCCTGTCGATATTAGCCGTACGATGGAAACACATCTACAACCGCTAGTGACCCACTACGGCACCGGGCCTGACATTCTCGTCAATAATGGCCACACCATACAGGCAACGGTTGATCCGAAAGCCGACGACAGCATTACTCTCGATGGTCAAAACTACACCCTGCAACAGTTCCATTTCCACGCCCCATCCGAGAACACCATTCACGGCAAACATTATGCTATGGAGATGCATCTGGTGCATAAAAATGCGGCCGGAGAGATAGCTGTGGTGGCAGTGATGTTTGATGTCGGCCAGGCAAATTCTGAGCTCGATAAGCTGTGGAAAGTGATGCCGGAGAAGGTTGAAAGCAATGCTGCGCTGAAAACGTCGCCAGACATCAACCATCTGATTCCGACTGACAGAACTTACTGGCGCTTTAGTGGTTCACTGACCACCCCGCCATGTTCCGAAGGTGTCACCTGGCTGGTAATGAAACATCCACTGACGCTTTCCAAAGCGCAACTGGAGAAGTTTACCCACACTATGCATCACGATAACAACCGTCCGACTCAGCCGATGCACGGTCGGGTTGTGGTCGAATAAGTGCAATAAAACAGCCTTCTCATCCAGCGTTGAAATGAGATCCAGCCCGCAACAATCGGGATAATCTGCTGATAAAACCAACAGGTTATCCCGTTTCTGCTCCTGTTTGGCTGGGAAAAAACGATAAGTTTCGCAAAATTGCATCTGTGTATAAATCCACCAGATGAATATAAAGCAATGATTTAACTAACGATTAAATTTATTCGCGCTTACCGACTGGCGATTCCTTGATCTACGACAGAGGATTGCTCAAAGTTTGGCCTTTCATCTCGTGCAAAAAATGCGTAATATACGCCGCCTTGCAGTCACAGTATGGTCATTTCTTAACTCATGCGCATCGGACACTACCAGCTTAGAAATCGCCTGATCGCAGCGCCCATGGCTGGCATTACTGACAGACCATTCCGGACGCTGTGCTATGAGATGGGAGCAGGTTTAACCGTTTCCGAGATGATGTCCTCCAACCCGCAAGTATGGGAGAGCGACAAGTCCCGTTTACGGATGGTGCACATTGACGAGCCCGGGATACGCACGGTGCAAATTGCCGGTAGCTGTCCTGAAGAAATGGCGGAAGCCGCACGTATTAACGTTGAAAGTGGTGCCCAAATTATTGATATCAATATGGGTTGCCCGGCGAAAAAAGTGAATCGCAAGCTTGCAGGTTCAGCCCTTTTGCAGCATCCCGGTTTGGTGAAGTCTATCCTGACCGAGGTGGTGAAGGCAGTGGACGTTCCTGTCACTCTCAAGATTCGCACTGGCTGGGCACCGGACCACCGTAACTGTGTAGAGATTGCCCAACTGGCTGAAGATTGTGGTATTCAGGCTCTGACTATTCACGGACGCACTCGCGCCTGCTTGTTTAACGGAGACGCTGAATACGACAGTATTCGGGCAGTTAAGCAGAAAGTTTCCATTCCGATTATCGCGAATGGTGACATTACTGACCCGCTTAAAGCCAGAGCCGTACTGGACTATACGGGGGCGGATGCCCTGATGATAGGACGTGCAGCTCAGGGAAGACCCTGGATCTTTCGGGAAATCCAGCACTATCTGGACACTGGGGAGCTGCTCCCGCCACTGCCTCTGGCAGAGGTGAAGCGCTTACTTTGTGCACATGTTCGGCAATTGCATGATTTTTACGGTCATACAAAAGGGTACCGAATAGCGCGCAAACACGTCTCCTGGTATCTCCAGGAACACGCTCCAGATGACCAGTTTCGGCGCACATTCAACGCCATTGAGGATGCCAGCGTACAGCTGGAGGCGTTGGAGGCATACTTCGAAAATTTTACGTAAACAGAAATAAAGAGCTGACAGAACTATGTTCGAACAACGCGTAAATTCTGACGTACTGACCGTTTCTACCGTTAACTCTCAGGATCAGGTGACTCAGAAACCTCTCCGTGACTCGGTTAAACAGGCACTGAAGAACTATTTTGCTCAACTGAATGGTCAAGATGTTAATGATCTGTATGAGCTGGTACTGGCTGAAGTAGAACAGCCCCTGTTGGACATGGTGATGCAATACACCCGCGGTAATCAGACCCGTGCGGCCCTGATGATGGGCATCAACCGTGGTACTTTGCGTAAGAAACTGAAAAAATACGGCATGAACTAAGTTCGTTCATGGCGGTAAAAAGGCGCTCTTCGGCATGGGGAAGCGCCTTTTTTATTACCTGAAATCGCTCATTTTTCCCCTCTTTCCTCAGCGCACTTTTCGTGTATATTGCCTGCCATTCACCCAATTACTTTCCAGGTACAGTTATGCTTCGTAAGTACGGATGGCTGGTCGTCTTTGCTGTATTCATGTTTTTGTTCGAAGGGCTGCTGATGCAATGGATAGAGCTGATGTCCACCGAAAGCGATAAATGCCGCAATATGAATTCCGTGAACCCCTTGAAGCTGGTGAACTGCTCCGAACTGGAATGATACTCTGCCGATAACGTCGGCGAATACGCCGATATTCCACGCAAAAATCAGGGATTTAAATCACTTTGAGTCCCTTCAGGTCGATGGTAATGTCTTGGCCCTCACCACCCCGCCAACGAGCTGATGACACCATGCTGGCTAGCCATTACGACCCTATTCTGGTCGCCATTTCCTTTGTGATTGCCATTCTCGCCGCCTGGACTGCACTGAACATGGCAGGGCGCGTTTCAACCAGCGTCGGAAAAGCGGCATGGATGTGGCTCAGCGGGGGCGGCATTGCGATGGGTATCGGCATTTGGGCGATGCATTTTATCGGCATGCTAGCGATGGATAGCGCCATGGACATTCGCTATAACCCCGCATTAACGGCGCTTTCAATGGCTATAGCGTTGGCCTCCTCTCTGTTTGCCTTATGGTTAGTCAGCGTTGACAAGTTGCGTCTGCGCCGACTGCTGCCTGGCGCAATAGTAATGGGCACCGGCGTGGCTCTGATGCATTACACCGGCATGGCGGCAATGGATTTATCGGCCTCCATCGTCTGGCATTATCAGTGGGTCGCCTTGTCTGTGGTTATCGCCCTGCTGGCCTCTTTTGCCGCCCTCTGGCTCACTTTCCGCTTACGCCACGAAGCCGCCCAAGTGGCGTTAATGCGTTTTGGCGCTGCGGTGCTGATGGGGGTGGCTATCGCCGGAATGCATTACACCGGCATGATGGCCGCGCAGTTTCCGTCACACATGCCGATGGCCCACCACGGGCTGAACGGCAGCTGGCTTGCGGTGTTAGTGAGCGTGGTGACACTGTTTATTCTGGGGATAACCCTCCTCATTTCGATGCTGGATGCACGTCTTCAGGCACGCACCGCTCTGCTCGCCTCGTCGCTTGCCGAAGCGAATAAAGAGCTGGCGCAACTGGCATTGCAGGATACCCTGACCCGATTGCCTAACCGCGTGCTGTTTGAAGATCGCCTTAGTCAGGCCATCAGCAAAGCCGACCGCGAGGAACGCCCTTTTGCCCTGATGTTTATGGATCTCGATGGGTTTAAAACCGTCAACGATGCCTTTGGCCACGACGTGGGTGATAAGCTTCTGATCGCGGTGACTGAACGTTTACAGTTGCCGCTGAGCGGTCAATTCACGCTGGCGCGTATCGGCGGCGATGAGTTTGTATTGCTGGCCGACATTTCGGCCCCGGATGATGCGGCCCGTCTTGCCAGCGCACTGGTGCAGGCCATCGACGCACCGTTTATGATTGATCCTTACGAACTGGTGGTAACCTTAAGCGTCGGCATTGCGCTCTATCCCCACGACGGGCAGAACGATCGCGAGCTGATGTTTAACGCCGATGCCGCGATGTACCACACCAAACACACCGGGCGAAACGGCTATCACTTCTTTCAGCCATCGATGAATACCTTTGCCCAACAGCAACTTCAACTGATGAACGATCTGTGGATGGCCGTTGAGCGTCAGGAACTACGCCTGCACTATCAGCCTAAATGCCAGGCATCCTCGGGAACGATTATGGGTTTTGAAGCGCTTCTGCGCTGGGAACATCCGACGAAAGGCCTGCTGGCTCCGGATGTGTTCCTGCCGCTGGCGGAGAAAACCGGAATAATCATTCCGATGGGTAACTGGGTTATCAACGAGGCCTGCCGCCAGCTCAGCGAATGGCGCAGCCAAGGGCAGCTTGAATGGTCCATGGCGGTGAATCTTTCTGCGTTGCAGTTTGAACAACCAATGCTTCTCGACACTGTGCTGGCTTGCCTGGAGCGCCATCATATTCCCGCCGAGATGCTGATCCTCGAGGTGACGGAAACCACGGCGATGCACAACCCGGAACAGAGCGTTGAGGTCCTGACTCGTCTGACGGAACTCGGCGTAAAGGCATCCATTGACGACTTTGGCACCGGTTACTCCAGTCTGCTTTATCTCAAGCGCTTACCCGCCTGTGAACTAAAAATTGACCGCGCGTTCGTGAAAGAGCTAAAGGGCGAAGGTGAAGATGCGACGATCGTATCTGCTATTGTGGCGCTGGCACGAACCCTGAATTTACGCGTTGTCGCCGAGGGGGTGGAAACCCAGGCACAGCTGGAGTTTCTGACCCAGCTCGGCTGTAACACATTGCAGGGCTACCTGTTAGGCAAACCGGAGAGCGCAGAGGCGATCACCGCCAGCCATCAGAAAGCGGGATAATCACAGGCCCTGACGCTGGAATGTCGTCGCCGTGTCTAACGTGACCGGCCACAGCGCCGGATGAGGATGTAGCGTGGCCATGATGTAGTCCACCAGCTCCGGGGCCTGATGGTAAAGATCGACACTTTCAGGAGAAAGTAGCCAGTTTTTTAATACTCCGGAAAAAAAACCGTGTAGCATCACCAGCGTTAATTCAATATTGGTATCTGCCGGAAGACTCCCCTGCCGGATGCATAAACTTAATATTCGCCGCATATTTTCATGACGAAAGCACAGACGTTGACGTATCTCCATTTCACACATCATGTCTTTATTAAATTCACATTTATGATACAAAATTTGCATCAATGCACGCTGTTTCGGTGTTTGTGCAATATATTGCAAACCCGTTACAAATGCTTCGCGTAACCATCCCAACGGATTTTCTTTTTCGTTTTGTATCATTCTATGTTTAATAATGTCACTCAGCGGAAGTTGCTGACGCCACATCTCATTAAATATTTCTACCTTGCTGTTAAAATGCCAGTATACCGCTCCTCGCGTAACCCCTGCGGCATCAGCAATATCCGTCAATGTCGTGTTAGAGACGCCTCGTAGCGCAAACTGCTCAATGGCAGCATCGATCAACTGCTGGCGAGTGACCAGCGCATCGGCTTTGGTTTTTCTTACCATTAAGTGTGCCCCTACAAGACAATCGAAAATGTGAGCCCATAAATATATGGGTATCGGCATTATATACATAATTATTTATTTACCAATGCCGGACTCAGCACACTTTTGTCACCAAACAATAGACATAAGAAATGAATTCTAGCGAATCATAAATACTGAATATATTTCATCACCTGCGCTATTCCGGGTAAACCAGGACGAATCCTGCCTTTTTTGTGTATGCGTGCTGTTACCCCCTCCCACTGAATTATCGCGACTAACAATTCAAAGTTTTTATTTGTACTATAACGCGCTTCACTTTTTATTTTTTCACCGGTTTCCGGCGAATTTGCTATATCGGTTATTAAGGAATTGCAATGACGACTCACGCAAGGGTTACGCTCTTATCCAGTTTGCTCGCTTCGGCTTTGCTGCTTAGCGGCTGCGATAATGCCGGGGATCGGCAGCCACAAACTCAGGTTCCGCATGTCACCGTACATGTGGTCAGCAGTGCGCCACTTTCCGTGACCACCGAACTGCCGGGCAGAACCTCGGCATTCCGTATCGCCGAAGTTCGCCCGCAGGTCAGCGGGATCATCCTGAACCGTAACTTCACCGAAGGCGGTGATATTCAGGCTGGGGAATCGCTCTACCAGATAGATCCTGCCACCTACAAAGCGGCCTGGGAAAGCGCTAAAGGCGATGAGGCAAAAGCCGTAGCCGCCGCCTCTATCGCTCATTTAACCGTGAAGCGTTATATCCCGCTGGTCGGGACACAGTACGTCAGCCGTCAGGATTACGATCAGGCAGTCGCCAATGCCCAACAGGCGGATGCCAGCGTCCTCGCCGCAAAAGCTGCAGTAGAAACGGCACGTATTAATCTGGCCTACACCCGAGTTTCATCCCCTATCAGTGGTCGCATTGGTAAATCCAGCGTGACCGAAGGTGCCCTGGTGACCAACGGCCAGGCTCAGGCGCTGGCGACGGTGCAGCAGCTGGATCCGATTTATGTCGATGTCACTCAGTCGAGCAATGACTTCATGCGTCTCAAGCAGGAGAGTCTGGAGCGCGGCAACGATGCCAAGAGTGTGGAAGTGGTGATGGAAAATGGCCAGCCATATGCCCAGAAAGGCACACTGCAATTTTCCGATGTTACGGTGGATGAAAGCACCGGCTCCATTACTCTGCGGGCCGTTTTCCCTAATCCACAACACGTCCTGCTGCCGGGCATGTTTGTCCGGGCACGCATTGATGAAGGGGTACAGCCTGACGCAATCCTGGTTCCGCAACAGGGCGTAACTCGTACACCTAGAGGCGATGCTACGGTGATGATTGTTAATGCCAAAAATCAGGCCGAAGTTCGCACCGTGACAGCCACACAGGCCGTCGGCGATCAGTGGCTTATCACCGCCGGACTTAAACCTGGTGACAAAGTCATTGTCAGCGGATTGCAGAAGGTGCGTCCTGGCGTGCCGGTGCAGGCCGAACCAGACACTGCAACCTCAATCGCAAAATAATCAGGGGCCATTATGTCCAGTTTTTTTATTCAGCGCCCTATTTTTGCCTGGGTACTGGCCATCATTCTGATGATGGCGGGTGGTCTTGCTATTCTGCAACTACCCATCGCACAGTACCCGACGATTGCACCCCCGGCGGTAGCCATTTCGGCCACCTATCCCGGGGCTGATGCGCAAACCGTGCAGGACACCGTTACGCAGGTTATCGAACAGAACATGAACGGTATCGATAACCTGATGTACATGTCCTCCACCAGCGATTCTGCCGGTGGCGTGACCATTACCCTGACCTTCCAGTCAGGTACCGATCCGGATATCGCTCAGGTACAGGTGCAGAACAAACTGCAGCTGGCCACCCCGTTGCTGCCGCAGGAAGTGCAGCAACAAGGCATCAGCGTTAAAAAATCGAGCAGCAGCTATTTACTGGTGGCGGGCTTTGTATCTGATAATAAGGCCCTGAATCAGGATGATATTTCTGACTATGTCGCCTCCAACCTTAAAGATGCGATCAGCCGCCTGAATGGCGTCGGCGATACCCAACTGTTCGGCGCACAGTATGCCATGCGCATTTGGCTCGATCCGAATCTACTCAACAAGTTTCAGCTCACACCGGTTGATGTCGTAAATCAGCTGAAAATCCAGAACAACCAGATTGCTGCGGGCCAGCTCGGCGGGACACCCGCCATCGGCAACCAACAGCTTAACGCGTCGATTATTGCTCAAACACGCCTGAAAGATCCGCAGGAGTTCGGCAACGTCACGCTGCGCGTCAATCAGGACGGATCGGTTGTGCACCTGCGCGACGTGGCACAGATTGAACTCGGGGGTGAAAACTACAACACGCTTGCCCGCATTAACGGCCAGCCAGCATCCGGCTTGGGTATTAAACTCGCCACCGGGGCGAACGCCCTTAACACCGCCGAGGCGATCAAAACTAAACTCGCTGAGCTTCAGCCTTTCTTCCCACAGGGAATGCGTGTCGTCTATCCTTACGATACAACGCCATTCGTCAAAATCTCGATTCACGAAGTCGTAAAAACCCTGTTCGAAGCGATCGTCCTCGTCTTCCTTGTGATGTATCTTTTCCTGCAAAATATCCGCGCAACGCTTATCCCGACCATCGCTGTGCCCGTTGTACTGCTGGGCACATTCGCCATTCTGGCAGCGTTTGGCTATTCGATTAACACCCTGACGATGTTTGGTATGGTGCTGGCGATAGGGCTATTGGTGGATGATGCCATTGTGGTGGTGGAAAACGTCGAGCGTGTGATGGCCGAAGAACGGCTCTCACCAAAAGACGCGACGATAAAATCGATGGAGCAAATTCAGGGTGCGCTGGTCGGGATTGCAATGGTGCTCTCCGCCGTGTTTATCCCGATGGCATTCTTCGGCGGCTCAACGGGGGCAATCTATCGTCAGTTTTCGATAACCATCGTTTCCTCCATGGCCCTGTCCGTATTGGTAGCGTTAATTCTGACGCCAGCCCTGTGCGCGACGTTGCTGAAACCTGTTTCAGCCGATCATCACGCCCCCAAACGCGGATTCTTCGGCTGGTTTAATACCCGGTTTGACCAGAGCGTCAACCACTACACCGACAGCGTCAGTCGTATCCTGAGAGGAACCGGGCGTTATTTAATTATCTATGTGGCAATCGTCGTGGGAATGGCGGTTCTGTTCATGCGTTTACCGACCTCCTTCCTGCCAGAAGAAGATCAGGGCGTGTTCATGACCATGGTTCAGCTGCCGTCGGGGGCGACGCAGGAGCGCACCCAAAAGGTGCTGGATACCATGACCAACTACTATCTTAACGATGAGAAAGCTAACGTCGAGAGCGTCTTCACCGTGAATGGTTTCAGCTTTAGCGGCCAGGGTCAAAACTCTGGGATGGCATTTATCAGCCTTAAGCCGTGGGATGAACGCAGCGGTGAAGAGAACCATGTTGAAGCGATCATCAAACGCGCAACGGCCAGCTTTAGCCACATTAAAGATGCCATGGTGTTCCCGTTTAACCTGCCTGCGATTATTGAATTAGGCACGGCAACGGGTTTTGACTTTGAGCTGGTCGATCAGGCCGGGCTTGGGCACAGTGGTCTGACTCAGGCCCGTAACCAACTGCTCGGCATGGTTAAAGAACATCCGGACGTATTGGTACGTGTGCGTCCAAACGGTCTTGAGGATACTCCGCAGTACAAGCTGAATGTCGATCAGGAAAAAGCGCAGGCGTTGGGGGTGTCGATTTCTGATATCAATCAGACCATCTCGACCGCGCTGGGTGGGAGCTACGTGAACGACTTTATCGACAGGGGGCGCGTGAAGAAGGTTTACGTTCAGGCGGAAGCAAAATTCCGTATGCTGCCAAACGACATCAATAGCCTTTATGTTCGCAGTGCAAATGGTGAAATGGTTCCCTTCTCCGCGTTTTCTACCGCAAGTTGGGTTTACGGCTCACCGCGTCTGGAGCGATTCAACGGTCTGCCGTCAATGGAACTTCTCGGCGAAGCAGCCCCGGGTAAAAGTACCGGTGAAGCGATGCTGCTGATGGAAGAGATGGCCAGCAAACTGCCTGCCGGTATTGGTTACGACTGGACGGGCATGTCCTATCAGGAGCGCCTGTCCGGTAACCAAGCTCCGGCGCTGTATGCCATTTCACTGATCGTCGTGTTCCTGTGCCTCGCGGCGCTTTATGAAAGCTGGTCGATACCGTTCTCGGTCATGCTGGTAGTGCCTCTGGGGGTTATCGGGGCGCTACTTGCCGCATCACTGCGCGGGATGCATAACGACGTCTATTTCCAGGTTGGCCTGCTAACAACGATTGGACTGTCGGCGAAAAACGCCATCCTGATTGTCGAATTCGCTAAGGACCTAATGGAAAAAGAAGGAAAAGGGGTGATTGAAGCCACCCTTGAGGCCTCCCGAATGCGTCTACGTCCAATTTTGATGACGTCATTGGCGTTCATTCTCGGCGTTATGCCGCTGGTAATCAGTAACGGTGCCGGCAGCGGAGCGCAGAATGCCGTAGGGACTGGCGTGATGGGCGGTATGCTAGCCGCGACGCTGCTGGCCATCTTCTTTGTCCCGGTATTCTTTGTGGTCGTCCGCCGGCGTTTCAGCACAACGAAATGATAAGTAAAACAAAAAGGCGCTTAAAGCGCCTTTTTAATTTCAACCAGATTAATACCTAAATAGCAGATGGCAAAATCAGTGTTTTATTCTGCACATTTTCCACATAATTAGCGGGATATTCGCCAAAACCTCCACGATGTTTACAGAGAAAACAAATTGAGATTATTTGCCCCTCCGACGGTTCTCGTCCCAATGGTAAAATTAACGTCATTCCGCAAGACCGATATTTTATGGCACCGCGGTTTTTTCGAGGTAATATTATGAAAAGATTAATTTCAGTTGCGTTATTGGCCGCCTTACTCGCAGGCTGCGCACACGATTCACCTTGCGTGCCGGTTTATGACGATCAGGGGCGGCTGGTTCATACCAACACCTGCATGAAAGGCACCACGCAGGATAACTGGGAAACAGCCGGAGCGATCGCCGGTGGCGCAGCAGCTCTGGCAGGCCTGACGCTAGGTATTGTCGCCTTAACCAAATAATCACACTCAAGCGCGGGGTCCCGCGCTTTTGCTTCACAATAGTGCGCACTTACCCCTAAAGTAAAAAAATCGCCTCATTTCCTTACTGCATAAAAAAATAAAATTGTGGTCTTCATAAGACATCCATAATTAAAAATTATTGTTCAGCCGTTTTCTCGTGAGCAATTTCACAGTTTATTTCCCTTCGTTCTCACGCAAATATTAACCCACGAAATCAATTCTTTTCCCCCTCTCAATCCTGACACTTTTTCGCTCTGTTTTGTGGCACAGGTTGTAATTTTGCACCAACCCAGGGCGCTTATTTTTTTCTTTCCTGTCTACACTCACTCTATTGCTCCCCCGCGACCCAAAATCAGGTGGTTGCAATTCTGGCATCCCCTTTGCTTAACAGGGTATGGCCATGGCCACAGACAGGTTTCGACGTTCTTTCGGACGTCTATATATAACGATAAATTTCGCCACACAGGATGCTTTATGAAAAAGATGATGATCGCCAGCCTCACAGCGGCGGGCGTGCTGTTTGCAATCTCCAGTCAGGCACATGCAGGTACTACTTTCGAAGCCGTGAAAAAGAAAGGCTTTGTCCAGTGCGGGATCAGTGACGGATTGCCAGGCTTTTCCTACGCGGATGCCGACGGCAAATTTACCGGTATCGATGTTGATGTCTGTCGTGGTGTGGCCGCCGCGGTATTTGGTGATGCCAGCAAAGTGAAATATACCCCGCTGACAGCGAAAGAACGTTTCACCGCGTTGCAGTCGGGCGAAGTGGATTTACTGTCGCGTAATACCACCTGGACCTCTTCTCGCGATGCGGGTATGGGTCTTTCCTTTACCGGCGTGACTTATTACGACGGCATTGGCTTCCTGACGCACAATAAAGCGGGCCTGAAAAGCGCGAAAGAACTCGATGGTGCAACCGTCTGTATTCAGGCCGGTACGGATACTGAGCTGAACGTGGCGGACTACTTTAAAGCCAATAAGATGAAATACACGCCGGTGACTTTCGACCGCTCTGACGAATCCGCAAAAGCACTGGAATCCGGGCGTTGCGATACGCTGGCGTCTGACCAGTCCCAGCTATATGCTCTGCGCATCAAGCTGAGCAAGCCAGGCGACTGGGTTGTTCTGCCAGAAGTGATTTCTAAAGAACCGCTGGGTCCGGTCGTTCGTCGCGGTGATGACGAGTGGTTCTCCATTGTTCGCTGGACCTTGTTTGCCATGCTGAATGCCGAAGAAATGGGCATCAACTCGAAGAACGTGGATGAGAAATTCGCGACTCCATCGACGCCGGATATGTCTCACCTGTTGGGCAAAGAGGGTGATTTCGGCAAGGATCTGAAGCTGGACAACAAATGGGCTTACAACATCGTTAAACAGGTCGGTAACTACGCTGAAATTTTTGATCGCAACGTCGGTGCAGACAGCGCGCTGAAGATCAAACGTGGCCAGAACAATCTCTGGAACAACGGCGGGATCCAGTACGCTCCACCGGTTCGTTAAGTTTTACGCTGTGACGGGCATCGCTTCGGCGGTGCCCAACCTGATGTTCTGGTCATTGAGGTTTTCCTATGTCCCAACGCCGCCTGACCGTAAAAGGATCGCTCTCCTTTTCCAACCCCACGGTTCGCGCCTGGCTGTTTCAAATCCTGGCGGTAGTGACCATCGTCGCTATTGCCATCTATTTGATACACAACACCATCACCAACCTGGACAAGCGTGGCATTACCTCCGGTTTTGCTTTTCTCGACCGAAGCGCGGGCTTTGGCATCGTTCAACACTTAATTGATTATCAGCAGGGCGACACCTACGGCCGGGTTTTCCTGGTAGGTTTGCTCAATACCCTGTTGGTCTCAGCGCTGTGCATTGTCTTTGCCTCCTTTCTTGGGTTCTTCCTGGGTCTGGCGAGACTGTCGGATAACTGGCTGCTACGTAAGCTGTCGACGGTATATATCGAGACCTTCCGTAATATCCCGCCGCTGCTGCAAATCTTCTTTTGGTACTTTGCCGTTTTACGTAACCTGCCCGGGCCACGTCAGGCCGTCAGCGCCTTTGATTTAGCATTTCTCAGTAACCGCGGGCTCTATATTCCGTCTCCGCAATGGGGAGAGGGATTACTGGCTTTTGTTGCGGCGATTGGGTTGGCTGGACTGTTAACCGTCGGACTGTTTCGCTACAACAAAATGCATCAGATAAAAACCGGGCAGCTCCGGCGGACATGGCCCTCCGCGCTGGTACTTATCATCGTTCTGCCGCTGCTCGCCCACTGGGTATTTGGTGCGGCGCTCCACTGGGATGTGCCGGTTCTTCGAGGGTTTAATTTCCGCGGAGGGATGGCGCTGATCCCGGAATTGGCGGCGTTGACGCTGGCGCTATCGGTCTATACCTCCGCCTTTATCGCCGAGATTATTCGTTCCGGTATTCAGGCAGTGCCTTATGGTCAGCATGAAGCGGCCCGCTCGTTGGGTCTGCCGAATCCGGTGACGTTGCGACAGGTCATTATTCCGCAAGCGTTACGCGTGGTTATCCCGCCACTCACCAGCCAGTATCTGAATATTGTTAAAAACTCATCGCTGGCAGCTGCCATCGGATATCCCGATATGGTGTCGCTGTTTGCCGGGACAGTGCTGAATCAAACCGGCCAGGCCATTGAAACCATTGCCATCACAATGTCGGTCTACCTGATTATCAGCCTGAGCATTTCGCTGCTGATGAATATTTACAACCGCCGTATGGCACTGATTGAGCGCTAAGGGGTCATGATGACAAAAGCACTTGTGTCTCATTCTGCGCACCCGGCCGGTGCAAAGCGAAATCCAACTCTGGCGTGGATGCACAAGAACCTGTTCTCCAGCTGGTCCAACACGCTACTGACGCTATTCGCGCTATGGCTTATGTGGGAGCTGATTCCCCCCTTGTTGAACTGGGCCTTTTTGCAGGCCAACTGGGTGGGCACCACGCGCGCTGACTGTACCAAAGCGGGTGCCTGTTGGGTGTTCATTCATCAGCGTTTCGGCCAGTTCATGTATGGGCTGTATCCCCATGACCAGCGCTGGCGCATCAATACCACATTGATTATTGGCCTGCTGTCGATTGTACCCATGTTCCTGAATGCGATGCCTCGTCGCGGGCGTTACATCGCCTGTTGGGCCGTGGCGTATCCGATCGTTGTCTGGTTTCTGCTGTATGGTGGGTTTTTTGGACTGGAACGGGTGGAAACCCGGCAATGGGGTGGACTGACGCTGACGTTGATCATTGCATCGGTGGGGATTGCAGGGGCATTACCACTCGGGATCTTGCTGGCGCTGGGACGACGTTCAACCATGCCGGTCGTACGTATTCTGTCTGTTATCTTCATCGAATTCTGGCGTGGCGTGCCGCTGATCACCGTTCTGTTTATGTCTTCGGTGATGCTGCCGCTGTTTATGTCGGAAGGCACCAGCATCGATAAACTCATTCGTGCATTGGTCGGGGTGGTGCTGTTCCAGTCAGCTTATGTCGCGGAAGTGGTGCGCGGCGGACTACAGGCTTTACCGAAAGGACAATATGAAGCCGCGAGTTCGCTCGCTCTGGGCTATTGGAAAACGCAGGCGCTGGTGATTCTTCCCCAGGCCCTGAAGCTGGTCATTCCTGGACTGGTCAACACCATTATCGCGCTGTTCAAGGACACCAGTCTGGTGATCATCATTGGTTTGTTCGATCTGTTCAGCAGCGTTCAGCAAGCCACCGTCGATCCCGCCTGGCTTGGGATGTCAACGGAAGGCTATGTCTTTGCCGCGCTGATCTACTGGATCTTCTGTTTTAGCATGTCGCGCTACAGCCAACATCTGGAAAAGCGCTTTAACACCGGGCGTACTCCGCACTGAGGATATTATGAGTCAAACATTACTCCAGCCAGCGGACGCGATGATTACGCTGGAAAACGTCAATAAATGGTACGGGCAGTTTCATGTGCTGAAGGATATTAATCTGAACGTCAGACAGGGTGAACGAATCGTCCTTTGTGGCCCATCAGGTTCCGGGAAATCGACGACTATTCGCTGTATCAATCACCTGGAAGAACATCAGCAGGGGCGTATAGTCGTCGATGGTATTGAATTGAATGAAGATATTCGCAATATCGAACGCGTGCGACAGGAAGTGGGGATGGTGTTCCAGCACTTCAATTTATTCCCGCATCTGACGGTTCTGCAAAACTGTACCCTGGCTCCTATCTGGGTGCGGAAGATGCCGAAGAAGGAGGCGGAAGTGTTAGCCATGCATTATCTGGAACGTGTACGTATTGCTGAACATGCACATAAGTTTCCAGGCCAGATCTCAGGCGGCCAACAGCAGCGTGTCGCCATTGCGCGTTCCCTGTGCATGAAACCTAAAATTATGCTGTTCGATGAGCCAACATCGGCGCTCGATCCTGAAATGGTAAAAGAAGTGCTCGATACCATGATTGGTCTGGCCCAATCCGGTATGACGATGCTGTGTGTGACGCATGAAATGGGCTTCGCCAGAACCGTTGCCGACCGAGTGATCTTCATGGACAGAGGTGAGATCGTCGAGCAAGCTCCTCCGGATCAGTTCTTTGCCAATCCCAAGTCGGAACGTACCCGCGCATTCCTTTCTCAGGTCATCCATTGAGTATTATCCTCCCCGAAAGGGGAGTTTTTTACAATGTAGAAAAGCAAAAAGCCCAGTCATAAGACTGGGCTTTTTGCTTAATTGATGTCTGGCAGTTCCCTACTCTCGCATGGGGAGACCCCACACTACCATCGGCGCTACGG